>NC_021313.1:0-651052 GCF_000403645.1 Salinarchaeum sp. Harcht-Bsk1
CGACCGAAGGGAGGCGCGGAAGTCATCGTCTAGTCCTGCGGCGTCGGCGCCGACCGAAGGGAGGCGCGGAAGTCATCGTCTAGTCCTGCGGCGTCGGCGCCGACCGAAGGGAGGCGCGGAAGTCATCGTCTAGTCCTGCGGCGTCGGCGCCGACCGAAGGGAGGCGCGGAAGTCATCGTCTAGTCCTGCGGCGTCGGCGCCGACCGAAGGGAGGCGCGGAAGTCATCGTCTAGTCCTGCGGCGTCGGCGCCGACCGAAAGGAGGCGCGGAAGGCGTCGACCGATTGTGCGGTGCCGTCGTCGACCGCAGGGAGGCACGGAAGTCATCGTCTAGTCCTGCGGTTTCGCCGTCGACCGCAGGGAGGCGCGGAAGTCATCGTCCATACGGGTCGGTCGAGGTGGCGAGCGAAACGATACCCTGCAACTGCCCCGCCTGCAAGAGTTGCTGAGCCTGCGACCGTCACAGGACCTTTATACTACACCGCGAGCGAGCAGGGAGCGTGAGCGAGGAGTGTGACGAGACGGAGATTCTCGCCCTCCTCGACGACGAGTATGCACGGGCGATTCTGGGGGAAACGAGTGCCCAACCCATGTCAGCTACCGAACTTAGCGACCGATGCGATGCGTCCCGGTCGACGATCTACCGGCGAATCGACCGTCTCACGGACTGCAATCTGCTCGAAGAGCGAATGCGCTACGATCCGGACGGCCACCACCGGAGCGTCTACGCTTCGCGGCTCGAGGAAGTTCGCGTTACCTTCGAGGAGGCCGAACCAGTCCTTGCGATCGAACGAACCGAAACGGCCGACGAAGACGTGGCCGACCGCTTCACACGGATGTGGGAGGGCCTATGATCTACGGTTTCACCAACCTCCGGTTGGTCATCCTCGCGGCCTCTCTGGTAGCGACGTTGCTCGGGCTGGTGGTGGGCTATCAGGCCTATCGCGGCTTCCGTCGGCACCAGAGCGCCTCCATGCGTCAGCTATCTGTCGGCCTCTTGCTGTTGACTGCCGTCTCCTTCACGCTCGCCTTCGTGGGCACCTTGCTCCTCCGGGCGGAGTACCTCGACCCGTCGCTGCGCGATCCCCTCACGCTCGTCGTCAGATTGCTGCAGGTCGCAGGGCTCGCGTTGATCACCTACTCGCTGTACAATCGGCCCGACTGACTCGACCCCGAACGGGTACTTTCTCATTCGGTTCTCCGATATCGTTCGCGTCCCGGACCGCCCACGTGACCGAATCACGAAAATGACTGCAGGACTCGAGCGACGAGTTCGACGAAGAACCGATCGCTGAGCCTCTCGCGACGAGCCAACTCCCAGGTCGGGCTTACTGGCAACCGATCGACGTCGCGACGTCGTGGAGCGAGACCGTGTCGCCCGCGCCAACGACGGAGTACGTGTTCCCCCCACAGGTCCATACGACGGCTTCGTTAGCTCCGACGGAGACGCGACGTCCCGGCTTGCTCCCGACGTCGATTCGCTCCCCGTTTTCGAGGTCGGAGTCGACGCCAGCGAGTTTCGTGACCGTGAACGAGTCGGACCCGTCGCTGTAGATCAGCGTGATCGACTGGCCGTCGCCGGCCGGCTGGATCTGCCCCGTCTCGAACTCGTAGTCGTCTGGAACCGACGGCTCGGGAACGTCGCGGTCGGTCGCACTGGCGAGCGCCGAGTAGCGCTCGTACTGCCCGACGGTGCCGTTGACTCCCTCGACGACGCGAGCCGTCGCTGGGGGATCAAACGTGAACTGCTCCCCGTCGAACGATGGGTTGTAGCTGACGTTCCGGTAGGTCGAGGTCGCGACGGTGGTATCGTTTCCGACCTGCACGCCGATACGAGAGCGAATCGGGAAGTGCCACTCGCGGTCGATCCAGTACGTCGCGTTCTGGACGAGCCCGCTATCGGCTGGCGCGTCGAGGTGAATGACGCGAGCCTCGCGACCGTCGACTGCTTCGGTGCCCGACGACTCGACGGAGAGGTTCTCTCCGAGCGGGATAGAGAGGTCCTGCGCGGATCCGGCGCTCGTACCGGCTGCAGGGACCGTTGGCGCGGCCGAAATACCGACGCTCCCGTCCGCGTCGCCGTCCTCGAGCTGATCGTACATGCCGGCGACCATCTCCACGGTTCGATTGACGTTCCCACTCGCGTCGGGGACCGCAATCACGCGGACGACGTTCTGCTCGGGCTGGTAGTACCACATTCTGGAGCCGTTCGAGACCATCGTGGTCCCCCGATTTGGACCGGACTGAACGGTTACGCGGAACTCCCCGGTATCGAAGTTCTGGACGACGTGCATCGAGATCGCCGTCGCGTTTCCTCCACTGCGCTGTTCAGTGACGACGTCGGCTTCGATCGTCTCGAGCGAGTCGAGTGTATCGCGCACCTCGCTCTCGTCGGGATAGGAGTCCTCCGAGAACTGCAGGGCGCAGCCGGCGAGCCCGAGGACCCCGAGGAGGACGAGTGCGAGGACGATCCGTCGGGCGGTGCTCATGCGGGGAATCGGTCGAAGCTGGGTATTGCCAGGTGCTTAAATCGTACCATCCACGTCGTTACGATTAGTTAGACGCAGGCGAACCTGCGAACGTAGTACCCCAGGGCATCGTCGCCGGACGAAGCCCTCAAACACGCCGACGACCAAACGGGATTCATGCAAGCCCTCGTGATCGTCGCCCACGGATCGCACCTGAATCCGGGTTCGAGCGAACCCACCTTCGAACACGCCGACACGATCCGCGCGACGGGAGCCTTCGACGAGGTTCGAGAGGCGTTCTGGAAGGAGGAACCCCACTTCCGTGAGGCGCTCCGGACGGTCGCTGCCGACGAGGTGTACGTCGTTCCGTTGTTCATCAGCGAGGGGTACTTCACCGAGGAGGTCATCCCCAGAGAACTCCGCCTCGAAGGGTGGGACGTCGAGGACTGGGAGTCCGGAGACGGCGTCAGCGCGAGCCACGCGACGTACGCCGCTGCCGACGTCGAGAAGGACGTCCACTACGTCGGTCCAGCAGGGACCCACGATGCAATGTCGGACGTGATCGTCCGCCGTGCGGAATCGGTGACCGGCGACCCCGACGTCGGTGACGGCTTCGGTCTCGCGGTGGTCGGCCACGGGACGAAACGGAACGAGCACTCGGCCCGCGCGATCGAGTATCACGCGGATCGGATCGACGAGATGGGTCGCTTCGACGAGGTGCAGGCCCTCTTCATGGACGAAGAGCCGGAAGTCGACGACGTGACGGACTACTTCGAGAGCGACGACGTGGTCGTCGTGCCGCTGTTCGTCGCCGACGGCTACCACACCCAGGAAGACATTCCCGAGGACATGGGCCTGACCGAGGACTACCGAGACGGGTGGGAGACACCGGCGACGGTCGACGGCCAGCGGATCTGGTACGCCGGCGCCGTCGGCACCGAGCCGCTCATGGCCGACGTCCTGCTCGAACGGGCCGCCGACGCCGGTGCAGACGTCGGCGACGCTGTCGAGCAGGTTCGCGAGCAGACGCGAGTGTCGCCGTCACCGGCAGACGACTGACCACACCGGCAGACGACTGTACCGGACCGGCAGCCGACCGAACACCGCCGCCAAACGACCGAAACTCGCTGGCGAACGACCGAACCGCTTTCCGATCTGTCGCTGCGGGCCGTCCTGTTCGCCGAAAGCAGCCCACTTTTCTCGCGGCAGCCGTATTCCTCGCGCATGGACGACGCGCTGGTGGACGCGCTACTCGTCGCTGCCGAGGACGGAGGCGTCGACTGCGACGGACTCGTGGCGACCGTCGACGACAGTGACGGCTACGTGTTCGCCGCCGGGGACGAGCGCCATCACGGCGTCGACGAGGAACGATTCCGCGAACTCGCACGCGAGCACCCCCGGTACGTCGGGAACTGGCGATTCTGGGCCCAGGAAACGCCGCCGGGAGACGATCGTGTCGCCTTCCTCCGGTGGCTCGAAGGAGCCGAGGACGAACCCCTCCCGGACCGCCTGAATCGCCTCGAAGACGGCGTCGAGACGACGTGGGGGCAGCTACACGTCACGGTGACGCTGGCCGATTCGGGAGCAGCGGCTCCCGCGAGCCAATACCACCGTCAGTACACGTTGCGACATGCCGAGGACGTCCACGGCGAAGCCCCCGTGGATTCCGCGGACCTGACCGATCACACCGACCCGCTCGACGCCCGCGAACTGTCGAAGCACGACGACCGGAATCGCTACCGTCCACTCAAGACGGCACCGACGCTCCAGCGTGGCTGGCGCTTCCCCGACCTGGACCCGTCTGCACTCGTCCGCGCCGTCGAGTGTTTCTACCCGGCGACGATCCCGAACTGGCACCGCGAACGAGAGGGGGACCTCGACGTCGATCACTGGCGAGACACCGCGGAACGCCAGACGGGCATCTACGACGTCGTCGAAGAGCTTCCACGCGAAGCCGTCGAGTGGGTCGCAGAGGCGTGCTGCGTCGACTCGCAGTGTACGAAGCGTCGGGAGTGGCAGTACGACGAGGGCGAGGCGCTCGAGGCAGACGGTGGTGACGGCACGTACCCCTGTCGGGAGCCCTGCTCACTGGTCGTCGCCGCGGCCCGAAAGTGGACGATCCTCGAGGGCGAGACCGAGCGGACCTACGAGTTCGACCTCACGCCGAGTGAGAAACACCAACTGGAAGAGCTGATAGACGCCGTCGCCGACGGCCGGGTGGACGAGATTCGCGAAGCCGACGTGGGCGACGGCGCCAATCGCTACCGGGCGCGATACCTCCGAGCCAAGCGCTTCGACGATGAGGGGAACCTCTGTGGCGTTCCCACGACCGACGGCGACGAGTAGGCCCCGCTACCGCTTCCTCACTGTCGAAGCAACGAGAGGAACGCCGCTTGGACGGTCGCGAAGACGAGCACGACCCCGAGTTTGACGGCGAGACTGTCGAAGTATCCCCAGGCGAACGCGGCGATGACGATTGCGATCGCGGCGAGGACGAAGAGGAGCACGTTCCAGACGTCGGCACGGGGCGCGAACGACTGGAGGCTGGACCGTACTGCCTCGACGGCAGTCGACGTGTCGTACTCCGTCTCCGGGGGACCGGTCGAATCCTCCGCCGCGACCGGAGCCCCCGTCGAACGACTCGCTTCCGCCCCGTCGTCCTCCTGCTCGTGTTCGATCGGGCTGGTCGCGAGGGCGCCCGACTCCCGTACGAGCACGTCGACGGCTACTGACTCCCGACCGTACCCCGTCGAGAGTTCGAGGGTGCCACGCGCGGGCCGGAGGTCCGTCCGGACGTCGATCGGAACGTCGACGACGTCGTCGGGTTCGAGGAAAGGATTGCCGTCGGTGATCGTCGCGGTCGTCGCGAGGTCGCCAGACAGCGAGCAGTGAACGTGGCTCCCCTCGCCGTGGTTCTGGATTCTGACGACGAACGGGCCGTCGGTCTCGAAGCTGTCACTCGCGGGCTCGATGGCGTGGTGCTTCGAGCGGTTGAGGTGAACCGCGAGCGCGTCAGTCACGGGCTTCAGTGCACGCGGGGACGGCAAAAAGGTTCGCAGGGCTCAGAGGCCCCATGACCGTCGAACGAGTGCCTCGATACGTGAGCCGCTCAGGAGGGTGCCTCCTCTCGCATGTCCGGCGGGAGCAGGTTCGCGATGCCGTCCTCGATGTGGTACGTCTCGCCGCAATCGGTGCAGGTCAGCGTGCCCTCGAGAATCTCCTCGCCGTCCTGCTCCTCGACGTCCAGGTCGAGTTCGGCCTTGTCCAGCGGGCAGCGGAGGATGTCGAGCGTCGACTGCTTCACCGCGAGTCACCCAGTGTCATGTGACGTACTCCACGTGGCACTCAAAAAAGCGTGACGGGTCGAGCGGCGTGGATCCGAATCGTAACAGACGGCTACCGGCGCGCTCGGTGCGGGACCGCACAGAGGTACGGGCTCCGCGACCCGTGACCGGCACCTATACGGAATGCCCGACCAAATTCCGCGTATGATGCTGAGCGACGTCATGGAGGACTATCTCAAGGCGATCTACTACCTCCAGGGCGAGGACGAGGAGGGTGAGCGGATCCGGACCTCTGCAATCGCCGACCACCTCGACGTGACGTCGCCGACGGTCACCAGCATGCTCGAGAAACTCGAGGACCGCGGGCTGGTCGACCGCGAGAAGTACAAGGGCGTCAGATTGACCGACGAGGGTGAGACGGTCGCCCTCGAGGTCCTCCGCCACCACCGGCTCCTCGAGGCGTACCTCACGGAACACCTCGACTACGACTGGAGCGAGGTCCACGACGAGGCCGATCGCCTCGAGCACCACATCTCGGAGAAGTTCGAACGCCGACTCGCCGACATTCTCGACGATCCGGAGGTCGACCCCCACGGCGATCCCATCCCGAACGAACAGCTCGAACCACCGGCTGCGGAGGTTGGCATTCCGCTCACCGAGTACGATCCCGACGATCGCGTCGCAGTCGCGCGGATCGAGGACGGCGATCCCGAGATCCTCCGGTACCTCGCAGAGCGCGGGATCGAACCCGGTGCCGTCCTCGAGGTCGTCGACGTCGCACCGTTCGGCGTGGTCACGGTTCGGGCAGCGACTGCGTCCGACACGTGTGCGCTCCCGGAGGACGTCGCGGGCGAGGTCCTCGTTACGTCCGTCGTCGAGGAAATAGAGGGTGCATAACGGTCTCCCAGACTCCCAAGCGTGTTCGGGAGCAGTACCCACGGATTTAAGGAAATCTACGAGCAATTACAGTGCATGTCATCGATCGAGCTGACTCCCAGCCAAAAGACGATTCTGACCGCGCTGGTCAACCTCTACGGGGAGGAATCCGAGAACGCGGTCAAGGGGGAGCAGATCGCGGAGGAGGTCGATCGCAATCCGGGCACGATCCGGAATCAGATGCAGAGCCTGAAGGCACTCCAACTGGTGGAGGGCGTCCCCGGTCCAAAAGGGGGTTACAAGCCGACACCGACCGCCTACGAGGCGCTGGACGTCCAACAGATGGACGACGCCGCGAGCGTTCCGCTCTTCCACGAGGGCGAACTCCTCGAAGGCGCAACAGTCGAGGAGATCGACCTCAACAGTATCCATCATCCCGATCTCTGCCGTGCCGAGATTCACCTGCAGGGGTCCATCCGCTCCGTCGAGGAGGGCGACCAGGTAACCGTCGGTCCAACCCCGCTATCGAAGCTGCAGGTTACGGGAACCGTCGACGGAAAGGACGACACCGCGAACGTACTCATACTTCAGATCGAAGATATGAAGGCGCCCGCCGAGGAGCCCGCCCACTGATTCGTCGCCTCGCAGTCCAGCAGTTACGGTTCCTGTTGCCGGTAGTGGCCGAGTCCATCACGAACAGTGATGGACGTGAACCGATGACACGCAGGCGTGCGATTCGCAGGGTTTGTATCGGAGCCTCGCCGACAGGTTCTCATGTCACCGACGGTCGCCGTGCTCGGCGCCGGGTATGCGGGCGCCGGCGCGGTCCAACGGCTCGAATCTGAACTGGGGGACGACGCTGATCTCGTCTGGATCTCGGATACTGATTACCACCTCGTTCTCCACGAGTCCCATCGCTGCATTCGTGATCCGAGCGTCCGCGATTCGATCACCTTCCCCGTCGAGGAGATCAAGGCGCCGAGCACGACATTCGTCCACAGCGAAGTCACCGGTCTCGACGCCGAGGCCCAGACGATCGAACTCGCCGACGCCGACGACGTCGACTACGACTACGTGCTCGTTGCGATCGGTAGTGCAACGGCGTTCTACGGCATTCCCGGGCTGGCGGAGCACTCCCACACGCTCAAGAGTCTCGACGACGCGCTCTCGATCCACGAGGCCCTCGTGGCGGCCGCGAAGGAGGCCACTCGTTCGAACCCCGCGACCGTCGTCATCGGTGGCGCCGGCCTCTCCGGGATCCAGACGGCTGGTGAAGTAGCCGAGTACCGTGACGAGCACGACGCACCGATCGACATCGTCCTCGTCGAGGCCCTCGACGAGATCTTCCCGGGCCAGGACCCTTCGATTCAGCAGGCGCTCCGGAAGCGGCTCGAAGCACGTGACATCGAAATCATGACCGGCGACCCGATCACCGAGGCCACCGAAGAGGCCGTCATCTTCGAGGATGCTGACGACCTCCACTTCGACGTGCTCGTCTGGACAGGCGGCATTAGCGGCCGGGACGCCCTCGAGGACTCGGGACTCGACAACGAACACAATCGGCTCTCGGCCGACGACACCTTCCAGACGTCCGACGACCGCGTGTTCGCCATCGGCGACTCTGCGCTCGTCGCACAGAACGGCGACGTCGCGCCGCCAACGGCACAGGCCGCCTGGCAGGCCGCAGAAGTCGCGGGCCAGAACCTCGCTCGCGCCATCGAGGGCCGATCGCTCAAGTCCTGGCGCCACGACGACAAGGGGACCGTGGTCTCCGTCGGCGAAGACGCAGTCGCTCACGACGTGGACGTCGTCCCGTTCGTCGACACGTTCGGGTCCGTTCCGGCGCGCCTGCTCAAGAAGGCGATCGCTGCTCGCTGGATCAAAGACATTAGCTCCTGGCGGCGTGCGAAGACGGCCTGGCCCGACCTGTAGCCTGGAAGCCAGTCGCTCCGGTAGCGAACCGAACGGTCGCTAAGGAGCGTAGCACCGTCACTGAGGCAGAATTGTAAACGCCGGGTTGTATCGCCGTATCAGGATCGTTCTCTGAGAATCTTCTCGATGATGCGTCCAGTCGAGAGGAGTTCGTCCGAGTCGCTCTGTGGGCGTGGGGAGGCACGCTCGATCGAACAGTCGAGACCCCGCTCCTCGAGCGCCGCCTCGAGGGAAGACTCGTCGTGATGTTGATCGTGTCCCAGGACGATCACCGCGGGGTCGATGCGCTCGATCGGGACGAAGATGTCGTCGGGATCGCCGAGGATCGCGTGATCGACGACCGCCAGTGCGTCGATGAGGTCGCGGCGCTGTGTTTCGGGGATGATAGGCGTCGGCTTGTGCGAGACGTTCGCGTCGCGAGCGACGATGACGTACAGTTCGTCGCCGAATGATGCAGCTTCCTCGAGATAGTGGACGTGGCCCGGGTGGAGAATGTCGAAGGTCCCCTGGGCGACGACGCGTCGGTCGCCTGCAGCGTCCGCTGCGGTCGAGGATCCGTCCTCGCTCACTGTCGGTCACCCATTCGAGCGTCGAACTCCGCGTCGTCGAGGTGGGCCGTTCCTCCGCTCTGCTCGTCGAGGTCGGCCTGATCGAAGTGGAAGAACTCCTCGCCCTCCGGAAGCGCGACGTCGATGACCTCCAGGGATCGACGCTGACCTTCCTCGTCGAAGGCCTGCCAGTCGGTTCGCCGGTAGGGCGCACCGAGAATGATGTGCACGTCGCCGCGAGTGAACGTCGCGAGGTCCTCCGCGCTCGGCTGGAGGACGCCGTTGGGATGCGAGTGGACGGAACCGATCGCGCTCCTGTCGTTTGGGATCATGTTGGTCTTCACGGTGGCGCTGACGGGGTTGGAGGTCGTTCCTGGAATGACGAGGACGTCGGTGATTACGAGTCCGTCACGATCGAGGCCGAGATCGCTGGCTTCCGTCCCGCGCAGGAAGCCCATGTACTCGTTCGGATGGGCGTCTTCGCTGGCCTCGAGTGCGAACTCCAGCGTCTCCTCGGCGATCCCGAGAATCTCGCTGGAGCGAAACAGCGAATCGAAGAGGCCCATAGGCGAACTGGGTCCCTGCGACTGCTAAACGTTCCGGACTCAGAACAACCGAGCGGGGATCGCGCCGCCGTCCGACACCCGAGTCCGGTGCCATCACGCGATGACTCAGTCCGGTGCCATCACGCGATGACTCAGTCCGGTGCCATCACGCAATGACTCAGTCCGGTGCCATCACGCAATGACTCAGTCCGGTGCCATCACGCAATGACTCAGTCCGGTGCCATCCCGTGATAACAGAGTCCAGCGCACGTATCCCAAAGGGGTTAACCGTGATCCCAGCGAATCGATCTTCAACAATGAGCGACTCCGACGTTGCGCCCGTGGTATACGACCTCGATCCGGCCTGTTCGGTCGAGGCACTCCAGTCCGGGCGTCCGTACCTCGCAACCGTAAACGGCGTCGTCCCCTACGGCGTCTTCGTCGACCTCAGCGAATCCATCTCCGGGCTCGTCCACGAGTCCCAGCTCGAGGACACGTACACCGTCGGCGACGACGTCGTCGTCGAACTCGACGAGCGCAAGGCCAACGGTGACCTCGCGTTCGTCCCCTCCGACGTCGAGCCAGTCGGTGCCCAGCTCGAACGAGTGACCCCCGACTACGACCTTGCGCGAACCGATCAACTCGAGACCTACCTCGGAACGACGATCCAGGTCGAAGCACAGATCGCCCAGATCCGCCAGACTGGCGGTCCGACGATCTTTCAGCTCCTCGACGGGCACGGGATCGTTCCCGCAGCAGCCTTCGAGTCCGCTGGCGTTCGCGCCTACCCCGAGGTCGAAATCGAGGACTACGTCCGCGTCACAGGGACGGTCGAGCGCCACGAAGACAGTCTTCAGGTCGAGATCGAGGACCTGACGCTGCTCGACGGCGAGGCTGCGGTGGAAGTCGCTTCCACCATCGACGACGCGATCGAGGCCCGCGCCCAGCCGAACGACGTCGAACCACTCGTCGAGTGGGACGCACTCGAGGAGATGTGGCCGGAACTCGAACGCGTAGCCACGCTCCTGCGAACGGCGATCCTCGAGGGGCGACCCGTCAGCGTTCGCCACCACGCGGACGGCGACGGCATGTGCGCCTCGATCCCGCTGCAGCGAGCGCTCGAACGGTTCGTGGACGACGTCAGCGAGGACCCCGAAGCGGCCCAGCACGCGATCCGTCGCCTCCCGAGCAAGGCGCCGTTCTACGAACTCGAAGACGCGACGCGTGACCTCACGCAGGCCCTCGAGGACCGCGCTCGCCACGGGCAGCGCCTCCCGCTGCTCTGCATGCTCGACAACGGTTCGACGGCGGAAGACGTCCCTTCCTACGAGACGCTCAAGCACTACGACGTGCCAATCGTCGTCGTCGATCACCACCACCCCGATCCGGCTGCCGTCGCCGACCTCGTCGAAGAGCACGTCAATCCCTACCTCCACGGCGAGGACTACGCGGTCACGACGGGGATGCTCTGCGTGGAACTCGCGCGGATGGTCGCCCCCGACTCCGCCGAGGAACCCGCGACCGACCTGCGACACGTGCCGGCAATCGCCGGACTCTGTGACCGCTCCGACGCCGACGCGATGGCCGACTACCTCGACCTCGCCGCCGACGCCGGCTACGACGAGGACGACCTCCGAGACGTCGGTGAAGCTCTGGACTACGCCGCCCACTGGCTGCGTTACGACGACGGTCGCCACCTCGTCGACGACGTGCTCAACGTCGGCTGCGACGACCCCGAGCGTCACGCCGAACTCGTCGACCTCCTCGCCGAGCGCTCCCGTGAGGCCATCGACGACCAGCTAGAGGCGACGCTCCCCCACGTCGAGTCCGAGGAACTCGACAACGGCGCGACGCTCTATCGGATCGACGTCGAGAACCACGCGCACCGGTTCACCTATCCCGCCCCAGGGAAGACCACTGGCGCCGTCCACGACCACATGATCTCCGAGCACGGTGAACCCGCGATCACGATCGGTTACGGGCCGGACTTTGCCGTCCTGCGATCCGACGGCGTTCGTCTGGACATCCCCGAGATGGTCACTGAACTGACCGAAGGCATCGTCGGTGGCGGCGTGTCCGGCGGTGGCCACCTGGTCGTCGGCTCGATCAAGTACGTCAAGGGCCGGCGGGAGGAGGTGCTCGACTCGCTCGTCGAGAAGATGGCCGCTGCGGAGATCGACGAGGACCTCGGGACGACGACCAGCGCGATCGAGTGATCGGCGGCCTCACGGTCCTCGTCCACGGCTCATCTGGACGACCACCTGATCCTGACGACCGCCAGGATACCCAGGGCGATCCAGATCCCTGCAAGCACCCCGACGACGCCGACGGGAATCCGCCACAGCGTTCGATCGCGAGCATCGGCAGCGTACACTGCACCGTAGTACTCGGCGACCTCCTCGCCGGTGAGCACGACTACCACCTCCCGATTCTCGCCGTACGCCGTCGGGTTCCAGTTCAGGCTCCCGAGGACGACGTGCTCGCCGTCGACGATCGCGACCTTCGCGTGGACCTTGTCGAACCGGCCACGGGGATCCACCAGATCGGCGCTGATCGGGAGATCCTCGCGCGCTGCGAGCCGATCGATTGCCCGCACTAGTCGTCGATTCTCCCCTCGAACGTACGACGCGCTACTCAGCAAGATCTCGACCTCGGTGCCGTTCCGTGCCGCGTCGATCGACGCCTGCAGGAGCGGATCGTCGACGCCCTCGATAGCCATCTGTTCGATGCGAATGGAGTCGTTCGCCGATCGAAGTAGTTCGGCCAGATCGGGCCGTGCGTTGTCCGGTGCGACGAGCAATCTCACCCGTTCGACTTGGACCGTTGCTGGCTCGAACCGCGTCGGGAACGTCGTGCGACTGGCGTAGTCTGCCACGGGGTCGACCGACGATCGGCGAGCGGACCACGATGTCGTCCCTGGGCCAGTGCTGTCCGTGCGGAACAGATCGGCCAGCCCCCTCGCCATCGCAGTGTCGTCCAGGACGACGCCCCACCCGCGACTCGAGTGACCACCCGTCCCTGCGGGTTTGAAGTTCTCGGTGAGGACGAGCGCGCGGTCGTCGATGACGGCGTACTTGGCGTGGTGAAAGCTGAACGGATCGCGCTCCCCGGTGCGAACGGTGATCGAGACGCCCGCCTCTCTGAGCCGATCGAGGGCGTCCACCTGCCGTCGACTCACGCCGCCGACGGGCGATCCCTCGAGCAAGACCCGAACGTCGATGCCGCTGCGGTTGGCGTCCAGCAGCGCACCGACGACGCGCTCGGACGTCAGGGTGTAGCCCGCGAGGTAGATGCGTTCGTCCGCACTTCGGAGTTCGTCTTCGACGACTCCCGGAGCGTCCGGGAGGACGAACGCCCTGGCAGCGTCGGGACTGGTTTCGATTGGCTCGATCGACGTTCCGCCGACGGGACGCCACTGCCAGCCGTCGCCGACCCGTCGATACCGTTCGCCCTCGGGCGCATCGTCGTACTGGACAGTCGCGACGACGGCACCACCCGGGCGGCGAAGCCGGAGTTCCTCGCCGCCGTTCGCGAGTTCGAGGGCGCCACCGAGGGATCGCACCGTCCGCGCATCCTCTCTGTCGACTGCATCGGGGTTGGCGCTGGCGACCGCATCGGGTTCGACACTTCGGACTGCATCGGGTTCGACAGCGAACACGACCCGACCGGTGATCGTCTCGTTCGGAAGGCGAGCGACCGTTCCCTCGTCGTCGACGATCGTCCAGCCACTGGTGTTCGTCGGACGAGAAAAGTCGATGGTGACGGACTCGCCCGCGTCACCGTCCTGATAGGGATTCGGCGAAATTGCGACGATGGTCGGCGCGCTGGAGGTGTTCACTGTCTCGGCATGCGTCGGCTGCTGTGGCGAGGGACCTGCCGCAGCCACGTCGATGACACCCACAGTTACGCCGGCGGCACCAATCGACGGTGCAACTGCTGTGACGATCAGCAGGAGGGCGAAACAGTACGCGATACCAGGACGGCGCACGGGATCGTTCGCCTCGGTTCCCTACGTAAAGCTGTGGACAGTGTGGACAGCCCAAACGGAGTCACGAAGCGCCGTCGTCAGATGCGAAAATCGGACGTCCGGGGGTAGGTGCGTCGTGAGCCGCCTGGAGGGCCGATTCGTTGGCCTCTGTGACGGAGGCGAAGCCCGCTGCGTCAGCAGGCCGATCAGGGCAGCGAGGGGACTAAAGCCCGGTATACCACTCCCGCTGCCACCATCGTCGCTGGAACTGCCGTCGTCGTCGGAGTCGCTTCCACCGCCAACACCGCTCCCGTCACCGGACCCCCACCGGTCGCTTCAGGCAGACGACATCGCGAGCCGTCGTGAAGAGAAGTGATCGGCGGCGACGTGATTCGAGCGACTGAGCTCCTCGCAGCCAGACTGTTGCACGCTACCCACGAAATCACGTAACGGGTACCGAAGCGCTAGGCCTCGACGGCGAGTCCGGCACGCTTCAGCGCCTCGTCGACCGAGGCGTCGTCGTGCAAGACGGCTGCGACTGCACGAGTGATCGCTTCGGGATCCTCGTGCTGGAAGATGGATCGCCCCATCGAGACGCCCGACCCGCCGGCGTCGATGGTGCCCCGCACCATCTCGATCGTCTCGCGGTCGGAGCCACGCGAGCCGCCAGCGATGACGACGGGGAGGCGCGTCGACTCGACGACGTGCTGGAAGCTCTCGGCGTCACCGCTGTAGGAGGTCTTCACGACGTCGGCGCCGAGTTCCTCCGCGAGGCGGACGGCGTGACCGAGTGATTCCGCGTCGTGCTCGTCGATACCCGGGCCGCGGGCGTACGCCATCGCGAGGACGGGCATGCCGTACTCGGCTGCCTCGCTCGTGACGTCCGCGAGTTCGGTGAGCTGGTCCGGCTCGTACTGGCTGCCGACGTTGATGTGGAAGGAGACGGCGTCGGCGCCCACGCGGATCGCCTCTTTGACCGTTCCAGTCAGGCGTTTCTCGGCCTCGTCTGGTCCGATGGCAGTCGAACCGTTCAGGTGGACGATGTACCCCGCACCGTTCTTGTTGGGATGTACCCGGGGCGCGATGCCCTTCTGGGTGAGGACCGCGTCCGCGCCACCGGTCGTGATCGCGTCGATCGTCGATTCGATGTCTTTGAGTCCCTGTACTGCCCCGATCGTGATCCCGTGGTCCATCGGGACGATCAGGTACGTGCCGTCCGTTCCGATGCGCGAGAGTCGCGCTGTGGTTCCTGTTGACATGCTCGAAGGCGACGTTGGTTCGTGTGTCATCGTGTGGCAATCCCGGGTTATTGCCCTTCCGGTTCGGGCCGGTTCTTGCGGGCACCGGCTACTGCCCCCTCGGCGAGTTCGCGAGCGAGTTCCTCCAGGCGCGTGGCAGTTTCGCGCACTGGTCGTTCGGTTTCGACCCCCTCAGCGACGACGTCGACCAGCGCGCTGCCGACGATGATCCCGTCGGCACCGCCTGCGACGATCCGCTCGGCGTGTTCGCCCGAGGAGATGCCGAACCCGACGGCCTTGGGGACTTCCCAGTCGGCGAGGCGGTCGAGACTCGACGACGTCTGGTCGGACACGTCGTTTCGGGCGCCCGTGGTCCCGAGACGGGCCTGGACGTAGACGTAACCGGAGACGAGTTCGCGCATTCGCTCGAGGCGCTCGCCGTCGGTCGTCGGCGCGACGATGAATATCAGGTCGAGACCGAACTCGTCACAGGCCGCCCGGAGTTCGTCGGCTTCCTCGGCCGGCAGGTCCGGAACGACGAGCCCCTCGATTCCAGCTTCGGCCGCTCGCTCGACGAACGGTCGCGGTCCGGTCTCGGTGCCGTACTGGTAGACCAGATTGTAGTAGGTCATGCAGACCAGCGACGCGTCGACGTCGAGGGATTCGGCCAGTTCGAAGAACCGATCCGGCGTCATGCCGGCTTCCAGGGCGCGAACGATCGCGCTCTGGATGGTCGGCCCCTCGGCGATGGGCTCGGAAAACGGTAAGCCGAGTTCGATCACGTCCGCGCCACCCCGGTCGAGCGCCTCCAGGTACTCCCTCGAGGTCTCGAAGTCTGGATCGCCGGCGACGAGATACGGGACGAACGCGGGTCCGTCCGCGAAGGCCTCGGCGAGCGTGGAATCGGCGCCGGTTCCGGGATCGGTCTCGCTCATCGCTGCCCCTCCCGGAACACGTCCATCGACGGTGCAGCGTCGAGATTCCGATCGCCCGACTCCTCGATGACGGTCTCGAGGTCCTTGTCGCCGCGGCCCGATACCGTGAGGAGGATCGTATCGCCCAACGACTCGCCCTCCTCCACGATCCGTTCTTCGAGGAAGCCGAGTGCGTGAGCGCTCTCCAGCGCCGGGATGATCCCCTCCGTCCGAGAGAGGCGATGGAAGGCCTCCAGCGCCGCCTCGTCGTCGACGTTTACGGGGGAGACCCGACCGTCGTCGACCAACCGAGCGAGCTCCGGGCCGACGCCGGCGTAGTCGAGGCCAGCGGAGACGGAGTGAGACTCCATGATCTGCCCGTCGGAATCCTGCAGGAGTTTCGTGCGCGCGCCGTGGAGCAGGCCCTCCTCACCAGTCGAGAGGGAGGCGGAGTTCGGCGCGACGCCGGCCTCCTCGTCGACCGAGAGCGAGGAGCCGCCCGCCTCGACGGCGTAGAGGTCGACGCGGTCGCCGCCGTCGGGTGCGGCCTCCGAGCCGTCGTCGGGCACGAAGTGGTGGAAGGTTCCCATCGTGTTCGAACCGCCGCCCGCGCAGGCGAGGACGGCGTCGGGGAGCCCGCCGGTCCGTTCCCGGAGCTGGTCGCGCGCCTCCTCCGAGATGACGGCCTGGAAATCTCGCACCATCGTCGGGAACGGGTGCGGTCCGACGACGGAGCCGATGACGTAGTGGGTGTGCTCGACGGAACCGGCCCAGTCCCGCATCGTCTCGGAGATCGCCTCCTTGAGCGTCCCGCGCCCGACGTCGACGGGGTTGACCTCCGCCCCGTTGATCCGCATACGGAAGACGTTCGGGCGCTGGCGATTGACGTCGGTCCGGCCCATGTAGATCTCACAGGGCATGTCCAGGTGGGCACAGGCCATCGCCGTCGCGGTGCCGTGTTGGCCTGCGCCAGTTTCGGCGATGATCCGCTCTTTGCCCATGTACTTCGCGAGCAGCACCTGGCCGAGCGCATTGTTCAGCTTGTGCGCGCCGCCGTGGAGGAGATCCTCTCGTTTGAGATACACGTCTGCGTCGTACCGCTCGGATAGCTGGTCGGCGCGCTGGATCGGCGTGGGGCGACCACCGAAGTCCCGCAGGCGTTCCCGAAACTCGTCCACGAACCCGTCCTCGTTCTCGAGGACGTACCGCTCGTAAGCGTCGGTCAGCTCCTCGATCGCTGGCATCAGCGCCTCGGGGACGTACTGCCCGCCGTACTCCCCGAAGGTCGCGTCGCTGCTCATGACTCCACCTCCGTCTCCGCTGTGGTGAAGGTCTCGGTATTCGATCGCACGGTGTCGACCCCGGAATCGGTCGTCACGCTCGCCCCGTCGGATTCCGCGGCAGCGTGATCCATGATGGCGCTGCCGATCAGCAGGGCGTCCGCGCCAGCCTCGCGCAGTCGCCGGGCGTCAGCGGCGGTCTGGATCCCACTCTCGGCGATCACGGTCACGTCGTCGGGTACGTCGACCGCGTCGAGCACGTCCTCGGTCGTTCCGAGGTCTACCTCGAGCGCAGCGAGATCCCTGTTGTTGATGCCGATCACGTCGGCGCCTGCATCGACGGCGGCCTCGAACTCCGCAGGGGTGTGGACCTCGACGAGCACCTGAAATCCCCGCTCGCGAGCTGCGTCGAGCATCCCCGAAAGATCGTCGACGAACCTGACGATCAGCAGGACGACGTCCGCCTCGACGACGTCGAGTTGGCCCTCCTCCAGCAGGAAGTCCTTCCTGAGGACCGGTACGTCCACTACCTCCCGGACGCGCTCGAGCGTCTCTGGGCTGCCACCGAAGTGCTCCGGTTCGGTGAGCACCGAAAGCGCGCTCGCGCCGCCCGCGACCATCGCTTCGGCCAGTGCGACGGGGTCGTCTGTTCTCGTTCCCTCCGCGGTCGGGCTGGTCGGCTTGACCTCCGCGATCACCGGCATTCGCCCGTCCGATTCCGCCTCCTCGAACGCGCCCACGAGCGACCGCGGATCGACCGTGAGCCGCCGATCCGGGGCGCCACGATCCCGCGCTGCGTCGAGAATGGAGCGCACCGCAGGCGCGATTGGTTCCTCGGTGTCCATTTGTGTTCACCAACGGACGGAACCGGTCATAAGGCTTGCGGGGTCGGCTCGCGAAATCGGTCTCGTGCGATGAACGATTCCGCAACTCGACCGGGGTATCGCTATCGTGCCGATGGATCCGCGATCGGCCCGTTCGCGAGCACCCGCCGATACCGACGACCGGCATCGTCGTCGGACGCGATCGCACGCTGAATCCGCTCGGAGAGCCACGGGTCCTCCGCTCGAACTCCAGTGGCACCGCTGCCGTCCTCGGCAGCCCCACCACGAAGCTGCGGGGGCACGAAGCGCTCGTAAACCGGGAGACGCTCGCGGAGCGGCACGCCCGCCTCGTCGGCGATTGTCTGGAGGTGATCGAGCGCTGGCCACGCGTAGTCGGGATTGACGTGATCGTCGGTGACCGGCGATACACCACCGAGGTCGTCGATGCCGCAGTCGACGACCTCACCGGCAGGGGCGAGGTTCGGTGGCACCTGGATCGATACCGCGGGCGGCATCGCTGCACGGGCCATCGCCGTCGCGCGTCTGAGCATGTCGAGCCCGGGCGAATCACCACTCCAGCGTTCGTTCTCGCGAACCGGCTGAACGATGATCTCCTGGACGTGCCCGTAGCGCTCGTGCAGGTCCCGGATAGCGAGCAGGCTCTCGGCCCGGTCCTCCCAGTCCTCGCCGATGCCAAGCAGGATGCCCGTCGTGAACGGGACGCCGAGTTCGCCGGCCGTGCGAATCGTATCGAGGCGCTGTCCGGGCGATTTTGTCCGTGGGCCCGCGTGTGCGGCGACGTCGGCCGTCGTCTCGAGCATCACGCCCATACTGGCGTTGACGTCGGCGACGGTCTCCATCTGCTCGCGGGTCTGATCGCCGGGGTTCGCGTGCGGAAGGAGGCCTGCGTCGAGTGCTATCTCACAGGCTTCTCGCAGGTACTCGTGAATGGAGTCGTGGCCCAGTTCGTCGAGCTGTTCGTAGATGCCGTCGTAGCGGTCGTCGGGGTCGTCGCCGAAGGTGAACAACGCTTCGGTACAGCCGGCGTCGGCGCCGCGTTCGCAGACGTCGCGAATATCCTCCGGCGTCATCAGGGTCGCCTCGCCCGGCGGATCGAAGTACGTGCAGTAGGTGCAGGTGTACCGGCAAGCCGTCGTCAGTGGCAGGAACACGTTCCTGGCGAAGGACAGCGCTTCCGCCGACTCCACGTCGTCGGGTTCGACCGCCAGCAACCGCTCCACGGCCGCATCCGAAATCTCGACGTCGACGTCGTACTCCGCGGCGCCGGGAATCACACCCGAGGCTCGCCACTCCGCGGGCAAATGGGTTCGGATCGGGGCACCAGTCGCCGCCCTCTGGGACGGAGTGGACGCAACTCGGGCAGAGCGATCCGGTCGATCACTCCTCACGTACCACTGTGGCCCGACCGTCCCGAACCGCGACGCGAACGCCGTGCTCGCGCAACCACTCGGCTGCCTGGCCGTCGCCGTGGAGCAGCACCTCGACGAGGTCGTCCCGTTCGTCGACGTCGACGCCGAGGCGCAGCGAGTCGACGGCAGTCCAGGCGAGTCCCTCGTCGGCGGCGATTTCGCGGTGATCGCGAATCGAGACGCCGTGGAAGTCCGTCCGGAACGCGTCGTCGCGAACCACCAGGGCGTTCGTTCCACCACCGAGTCCGGGCGCGGCGACGACGTCACCGTCCGCGCTGAAGAGTCGCTCGAGCGCCTCTCCACTGGCGAGTCCGAGGTCGGCCATCACGACGGCGATCGGAGGCTCGCCGAACAGGTCCGCACAGAGCGGGTCGAGTCCGCGTTCGTCCACGACGACTGCCGCGTCGACGTCGACGGGAGCCGTCGCGTACACCGTCGGCTCGTGCCCGGTCGCCCGGACGGCGTCGACGACGTCGTCGAGGAGTGTCCGTGCGAACGCAGATCGCTCTGCCTCGTCGAAGAGGTCCCCCAGCCGCGTCTTCGGAGCCAGCGCGTCGAAGGGGACGGCCACGTCCATACTCGTCGGTTGCGAGTGCCGCGAGAAGAGGGTGTCGTCCGCTACCCGAGTGGGTCTCGATTCGGACCCTGGTTCTGCTGCTGGTACCAGTAGAAGCCTCCAACGATGACCCCGAGGATCAACGCCCCGAGCAGCGCGTAGAGGATGGGCATGAGCAGTCCGCCGTCGTCGGAATCGTTGCTCGAGGAGTTCCCGTCGGCGTCCTGGCCCCCGTCGCTAGTCTGGGAACTGTCGGTCTGCGACCCGTCCGAGCCGCTCTGGTCACCGGTGTCACCTCCGGTGGTATCCGTACCGTTCGTGGACCCACCGTCGGTCGATCCGTCGTCGCTCGACCCGCTGTCGTCGGAGCCGCTACCGCCGTCCGAACTGCTCGACTCGGCCTGTGACGCGGACTCCTCTGCCAGACTCACGGCGTCGGCGAAATTCCCACTGTCGTAGGCAGAGACGGCGTCGTCGAACGTCGATTCCGCCTCGGAGACGTCGGAGCCGTCCGATGCGGCGGCGTCGATCGTCGATCTGGCGTCGTCGAGCGCAGTGCGGGCTTCTGCACTCCCCGGATCGTCGGTCGTGTAGTGGTGGATCTGGTACTCCTGAATCGTCGTGAACCCGCTCCCGTCGCTCGCTACGCGGACGAGTTCGGCACCCAGGAAGGTCGCCGGGTTCTCGTAGGAGTAGCTGTCGACGATCGGAACGGTCCCGGAAATCTCGACCACGAGGCGGTCGGGGGCGTCACTGGCGCTCTGGTCGATGGTCACCTCTCCGTTCGGCGGGCTCTGTCCCTGGAACGTGTGCGTATCGACCTGGTTCGATCCCTGGTACTCCTCGACGGTCCAGGTGGCGTTCTCGAGGACCGTCTGGCCGTCGAAGTTCCAGCTACTCGACTCCGCGTAGAGGTCCTGGAGCTCGACCTGGATCGTCACGTTCTGGCCGACCTCGGCCTCTTCGGGTGCCTGCTCCGGCGTGACGGAGACGGCACTCGCCACCCCGACGGCGGCGAGCACGAAGAGGAGGAGGACGGCCAGGCCGAGCTTAGAAGAGCGGCTCCAGCTCATCTTCGTCGTCCTCGACCAGCTCTTCGAGGTTCTGCTCGCTCTCCTGCTTGATCTCCTCGATGTTGTCCTGTGCCTCGATGGCGACCTGCTGGAGTTCTTTGATCCGCGGGACGTTGTTGACGCCGGAGAGGAGGACGACGCCAGCGACCTTGCCGGAGCGCGGGACCGGGTAGTCCCCGCCACGGACCTCCATGGAACCGGTCTGCTCCTCGAGCCACTTGCGACCGCGCTCGATGCCCTTGCGGTTGAGGTGCATGGGCGGGCCGCTCATGACGAGCAGTGCGCGCTCGGCGCCCTCGATCTCGCAGGGAAGGGTCAGGCGGCCAAGTGCGGCCTTCCGGACGAGACTCGTGATGCGATTCGTCGTGTGGGCCGTGTCAAGGTTGTCGGCCCCGGAGTCGTCGCCGGTGAATCGAGAGAGGAGACCGCCGTCACCGCCCTGTGGTTCGACGTCCTCCGCCGCGTAGCCGACCGTGGAGACGCCGCCGCCGTCGAGCGTGTTGATGATCTCACTCGAGTCCACGACAGATTCGGCCACTTCGTCGCCCGCCTCGACCTCGCCGGCACCGAAGAGGATCCCGAAGCGCGTGACGATTTCGTCGTTGATTTCGGCGTAACCCCCTTCGACGGATTCACCGGACTGCCGCCAGGCGTCGTTGTCGAATACCAGCAGATTGTCGACCTCGCGGACGAACGTCTGGAAGGACCGCGCGGCGTTGAGCGTATAGATGCCTCCTTCGTCGGAGCCAGGGAGAACGCCGAGTCCGTAGACAGGTTCAGTGTAGATCCGCTTGAGATGCTTCGCGACGACGGGGGCGCCACCCGAACCGGTGCCTCCACCCATCCCGGCGATGATCAGGAAGGCGTCGATCTCGTGGACGGGTACCTGATCGACTGCACCCTGAATTTCGTCGATGTCCTCCTCGGCGATTTCGGCGCCGAGTTCGTTGTCGGCACCGACGCCGTGGCCCTTGACGCGGGACTGTCCGATCAACACCCGATTCTGTTGGGGGACGTGCTCCAGTCCCATCAGGTCGGCCTTGGCCGTGTTCACCGCGATCGCCGAGCGGACGATGCCGCTCCCGGTAGCCTGGTCGTACTCCAGGAACTTGTCGACGATCTTCCCGCCGGCCTGGCCGAATCCGATCATCGCCAGTTTCATGTTTGAAATTGGCCTCGTAGACGTACGAAAGCACGATAAGGGCTATAAACCTTGTGTTGGCACGTATGACACGTGCCCCCACGAGGCACGGAAAAATCGCCCTACGGTACGGCCGTCGTACCGTCATCCCCGCCCGACGGCAATCGAATTAATTCAGCGGCGGTTCACGATTTAAGTTGAACGTGGAGGCGAGTTCGCCCCATTCCGTGACGAACTGCGGAGTCACCTCCGCAATCGCAGATTCCCGCGGAGCTGCAGGTGCTTGATTCGGCCGTAAGCCTCGGTTACTCGAACGCGATCTGGTCTTTCAGACGTCCGTGATCAACCAGTGAAAATCGCCTGCATCGAATGGCGGCTTCGGTGGTCGACGGCGATCGATCCGCACGGACGTGGTCGACTTGCGGACCCACGTCCCTTCAGTTATCGATTCCGAGGTACTCTTCGAACGTCACGAGTTCGTCTGGCGATCGGCCGAAGGCCGTCACGTCGTTCTCGGAGACCGTGTTGTCGACGCGAAGCGATCGATACTGCTCGCTGTTGAAGGGGAACGGCGGCACGGTGCCGAGCACTGCAAGTCCGAGTCCGGCGACCGGCATCGGAATCGGAACGACGCGCATCGTCTTTCCCTCGGCGCGGTAGACCAGTCTCGTGAGTTCGGCGAGGGTGAGCACTTCCGGACCGCCGAACTCGTACGTGCTGTTCGCGTGATCGTCGCCCTCGACACAGTCCGCGAGCATCGGAACCAGGTCCCCGATGTAGATTGGCTGGAACCGCGTTTTCCCACCGCCGGGAAGTGGTGCGATCGGGAGCCCAGGCGCGAACATTTGCTTCGCGCGCTTGGTGAACGGCACGAGTTCCGCGCCGTCGCCGAACACGATCGAGGGTCGGACGATCACGTGGTCGATCGTGGCGTCGCGGACGGCGCTCTCGGCCTCGCCCTTCGTGCGGAGATACTCCGTTGGGCCGTCGCTGTCCGCACCGAGGGCACTCATCTGGACGATCCGATCGAGGTCGTGCTCGGTTGCAGCGTCGAGGACGTGCTTCGTCCCACCCAGATGAACAGATTCGTGGCTGAGGCCGCTGGGCGTCTTGAACAGCGGCGACAGGGCGACGAGATTGACGACGGCATCCATCCCCTCGAATGCGGGTTCGATGGAGTCGTAGTCGGTCACGTCGCCTGCAGCGCTCATGACGCCGTCCGGAACACCGTCCCCGTCGGGATCGCGGGCGAGTACTGTCACGTCGTGGTCCCGATCGCGCAGTTCGGCGGCCAGTGCGCTCCCGATGAAACCTGTTCCGCCAGTAACGAGGACCTCCATGAACGGTTCATGGTTCGGCGCACTCAAAAAGGTCCGCGAGTCGGCAGGAGAACCCACTGCGCGCCGCGTTCTCAGAGGAACCGTTCGATCGTCGCCGTAACCTCGTCGGCGACGGCGTTCTCGGACTGCGTGCCGTCCACGACGCGAACGTCGTTGCCTGCCTCGCGCTCTGCGTCGATCGCTTCGCGATAGGCCGCGTCGACGGCTTCGAGCGTCTCGACCCGTTCGAACCGATCAGCACCGCGCCCGTCGGCGGTGATCCGTTCGACGCAGACGGCCGGCGGGACGTCGAGAAAGACCGTGACGTCCGGTGGTCGTGCCCTGGCGTTGATGGTCCGGAGCCAGTCGGCGTCGACCCCGTCGGCTCGCTGGTACGCGAACGAGGACAGCGAGTACCGATCGACGAGGACGACGTCACCGGCTTCGAGCCGTGGCTCGATTTCGCGGTGCAAGTGATCGAGTCGGTCGGCCGCGAAGAGCAACGCGAGCGTCTCCGGGTCGAATTCGATCTCGCCTTCGAGACAGCGGCGGATCTGCGTCCCGACGGGGCCGTCGGTCGGTTCGGCAGAGCGGGCGGGCGAACGATCGGTCTCGTCCGCCACGAACGCTGCTGCTCGGCGCGCCTGTGTGGTCGTCCCGGCGCCGTCGAGGCCCTCGAACGCGACGAACAGGCCGTCGGTCATCGGTGTGGCTTCGCCCGGCCCCACTTTGGCCGTTACGGTCACCAACCCGATGGGCGTGAACCGGTCCTTCAGTCCTCGCCGTCGTTGCGCAAACTCGGGTGCGTCGCTGGCGATTCGGGCTGGCCGTCCAGCAACTGCCGTCGGTGCTCTCGGCTCGCGGCGAGGCGCTCTCGTCGCTCTGCCTCGTCGATTTCCTCACAGCCTGGCGGAACGTCGCGGTCGCGATCGGAGAAGTACCCCGCTGGCGTGACCCAGTCGTGGTAGAAGGGAACGTCCGCGTCGTGGATCACTGCGATCCCGACCTCTGCACCGTGTCCTGCGACGACGACGGTCTGGTGGGCTTTCCCGCCGATCCGACCGGTGGCGTAGATCCCGTCTACGCCAGTGCGACCCGAGTCGTCGACCTCGAGGAACGTCTTGGTCCCTCGCTCGGTCGTCTCGACGGGGAACCCCTCTAGATAGGAGCAATCTTTCCAGGAGGCGGCGACCAGACTGTCCGCGATCACCGTGCGATCTGCGGTGGTCGCGACGAGGCGATCGTCGCCCTCCGCTCGGGTCACTCCGTCGACGAATCCGTCGACGAACCGTCCCCCGGTGTCCTCGACCTGCGTCCGCGTGGCAGCCAGGAATTCCCTCGCATCGACGCCGCCCGGAAAGCCGGGGACGTTCTCGAGGTGTGCGTTCCGCGCGAGGATCGACGGTCCACCGTCGACTACGACAGTGTCGAGCCCTGCACGCGCGGTGTAGAGTGCGCAGGTGAGGCCGGCGGGGCCGGCCCCGATCACGCAGACGTCGGTCTCGATTCGTGCGGCATCACTCATACCAGAGTACTGGCGGATCCTCGGCATCAACGCACCGGAACCGGGCGATCGCTGGGGCACGATGCCACGAGAGTGGCACCTGTCGAACTGCCCGTGAGGACACCGATCCGAGTCAGCGCACCCGTCGCTGGCACTCCCGATCGGCGTACCCTCCTGGAGCGGATGCCTTTTTACGCGCCGTACCGACCCCGCTCGTATGCACTGTCTCGCTGTCGAGGGGTTGCCGGAGGTTCGCCCCGGGGACGACCTCGCGTCGCTGATCGAGGAGCGCTGTACGCTCCACGACGACGACGTCGTCTGCGTCGCGAGCACCGTCGTCTCGAAGGCCGAAGGTCGGGCCTTCGATCTCTCGGCGTTCCCCGCCAGCGAGCGGGCGCGTTCGATCGCTGCGCGACTCGAGGCAATTTCCGGTGACGAGAAGGACCCCCGGTTCGCCCAGGCGGTTCTCGAGGAGAGCGAGACGCTCGTGATGGAAGCCCCGTTCCTGCTCGCAGCGACGCGCTTTGGACACGTCGCACCCAACGCAGGCGTAGATCGGTCGAACGTCCCCGACTCGGACCTGTTGCTCCTCCCGGATGATCCGATGGCCAGCGCGGAGCGAATCCGCTCCAATCTCGACGCGGACGCGTCCGTCGTCGTGACGGACACCTGCGGGCGGCCGTTCCGGCACGGCCAGACGGGCGTCGCCATCGGGTACGCGGGGATCCCGGCCACGCGAGACTGGCGCGGGGAGACAGATCGCGACGGCCACGAACTCGAAGTGACCAACGAGTCGATCGTCGACGAACTCGCGGCTACCGCGAACCTCCTGACCGGCGAGGGCGACGACGGCGTGCCGGTCGTGGTGATCCGTGAATTCGAGTTCGGCGACCACGAGGGGAGCGAGCACCTCTTCCGAGACGCGAGCGAGGACCTCGTCCGAGAGGCCCTGCAGGAGTGGACGTTCTCCGACGCGAGCGACGCCGGATCGGCCACGGAGGGATCCCAGTGACCCGGCAACGCGTCGGTCACGCCGGGATCGAACTGACGCCGGAACATCCCATCGACGAGGTGGCCGACCTCGCGAGTCACGCCGAAACGGCTGGCTACGACGCCGTCTTCGTCGCCAACCACTACTTCAATCGGGATCCGTTCGCCGCGCTCATCCGGATCGCCAGCGTGACAGACGAAATCGGCGTCGGGACCGCGGGAGCGAACCCCTACGACACGCATCCAGTCACGCTCGCCTCGCGACTGGCCACGCTCCAGGAAGCCAGCGACGGTCGAGCGATCTTCGGGGTCGGGCCCGGCGACGCCTCCGCACTAAATTCGCTGGGAATCGACCGCGAACGGCCGCTGCGACGGGTCCTCGAGACGCTCCAGGTCGCACGTCAGCTGTGGGACGGAGAGCGCGTCAGCCACGACGGCACGTTCAGTACCAGCGACGCTGGTCTCGAGTACGACGTCGAGCGCCCTCCGGCGTACGTCGCCGCGCAGGGACCGCACATGCTGCGGATGGGTGCGAAGTACGGCGACGGGCTGCTCGTGAACGCCGCCCACCCGCGAGACCTGTCCTGGGCCACAGATCGCGTCGCCGAAGGCCGAGCGGAGCGAGACGACGGCGTGGATCCGGAGGTGCTGGCCTACGCGAGCGTTTCGATCGACGAGAATCACGACGAGGCACGCTCCCTCGCCCGTCGACCGGTTGCGTTCATCGCGGCCGGGGCGTCCCCGCACGTGCTCGATCGACACGGCCTCGATAGCGATCGTGCCGAGCAAATCGGGCAAGCACTCGAACGCGGCGCCTTCCACGAGGCCTTCGACGCCGTGACGCCGGCGATGATCGACGCACTGTCCGTCGCCGGCTCTCCGGAGGACGTGACGGAACGACTCGCAGCGATCGACGACGTGGTCGACGGTATCGTCGTCGGATCGCCCCTCGGTCCCGACCTGCGAACGGCGATCGATCTCGCCGCCGAGGCCATCGAGCAAGCTACCCAGTGACTGCCGTCCGGTTCGAGACGCCTCGGATGCAGCGTCGTCGCTCACTCGAACGGTCGGCCCATCGTTTCGAGAATCGCGCCCACGACGAGAACGCTCACGATGCCGACAGCGACTGCGAAGATCGCAGCCCCGGCAACGACGAGCAGCGGCGAGACTGGATCGCTCGTGGCGACGTCGGTAAACAACTCGACGAGTTCCTCGATCTGGGAGACGAGCGAGGCCATGGCCATCCGTGGCACTGCTCGACCCTTGTACTGGAGCGCCTACCAGCCGATCGCAGCGCTCCTCCGTTCGTTCCAGCGTCGTTCGCACCCGGTCGGTCCGCGACGTTGGGACGATTCCAGGGGAGAGCGGATCGACGGAGCCGCGACGGGGAAGGGGCTGCGACGTGGGGAAGAAGCCACGTAGCACGGACCGCCCCGTGAGCCGGTTTGGACGGTCTGAACCTCGATACACCGGGTCTGGTAAGCCAATCGTACCCCCGATGGTCAAAAGGTATATTCGTTCGGCGTGAGTCTTCGTTACTAGAGCACATGCCCGAGCGGTCGTCAAACGAACGTTTGCAGGAGTACGTCGCCGTCCTGCGTGGGATCGGGCTCACGGAGTCCGCGATCGTCGACGCGCATGGAGACCGGGAGCGGCCGGACGGTCCGCTCCAGTCGTACCCCGCGGAGACCCTTCCCGGCACGGACGAATTGGAACTCCACGACGCGCTCGGCGACGCTATCGCAGCTTCAGCGCGGGGGATCGACGCCCCCGCGGAGTACTGGAACCACGCGCCCGAGGTGCACCTCGACGAACTGCTCGCACCCTACGACTGTTCGATCACGATCCAGCCCTCCCAGTGGGCAGACACGCTCGCAGATGGCAAGTTCATCGTCCGGCTCAGGGACGCCAACGGCACCGAGTTCTGGACGCGGTTCGAGTATCCGGACAGCGACCTCGGCTCCGACAACTATCCGGCGCTCCTCCACCACGTCGAAGAGCAGCTTCTGGCACCCGCCGGCCTCAGGATCGTCCGTCTCGTGGCACCCCGTGGTCGCTGGCGCTTCGCGATGATGAGCGTCGAGCAACTCGCTGCGCTACGGAACCGATACGGGGAGCGCCTCCGGATCTTCGGAGCCCCTCTCCTCGCGGCAGATCAGCCACCTGCGTTCGCGAACGAGCATCCGCCGGTCCCCCGCTGGTACGACGCTGATGAGGACGTGGAGCCGGCGTCCGACGACGACCTCTCCCTCGACGTTCCAGCCACCGAATCGCTCGACGACCTCGAACCGAGTGACGCCGACCTGGAGCTCGACGAATCGCCGGAGACCATCATCGAATCCGTCGAGAACGCCGACGCAGGCTCGGGGACCACGGGGTCGGTCACTGCCGACGCCGACGTCGAGGCGAGCGACGATCAGGTAGAGTCCGTCTTCGGCGACCTCTCGGACGTCTCACTCGAGCCGGAAGACCCCGATCCAGAGCCGACAACTGGAGGGTCCTCCGGTGGCACGCTTGCCATCGACGGCGGTGCTGCAGCTGCGACGGGTGCCGACGATCCGATCGACGATCTCTTCGACGAGATGAAACGGGACATCGCCGATTCCGAGGTCGAGACCGGAGAGAACGCCGACGCAGGTAACGACGCGAGCATCGCCGACCTCGTCGAGAACGTCGAGGAGAGCCCCCGCGCGAACGACGAGCGGGACGACGTTCCTCAGGACGCCGCAGACCTCACTGCATCCGAGCTGTTTTCGAGCCTCAACGAGGAGTAACCGGTACTTCCAGGCCGGCAGGAGGTCACCCGCCAGCGAATGGAGGCCTGCGGGATTGACCGACACCACCATCAGGAACGGGCAGCCCTGTAACGAGTACTGATAGTACTATACGGCACTCGCAGTAGAAAAGCAACTGAAGACGAGATTCGGTGTCGCGCTGTGCAAACTGCTCCCGAGAGATCGCGATAGCGAACCCAACGTCGACGGCTCGATCAGTCTTCGTCGGTCGGTTCGTCGTCGTCGTTGCCACCGCGGACGGTAGCCTCGGCCGTCGTTGCACTCGCACTCTGGGACTCCAGACGGCGATCGACCAGCGCGTCGAAGTCCTCAGCAGCGTCGTACTGGTCGCGGAGCTGGAGTGCCACGCGCCCCTGCTCGGTGATCTCGTAGAGTCCCGAGCGGTCGGCCGGTCCGATCTTCCGGACGAGCCCGTAATCGTCGAGTACCGGAAGACGGTTGTTGACGTTCTTCCTGCTCTTTCCCGTGATCTCTGCGATGTTCGGAGCGACGTTCCTGCCGTAGGAGTGGAGCGCCTCCAGCACCAGGAAGTCAGTTGGTTGCCTCAGTCGCACGATTGGACGTCAGTACGTGACCGACCACCAAATAACCTTGCCTTCGCCACGACCATCCTCATCGGCCGATCGCCCCAGCCATCGTGAATGTTTCGGCCAAACGGTCGAATGCGGCCCCTCGCCGGCAGCGTCGAGGGGGAGTTTTCTGGATGCCACTTGCAATTGCCAACGGTAATCTTATTACCTTCCGGCCCAAACGAGTAATTGGGCCGGCGAACCGGCCGTGCCCACCCCTCTCCCCCACGATGCCGGATCCAACCACAGCGGTCCTTGCCAACGGTCGTGACGGCCCCGGGTCCCACCCAGCCCGGGCCACGTCACGCTTTTCGTACCCAGATCCTCATCGAGTGATCGGTCGATCGGAGGCGGATTTCGATGAGTGACGCCGGCAGCGACGGGCGTCAGTACAGCGACCGGTCGCTCGCATTCGGAGCGTCTGCAGCGCTCTTCGAGTACGCACCCCAGCCGATGGCAGCCGTTCAGGGATCCGAGACGCCCAGTATCCAGGTCGTGAACCGTTCGTACCTCGAGCAGTTCGACGGCCGCCGCGTGGACGAGCGGGATGCACGTAGCTTTCGGCGTCGAACTGCGCTGTCCGACCCGGAGCGAGCCGTCGTCCGCACGGCCGCGTCGGGTTCGGTCGGCTGCGATACGGTGGCCAAGCGAACCGCAGACGGCCACCGGCAGTTCCAGGTCCGGGCGATCCCGGCACCCCGGTCCGACGTCACCGCTTACCTCCAGTACCGCGACGTTACTGCCCGGCAGATTCGGGATCAGCAGCTCGCGGTCCTCCGCCGCGTCCTCAGACACGACCTCCGAAACGACCTGACGGTGATGCTGGGCTACGCCCAGTCCATCGCGGAGTCCTCGGACGATCCCGAGTCACGTCGAGACGCCGAGACCATCGTCGAGGCCGCGAGAGACCTTCGAACCGTTGCAGACTCGGCGGGTCGAATGCAGTGCGTGACTGCGCCCGCCCGCTCCAAATCACTCCGGGAGATTGCGACGACCGTTCGACGGTCGATCGTACCCGCCTTCTCTGGCAGGTTCGACGTCGACGGTACGATCCCCCCTATCACGGTGGACAATCGGATCGAAGTCGCACTCGAGGAACTCTGTCAAACTGTCGAGGAGCACGGCGACGCGACGACGCTCGAGCTAGCCGCCGATGAAGGCGACGACTGGGCCACGATCACGCTCGAAACGAACGGCACGCTCTGTGAACAGGAGCGATCGGCGCTTGAGGGTCGTGACGAGACGCAGCTTCGGCACGCGACCGGGATCGCTCCCTGGATAGCCCGCTGGGCCGTCCGTGCAGCCGGTGGACGGCTCAGGCTCGACCGCCTCGACGGAGGTGGCTGTCGGATCGTGATTCTCGTCCCGACGATCGATCCCGCAACAGAGAGCACGACCCGATCGGCGAGCTGGAGCGACGACTGAATCGGCTCCTCGTCGCCGGAGCTATTACGCCACGCACCGGCAGCACTTGCTATGCGTGTCACCTTCCTCGGAACTGGTAGCGCGATGCCCACCGGCGATCGCTTCCAGACCGGCATCGTCGTGGAAGACGGCGGCGAACGTCTCCTCGTCGACTGCGGGAGCGGCGTCCTCCATCGCCTGCAGTCGGATGGGCCGGGCTACGAGGCCATCGACACCGTCCTCCTCACGCACCACCACCTCGACCACGTCGCCGACCTCATGCCGCTGATCAAGGCACGCTGGCTCGCCGGCGAGGAAGCACTGACCGTGGCCGGACCCGAGGGGACGGAGGACCTGCTCGAGGGGCTCTTCGACGTCCACGAGTACATGCAGGACCGAATCGACCTGACCGTCCGGGAACTCGACGCCGGGTCCGCGACGGTCGGGGGTTTCGATGTCGAAGCGCGATGGACCGAACACTCCCTCCCCTGCCTGGCCTACCGGTTCGACGATCGCTTCGCCTTCAGCGGCGATTCCGAAGCGTTCGAGGCACTCGCCGAGTTCCTGGACGGCACGGCCGTCGTCGCGCACGACTGCTCGTTCCCCGACGACGTCGACGTGTCGAACCACGCGACTCCGGCCGAACTCGGCGCGACGCTGGCCTCGGCCGACGTCGACGTCGGTCGAATCTACCTCACGCACCGCTATCCCCACACGGACGGACGCGAGGAGGAGATGCTCGCGTCGCTCACCGAGCAGTACGACGTCGACGCACGGATGGCACAGGACGGGCTCTCGGTGACGATCGACCAGCAGTAACGCGTCGTCGTTGGGAGCGACGCCTGGAAGAGAGAGAGCCCGGAAGAGAGAGCCCAGAAGAGAGACGCCAAATCGCTCGATTCAGTCGATCCGGTAGCGCAGGAGTGCGGCGATGCCACCGAGATTCGCGAGCTGCTGCCCCGGATCGAACTCACCGGAGAAGACCACCACGTCGCCGCCCTGTTGCTCCACGCGTTCGACGACGTGGTCGGCGTCGATCGACCACTCGCCCTCGCCGGCGCGCTCGACCCGCAAGCGATCGTCGAGCACCAGCAGCGTCTCGACCGCGCCGAACTCCGTCGCCTCGGCGACTGCGTCTGGACCGTACGCGACCGGTTCGTCGCTGCCGATCCTGGCGGTCAACTCGTCGATCAGCTCCGCTTCCTCCGCGATTCTCGTTTCCTCCCGGAGTTCGTCGACCGCGCCGCGCTTGAGCACCTCGTGGACCCCCCGGTCGCCACCGGCGCTGGTGTCCACCGTTCGGATGCGGTCGGCGAGTTCGGCGTCGTTCTCCTCGACGTACCTCAGTGCGTCCTGCTTCGTGAAACCGGGGCCGGCGAGCACGATCGCGTCGGCGTCCATGCGGCCGAGGACGGTCGCGAGTTCCGCGAACAGTTCGTCGCGATCGCGGGCGAACTCGCCCTTGCCAGTCGTCGACGTGATCGTCGCGCGCTCTTCGGTGCCGTAGGCCTCGACGGTGTAAACGGCGGCCTCGCCCTCCTCGACGGTCGCGATTGCGACGTCGGGCTGGTCGGTGGCCTCCTCGGCTTCCTCGATGCGCTCGATCTGGTCCGGGGCGAAGTGCTTCTCGATCTCGATCTCGTCGTGAATCTCGACGTTGAGCGTGTGGTGGAGGCCGAGTTGGTCTTCCCTGGAGCAGTCGGCGATCTCGCCGCCGATCCTGAGGCGGTTCGCGAACTTGTGGAACTCGACGGTGTCGACCGCGATCTCGACCCAGAGGTGCTCGCGTTCGCCGCCGGTGTCGCGGAGTTGTTCGTCGTCGCGCGTGATCCGGCGGGTCGTGTCGCCGGCGACGCGATCGCCGGGTTCGACGACGTACTGGAGGTGCCAGAGGTCGTCCAGGCTGTCCGGGACGAGCGTGATTCGCTCGGCACCGCCCTCGACCCGGTATCGGTCCTGGATTCGCATACTCCGCGGTCCGCGCCGGCACCGGAAATGTCCTGCGTTCGGTCGATGCCAGTCGCCGGGCGAGGCCGATCGGCAACCGTAACCGAGCCGTAGTTCTGCGATATTCTGCGTTTCTGAGGGGTTGCACCAGCGTTTTTCCGGTCGGCGGTGTATGACGAGCCGATGCCATCAGCACTGTTCGTCGTGAGCGAGCACGGCTACTGGGGCGAGGAGTGCGTCGAACCGCTCGAGACGCTCACCGAGGCGGGCGTCGAGATCACCGTCGCGACGCCGACTGGCGGCGCACCGGAGCCCGACGAGAGGTCCGTCGATCCGGACAACGTCGGCGAGGAGCAGGCCGACCACGTGACGGAGGTCGCGAAGAACGACGAGCGGCTTCGGAACCCCGTCCAGATTACCGAGGTATCGGCGGCGGACTTCGACGCCGTCGTGTTCCCCGGCGGCCACGGCACGGAGTGGGACGTGAACCAGGACAGGCACGCTCGAACGCTCCTCCGCGACGCGGTCGTGGGCGAGGACGGCAAAGCGCTCGTCGTCTGCCACGCCGCCGGTCTCCTGGCGTTCACCCGCGACGCCGACGGCGAGTTTCTGGTCGACGGCCGCTCCGTCACCGGCTTCCCCAACGACTGGGAGGAGGGCATCGTCGACGACCAGGACCTGATGCCCGACGGACGGAAGCTGCCCTACTGGGTCGAGGACGAGGTCAAAGCCGCCGGTGGCGACTGGGACGCCGAACTCGACCAGGACACCTCGGTGCGGGTGGACGGCGATCTGGTCACCGCTCGCGGTCCGAGTTCCTCGTCCCGGGCCGCTCAGACGCTGCTCGACGAACTCGGCATCGAGCAGGCCGCCTGAGTCCCGCCAGCAGTCCCACGTTTCTCACTGTTGGTCGGCGATTCGCTCGACGCGCTCCAGCGAGTCGGCACCGTCCGAATCGAGGTCCTCCCGGACCGTGACGAACCGCGGGAACCGGAGCGCGTAGCCGGACTCGTAGGTCGGCGACCGCTGGATCTCCTCGTAGCCGACCTCGAAGACGACGGCGGGTTCGATATCGACCGCCTGGCCCTCGCTCGATCGGACGTGCGGTTCGAGCAGGTCGTGGAGGTCGGCGAGTTCCTCGTCGGTGATTCCGGTGGCGACGTTCCCGACCTCGACGAAATCGTCCTCGGTTCGCGCAGCGAGGGTGTAGGTGCCGAGTAGCTCCGCACGGCGACCTTCGCCCCACTCGGCGCCGGTGACGACGAGGTCGAGCGTCTCGACGTCCGGCTTGCGCTTTCGCCAGTCCTTCCCGCGACGACCAGGGGTGTAGGCCGCCTCGGGGTTCTTCAGCATGATGCCCTCGTGACCGGCTTCGAGCGCCTCGGCTTCCAGCGATGCTATCTCGTCGGCGTCGGCCGTCACGGTCGCCTCGACGACGCCGTCGTCCGCGACCGCTTCCAGGTACTCTCGCCGGCCAGCGAGCGGGACGTCGAGGAGATCGACGCCGGGACCGTCCCCCGGCTCGCGGACACCGCTGGACTGCGGCGATTCGTGCTGGCCGTCATCGCCCCTCACAGCTCCTCCACCGTCCGACCCCGGGTCAGTACCGTCCTCGCGCTTTCCTCCACCGGTTTCAGCCCACGCCCCGAGGCCAGCCTGCTCTCGCGACCGTTCGGCGACTGCTCCGTCGGGGTCGCTCCCGTTTCCAGAATCGGCCTCGGGAACCGATCCTCCTGCATCGACCGTGGGAATGCCGTCGTTCCCCAGTTCGTCGTGGACGCTCCGGGGTGCGTGGAGGCAATCGAAGACGTGGAGTTCCGTCGCGACTGCCTCGCGGGCGGCTGCGACGTCGTGTTTGCGCCGGAACCGTCGCAGGATCTCCTGGAAGGGAAGCGGCTCACCGTCCTCGTCGACCGCGACGACCTCCCCGTCCAGGATCGCCGGCGGCTCCACGTGTTCTGCGACGAAGTCGACGATCTCCGGGAGGGCCTCCGTCACCTCCTCCATGTTTCGCGAGTAGAGATGGACGCGATCCTCGCGAGCCTTTCCGTCGTTCGCATCGGTATCCGTCGTGGCCACCAGATCGTCCGGCGGGTCCTCCGCAGCCTCGTAGTGGACCTGCACTCGCGCGCCGTCGAGTTTGGTCTCGACGAGCGCCGACTTCCAGTCTTCGAGCGCGTCGGTGACGGTGCCTGCCTGTGCGAGCATCGCCTGCACCGGCCGTCCGACCTCGAGGCCGAGTTCGTCCAGGGCGGCCTCGCCGCCCGCACGGGCCTCCTCCGCGACGAGCCCGTAATCGTTGGTCACCTGGAGGGCCCGGGCGACCGTGGATTCGGTGACCTCGAAGGCCGCTGCGATCGCGTCCCGGACGGTGCCCTCACCGACGCCGATGCGCATCTCGCCGAGGACGAGTCGCGAGAGGTAGCGCGCCTCCTCCGGCGTGCTGTCGCTGAACAGCGAGAAGAGTAGATCTTCCTTCCGGTCTTCGCTGCCGGATCCCGACGCACTCGCGATCGCATCGAACTCCTCGAAGACGTCGCTGACCAACCGCCCCTTCTCGCCGTCGTCGCCAGAGACCGCGAACGCGTCGAGACCGGCCTGTCCACCCAGCTCGAGGCTGGCAGCCACGTCGCCGACGTCGCCGAGGTCCGCGAGCCGATCCTCGATGGTCTCCGCGGAGACGCCGGGCTCGGCAGCACGGGCCAGGGCTGCGTAGCAACGGCTCGGGCCGATGTCGTGCGTTCGGGACTGCCACGCCGGGAAGATTCGACCCTGGACGAACCGAGCGACGATGGGAAGGTCCTCCTCGGCTGCCTCGAGCAGATCCGCCGTCAGCGCGATTACGTCGAGGTCGGCGTCCGTCTGCTCGATCTCGGCTGCGCGGGTGGCGAACGCCTCGAACTCCATTCGAGACGAGGATTTCGGGGGATTCGTGTTAAGCGCCGCGGGTCAGTGCAGCCGTCCGTCGGGTCCCCGGTCAGGGCGCGAATCCGATGCAGCTTGCGCAGTTCGTCGAAACGATGATCGCCAGCGGCGTCAAGCCTCGGTCCGCTTCCCCACCTTGAAGGCAATCGCCGTTGGATCCCAGGGCATGGCAGACGTCGACCTCGTGGACGACGTCGCGGCCCTCCGATCGATCGATCACGAGCGCTTCCACCAGCAGGTCGAAACGGAACGGAAGCGTCTCAAAGCGGCGATCGACGACGGAATATTCGACAACCCACAGGGCAGCATCGGCCTCGAGTACGAGTTCTACGCCGTCGCCGAACCCGACGCAGCCGAGGGACGAACCGGGGCCACGGAGGCGGGGAGTCTGATGCGGGTTCCCCGCCGGCTCCTCACGATGATCGGCTTCGAGAAGGAACTCGGCCTCCACAACGCCGAGATGAGCACCAGTCCACAGCCACTGAACCGTTACGGGCTGACCTCACAGGAGGCCGAGGTCCAGAGTCGGCTCGCGGCTGCTCAGGACGTCACGCAGACCGAAGGGATGCGCCTCGTGAGCGACGGACTCTGGACGATTCCGCCACACGGCGAGACTGCGCGGGACTACCTCACCGCGGCCGCGATCGAGAACGACGTCGCCATCGCGACGAACATGAGCGACGCCGTGCGCTACCACGCGATGGCCAACAGCGAGGCCGCGGACGTCGGCCTCGTCGTCGATGCGCCGCACGTCTCCCTGTCGGCGGAGACGGTGATGCCCGAGAGCCTCATTACCTCGATTCAACCCCACTACCAGGTCCCCCAGGCCAGAGATTTGCCGCTGTACTTCCGCTACGCACTCAGGATCGCCGCACCGTTGCTCGCGCTCTGTGCGAACAGCCCGTTCTTCCCACCGGACTGCTACGAGGATGGCACGACGATCGAGGACGCGATCGAGGACGGCTGGGACGAGCACCGCATCTCCGTCTTCGAGACCGTCCTGAACGCGCCGTCCGAGACCACCGGCAAAGTCAGGTTCCCCCGCGAGATCGAATCCGCGAAGCAGACAGTCGACCGCGTGGCCGAGGACGACCTGCTGATCCCGATCGACGTCGAGGAGACCGGGCGCTACGACGACGAGTTCGCGCACTTCCGGCACAAGCACGGCAGCTTCTGGCGGTGGATTCGTCCTGTCTTCGACGGGCCATCGAAGTCCGCAGCAAACGCCCGGATCGAGTTCCGCCCGATCGCCGGGCAACCGACCGTGCACGACTCCATCTCGGTGCTCGCAGCCTTCGCCGGGCTGATGGTACAGCTTCCGCGAATCGACCATCCCGTGGACGAACTCGACTGGGAGACCGCGTACGACAACTTCTACGCCGCGATGCGCCAGGGGATCGACGCGAACCTGCTGTGGATCACCGAAGACGGACACGAGACGCGCCGGATCGACGCGATCTACGGCGACCTGCTCGATCAGGCCGAGGCGGGGCTCCGGGCCAAGGACGTCCCCTCCCACCAGATCGATAGCTATCTCCGGCCACTCAGAAAGCGCGTCGAACTTCGAACCACTCCCGCGACCTGGAAGCGGGATCGTGCCAGAGCAGCAGCCGATGCGGGCGGGGACCTCGCCGAAGCGATCGGAACTGCCCAGCGCGCCTATCTCGACCGACAGCGAGGAACGCTGCTCGAGGGATCCTTCGTCGACTGGGTCGAGGACTGATCGGATCGCTCGATCCGGTCGATCTGGATCGGATCGCTATCGGATCGGTCGCTCCGGATCGGGGCTCACTGCATCGGATCGTTATCGGTTCTGTCGCCGCTGCGGGAACGTCGATGCCAGTCACAGACGGCGGGGCCGTCGTTCGATACGAGTCGGCACGGCCTGCAACGGTGAACATCATTATAGGGCTGTACTTCTTGGACCAGCACATGGTAACGTTCCTCTCCGGCGGGACCGGAACGCCGAAGCTGTTGGACGGCGCCGCCGTTGCCTACGAGCCCGAGGAGACGACCGTGATCGCCAACACGGGGGACGACATCGAACTGGGCGGCCTCCTGGTCTCGCCCGACCTCGACACCTTGCTCTACCAGGGCGGGGGCGTCCTGAACCGCGACCGCTGGTGGGGGATCGGCGGCGATACGACGCGGACCCACGACGGCCTCCACGACATCGGGAAGGCGATGGGACTGGAAGCCGGCCCGCGCTACCTCGCGGACGACGCGCAGACTGCCGGCCGCGACATCGCCGACTGGCGTCGGTTCTCCGGCGCGGTCGAGTTCATGGAGATCGGCGACCGCGACCGGTCCGTCCACGTCACGCGAACGAGCCTCCTCGACGAGGGGCACACGCTCTCCGAGGTCACCGAGCGTCTCTGCGAGGCCTTCGGCGTCACGCTGGAGCTACTGCCGATGAGCGACGATCCCGTCGCGAGCCTCGTCCACACCCCAGAGGAGGTCATGCACTTCCAGGAGTACTGGGTCGCTCGCGACGGTGAACCGGACGTCGAGAACGTGGAGTTCCGTGGGTCTTCGACGGCCGAACCGGCACCCGGCGTGCTGGACGCGCTCGAGGACGACGTGGTCATCGGTCCCTCGAACCCAGTGACGAGCATCGGCCCGATGCTCGCAATCGACGGCATCAGCGACGCACTCGCCCAGACCACCGTCGTCGCCGTCTCGCCGTTCCGGGGCGACGAAGCGTTCTCCGGGCCGGTCGCCGACCTCATGGACGCCGTGGGTGCCGTGCCGTCGACCGAAGGCATCGCTACGGCCTACCCCTTCGCCGACGCGTTCGTGATCGACGAGGACGACGACGCGAACTTCGATCGCCCGGTCGTCCGCACCGACATCGAGATCGACGGCCGCGAGGACGCCGCCCGCGTCGTGCAAGCCGTCGAGCGAGCGCTCGACGAGGTCTGAGTGTATCTGGAATGGGACCCGACGTATCGTTTTCACCGCGCGTCGCAGTAGCCAGTTTGAGCGGTCAGTCCGACGCGACCTGGGCGACGAACGCCCTGCCCCACGTCGGAGCAGCGTTTCTCGGTGGCATCGCCCTCGACGAACCGACGCGAGAGGGCGCACGGGAACTCGTCGAACGGGACCGCGAGGAGTTTCTCCCGGACGATCCCATCGGCTGGATCGACGAGCAACTCGCCACCCTCGCCGACGAACCCCTGCTCCCGGCTGTCAACGTTCGCGCGGCGTCTCCCGAACCGATCGCCGACGCCGCCAGACGCTGTGCCGCCCACGACGCGATCCTCGAAGTCAACGCCCACTGCAGACAGCCGGAACTCTGTGCCGTCGGCACCGGACAGACCCTCCTTCGCGAGCCCGAACGGCTCGCGAACTACGTCGACGCTGCCACGACCGAGGGCGCGACGGTCTCCGTCAAGCTACGCACCGAACTCGCGGACGTCGACCTGCCCGTTCTCGCCAGCCGCCTCGAGGTCGCCGGTGCCGACGTCCTGCACGTAGACGCGATGGACTCCGAGCCCGAGATCGCCGACGTCGTCGAGGCCACCGACGCGTTCGTGATCGCCAATAACGAGGTCAGAGGACGGGAGAGCGTCCGCGAGTATCTCGAGTACGGCGCCGACGCCGTGAGCGTGGGTCGACCGAGCACGGAACCGGCAGTCCTGGAGCGAGTGCGATCCGCGACGGAGGCGTGGTTCGAGGCCGAACAGGTCGCGCCCTGATTGGGGCACCTCACTTCCCGGTCCGAGCGCAGTTCCACAGTCCGACGCCGAGACACTCGACACGACCGTACGGCGACACCCGCCGGTGGCACCGGTCTTATTGTCCGGCGGTCCCCAGACCGCCACATGTCGAGCCCGGCAGCGCTGGCCGAGCGGGCACTCCTCCTCGAGGTCGCAGCGACGCCGACGCCGGGCAACGTCGACCGGGAGCGCGACCTCCCCGACCTCCGCTTCGAGCAGTTTCTCGCAGGAGCGACCGGCGCCCGGGATGGTCTCGAACGCATTGCCGAGGGAGACGCGATCGCGGACGGCTTCGAGAACGCGGTCGCCTGCATGGCCGAAGCGTCTGGGACGAACACCCAGTTCGGGTCGCTCCTGTTGCTCGCGCCGCTCCTCCGGGCGAGCGTGCGCAACGATCGGTTGACCCCGGAGACAGCCAGTGCAGCAGCCACAGCAACCACCGTCGACGACGCCGCAGCCTTCTACCGGAGCTTCGGTCACGTCGACGTCCGGGTCGACGATCCACCCGCGGATCTCGAACCACTCGACGTCCGCCGAGGATCAGACGCGATCCCGACGCTCCGCGACCGGGGCCTGACGCTGGCCGACGTCATGGAGACCGCAGCGGATCGCGACGGGATCGCTGCCGAGTGGACCCACGGCTTCGAGCGAACGTTCGCTGCCGCCGATCGACTCGCGACCACCGATGGACCGATCGGCGAGCGTGCTGCCCGGGTGCACCTCGAACTGCTCGCGGCGGAACCGGACACGCTCGTCGCCACGAAGCACGACGAAGCGACTGCTGCGGAGGTCCGACGGCGCGCTGCGTCGATCGATCCAGAGGACGTGGATGCCGTACGGGACTTCTCCGAGGAACTGATCGATCGCGGAATCAACCCCGGGACGACGGCGGACCTCCTGGCCGGGGCGCTGTTCGTCGCGCTCGTTCGCGGCGAGGTGGAACCGTGAGCCACGCACGGAGCTACGGCGTCACTCCCGACGGCGAGCGCGTCGAGGGCTGGCCGGCACGCCTCGCTGGCGTCACGGAAACCGTAATCGCGACGAAGGGCCCCAACGACCACTGGAACCAGGCGGCCCTCGGTATCTCGCCCACGGGCGGGAACGACGAGGAGATTCCAGCAGGTGCCACGACGGCGGCCACCGCACGGAGCTACGGGCGCACCCGGACCCGCAGGAACCTCGACGCCGGTCGGGACGCCTACGTGCAGTTTACGACCGATCCGGTGGACTTCGTCGAAGCGGCGTTGACGACCTTCGAGACCGACGAGCCGATCCTCGAACGGTCCGCCGCCTGGACGCGAATCGAGTGCGAGGAACGGAAGCGAACCGTCGATCGGGGAACAGAGATCGTGACGTGGACGCTGGAACCAGTCGAATCGGGCGTCCGTACGCGATCGGTGCCGACAGCGAACCGCGCTCGCGCAGCCGTAATCGAAGCGACGGTACCTGCCTCCAGACTGGACGTGGACGGCTACGACGAGGCGGATCTCCTGGCGCGACTCGAGTCCCTCGCGTCCGTCGTCGACGCCACTGGCGACGCACGGACGCTCGCTGCTTTCGACAGCATCGACGAGTACGTCGGCTGGCGCGATCGAATCAGAGAATAACGGGACGCTGGAATCGGCCAGTCAGTCCTCGCCGAGAATGCCGGTGTACGTCATCGACTCGGGATCGAGCACCTCGTCGGCCTCCTCCTCGCTGAGGTAGCCCTCGTCGATCACGACTTCGCGGACCGTCTTGTCCTCCGCGAGCGCCTGCTTGGCGGCCTTGCTCGCCTTGTCGTACCCGATGTGGGGATTGAGCGCCGTCGCGAGCGCCATCGACTGCGCGACCTGTGCCTCGCAGTGCGCCTCGTTCGCTTCGAGTTTCGCGACGAACTTCGCGGCGAAGTTCTCGCTCGCGTTCGCCAGTAGCTGCGTCGATTCGAGGAAGTTCGACGCGAGCACTGGCTTGTAGAGGTTGAGGTCGAGTTCGCCACGGGCGGCACCCGCCGAGACCGCGGCGTCGTTGCCGACGACCTGCTTGTGGACCTGGTTGACCGACTCCGCGACGACGGGGTTGATCTTCCCGGGCATGATCGAGGAGCCGGGCTGGTTCTCGGGCTGTTCGACCTCGCCGAGTCCGTTCCGCGGTCCGGAGGCCAGCAGCCGGAGGTCGTTGGCCATCTTGTTCAGCGAGCCAGCGATCGTCCGGAGCGCGCCGTGGGCTTCGGCCATCGCGTCGTGGGCCGCCTGGGCCTCGAAGTGATCGTCGGCCTCCCGGAAGGGGAGTTCCGTCTCCTCGGCGATGTACTCGGCGGCTCGCTGCGGGAACTCCTCGTGGGTGTTCAGGCCGGTCCCGACGGCAGTGCCGCCGAGTGCGAGTTCCGCGAGATGGTCCCCGACGTGGTCGATGCGTCGGAGCCCTTTCTCGACCTGGGTCCGGTAGCCGCCGAACTCCTGGCCGAGACGAACCGGCGTCGCGTCCTGGAGGTGGGTCCGGCCGGTCTTGACGACGCCGTCGAAGGCCTGCTCCTTCTCAGCGAGCACGTCCCGGAGCGTGACGAGACCGGGTCGGAGGTCCTTCTCGACTGCCTCGAGTGCGGCGACGTGCATCGCCGTCGGAATGACGTCGTTGCTGGACTGGCCGAAGTTGACGTGGTCGTTCGGGTGCACCTCCCGAGAGCCGATCTCGCCACCGACGATCTCCGTCGCGCGATTGGCGATGACCTCGTTAGCGTTCATGTTCGTCGACGTCCCGGAGCCGGTCTGGAAGACGTCGACGGGGAACTGGTCGTCGAGTTCGCCGGCGATGACCTCGTCGGCAGCGGCGACGATCGCCTCGCCCTTCTCCTGGGGGATCGTGCCAAGGTCGAGGTTCGCCCGTGCGGCGGCCTTCTTCACGACGCCGAGCGCCCGGACGAACCGTCGGCCGAACCGCCGGTCAGAGATCGGGAAGTTCTCGACCGCGCGCTGGGTCTGTGCGCCCCAGTACGCGTCGGCCGGCACCTGCATCTCGCCGAGGCTGTCCCGCTCCGTGCGGTACTCCTCTGTCATGACTCGACCTTCGCAGGCCGCGAGTAAAATACACCGGATCCATGGCTAATCGACGGATACTGGTCGAGGTATCGTTTCTCGCATTATTGAGGAGGTTTCTTTGCGGAGGAAACGAAACACAGTAGTATGTCAGCCAGTAGTGATGCCCTCGACGGGGAGACCGTCGAAGCGACGCTCCTCGAAGCGGAGATCATCGAACCGACGACCGACGGCGACGATCATCGGGTCGCGGCAGCGGTGATGGATGCCCTCGACCAGGAGTACTACCGCATGGCCAACCCAAACGCGGAACGGGAGCAGCTACGAACGCTCCTTGGTGACGCGATCACACTCGATGCTGGTAGCGACGAACCCCATTTCGAAGCCGAGGAGATCGACGACGGGTTCGAACTCCGCCGCGAAGGCACAACCAGCGGCCGCTGGCCGTCACGCCTGGCGTTCCGAACGGATCTGGCCTTCTCCAGCGTCCTCGAAGACCGGATCGACGACTGGGACGACCTTGCGAGCGCCCAGCGGGGCGACCTGCTGTCAGGAACGCGCCTGTTCCTCGACACGTGTCCAGATTGCGAAGCATCGCTTTCCTTCCGCGTCACCGAGCCCGGCAGTGAGGCGTCTCAAGCGAGTACCAGCGACGACTCGGCCAGCCACGAAGTGGCGTTGCTGGCCTGTGGGGACTGCGAGGAGACGCTGTTCGTCGGAGACGCCGTGGTCGGCGCCTAGCTCCAGCGGTCGAGGCCCGTCTGCTGCGTCGCGTCGCGAATCCGCTCGAAGCCACGGTCGACCTCGTCCGAAGCGACGCCCCAGCCGTCGACGACGAACTCGCGCGCGGCGTCGAGATCCGGCGTCACTGTCAGGTCGATATCGTAGTCGTCTGTGACGGGCGGATCAAAGAACAGATTCCGGATCCTGTCGGCGTGTGGAAGCTCCTCGCCCCGGGCATCCAGAACCCCGAAGAGGTCGCCGTGCTCCTGGATCGCGTCGATCGCGGTCTTCGGGCCGACGCCGTGGACGCCGTCGTTGAAGTCCGTTCCACAGAGGATCCCGGCGTCGACGAGCTGTTCGTAGGTGATGCCGTGTCGATCGAGCGTCGCCTGCAGTTCCATCCGTTCGACGTCCCCACTGCTCGTCAGGTCGCGATAGGTGACCGGCGAACCGAAGAGGAGTGCGTCGTAGTCCTCCGTTCCGGCGGCATCGACGGTGCCGTCCGCAGCCATGTGAGCACACTGGGCCTCACCCTCGGCCGGTGCCTCGACGACGGGGAGGTCGAGTCGTTCGAGGAGTTCGCGAGAGGTCGACTGGATCGTGTCCGTCAGGCGCTGGGTCTGGGATTCGAGGCGGGCGACCTCCATAGCGTCGCCCTCCTCGCGAGCCCGTTCGAGTTGTTCCTCGCGGACCGCACGCGCTTCGCGTCGTTGCTCGACCTCGTCGGCCTTCAGGTCGGTCACTGCGCCGTCGAAGACGAACACCGGCGTGACGTCGTTCTCGAGAAATCGTGGGACGCCCTGGCAGATACCGATGAGATTTGCGACCTCCTCGCCGTTCGGCGTGGTGTAGGCGTCGTCGCGCGTGAACCGAACGACCGTCGTCAGGTACCGGTACAGCCAGTTGTGCGCGTCGATCGCAACGACCTCGCCGGCGAGCGAGTCGATCGGGACGTCCTCGATCGCGGCTAGCTCTCGCAGGGCTGCGTTCCCCATTTGCGTTCGCCTATGTCACGACCCGGCTTGAATCCCCGCTATCGCTCCGGTGTCTCAGGATCGATCACGTCCGGAGGCTGTCCGTCTCGGTGCCGCTCGACGACGGACTGCTGCTCGACCGGGAGGTCACGATCGGCGAAGCGGTCGAATCCGTCGCGGTACTGCTCGGTCGACGGATCGGGAGCCGGCGCTTCGAGCACCAGTTCGCCCATCCCGCTCTCCTCGCCAGTGAACGCGAATCCGGCGCGGTAGCCCGCCTGGTAGGCGATCGGATTGTTGACGCCGATCCGGACGCGATCGTAGCCGCGTTCGAGTGCTCGATCGACGACGAACGCCAGCAGTCTCGGGCCGATCCCCCCGTCGCGGTGGTCGGTTCGTACGGAGACGTAGCGGATCCGCAGCGCTCCATCGGCAGCCCGGTCCTCGTCGAACGACGCGACTGCCAGGACGGCATCTTCGGACGGCGACCAGGGTTCGTCGTCGCGCTGTGACTCGATCGGGGCCGCCGTCGGGTCGGCGTCTGCTGCCAGCGCGGCGGCGATCCCGGTCCGACCAGTCACGTAGTTGCCGGCGTACGCGAATCGCTCGTGGTCGAGGTCGAGGCGGGGCGAGTCCTCGGGCCACCCGAGCAAGCGGAACTGCACGACCGAAACGATGCGTCCAGTCGCCGTAGGAGCTTCGACGTGAGCGGGTGGTGGTCTAGTGCAAACGGGAGGAGTGGTCCAGGAGGACCGGTGGAGTGATCCGTGACGAGTGGACGGAGTGGTCTGGGGCGAGTGGGGAGTAGTCGGGGGCGAACGGATCGAGCGTGCCTCAGACCCGTTCGTAGATGCGGAGTTTGCTGTCGACGACGGAGAACGCGGACTGGAGGGCAGGCGGGATCGTCTCGGCCTTCCCGATGACGAGGTACCCGCCAGAGCGCATCGAGTCGGCGATCGTCGAGAGCACCGGCTGTTTGTACTCGTTGTCGATGTAGATGAAGAGGTTTCGACACATCACGACGTCGAACTCTGACTTCGAGGGATCGTTGATCAGGTCGTGTTTCTCGAAGCTGATCGGCGCCTTGGTCGCCTGACGCATCCGAAACTGGTCCCCTGACTGTTCGACGTAGCTGTGATAGTTCGAGAGGAACTGGAGTTGTTCCCCGACGTCGACGGTCCTGGTGTTCTCGTAGCGACCCTCGCGGGCGTGGTCGAGCGATTCCTCGTTGATGTCCGTCGCGCGGATACGGAGCCGTTCCGGATCACATCGAGGGTCGTCGTGGGCGAGGAGCGACAGCGAGTAGGGCTCTCGACCGTCCGCACACGCTGCGCTCCAGGCGCGAACGATCGACCGCTCCTCGAATAGCTCCCGCAGATGCTCCCGGATCCCCTCCCAGACGTCGGGGTTGCGGAAGAAGCCAGTGACGTTGATCGACAGGGCGTCGAGTAGCGCCTGCTGTTCCTCCTCGCTACTGGCCAGAAGGTCGTGGTAGTCGCCGAAGTCCTCCGTGTCGGTCCGGCGGATGCGCGACGTGAAGCGACGTTTGAGGTAACTGTCGTTGTAGTGACTGGTCGCGAAGGACATCTCGTCCTCGACGAAGGTCGCGAGCGCCTGGAACTCGGGTTCGCTGTCGGCTCCGCTCACAGCTCGGTCACTCCTTCACCGTCGACCTCGCCGTCGGCGACAGTGATCCGGAGCACGCCCGTCGTGGCGTTGAACTCGACGGTCCGGCCCTTCTCGCCGCCGACGTCCTCCGCGACGAGCGGGACGCCGAGTTTCTCGAGTTCGGCCCTGGCAGCCTCGACGTTCCGGTTACCGACGCCTTCTCCGAAGCTCTTGAACTCGAACATGTCGCTCCCGCCCGCAATCTTTGCCTCGACGTCGGTGTACGTCGCACCCTCCTCGACCATCCGCCGGAGCATCGCCCGGATCGCCGTGTCGGCGAACTTTCCGGGGTTCGTGGCGTCGCCAGCCTCGTCGCCGCTGGGGAGCATGACGTGTGCGAGCCCGCCGACCTGCGCCTCCGGATCGTAGAGCGCGACCCCGAGACAGGAGCCGAGCCCGTAGGACTTCAGGGTCGTGTCGGCGTCTGTGACGACGAACTCCGAGATACCGACCTGTACCTGCTGTGGCGTCGGCGCACCGGGTTCACTTCCGTACGTCTTCATGTGTTAGGCCTCGTCGATCGGGAACTCGGCTTCGATCGGTTCGTCGTCGATGCGATCGACGTCGAGCTGGCTGAGTGCCCGCTCGAGGTCGTCCTCGTCGGGAATCGCGTAGATCTCGACGTCGAACTCCCGGTCGGCCGCCTGGACGTGGGTGTCGAAGACGAACGCGAAGTCTTGTGAATCGCCGAACTGGAGCACGATCGGGTCCATGACGGCCGCGCCGAGGTCGTGGGAGTACTCGGGAGGCGTGTGATCGATGTTGGTGTCGAGCACGTTCGCCCAGCCGTCGAGGAACCCACTCGCCATGATGTTCGAGAGCTCCTTGATCGCGCTCTGCCCCATCTCGCCGAACGCGTCGTCGGGCGCCGTCGGCAGCATGCCGTCCACGACCGTCTCCGCGGAGTCCTCCTCGAAGCAGAAGACGAGGTAGCCACTCGGCGTGCCGTCGAACTCGAAGGCGACGGCGACGAGCCGACGGTTGCCGAGTTCCTGTGGGATGGCGGACATCGGCACGAAGTTGAGCCGTCGAAGCTCGATCTCCGTGTCGAAGCCGGTCATCGTCGAGATGTTGTCGGCGACTTCCTCGGCACCGCGCTGTGCCATGCGGTCGAAGCCGACCAGTTTGTCGTACTCGATCCCGTCGCTCTCGCGGAGGCGATCCAGCAGCGCGGCGAAGTCGTCGTGATCGGGAAAGAGGTAGTGCGTGAACCCGATCTCCTCGCCGACGGCCTCGATCTGGCTCCGGAACATGATCGCCATGTCGTCCTCCCCGGGTGCCGCCTCGAGGCCCTCGAGGAACGGTTCGGGATCCGAGCCCTGGACGAACTCGGGGGTCGTCATGTCGATGGCGGTCTCGAGGACGTCCGCCCACCCGTCGACGAACCCACTGTTGATGATCTGGCCGACCTCCTCCATCGCGGACTCGGCGAGTTCGTCGAATTCGGCCGGATCGGCGTCGACGCCGTCCTGAGCCCAGGCCTCGCCGACGGTAGTGCCGTCCTCCGGCTCGGGAGCCGCGTCGTCGAACTGGTCGCCCAGGAGCGTCTGGAGGACGCGGCGTGCGCTGTCGGCGTCGAAGACGACCATCGAGTGGCCCTCGATCGCGCCGGAGAGTTCGACGCGGACGCCGACTTTCTCGCCGCCCGCCGCGAGTTCCTTGTGGATCTCCTCGCCGCGGACGAAGTTGAGCTTCGTAATCCCGACGCGGGCCTCGACTTCGGCGATACCGGTGAGCCGCCCGGCGGCGATCCCGGCACCCTCGCGGGCCATCTGGTGGAACGTTCCCAGTGCCGTAGTGTCGAGCCTCATGCTGTGGCGGTCTCGAGATTGTTGACCATCTCGACGAACTCCTCGAGGTCGGGGAAGGCGTAGATCTCCGCCTTGATCTCGTAGCTGGGGACGCTGAGATCCGAGTCGAAGAAGAGGGCGAGGTCGTCGCCGCCGAGCCCGGCAGTTCGTTCGACGATCTCACCGGCAGGGGCGTAGACGAGCTGGGGCGTGGCCACGTCGATGGTCGTGCCGAGCACGTCCGCCCAGCCGTCGATGAAGCCACTCGCCATCATGTTACCCAGCTCCTCGACGGCCGAGCGAGCCATCTCGCCGGAGACGGAAGACATGTCGTCGACCATGTCCGAGAGCATGAGCGCGGTGATCTTCTTCGCGCTCGACTCGGGGAACAGGATGAGGACGTGGCCATGTGGGGGTTCCATCAGCCGCGTCCGAACGCCGACGCGCTTGCCATCGTCGAGCTGGGCCTTGATGTCCTCGATCTCGACGAAGTTCGTCGTCGTGACCTCCATCTGTGCGTCCTCCCCCGTCAGGGTGGACATGTTGTCGGCCACGCCGTTCGTCCCGACTTTTGCCATCTCGTTGATGAAGCTCAACTTCCGGATGTCGACCATTAGCGTCATGTGTGAACCTCGTGTGCGATCATAGCGTTTCCACGTCCAGGATCGTGACCACGTCCCCGTCGCCGAGCACGCTCGCGCCACCGAGTCCGGGCACGTCGCTGAGCACCCCTTCGAAGGGCTTCACGACGACCTCCTGCTGTTCGCGGACCTGATCGCAGTGGATCGCGGCTTCGCGAACGTCGTCTCGGAGGTGGACCAGCATGCCGGCGTTGGGATCGGATCGCTCCGGCGTGGACAGTGCCTCGTCCAGCCGGATCAGCTGGCGACGATCCTCTCCGCCGTCGCTGACCAGAACTTCCTGGCCGTCCTGGGTTTCGACGCCGACGACCGGACCGATTTCGTCGACGTTCTTGATCGGAATACCGTACTCCTCGCCCCCAACGTCGACGAACAGGACTTCCGCGATCGCCAGCGTCACCGGAAGCTCCATCGTGATCGTCGTCCCCTCGCCGGGCTCGCTCTCGACGGTCACGGAGCCGTCGAGCCGATCGACGGTCTCCGCGACCACGTCCATCCCGACGCCGCGCCCACTGACGTCGGTGACCTCCGCTGCCGTCGAGAAGCCCGCGTGGAAGATCAGCTCGTGAACGTCCTCGTCGTCCATCGAGTCGACCTCCGACCGGGTGTGGATCCCCTCCTCGACGGCCGCGTCCCGCACGGCGTCGGCGTCGATACCGGCGCCGTCGTCCTCGACGGTGATGGTCACGCGATCGCGCTCGCGGGTGGCTCGGAGCTCCACGGAGCCCTCGGCGGGCTTGCCGGACTCCTCGCGAACGTCCGGCGTCTCGATCCCGTGGTCGATCGCGTTCCGCACGAGGTGGACCAGCGGGTCGCCGATCTCGTCGAGGATGGACCGATCCAGTTGAACGTCCTCCCCGACCATCTCGAAGTCGACCTGCTTGTCCTCCTCGCGGGCAACGTCGCGGACGATCCGCGGCAGCTTGTTCACCGCGGTCCGGAGCGGCACCAGCCGGACGTCCATGACGGTGTCCTGCAGTTCGCTCGTCACGTCCTCGAGGTCGTCGAGTTCGTCCTCCAGCACCTCGCGTGGCTCGTTCTCGATCAGCGCCCGGCGGAGCCGCGCTCGGCTCGTGACCAGTCCCTCGACCATATTCAACATGCGATCGAGCGACTCGACGTCGACGCGGATCGACTGGGTGCCCGCTGCACGGGCCTCGGCGTCGGCGTCCCGCGACGGGACGCCGAGCGAGCGGATTCGATCCAGGCGATCCTCGTCGACGTCGGGACCGTCGTCGGCCTCGGTTTCCGTAGCGTCGCTGAATCCTGGGTCCTCGAGCGTGTCAGCGTCGGAATCGTCTAGCGAACCGCCGAGTTCGTCGACTTCTCCCTCGAACGAACTCTCAGCATCGTCAGTGATGCGTGCGCCGGGACCAACGTCCTCGGTTTCCACTGGTTCCAGGGTTCCCTCGTCACCGGCAGGCGGAGCGTCCGAGCCACCGACGTCGCCGTCGAGGTCGAGGACGCCGTCGTCCGCGTCGCCGAAGCCATCGACGGCCTCGGCGGCTTCGGACTCGGCCGCGTCCACGTCCGCGCTCGCCTCGGCACCGAGGGAATCCGTCGTCACGTCGCTGCCGAACGAGTCGTCTTCCAGGGCCCCACCGACGGCGACGCCTTCGTCGGTGGCGTCCTCCGGCGACTCCTCGGATCCGGCGACGGATCCCACGCCGAAGTCGACGTCCTCCGACCCGAGGTCGAAGCCGTCGTCGGGGGCGTCGTCGGCAGCGTCCGTCGCTTCTGCGTCCGCCGCTGCCGCTTCCGCTGCAGCGTCTGCCTCCATCTCGCCGAACGAGTCGTCGAGGTCGAGTTCCTCGTCGGCAGTGGGAACGTCCTCGTCGGCGGTGGATTCCTCCGAATCGGAGAGGTCCATGCCGCCTTCACCGAAGGACTGCGCGCTCTCGTCGAGTGACTCGGCGTCCAGTACCTGCGCGGCGTCGAAGTCCTCGTCATCGGTAGCCGCCGAGGTCGTATCGCCCTCGACAGCCGCGTCGTCGGGTTCGGCCACTGTGTCGTCGGCGTCGACGGCGGGTTCCTCGGCGTCGAGGGGGAGTACATCGGTGTCTCCAGCGGGTTCTTCGGCGTCCACAACCGATTCTTCGACGTCTGCGGCCGGTTCGTCGGTATCAGGGGCCGATGCCCCCGCCTCCGCGGTCGACGTTCCGACGTCGGCAGGCGAATCACCAGATTCGACGGGTGCGTCGTCGGACTCGGCTGCAGTATCGTCAGACCCGGCGACAGCATCGTCGGACTCGGCGACGACGTCGTCGAGGGCGGCCCCTCCTGTCTGTGCCTCGGTCGTTGCTTCGTCGATATCCACGGCAGCGTCGGCTGTGGCGGGGTCCTCAGCCTCGGCCATCGCGCCCTCGTCCGTCTCCTCGGAGACACCGCCGAACAGGTCCTCGGCGGTCGCATCCGATCCCAGGTCCTCGGCAGACTCCGCGCCACCTGCAGTCTCCGCGGCGTCGCCAGCGTCGTCGTCCGCAACTGCGGACGTCGCCGGGGCGTCTGCAGCGGCGTCCTCGGCCGCGGAGGCGGTCACCGTCGATTCGGCGAACGAACCGTCGTCTTCGAGTTCGTCCTCGTCGAGGAGTTCGTCGAAGCCGACCTCGTCGTCGCTGTCGTACTCGTCGAACTCGAGGTCGGCCAGTTCGTCCTGGAGTTCGTCGAAGCCGACAGGGTCGACCTCCGCTTTGAGTTGGGCGAACTCCGACGCGGCGTCCTCGACTTCGCCTTCGTCCGCAGGGACGTCGTCGGTATCGGCTGACGACTCGCTCGTTTCGGCTTCCTCCGCGGCAGTCACCTCCTCGTCGGCCGTGTCGACGCCCTCGATCTCCACGTCGTCCTCGGTGATCCCGAGGTCGGCGAACGACCCGGCGTCGCCGAGGTCCTCGAACTCGGAGGTGTCGCCGACCTCCTCTGCCATCTCGTCGAGGTCGTCGAACTGGTCGACGTCGTCGTCGGAGAGCAGTTCGTCGACGGAGACGTCGTCCATGGACTCGGCAGGCTCCTCGGTCGTGGAGTCACCCGCGTCGTCGGTGGGTTCGGCGACCGTTTCCGCCGTGAGTTCGTCCATCCGATCGGTCGCGTCCGTGATCACCTGGTCGGAGACGGCGTCGACGGGATCCAGCGCAGCCTCGACGGCCGCTCGCTCGACGACGCTCGCGAAAGCGGCGTCGATCGTTCCGTCGTAGTCGCCGGTATCGATGGTCTCGCCGTCGGGGTCCGTGCCGAGCAGTTCGAACGCGTCGTCGAGTGCGTCCACCACGGCTCGTCCGTGCACCGCGGGGTCACCGGCCACGTCGAGCCGTACGTGATAGACGCTGTGTTCGCTGTCCGTCCGCGCCGAAACGTTGTCGAGAAGGTCCTCGATCGCCGCGTCCGTGGGCGCTGCGAGCCCCTCCGCCTCGGCATAGGCTCGGAGCGTGGCGATCTCGTCGTCGGCCGCTCGCTGGATCTCGCCCTCTTCGACGGCTTCGCTGATCATCGCGTCGAGTTCGTCGACGCCGTCGAAGATGGCGTCCATCAGCTCCGGGGTGACCGACACGTGATTCGAGCGGATCGCCTCCAATAGATCCTCGATCGCGTGGGCCAGTTCCTCCGCCGGGTCGAAGCCCATCGCACCGCTGTTGCCCTTGAGCGTGTGGGCGGTGCGGAAGATCTGTTCCATCGCCGCCTCGTCGGTCGGATCGTTCTCGAACTCCAGCAACGCGTTGTTGAGTTCGGTGATCTGTTCCTCGCTCTCGCGAGCGAACGCCTCGAGATAGTCAGCCATGCAGATCCACCTCCGGTGGGTCGCTGTCGTCCCGTTCGATCGCCAGCTCGACGATCCCCTCGACGATCTCGTCGTCGGGCAGGACGCGATCGACGTCTCCCGTCGAGATCGCCTGCTTGGGGATGCCGTAGACAGGCGACGTCTCCTCGTCCTGTGCGATCGTCGCGCCGCCGACGCCCTTGATCGTGCTGATGCCCTGGGCGCCGTCCCGTCCCATGCCCGAGAGTGCGACGCCGACGAGTTGCTCGTCGACCTCGCGGGCCGCCGAGAGCATCGTGACGTCGATCGCCGGGCGGACGCCGTGGAGGCGCTCGGACTCGGTCAGTCGCACCTTGCAGTGCTCCGGTCCGGAATAGGCGACCTCCATGTGGTAATCGCCGCGTGCGATCAGGGCCTCACCCGCTGCAACCCGCGCCCCATCGGCGGCTTCCCTGACGTCGTACTCGCTGAAGCCGTCGAGACGACGCGACAGTCGATCGGTGAAGCTCGCCGGCATGTGCTGGACGATCAGCACGCGTGCGTTCAACGCGACGGGGAGCTCCGAGAGGAGTCGCTCGATCACGCGGGGGCCACCGGTCGACGCGCCGATCACGATCGTCGGCGAACCGGTGAAGCCGTCGGGGACGAGACTGTCTTCGCTCGTTTCGATGGACGGTTCGCTGGTTGCCGTGCCAGCCTGTGCTCCGAACGTCGTGCTACTGGACTCGCCGCTGCTCAGCGCCTGTTCGACGGTCGCGCTCGCTTCGAGCACGGCCGCCTCGGCGTCTGCTGCCGTTCGGGCCGCTGCTGCCGCCCGGCTCGTCGCGACGGAGTCGACGTCGGCATCCTCGACGGCGTCGATGGTTTCGATGAGTTCGTCCTCGACCTCACCGATGTCGGCGGATATCTCGCCGCTCGGTTTCGGCAGGAAGTCGATCGCGCCACGAGAGAGCGCGTCGAGGGTAGAGTCGGCACCCTCCTTCGTGTACGCGCTGAGCATGACGATCGGCGTCGGGTGGTCGGCCATGATGTGCTCGACCGCCTCGATGCCTCCCATGCCGGGCATCTCGACGTCCATCGTGATCACGTCGGGTTCGTGCTCCGCCACGGCGTCGATCGCGGTCTCGCCGTCGCTCGCGGTTACCACGTCGTAGCCGTGCTCGCCGAGGACCGTCGAGAGCACGGTACGCATGAACTGCGAGTCGTCGACGACGAGTACCTCACTCATGCGGGAACGACGTCTTTGAGTGCTTTGCGGACGCTCGGCTCCTCGAATGGCTTCGTGACGTAGCCGTCAGCGCCAGCCTTCACCGCGAGTTTCATCTTCTCGCGCTGGCCCACGCTGGTACACATGATGACGCGTGCGTCGGAATCGAGCTTCTTGATGGCCGCCGTGGCCTTGATCCCGTTGCACTTCGGCATCACGATGTCCATCATGACGATATCCGGTTCGTGCTCTTTGTACAGCTTTACCGCTTCGGCACCGTTGGACGCCTCTCCGACGATCTGGTACTCCTCTTCGAGAATCTGCCTGAGGAGGTTCCGCATAAAATGAGAGTCGTCCACGATGAGGACCCCTGTCGACATTTGGTACACCACGAGCGGATTGGCGAAGGCGCACCATAAATGCTACCGCCATTCCTATCGGAACTGATACTATAACGGTTCTTGGCCCGGGGCTCGTGGCGCCACGTCTTGCTCCGAAAAACGGCCCCGATCGATAGCGGCCGGGCGATCGAACGATCGTCTTACTCCCGGTAGGTACAGAATACAGAACGCTCAGACCGTCACCTTTCGCGCCACGTCGAGCATCGCGTCGACGTCGACGACAGGCGTGTACTCGAACCCGCCCTCGCCATCGTCTTCCCGAATGAGTCCCGCGACGAGAGGCTCCTCGAGGCGCTGGGAAACCATCTCTGCGTCCGTACTCACGTCTTCGGGTTCCAGTACGACATGAGAGACCGGAATCGCTTCGACGCCATCGACCACGTCGACCCGAATGCCGGCGTTGCCCTGGTTCGATCCGGTCGCGAAGACGATCAGCTCCTGCACGTCGACGGACCGTTCGGACTCGGGGAGTCCGAACAGGACGCGAGGGTCGATCACTGCCGTGATCTCGCCACGGAGGTCGGTGATGCCGTCGATCGCCTCGGACGTGCGCGGCACTCGCGTTCGCTCACCGACGTCCACGAGCCGCCGAACGGCGTTGACGTGGAGTGCGTAGGACTGATCGCCGAGTGAGAAGCGGACGAACTGCTCGCGCTCCTCTTCCTCCTCCTGGCGTTGTCCCTCTGCCTCGGTCTCCCCGAGGGCGACGTCGGGCTCGGCCGTCTCGTCGATGTCGAGCTCTTCTTCGATGCCGATGAGCTCCTCCGGCAGCTCCATCGAATTGCCGCAGGATGGCTGTATGGTTAAGTCTGACCCCCGATTGCGGACGGTCTGCCACCCAGATACGACCACGTTACAACCAGTTGACACCCAGTCGACGCGTCAGGAGGGTCGCCTCGTTCGTCGATCGTCTGAATTATTGATAAAAGTCGTTAATAGGGCGCCCTCTCGACCTGTTGGTGAATGGGCGATCCAGGCGGCGCTGGCGCGAGTGGTATCGACGTCCTCCCGTTGCACGTCGGCGAGGGGACGTACGCGGTCAAACTCGATCGCGTTGCGACGGTGCTCAGAACGGGCGTTCTCGACGACGTCGAACACGGTACGGTTATCGACCTCGCAGAGCACACGATAGAGATCGCTGCGGCAGCGACGTTGCTGGGAGAGCGGTCCACCGAAGAGAGTGCGGTCGTCGTCTTCCATGGGAAGGGAACAAACGGACACGTTCCCGGCTGGCTCGTGACCGACGTCGGCGACCCCACAGCCATCGAGGAGGTGAAGCCGACCGTCGGGTCGATCCGGCACGTCCGCGGAAAGGTATTGCTCGACGACGAGTCGGTCGTGCTCGTCGATCCGATCCGTATCCACCGGCAGTGATCCGCCAGGTCCGGTTCGGCGACCACGCCACCTGTTAATTCGATTTCCCGTCTCACAGCGGACGCGATTCAATCTTCGGAAACCGTCCGGTGAACGCGCACAGCAGGACCATAGAACACGCGAATCACCCCCTGAAGCACGGGAAGCAGCCAGCACGGGAACGTGGCCCGTTCGATAGAAGGTCAAAAGATTCAAACTATCCTCCGCGGAAGTAAGCCGCCATGGCTGAGTTGCCGGCCGACGACGATCCAGACGCAATCGAACCACTGCTGGCTGCGCTCGGCGGGAAGTACGCAGCCAGGATCCTCGCTGCCGCGGACCGTCCACGCTCCGCCAGAGAACTCAGCGACGAACTCGACGTACCGATCGCGACCTGCTACCGTCGCATCGAGGAGCTGGAAGCGGCGAATTTGCTCACCTGTCACGGACGGGAATCCTCGAATCGTGGCCGGCGAACCAGGGTCTATCGCAGAACGATCTCCGAGGTCACGCTCGGGCTGGAAGGCGACGTCCCGGTGCTGGACGTCGACGACCGGGACTCGATCGCAGGGTCCAGCAGGACGGGCTCGCTTCGCGACGCCTGAGCGCGCTGGTGCCTGCGTTTTCCACAGCAAAACGGGGCGAGGGCCGCTACCGGCGCCGCCTTCACGACGCACGATCCGACGGGCGACAGATTGCGGCTCACTCCGGGACCCCCTCTGGCTCTCCGTCACGATTCGCCCTGGCAGTCGCCGTCACGTAGATCCCCGCGAGGACGACCGCCATCGAGACCACGACCCCTGGGCCGACGACTTCGTCGAGCAGGACGACCCCGAGGACGGTCGAGCCGACCGGTTCGCCCAGCAGGGCGACGCTCACGACCGTCGAGCGGAGGTGCTCGAGCGTCCAGTTGACTACGGTGTGGCCGAGGAGTCCCGGTCCGAGCGCCATCGCGAGAAAGAGGAGCCACTCCCTGGCCGGATACCCCACGAACGCACCGGCGTCGAGTATCCCGGCGGGCCCCGCAGCAGACGCATCGCCGCGAAGCACGGACACGACCGTTGCCCCGTCGATCGATACGGCGACGAAGAGCGTCGCGACGCAGGCCGCGTAGACCACCGTGACGTAGGGGAGGATCGGGATCCGCTGCCGGAGCGATCTGCCAGCCAGCACGTAGCCCGCCGCCGCGACCGCACCGATCACCGCCAGCGTGCTCCCTACGAACGCGGAGCCCCCGGCAGGAAGCGACGCGTCGCTCTGGACGAGGGTCAGTGCCGACGCTCCAAACAGCGCGACGACGATGCCCGCGACGGTCCGACGATCCACCCGCTCGTCGAGCACCAGCGCGGCGCCGAGGGCCACGAAGACCGGCTGGGTCTGCACGAGCGTCACCGAGGCTGCGACGGTCGTCCAGGCCAGGCTCTCGATCCACGCCAGAAAGTGCAACGCGAGGGCGACGCCGGCGACGCTCGCGACGACGACGTCCCGTCGAGCGATCCGCCCGAACGCCTGGCGGTGCCTGAGCAGCGCGACGGGCGCGACCGCCAGCAGCGTGAACAGGACGCGATAGAACGCGATGACGTCGCTTGGAGCGTCGCTCCACCGGATCAGAATGGCGCTCCAGGCCACGCCGACGACGGCGACGGCGAGCGCGAGATGCGGAACGGAGGTCGAGGACCCGGCGAGCCGATCGCCGATCGAACCGACGCTGTCGCTCACACCCCGACCGACTCGGCCCGGGGTCTTGCGCGTTGTGGAGACGAAAGCTGCTGGCTTCCGCGACGGTCAGCCCCGATAGAGCGGCCGCCCAACAGGCAACTTAGTCCTCGAGGAGTTCCCGCGTTCGCCGGTGGCGATACCGGAACATCGGGGCCATGCCGACGACCATCGCCCGAGCTGCGAGTCGACCGGGCGCGCCACCGGGAAGTTCGTACTCCACCCGATCCCTGACGATCGTGTCGTCCTCGCCAGCGTAGAAAGCGTGCGTGTGGAGCCACTCGCTGAAGGGCCCCTCGACCATCCGGTCGCGAAAGAAGGCCGTCCCGTCTTGCTCCCGCCGTTCGACGATCACGGATTTCGTGCGGCGTCTGGGGCCGACGCCGAACGGTCGGAGGGAGAGCTGGATCTCAGATCCTTCTACGAGTTCGGCTGGATCAGGTTCGCCGTCTGGGCCCGTCACTTCCTCGACCTTGAGCCCTAGCCAGTTCGGCGTGAGTGCGACCAGCCCGTCGGTCGTCGCGTGAAACTCCCAGACCTCTTCGAAGGGTGCTCGGACGCGGGTCGTCCGTTCGTAAACCGCCATGGAGAATCGACGGCCTGTAGGGACAAAACCGGAGGGGACGGGGAAAACTGATCCCGGGAATCCGGGGGGACGGGCGTCGCAGATCAGTCGGACGCCATGTTCCGACAGTTCTCGGCACACTCGGGGAGGACGTCCGCGCAGGCCTGGCAGTGGTCCGCGTCGTGCTTGCTGCACTCCTCGGCGCAGGCCTCGCACGCCTCCGCGCACAGTTCGGCGAGATGTGCGCTGTACTGCGAATCGCGGGCCATGAACCGTGCGTGCAGCGACGCGACGTCTGTTACGTCTCGACAGAGTCGCGCACACTCCTCCATCTCGGCGTCGCCGAGACATTCGTCCGCACACCACTCACAGACTTCGACGGCCTCGTTGCACAGTTCGATACACTCGCGCTCTTCCTCGGTCAGGGTCTCGATTCGGGAGACAGTTTCTGCGAATGACATCGCAGTCAGTCTGGAGACTGCGTCCGACTTCGTTATAGACGGCGTTGCCGGCGGTAAGTCGACTGGAGTAACGGACCGAACCACGAGACAGGACGGCGATACTCCGGCTAGGGTTGCACCAAAGGCCCTGAACAGTCGTAGGCGACGAGCCTGGTGCGGTCGACGTCCGACTCGCCGCCCCACGGCGTCCCCTCCTGGCTGAACGCGTAGATCTCGACTGACTCCAAGCGACCGTCGTGGGTCCTGTTCCACCGGTCACACAGGTAGTTGGCGTAGTACGACTGGTGGTCGTCGTTGCCGTAGAGGTTCGAGAGGTACTTTCGCCAGCGCGCGGTGCCGACGGTGTCGGCTGGATTCGGCGGTCTGTCCCGAGTCACGTTCCCACCGTGGACGGCGTCGACGGTCTCGCCGCTGGCGAGGGTCCCTTCCGCGACGAACCATCGCGTGTTCGAGAGCGGGTGAGGAGCGAACAGTCGCCAGTTCTGCTCGGTGTCGGTCTTGTCGAGGAGTTCCTGTCCGGGATCGGGTGGTGCTGCTGCGTACCCGAGGGCATGCGCGTTGGAAACCACGATCAGGACGAGGAACACTGCTGGGACCACCGTGGAGAGTACCGGACGGAGGCCGGGGAGCGTCGCGGGGAGGGGAACGATCGGTCCCACCGGTTTCGACGGAACGGCGTCCGAAATCGTCGAACGGACGTCGCGAATTCGATCGGTGATCCCGCGTTCCGCCGCTGCTTCGAGGACCCGATCCCAGACGACGGGCGGGTAAAACAGCAGCAGTGCGCTGACGACCACGATCGGGAAGACGCCGATCTGCAACGTCAGAAACATGCCAGTGTGCATCCCGACGAACCCGGTCGCGACCACCGCCCGCGGCCAGCCAGTGAGCAACAGCAGGAACGGGGCCAGCGCCATCAGCACCATCCACCCGTAGCTGAACCCGACCAGAAGATCCGGGAACTGTGCGAGGTGTGGTCCCAGGAACACGGTGAACTGATCGAGCGTCAGGATGTAGGGAACGGCCTCGCCGTCGATCCACGCCTGCCCCCTCGTCTTGTGGACGAAGTTCGAGACGTACATGATCACGATCTGGGCGAGGATCGCAAGCGACGCAATCGAGGCGACCGTGGCGCGATCGCGCTCCAGCCGTCGCGCGTCGAGCGACCATCGTTCACCCATCGGGAGGAAGATGCTCCAGAACACGAGGAGCCGCAACATCGTATCGCCCCCGTTGAGCACCATCGGATTCCGGTTGTGCAACGAGAACAGCAAGACCCAGGAGAGGAAGGTCACGGTCCGCGTCCGGTAGCCGAGTATCATCGAGACGCCCAGCAACGCGGCCCCGACGAAGAGGAGTGCCACGAGCCACGTCTCGCCGACCCACGCGTGCAGCGAGTGGACTTCCGTGTAACTACGGTAGAGCGCTTCGTTCGGGAGGACGCCGTCGTTCGTGTAGAATGCGGTAAAGTTCCGCGCTCGCAAGAGCAGATCGAACACGATGATGCTCCCGATGGCGATCCGGAAGACTGCGAGCGCCCGGAGATCGATCTGGACCCGCCGCTGGACTGCTGCACCGAACCAATCGAGGATCCGAGTGGCCCGTCGCGTCACGTGATCGGTCGAAGCGTTCGATGTCATCGGTGACGGGATTCGTTGGCTCGAACGTGGAGACGGCTATCTTATACCCTTTGTGTAAACCCAAACGATCGTCGTACCGTCGTGCCGGAAATGTGGGGGTGGTTGACTGCGTCGCTGACGGTGGACTGGAGACGACAGCGAGTCAGTCAGGCCTGAAGCCGGTCCTCGCTGCAGTCGTAGTGATCGACGACGACGTCGCGTTCGATCGGCGTCTCCGGACCGTCGGGGCCGACCTCCCGTTGCATCGCGTAGATCGAAACGGTCGCGAGCTGCGTATCGTGGGTGCGATTCCAGTGCTCACAGAGGAAGTTCCCGAGGTGGTTCGGCGTGTGGCTCAGCGAGTGGTACTGCGTGTAGACGATGGCCTTCCGCCATCTGGCCGTTCGAACCGTCGTCGCCGGATTGGGCGGTCGATCGAACGACGGAGCGCCACCGAGATACGGATCGACGCGTGTGCCATCGGTGAGATTGCCGACGCCGACGTACCAGCGGCTCGTGTCTGCAGGGTTCGGCGCGAACATCTGCCAGTGCTGGTCCATCTCGGTGTGATCGAGGAGTTCGTCGCCCGGATCAGGAACCTCCGCGTAGTCCACGGAAGCTGCCCCAGAGAGGACGACGGAGGGAATCATGAGCACGAGCACGATCGACGCAACGGTTGGGCCCGGATCTGGAACCCCATCGGGAAGCAGATCGCGGGGTCTAGTTCGGAGTCGCGGGAGTGGAGCCACTCTGTCCAGTCGATCCAGCGTCGCGCCAAGAAGCGGGGACAGCCCTCGCTCCGTCGCGACTGCTTCGAGTCGATCCCAGATCGGTCGGTGGTAGAAGACCAGCAAGCCCGAGACGGAGACGAACGGGAAGATCCCGATCGCCATCGTCGTCGCCATGCCGAGGTGCATCCCGGCGAACGCACTCGCGAGCAGCGCACGAGGCCAGCCCGTGAGCAGGAGCAGCAGCGGTGCGACGACGACGACCAACGTGAGCCACACCCAGGTCACGAGTCGCAGCAGTGGCTGGACCTCGGCGAGATACGGACCCAGATAGACGGTGAAGTGCTCCAGGTGCATGATCGTGGGTACGGCGCTCCCGTCGAGCCACTCCTCGCTCCGGAGTTTGTGGACGGCGTTGATGGTGTAGACGAGCACGATCTGCACGAGAAGGGCGAGCGTCCCGAGGGAGGCGACCGCTATCCGGTCGCGATCGACGCGCCTCGCGTCGATCGACCAGCGTTCGCCGAGTGGCAGGAAGATCCCCCAGAACAGGAGCATCCTGAACAGCACGTCCCCCGAGTTGAGTACGAGCGGGTTCCGCGTGTGCAAGGACAGTAGCATGAACCAGGAGACGACGGTCGCCGTTCGGGTGTGATAGCCCAGCAAGAGCGAGAGCGCGAACAGCCCCGCAATCACGAACAGGAGGGCCTGGAACTCGACCGAGCCGTCGAACGCGTGTACGGAGTAGGGTTCGGCCAACGCCGGATTCAGATACGAGAGCGGGTAGATGCCCCGATCGGTGTAGAACACGACGAAGTTGCGCGTTCGCAACAGGAGATCCACGAGCAATAGCGACCCCAGTGCGATCCGGAGTGCAGCGAGCGCCCGAAGGTCGATCGCGATTCGATCGACCGTCGTCGCCGCGAGCCAATCGACGCCGGCCCCGATTCGGTCTCGGGCCGACGGGGATGCAACCTCAGCCATGGTGGTCCGGTGTGCGCGTGGGTACCAACAGGGACGGTCTCACATATAGCCGTTGTGAAGGATCAAGGAATAGCCGTTGTGTAGGCGCAAAGAGCGACTGTAGATACGGGAGGGGCAGATCGAACGCTGTGATCGCGGCCGGGAGGCGACGGTGCAGTGATCGCAACACTCAACCGGAGACCGATCGTCGTTCCGAGTATGACCCACGATCCCGACGAAGAGCACCTCGTCATCCTCTTCGATGGGGTCTGCAACCTCTGCAGTGGCTTCGTCCAGTTCGTCGCGCCTCGGGATCCCGAGGGGACGTTCGCCTTCGCTTCCTTACAGTCCGACGTCGCGAGGGAGTTACTCGCCGACCACGACGTCGATCCCGACGCGCTCGAGTCCATCGTCTTACTGGAGGGCGACGACGCCTACGTCAAGTCGGGCGCAGTCTTGCGAATCGGGTACCACCTCGGTGGCATCTATCGGCTGGGATGGCCGCTCCGAGTGTTCCCCCGCCGACTGCGCAACTGGGCGTACGACTTCGTCGCGAACCGCCGCTATCGGTGGTTCGGAAAGAAGGACCAGTGTATGATTCCGGAGGGCGACCTCCAGTCGCGGTTTCTCGAGTGAGCCGACCTGATTGGCAATCGGTGGGGTCCGAACGGCTCGTCTGAAGCGGCCCAGTCCGAACGGTTCAGTCCGAAGAAGGACGAATCCGGTCGACGCCGCGCGCACTCTTCGATTTGACGCCGTCGATGCGTTCACGAGCGGAGAGTCTGGTTTCGCCGAACGCAGCCCCGAGCATCGCTCCCATCGCCGCCCCGGAGCTGGCCGCGCTCCGGCTGAAGAGCCCACCCAGACCGCCGCCGATGGCCGCACCGATCGCCGCGTACCGTGCTCGACTCAACGCCCGCTTGATTCTACCTGGGGACATTACCAGATACTAAGGTCGTGACGCGAATAAAGGTGTGGTTCGGTGTAGGGACAGGTCGTCCGTCCACCCGAATGCTGGACTCCGCTGTTCGATCCGTGGAATCCACCGTACTGAACGGGCCTCACCACCGAGTTCGAGACGAGCGATCGCGTCGGACGAACAGGGAAGAGACTCGGCAAAACGGCACCTGGCCCCTAGATGAACAGCAACGGAATCATCGCCAGGATTCCCGCGAGCAAGCCACCGACGAGTTCCGGCACGCCACCCCGGCGCATGTCGGAGCCGAGGTCGAGCGCTTCCGGAATGAACTCCGAGAGGACGAGATAGATCATCGCCCCGGCGGCGAATCCGAAGCCAACCGGGAGGAACTCTCTGGCGATTCGCACGAACCAGAACGCTAGCACCGCGCCGATCGGCTGGGGAAGGCTCGAGAAGACGGCCCACCAGACCATCCGCCACTCGGAGACCTCCATCGATCGGAGCGGAATCGCGATGGCGGTCCCTTCCGGGACGTTGTGGATCGATATCGCGACGGTCATGAACACGGCCAGCGGCGGGATCGTGAGTCCGAGCACCCAGATCCCGGTTCCGAGGTTCAGGTCGGCGAAGGAAACGCCGATCGCGACGCCCTCGGGGAAACTGTGCACCGTCAGCACGCCGAGGATGAGCACGAGTTTTGCGAAGTCCGCCTCCTCGTAGTCACGGGCGTCGAGTTCGCTGTTCATCAGCAGGTCGTGCGCGACGACGACGAGCAAAACGCCGGCGAGTGCACCGATCCCGACTTCGAGGATCGTCCCCTCGGCCAGCCCCTCGCCCACGAGTCCGAACATCGACGCCGAGAGCATGATCCCGGAGGCGACGCCCCAGAGCGCGACGTTCATCCGGGTGCTGATGTCGTCGAAGAAGAAAAACGGCAGTGCGCCCAGCCCGGTCGCGAGTGCCGTGATCAATCCGGCGACGAAGACCACGACGAGATTCTCGACGACGGCCATCGCGCCGACGTTTGCGTCGGGGATTCAAAGGTCCACTGGAAGCCCCCACTACGGGCTGCCAAGTGGACGATTCCACTGCAGGTGAAGGCCGACGGATCGGTCAGAGTTCCCGCTCGACGTAGCGTTCGATCCGCTGGACACGAACGGGGTCGTAGGTCCAGAAGCCGCGCCAGGTCCGGGGCTCTGTCTCGTAGGCGACGAGTGCAATCGCGTCTTCTCCGGAGGACGGGGGATCGAACAGAACGAACCAGCTTCGTCGGAAGTCGGCCGTGTCGCCTGCGTGGACGATTCCACGGAGTTCCTCTGGCGGTAACTCGTCGGCCGTGCCGTAGAGGTGGACGTCGACGTCCGTGTCGACGAGGCTCCGGTAGACCTCGTACGTGCCTTTCTCGTCCTCGATTCGAGCGAGATTCTGGAATGAGGCGCGGAGCGTCCCCTCGCCGGCTTCCCAGGCACGACGTTCGATCAACCGGGAAATCGTGATGAGGACGAGCTTCTCCCGGTCGGATTCTGGGTAGCCACGGAGGTGAAACGGCTGCTCGTCCATCGCGAGCAGGACGTCCGGTACGACGACGTCCTCGAGGTCGCGGGTGCCGGTCCGGAAGATGTCGGAGTTGACGTACAGCAACTGCTCCCCCAGCGCTCCCATGGGGGACCGCGCGACGACCTCGCCGTCTTCGACGAGCAACACGACGTCTTCGTCCTCGTCGTCGGCGACGCGTTCGATCGTGGGGACGTCCTCTTCGGGAAATGTCGCCTCCAGCAACTCAGAGACGTGTTCGGGCTCAGTCCGGTTGAGGACCGCCAACGATCGATCCGGATCGGGAAGCTCCTCCACGAACGACAGCAGTGTCACGGAGAGAGGTTGCACTGTTTCCAGCCTAAGCGTTCTGGCCAACCCTACCAGCCGCGAGTCCTCACCACTGGGCTCCCTCGCCCGACGGATGGACGTTGCATCGCCTGTTTGCAGATGCCCTCAGATAGAAGATGGCGAGGGAGAGACGCCGACTCTCACTTCGTGAGGACGTTCGAAGGTGAGGAATTACTATACGATGCCGTCGTTCAAACGAGTTCGATGGCAGCGATGGACGATGCCCTGCCGGAGCAACGGTTTCTCGACCGGGAGTGGGACGTCTGCATCGTCCTCGACGCGTGTCGGTACGACCGGTTCGCGGCGAAGTACCAGGACTACCTCGTCGGCGACCTCCAGCGCCTGGTGAGTCCTGGCTCCTCCACGCCGGAGTGGGCCTACCGGACGTTCACCGACCACCACGACGTCGCGTACTTCTCCGGCAACCCGTTCGTCAACGGACTCGGCATCCCGCTGAACGAACTGAAGTGGGGCGCCAGTTGCGACTACGACTGGGCCGCCAGCGACCACATCGAGACCGTGATCGACGTCTGGAAGGAGGGCTGGGACGACGACCTCGGCACAGTACCCCCGGGGTCACTCGCCCAGGCACTCGAACGACACCGCGAGAGCGCCGAAGCGGCCGAACGAATCGTCCTCCACTACATGCAGCCACACGCACCCTACCTGGATCGCGAGACGAGTGGCAAACTATCGACGATCAAGAACGGGATCCAGTCCCAGGGCGCAGAGGCTGACGGTGGCGATCCTGGCATCGTCGACCGCATCGGCGACGCCGTCCGGCCCCGCGTCGAGCAGTTCCTCGAGGGCCGAAGACTCGCTCAGAAGGCCGGGATGTGGGTCGAACTCGACAAGCGAGGCATTCTCACGTCGGGAACGCGAGCGACGGCGCTGCAACACTACGATCGAAACCTCGAGATCGTGCTCGAGTCGGTCACGTCGCTGATTCCCGAACTCGAGGGCGACGTGGTGGTCACCGCCGACCACGGCGAGGCCTTCGGCGAGCATGGCATCTGGGAGCACCACATCGAGACGCACATTCCGCCCCTGATCGAGGTACCCTGGATCGAGGTCGAGGCCGTCAGGTGACGACGCCGAAGCGATGGCAACGAGCGGCGATCGCTCTATCACTCTCTATCAGCATCTCTCTATCATTATCTCTCTATCAGCATCTCTCTGAGATCCGTTCGCCGGTGCAAACGTCTTTGATGCGTGCTACCGAATAGCTCCCCATGGCACACGTGATCGTCGTCGGGGGCGGCCCCGCAGGGCTGAGTGCGGCACTCTTCGCGGAGAAGAACGGTCTCGACGTAACTGTCTTTGACACCGACGGAACGTGGATGCACAACGCACACCTCTTCAACTACCCTGGCGTCGGGTCGATCGACGGAACGTCGATGATGGAGAACCTCCGCGCCCAGGTCGACAGCTTCGGCGTGGACCGACACCAGGACGAGGAAGTCACCGACGTCGCGGCTGCCGGGGAGGGGTTCACTGTGACGACCGACGACGGAGAGTACGACGCCGACTACGTCGTCCTTGCTACTGGGGCGAATCGCGACCTCGCGGAGTCGCTCGGCTGTTCCTTCGACGGCGACGTCGTCGACGTCGACGTGACGATGGAGACGAGCGTCGAGGACGCGTACGCGACGGGCGCGATGGTCCGCGCCGAGGAGTGGCAGGCCGTCATCTCGGCCGGCGACGGTGCCGCAGCAGCACTCAACGTCCTCACGAAGGAGAAAGGGGAACACTTCCACGACTTCGACACTCCAGACACCGCTACGGAGACCTTCGGATCCTTCGGCGAGGAGTGATTTCACCGGGCGCGTCGCAAGACGTCTAAGTCGATAATCATCGCCGGCAGTGAACGCTGACACCGTGGAGAAGCGGCAACGGCCACATCGTTATCCACCTCCGATCCCTACCAGACGTAATGCCAAGCAACATTCCCGGCGTACACCACGTGACGGCGATCGCGGGGGATCCCAGCCGCAACCTCGCGTTCTACACCGAGACGCTCGGTCTCCGTCTCGTCAAGCGAAGCGTCAACCAGGACGACGTCGGCACCTACCACCTGTTCTACGGCGACCACGGCGGCTCGCCCGGGACGAGTATGACCTTCTTCCCGCACCCGAACGCCCGACGTGGGCAGGTCGGCAACGGACAGGTCTCGACGACCCAGTTCCTGATCCCCGGCGACGCCGTCGAGTACTGGACCGAACGCCTCGCGGACGAAGGCGTCGACGCCCGCGAACCCCATGACCGCTTCGGCGACACCGTAATCGCGTTCGAGGACCCCGACGGGCTCCCGCTCGAACTCGTCGCTCGCGACGACGCGCCAGCCGGGGATCCGCCCGACGGCCCAGTCCCGGCGGACTACGCCATCCGGGGCTTCTTCGGCGTCACGCTCTCGCTGGCACGCGCTCGCGGAACGACCAATCTCCTCGAGGCGATGGGCTTCGAAGCGACGGAATCGACGGCGAACCGCGAGCGATACGAGTCGCACGGCGACCTCGGGTACGTGGTCGACGTCCTCGAAGACGACTCGATTCCTGCGGGGAGCCAGGGCGCGGGGACCGTCCACCACGTCGCGTTCCAGGTCACGGCCGAGGAGCAAGCCGAGTGGCGCGAGGTCCTCCAGAGCCACGGCCTGCGGCCCACCGAAATCATCGACCGGAAGTGGTTCGAGTCGGTGTACGCCCGAACCGCGGGCGGCGTGCTCTTCGAGTTCGCGACGGAGGAGCCCGGATACACCGTCGACGAAACGCTCGACTCGCTCGGCGAGTCGCTCGTGCTCCCGGAGTGGTTAGAGGAGCGCCGCGACGAGATAGCGGCGCAGCTACCGCCGCTCGACGGGTCCTCGCGATCGGATTGAGGCGTTCGGCGTCCCGAGTCGCTCTGCCCACCGCTTGCATCGAAAGCTATTCGCGGAATATAATTTTGCAATCGAAAGCGCCAGGCCACAGACCTATGGGTGCCGAGTGCCTTCGACCGAGTATGCACCAGCTCGACGACACGGACCTGGAGATTCTCGAGATGCTAGGCGAGGACGCCCGGCGGCCGTTCAGCGAAATCGCCGACCGCGTGGGGATGTCTGGCCCCGGCGTCTCGGATCGCGTGGACCGACTGCGCGACGCTGGCATCATCGAGCGGTTCACCGTCGACGTCGATCGAACGCAGCTTCGTGACGGCGTCCCCGTGTTCGTGCAAGTGCGCGGTCACGCCGGGTCGGTCCAGGAGCTCAAAGACGACCTCGCTAGCGAGGATCCAGTCGAGCACGTCTTCGTCACCGCCGCTGGCGAGTGCTGGTTCGTCGCCCGCCCGCCAGAGGGATCGGTCCGGCAATGGCTCGACGATCGAATCGACCGGGACGAGGCGAGCGTGACCGTCACGCTGCTCGACGAGGTCGCCTGGACGCCATCCATCGGCGGGACCGCCTTCGCGCTTGCCTGTGCAGAGTGTGGAAACACCGTCGACAGCGAAGGGGAACAGGCGACGATCGACGGCGAGCGCTACAGCTTCTGCTGTACCTCCTGTCGCGACCGGTTTCTCGAGCGTCGCGACCGAATCGCGGAGGACGCCTGACGCTTGGATTCGTAGCTCCCGGGCGACCGCTTGCTTGGATTTCGAGGGGCAACGTGCCTAAAGGAGGAACCCGTACTAGTTTCCAATGACGACGAGAACAGCGCAGCTCTCGATACAGGGAATGAGTTGTGCGAACTGCGCACAGACCATTACCGACACCGTGGAGGACCTCGATGGCGTCGAGACGGCGAGCGTCAACTACGCGACCGACGAGGCGTCGGTCGAGTACGATCCCGACTCGGTGTCGCTCTCGGCCATCTACGACGCCGTGGAGCGGGCCGGCTACGATCCCGTCCGGGTCGATCGATCGATCGCGATCGCGGACATGAGCTGTGCGAACTGCGCCGACACCAACGAGGACGCACTCGGCGCAGTGCCCGGCGTGATCGACGTCGACGTCAACTACGCGACGGACGAGGCGTCGGTGAGCTACAATCCCAACGACGCCGACCTCGCGGACCTCTACGACGCAGTCGAGAACGCCGGCTACTCGCCGGTCCGGGAGGGCACGGACGGTGGCGAGTCCGGCGGAGGAAGCGAGGGAGACAGTGGAGGCGACGGCGAGGAGGTGTCGGCACGGGACGCCGCCAGAGAAGCCGAGATCCGCAAGCAGCTTCGCCTGACGCTGTTCGGCGCAGCGCTCGCCGCACCGCTGGTGTTCTTCCTGATCGAACGGCTGGTAATCGGCGGGGGCATCCTCCCCGACCACGTCTTCGGCGTCGAGTTCGGCTGGCTGGAGTTCGCGCTCGCGACGCCGGTCCAGGTCGTCCTCGGCAAGCCGTTCTACGAGAACTCGTACAAGGCGCTCGTCCGGAATGGGCGCGCCAACATGGACGTGTTGATCGCGCTGGGTTCCACGACGGCGTACCTCTACAGCGTCGTCGTCTTGCTCGGGCTGATCGCCGGCGGCCTCTACTTCGACACCGCCGCGCTCATCCTCGTGTTCATCACGCTCGGGAACTACCTAGAGGCCCGCTCGAAGGGCCAGGCGAGCGACGCGCTCCGGGAACTCCTCGAGATGGAGGCCGACACGGCGATCGTCGTCCGCGACGACGGCTCCGAGGAGGAGATTCCGCTCGAGGACGTTCAGGTCGGCGACCGGATGAAGGTCCGCCCAGGTGAGCAGATCCCGACGGACGGTCGTGTGGTCGAGGGCTCCTCCGCCGTCGACGAGTCGATGGTCACCGGGGAGTCGGTGCCGGTCGAGAAGTCCGATGGCGACGAAGTCGTCGGGTCCACGATCAACGAGGGCGGCCTGCTCGTCGTCGAAGCCACCAAAGTCGGCGAGGACACCGCCCTCCAGCAGATCGTCCAGACGGTCAAGGAGGCCCAGTCTCGCCAACCCGAGATCCAGAACCTCGCGGATCGCATCTCGGCGTACTTCGTTCCCGCCGTGATCGCGAACGCCCTGTTCTGGGGCGTGGTCTGGTTCCTCGCGCCGGACGCACTCGCTGGCGCCGTCGACGCGCTCCCCGTCTGGGGGCTCGTCGGCGGCGGTCCCGGAACGCTGGGTGCCTTCGAGTTCTCAGTCATCGTGTTCGCTTCAGCGGTGCTCATCGCCTGTCCCTGCGCGCTGGGGCTGGCGACGCCCGCCGCGACGATGGTCGGCAGCACGCTCGGCGCGAAGAACGGCGTCCTGTTCAAGGGCGGCGACGTCCTCGAGCGGGCGAAGGACGTGGACACCGTCGTCTTCGACAAGACGGGGACGCTGACGACCGGCGAGATGCAGCTCACCGACGTCGTCGCAGTAGGAGACGGGGCCGTCTCGGCTGACGGTGGATCGTCGAGTGGCGAACCGGCAGCCGACGGCGGCGCAGTGAGCGAAGTCGAGCCACCAACGCTCGACGAGGACGAAGTGCTCCGCCTCGCCGCGAGCGCCGAGCAGGGCAGCGAGCACCCGCTGGGCGAAGCGATCGTCGACGGTACGCGGGAGCGCGGACTCGACCTCTCCGACCCAGAGGAATTCGAGAGCGTCGCCGGACGGGGCGTGAAAGCCACGATCGACGGTCGAGCGGTGGCCGTTGGGAACCGTCGACTCATGGCCGAGGAGGGCGTCGACGCCAGCGCCGCCGAGGACACCATGGAGCGCCTGGAATCGGAGGGCAAGACGGCAATGTACGTCGCCGTCGACGGCTCGCTCGCCGGTGCCGTTGCGGACTCGGACACGCTCAAGGAGTCCGCGCCCGACGCAGTCGCAGCGTTGCAGGCCCGCGACCTCGACGTCATGCTCATCACGGGCGACAACGAGCGGACGGCGCGGGCCGTGGCCGAGCAGGTCGGCATCGATCCCGGGAACGTCCGCGCGGAGGTCCTGCCGGAGGACAAGTCCGACGCCGTCGAGGCGATTCAGTCGGACGGCAGGAAGGCGATGATGGTCGGTGACGGCGTCAACGACGCACCGGCGCTCGCGGTCGCCCACGTCGGTACGGCGATCGGCTCTGGCACGGACGTCGCCATCGAGGCCGCGGACGTGACGCTGATGCGCGACGACCCGCTGGACGTGGTCAAGGCGATCCGGATTTCGGAAGCCACCCTCCAGAAGATCAAGCAGAACCTCGTCTGGGCACTCGGCTACAACACGGCGATGATCCCGCTGGCGTCGCTGGGGCTGCTCCAGCCGGCGTTCGCGGCCGGTGCGATGGCGATCTCGTCCGTCTCGGTGCTCTCGAACAGCCTGCTGTTCCGGCGGTACGTTCCCGACCACGACTACCGGCTGCTCGGGTTCCTCCGTCGGTAATCCAGGCGATCCGTTCCTTCGGCGCGTTTTACACGTCCGAAGCGTTCCGACGCGTCCGGTCGGACCGCTGCTCGTTCGACGCGGTCGACCGTCAGGTCCCCTCGATAATCTCGACGTCGTCTCCGACTGTGATCGAGGAGCCCCGATCAACCTCCGGAACGCGAGCGATCAGCCTGAGCGTGAACAGGTGATCCAACGCGTCGCGATCGGCCCACTCGGGGAAGGACGCCTCGCGGCGTTCGACGAACGTCTCCCGAAAGCCATCGATTTCCTCGCCCGTGTCGGGATCGCGGCCGGGCACCACGCAGCGCCCACACGGGGTGACTCCCTCGAAGCGGACCCCGCCGATCCGGAACGCTGGCGCGCCCTCGCCGACGAATCGATCTTCCCAGAACGCCGGAACGCCGCCGACTTCCATGTTCGCCCGGAACCGGCGTCGAGCGCCGTCGAGCGTCATCGAATCGTACCACGACGAGACCGTTTCCAGCGTCGCGGTGCTGATCACCGAAGGACCCATCGAGGGACGGTCGACGAAGCCACGCGTCGCATTTCGCTGCAGGCGGAGTTCCGCGTCGAAGATCGTTCCGAAGTGGCTGGCCGCGGCTTCGCGCTCGGCGGGGAGAACGAAGCGCCTGCTCGGCAGATCTGGGCCCTGGATCGTGAGCGTCCCGGTCTCGGGATCGTAGGTCGCGGACACGTGGTGGACGCGATCGGTACGCTTGCCGTTGATAACGTCGCCGTCGACGTCGTAGAGCGCGTACTCCCGGTCGTGTTCGAGCGTTCCGCCGTCGAGAATCCGGGCCGATTCGAGCGGACACCGATCGAACCCTTTCACCGGATACGTGTCGATCCGCTCGACGTGTGCCATCGCTTCGACCGTGGAAGCGGGGACCGAAAACCGTTGCTCCGAACGGAGCGCGGTGGACGATCGTCCATTCGGCCGTAGCTTCATGTGCGGCTGCTTCCAACGGTACGACGTGGCAGACGAGAGCGACGAAACGGTCCAGGTCTGGCTCGTCGAGCGGACGTACTCCGACGACGAGCAGAACCTGATCATCCTCACGTACGCGACGACCGATGGTGAGCGGTACTTCCGGAAGGAGCGAGCCCTGACCTCCTTCACTGACGTTCGCGACACGACCGCAGCCGTCGAGGCGTCGCCGGCGAATCTCGGACGCGTGGCGGATCCCGACGAACGCGACCGCTACGCGGCCGAAGCACGGCTGATGGCGGATCGCCACGAACCAGACGACGTCATCTGAGCGGGTGACTGGCCGCAAGGGGTGGCTGGACGCGACCGACGGGGTCGTTACGGCGAGAGATCCTTCTGCTCGAGCCAGGAGAGCACCCGTCCGCGATAGATGTACCCCAGCCCGGACACGACGAGCATGGCGATCGCAAGTCCAGTAGCGATACCGATCTCGCCCGCTCCGAGCTGATCGCCGAGGACGTTAACTACGAAGAAAGCCGGCGTTCGACCCACCAGTGCGACGAGGACCAGCTTCCGAAGACGAACGTCCGTTAGCCCGCCGACGAAGCAGAGCACGTCGTCTGGCATCCCGGGGACGAGGAACAGGACGAACAGGGCGGCCATGACGTTGTCCTCCTCGATGTCGTCGAACGTCTCGATGAGATCGGGATGGACCATCGCTTCGACGTAGGATCGTCCGAACCGTCGGGAGAGCCAGAACGCGACCGTGCTCCCGATCATGATGCCGGTCATGTTGTACAGCGTCCCCCACCACGGGCCGAAGAGATACCCAGCGACGACGGCGAGTACCTGCCCCGGGATCGGGGCCGCCACCACCTGGAGGGCCTGGAGGAGCACGAGCGCCAGTGGTGCGAACACGCCGAAGTCCGAGACGAACCCCCGGGCCTGAATCGGATCGAGCAGAAACTGGTACCGATCGACGATCACGACGAACGCCGAAAGTGCGGCGACCGTCGCGATGACGGCGTGAAAGAGGAAGCGACGCCGGGCCGTCCCCGAGCGAAATACCTGAGGCGGTCGGGACGGCGCCATTCATCTGGACGATTCGGCCGGATCCACATGGATGCTTCGAGACGCACGCCGGAACGACGTCTCGATCAGTCTGTCGCTGGGCAACGAATGCATCCGTGGGGCCAGTGACCGCTTCCACGGCCGTCATTTATTGGCACACGCCTCGAAGAAGAATCTATGACCCAACACGAGCCCGTCGACCTGACCGCCGAGGAACGCGCGGACCGGCTCGGCACAGGTGGCGTTGGCGTGTTATCCCTCGATACTGGCACTCACGAACCACCCCACGCCGTCCCGGTGTCGTACGGGTTTGATCCGGTGGAGGAGGTATTCTACTTTCGTCTCGCTGTGGGCGGTGGGAGCACGAAAGGGGACGTGAACCACCGGGAGGCCGCGTTCGTGGTCCACGAGGAGAACGGCGACGACTGGTGGAGCGTCGTCGCGCACGGCGAACTCGTCCGAACGGACGAGGAATCGGTATCGACTGCGTCACTGGAGGGACTCGATCGCGTTCGAATCCCGTTCGTCGACGCATTCGAGGCACCGCCCGAGGAAATTTCGTTCGCGTTCGTCCGGCTCGAGCCCCACGAACTGACGGGGCGCAGATCGGACTGATCGCTCCCGGAAGCTGGTAGCACGGCCCGGTCGGTTACTCCGAGTAGCCCTCCTGCAGGAAGGCGCCCTCGACTTCGTACATCGATACCAGCTCTGCGACGAACTCCTCGGGCGACTCGTCCTCCTCGCAGTGGTCGTGGATTCGTTCCCAGAGGTCGTCGTCGATTTCGAGTGTGTGGGTCATAGGTAATCGAGCCTCCAGATTGGACTTGGTGCTCCAGCGGCATCAATTGGTCCCCGCCTGGCAGGCAACTCTGGCGCGGATCGATTCGTTCGTTGCGTGCCGGTTCGTGGCCCAAACGAATCGATCCGCGCGAAAACCACGCTCAGCGTTCCAGTAGCTCGATCGCTTCCTCGTCGCTCACCTGCCCGAAGTCCTCGTAGAACTGCCCGACAGCACCGAACCCCGTCGGTTCGAGCAGGCAGATCACCTCGTCGGCTTCGCGCCGAAGCGTATCGAGCGTGTCCGGCGGTGCGACCGGCAGTGCGAGGACGATCCGCTCGGCGTCGCGGGCCCTCGCGAGCCGGATCGCCGCGATCGTCGTCGACCCCGTCGCGGCACCGTCGTCGACGAGGAGCACCGTCGATCCGTCGAGCGACGTCGACGCTTCCTCGCCACGGTACCGTGCCTCCTTCTCGGCGGCGGCCTCGGCGACGGATTCGCGCTTGCGCTGGACGTACTCCTGATCGATCCCGTGTCGCTCGATGACGGCTTCGTCGAACCACGCCGAGCCGTCGCTGCCGACGGCCCCGATCGCGAGTTCCGGGTTCCACGGAGCGCCGACCTTCGAGGCCACGATGACGTCGAGTGGACGATCGATGGCGTCGGCGACTTCGCGACCGACGGGGAGCCCACCGCGCGGAATCGCGAGCACGAGGTCGGCGTCGACGCCTCGATCGCTGATCTCCGCCGCGAGTCGTTTGCCTGCCTCGGTGCGATCTGTGAACCGGCTCTTCTGTCCCCTGTCGAACATCGTCTGTGATCAGGCGACGAGGACCGGTCGACCGGCGTTCGAGACGACCCGATCGGTGACGGAACCGATCTGTCCGGGATCGGAGTGAGAGTGGCCCTGGTAGCCGACCACGATCAGGTCCGCGTCGATCGTGTCGGCGTACTCGATGATCTCGATGTAGGGCCGACCGTGACAGGATCGCGTGAGCACGTCGACGTCGAGGGACTCGGCACGTTCCGCGACCTCGTCGAGTTCCTGCTGGCCCCACTCTTCCATCTCGGTCGTGGCGAGTTCGGCGCTACTGAGAGCGGGTTCGGCGTAGCGGGCCGTGTCGACGACGTAGATCGCGTGCAGTTCGGCGTTGGAGCGTTCGGCCTGTTCGAGCGCGTGGGTAACCGCACGGGTCGCCGGACCGCTGCCGTCCGTCGCGACGAGAACTGTATCGTACACGATCGAGGGACACGGGAGGCGTGGCAATTAGTAGCGACCGCATAGCGGGTGCTACGGCGACGTTGCCGAGCGGTACGGTCGTCGTAGCAGCCCCGAGGTTCGAAATCGCTACCGAATCGACCAGCGGGATTACGGTCCCCCGGAGCGAACGGGAAGTCGTGCACCACGTCGAGTTTTCTTACACGAGCGGCATGGACGAGGACACCGTGGCGTCGTACCTCGAACGGCAGGAAACCGGCGTCCTGTCCCTCGCCGACGACGGCGACGCCTACGCCGTGCCGATCGCACACTACTACGACGACGGCAACCTCTACTTCCGGCTCGGCCGGACGGAGGATAGCCAAAAGTGGGAGGCGATCGAGGCGACCGACACGGCTGCCTACGTCTGTTACGGAACGGCCGAGACGACCGATCCCCGAGAACTCGAGTCATGGAGCGTGCTGGCGAGCGGCCCGCTGCGCGAACTCCCGCCGGAGGAAGCCGAGCGCTTCGACGCGGCCGAGATCAACGAGCACTTCCCGCCGATCCGCGTCTTCGGCGAGTCGATCGACGAGGTAGACGTCGTGATCCTCGAACTCGAGGTCGAGTCAGTGATCGGCCGGACGACGCCGGATGCCTGAGACTCCAGCAGCCGCCCAGCGAGTAGTTCGACCTCCCTGCTTCCGCCGAACACTTCCAAGGTAGCGTTCCACACTGCATCGGATCCGTCGGTTCACCGTGGGGAGCGTCCACGGTCGGAGGTGGGAAAATCTGGGACGCTCCATGCAGTTGGCCACCGTCTAGACCGAGATGGTAACCACGTCGTCGGAAGCTGGACAGTTCCTATTTCGGCCTTCGTGTTGACTGTTGGCACATGCAGTGCTTCGGTGGGATCGGTCCCCGCCACGGAAGCGCTGACCGCGTATCGACCGGCTTGAATCAGCGGCCGCTCTCGCCGGGTGATCGGCGACGAGCGGGGAACGCTCGACAGGTGGTCGACAATGAGCGACGAGCGTGTCTGGCGCGGTCGTCGACGAGCCGGGAGCGTTCGGGAGGTGAACCACGATGAGTGAAGAGCTTCCACCGCGCAGCTCCGCCCGTCGCTGGTTGTTCTCGACGAACCACAAGGACGTCGGGATCATGTACCTCCTGACGAGCCTCTACGTCTTCGCAGTCGGGGGTATCATGGCGCTCCTGATCCGGACCCAACTCTGGACGCCGGGAGCCTCCATTCTCGAGTCGATACCCTACAACGAGGTGGTGGCGTCCCACGGACTGCTGATGATCTTCTGGTTCATCACGCCCTTCGCCGCCGGGCTCGCGAACTACCTCGTTCCCCTACAGATCGGCGCCGACGACCTGGCGTTCCCGCGGCTGAACGCCCTCTCGTTCTGGCTGTACTTCGTGTCGCTGCTGGTCTACCTGACCTCCTTCTTCTTCGAGGGAACCTACGCTGCAGGCTGGACCATGTACGCACCGTTGAACCTCCCGATGTACACGCCGACGATCGGGGGCTCGATCACGGTGTTCGCGCTGGCGATGTTGATGTTCTCCTCGACCATCGCCTCGGTCAACTTCATCACGACGATCCACTACTGCCGGGCGGAGGGGCTCGGTCTCTGGAACGTTCCCCTGTTCACCTGGTCCTGGCTGCTGACGGTCTGGATGATGCTGTTCGCGTTCGCGACGCTGCTCGCAGCGCTCCTCATGCTGGGATCCGACCGCGTGCTGGGCACCCTCTTCTTCGCTGGCGAGCGCGGCGGTGGCTCCCTCCTCTGGGGGCACCTGTTCTGGTTCTTCGGCCACCCCGAGGTCTACATCGTCTTCTTCCCGCCGCTTGGCATCCTCCTCGAGGTCTTCCAGACCTACTCGGGGCGGCGACTCGTCGGCCGGAAGTGGGTCATCCTGGCGATGGTGCTCGTTGCCCTGCAGAGCTTCCTCGTCTGGATGCACCACATGTTCCTGACGACGATCAACCTCGAGATCAAGACGCTGTTCATGGCGACGACCATCGGAATCTCGCTGCCCTTCGACCTGATCGTCTTCTCGTTGATCTACACGATCGTCAAGGGAAAGATCAGGTTCAAGACGCCGTTCCTGTTCGCGCTGGGCGGCCTGCTGCTCTTCGTCCCCGGCGGCATCACCGGCGTCTTCCTCGGCGCCGTCGTGCTGGACTACGAGTTCCGGGGCACCTACTGGGTCGTCGCGCACTTCCACTACGTCATGCTCGGTGGCGGTGGGACCGCCCTGATCGCGGGCCTGTACTACTGGTTCCCGAAGATGACGGGACGCATGTACGACGAACTGCTCGGCAAATTCCACTTCGTGCTGTACTTCGTCGGGTTCAACCTCGCGTTCGGCGCCCAGTTCGTGGCGTGGGAGACCCCGCGGCGAGTGTTCGCGTACTTCCCGGAGAACACCACCTGGCACCAGATCTCGACGATCGGCGCGTTCCTGCTCGGCGTCTCTTTCATCGTGATGTTCTACAACCTCGGGAAGAGCGCGTTTCGCGGCCCGAGCGCTGACGAACGGCCCTGGGAGTTCGTCCGCACTGGCGAGTGGGCCACGTCGTCGCCGCCGCCGCTCGAAAACTGGCCGGGACGGCCGACGTACCGGAACGGCGTGCTCGAGTTCGTCGAGACCCACGAGAGCGTGACCAGGCCAGGGGACAGCGCGACGCGAGCAGACGGTGCGGGCACCGCCCAGCCGGAGCCGGCACTCGAGAGCGGCGAGGAGGGCGGCGAACTCCACCCGGATCACGCCAGCCCGTGGCCGATCGTCGTCGCGTTCGGCGTTGGCCTCCTGTTCCTCGGATTCGGGCTCGCCCAGCGCGGCGGCGTCCTCGCGGTCTCGACCGGAACGGCGGGCCTGCTCGTGTTGCTGGTCGGCACCTTGCAGTTCGGGAGAGAGGACTTCTACGCCCCGGTGTCACCCATCGCTCAGCGGTGGCCCTTCGAGGACGTGGGGCGTGGCAAACTCGGCATGTGGGTGTTCCTCGCCTCCGACGTCATGGTCTTCGGGTCGGTCATCGGCTCGTTCATCTTCGCGAGGATCCGCCTCGGCTGGGACTCCTGGAAGACGATTCCGCCGTCGGTGGTCCCCGGCCTGGTCAACACCTACATCCTGCTGACCAGCAGTTTCCTCGTCGTGCTCGCCTTCGAGTACGCGCGACGCGGCGAGCGAGGCCGTCTCGTGGGCTCGCTAGCGGGCACGCTGGCACTCGGGGTCGTCTTCCTCGGCATCAAGGCCTACGAGTGGACCGAGGAGTTCGCCCACGGCGTCTACTGGGACAGTTCCATCGAGGCCTCGGCGTACTTCTTCACCACGGGCCTGCACGCCCTCCACGTCATCCTCGGACTGGCCGTCGCGAGTTTCATGATCGTACGGGCCAACGACGGCGTCTACGACGGGAACGAGGAGCCCGTGGAGCTGTTCGGCCTCTACTGGCACTTCGTCGACATCGTCTGGGTGTTCCTCTTCCCGCTCTTCTACCTGCTCTGAGGTGCGATTTTCGGCGTCTGCGGTAGAAGTACGGCAACGGTCGAGCAGGTGCGCTGCTACCCCGTGTCAGCGCACATATTTCAGGTATCCGCTCCAACTGTAAACCATGGCAGCGATCGACTGTTCGGGACTCACGAAGCGGTTCGGCGACGTGCTCGCCGTCGACGACCTGGATTTGACCGTCGAAGAGGGGGAGATCTACGGGTTTCTCGGCCCGAATGGCGCCGGGAAATCGACCACGATCGACATCCTGCTCGACTTCGTGCGTCCGACCTCCGGCGACGTGACCGTCCTCGGACACGATGCGCAGGATGAGGGCGAACTCGTCCGCCAGAAGACCGGCGTCTTGCCCGACGCCTACCACGTCTACGATCGGCTGACGGGGCGCCAGCACGTGCAGTTCGCCTGCGAAATGAAGGGCGTCGACGACGATCCGATCGCGCTACTCGAACGAACCGGCGTCGCCGAGGCAGCCGACCGGAAAGCCGGGGGCTACTCGAAAGGGATGCGCCAGCGGCTCGTCCTCGCCATGGCACTGGTCGGCGACCCGGAACTGTTGATCCTCGACGAACCCTCGACCGGGCTGGATCCCAACGGCGCCCGCGAGATGCGCGAGATCATCCAGGCTGAGAACGACCGCGGCGCGACCGTCTTCTTCTCCAGTCACATCATGGAGCAGGTCGAAGCGGTCTGTGACCGCGTCGGGATCATCAACAAGGGGTCGCTCGTCGCGGACAACTCCATCGACGGCCTCCGGAACGCGACGGAGACCGGCGAGGTGCTGTTCGTGACGCTCGACCGGATCGACGAGTCTGTGCGCCAGCAGGTAGCGGCCCTCGACGGCGTCGCCGACGTCGCGATCGACGACGGTCGAATCCGGCTCTCGGTCGCCGATCGCTCGAAGTTCCGGGTCCTCGAGTCGATCGACGACGGCGTCGCGCCGGTACAGGACTTCGAGGTCGTCGAGTCGTCCCTCGAGGATCTCTTCGTACGCTACACGACCGACGCACAGGAGGTCGAAGCATGAGCGTCGGCATCGTCGCGAAGAAGGACTTCCGCGACGCGATCCAGTCCCGTGCTCTCTGGGCGCTCGTCGGGACGTTCATCGTCCTCTCCGTGATCACGACCTACGGCTACACCGAGGCACCCGAGCTGTTCGGGACCCAGGAGGAGGCGACGTTCGGTGGTCTCGTCTTCTTCACCCTGGGCTTTACCGCCCTCTTCGTGCCGATCGCAGCGATCATCGTGGGCTACAAGTCCGTCGCCGGGGAGCGCGAGATCGGCAGCATCAAACTCCTCCTCTCACAGCCGACGACCCGTCGCGACGTATTCCTCGGAAAGGTGCTCGGCCGGGCGGCCGTCCTCGCGACCGGGCTCGCCATCGGACTCGTCGTCGGATTGCTCTTCGGCGCTCTCCTCATCGGCGGGCTGAACGCGTGGGCCCTCGTGGCCTTCGTCGCGCTGACGCTCCTGTTCGTCGCCGTCTACTCCGCCGTCATGGTCAGCATCTCGGCGACGACCGGATCGACGACTCGCGCGACGACGCTCGCCATCGGGTTCTTCGTCCTCTTCGAACTGGTCTGGGACGTCGTGCCGCTGATGATTGTTTACGTCGTCGAAGGGTTCCAGTTCACCACCGACTATCCCGACTGGGCCTACATCGTCACGAACGTGTCGCCGTCGACGGCGTACTCCTCGGGACTGTTCGCACTCCTCCCCGGCGTCGCAGATTCGCTCGAAGCCAGTTCCGACGCCGGGAGCGAGACCGACGCCTTCTACCAGACGCCCGAACTGGGACTGGTCATGCTCGTGCTCTGGATCGTCGTCCCGCTGCTCGTGGGGTACTACCAGTTCAACCGCGCCGATCTGTAGCCCCTCGATCGATCGTCCGCTGGTGCGCCGAGGGCTCCCGTGAGTCGAGAACCGCCGGCCGTCTTTATCCCGAATCCGATCGTAGTTCAATACGAGGCGTCGTGGTTCAGTACCGACGCCGGAGGTTCAACCCATGGACGGAATACACGGTTCGACGGCGATCGTAACGGGCGGTGGATCCGGTATCGGACGAGAGGCCGCGCTGCGCTTTGGAGACGAAGGCGCCAACGTCGTGGTCGCAGACGTCGACGTCGAGGGCTCCGAGGAGACGGTCGAACGCATCCGGGACGCCGGCGGCGAGGCGACCGTCGTCGCGACTGACGTCAGCGACCCCGACGAGGTCGAGGCGATGGTCGACACGGCCGTCGACACCTACGGGAGCCTCGACTTCGCGTTCAACAACGCCGGCATCGAGGGCGAGTCCGAGCCAGCAGGGGAGCACCCGCTCGACAACTGGGAACAGGTCATCGACGTCAACCTGAAAGGCGTCTTCCTGGCCATGCGGTACGAAATTCCCGCGATGCTCGAATCGGGCGGTGGCTCCATCGTCAACACTTCCTCGATCGCGGGCCTGGTCGCGTTCCCCAACCTGAGTCCCTACGTCGCCAGCAAGCACGGCGTGATCGGTCTCACGAAGACCGCCGCGGTCGAGTACAGCGGTGAGGGGATCCGGGTCAACGCGATTAGCCCCGGCGTCATCGACACGCCGATGGTGGCTCGCTCCCAGGAGGACGACCCCGAGACGATGGAGGCGACCAAGGCCGCAACTCCGATCGGCCGCCTCGGCCAGCCCGAAGAGATCGGGGACGCCGCGGTGTGGCTGTGCTCCGAGGACGCCTCCTTCGTGACCGGCGAGACGCTGACGATCGACGGGGGCTACGTCGCGCAGTAATCGAGTCGACCGATCAACTCGTCTGGCCGAACAGGTCGGTGACACGCTCGGCACTGTCTCGCAGGAGAGACAGGTCGTCGGTGAAGACCTCGACGGCGACGGTCCCGTCGAAGTCGTCGAGGTGCTCTTCGAGGAGACTCCAGTCCACCTCCCCAGCGCCGATCGGAATGTGGGTGTCGCCCCTGGAGCGGGCGTCGTGCACGTGGAGGTGGGAGATCCGGTCGGCGTTTCGAGAACAGAAGCGATCGATCCCGTCGTCGCCTTCCTCCATGTAAGCGTGGCCGACGTCGAAGCAAATCGGGACCTCCGCCTCGCGGGCGAGGTCGGCGAGGACCGATAGCTGGACGCCCTGTTTCTGGTGGCCGACGTTCTCGACGACGACCTCGACGCCGTGCTCCTCGCCGACGGCGGCGATCCTGCGGAGCTGTTCGGCGATCGTCGGCCGGAGGTCCGTGTCGTACGGGTTCCGGGCAGTCGCGTGGAGGACCGCCTTGCGAGCGCCGACAGTGCCGCCCCAGGACAGCAAGTCTTCGAGGTACTCGACGATCGCGTCGTTGAGCTGTTCGACCGGCGTCGCGACCACCTGCTGGAAGGGGAGATGCATGCAGAGGTCCGATTCAGTCGCGGCGAGTGCCGAACGGAGCCGCGGCGCCGCGGCGTCCGTCGGAAGCGGCTGTGCCTCGCCGACGGACACCTCCACGAAGTCGAAGTCCACGCCCGTCCGCTCGAGTCGATCGATCGAGTCGCCGACGGTCACGCCGAGGTCCATGACCGGCACTTGGCCGGCGAGCGCCATAACTCTCGATGGCCGCCACACGAGAGTGCCGAGCGACTTCGGCGTTAGACGCCCAGCCCGAGGACGACTCCCGCGACGCCGATCACGACGGCGTAGCCGGGGATGAGGTACTGCCAGACCGAGTTCGGCACGACGCGGACGAGATACGGCGCGAGGATCGCAGCGAAGAATCCCCCAGTCAGCACGGATGGAACGAGGAGGAAATCGACCGGTTCGCCGAGGTACCAGAAGACGAGGAACGTGAGGCCACCGACCAGGGAGAGTACGCCTTCCGACGCGGACGTGATGGCGACGGCGCTCTTCTCGTAGACACCGGAGAGAATCTGCCCGAGCGTGACGACCGGTCCGAACCCACCGCCGCCGATGCCCTTGCTCGCCCCGGCGAAGAGCGCGAACCCCACGAGTCTCCGCGGCCGAAAGACCTCGGGAGTGCCGATGCGTGTGCGCAGCAGGCCGAACGCCCCCATCAGTACGACGAGTACCGAGACGTAGGCCTCGACGAAGCCCTGGGGGAGAATCGCCAACGCGTGGACCAGCGTCACCGAAATCACGAGTGCAACGGTACTCAGGAGGATCAGGAGTACGACGAGCCGAATCTCCCGATTCGGTGGCCGGAGCCTGAACGTGACGTTGTTCATCTCGTGGTGGAGCAGGCCGGAGAGCAGACCGGTGACGGACTCGGAGAGCAACAGTGCTGGAACGACCGCGAGTGGCTCGTACCCGAAGACGAACAGCAAGGGAGCGAGTCCCGTTCCGAACCCCATCCCGGTCGCCGAGTCCGTGGATTCGAGCACGAACGCGACGATGACGACGGACGGGACCACGACCGTCCCGCCCGCTCGTCCGCCGAATCCGACGACGAACACGAGCAGGGAGAGGGCGTACCCGAGGCCGAGGACGAGGACGATTCGTCGCGCCGATCGCGGGAGCGAGAGTCGCTGGACGGTCGTCCGGTTGGCGTCGAGCACAGCAGCTTCCTCGCCGATACCACCTGGTGGAGTGGGAATGTCCGGACTCGATCCTGCGTCGGGCATTGATAGTGGATCCGGGGAGCGCGCTGGCAAGGGCAAAGGCAGACTGGCGGATTCGACAGCCATCGAGGACGGCATCGACGGCCGGTTCGAGCGCAGCGGCAGTCTCGCTGACCTGCAGCGCAGTACGCGATAGGCGCGTGGACGCTCTTGAACAGTTACCACCTAGGCCGCGAACGCTGCTCCGCACCAACAGGCCGTCGAACGTCCTCGAACGACCGCGGGCCGATCGACGGTGGCAACCCCTGAAGTGCAATCCACGGGTACGGACCGGTCTCCACGAACGCTGAACGAGGAGACTGTCACACCGGAGGGAGGTATCTGTGGAAACGATCACAGCGCGCCGCCATCGATCGAAAGCCCAGCAGCGGCAGTCACTCGCTAGAGCCAGCCCGGAATCTGAGCGGCCCTGCAGATGTGGGGGTACACCGACACGCAGGCCGGTTTCGAGTAGCACGGTTCTACCGCCGCGAAAGCGGATCGTAGCCGTACGATATCACACTTGTAACAATCACCGTCCTCCGTGAGGACCCTGCCAATGGCCCTCGGGGCGATTCGCAACGCAATTGGAGCCGTCACGTCCTGGTCCCAGGTGCTTCTGCGGGGACTCCGAAATCCACAGCAGATCCCTCCGTTCGTCGTGGGAACCGTCTTTCCGGAGTCACGATGGGGACCGAACTGGCGCAAGAAGGACGGGTTCATCACGTTCGACGACGGCGGCTTCGCCGGGGGCGATCCATCCCGACCCGAACTCAGCGCCCGCCTCTACAGGGAGTCCCGGCACCTCGACAGCGTGCTCGGTAATCGGAGCTACGACCGGGCGCTCGAACTGGGCTGTGGGTACGGTCGGCTCACCGGGTGGATTTCGGAGCACGCAGAGGAGACCATCGGGGTCGATCCGAACGGGGACGCGATCGAGCGTGCCCGGACCCTCTACCCGGAGCTGGAGTTCGAGGAGACGCTCGGCCAGGACCTTCCGTTCGAGGACGACTCCTTCGACCTGATCGTCTCCTGGAACGTCCTCCAGCACATCCCGCCGGACGCGGTCGGGGAGGTAGCGAGTGAGCTTCGACGAGTGCTCGCCGAGGGCGGGACGATCAACTGCTGTGAGATGACCAGTGGTGACGGCGGGCGGGCGAGCTGGGTCCGCAGTCGAGCCGAGTACGAGTCGCTGTTCGCACCGCTCACGCTCGTGGACGTCGACGAACGGCCAGCCGAGCGAACCTTCGAGTACGCGAACCGGGGCGAGGCGATGGTCTTCGAACGCGACGGCGGCGCCCCACGAGGAATCGCGACCTCGAATCGCACCCGGCCAGTGCGCGAGCACGGACCGGCAACGCTGCAGAAATCCTCGGCGGAGTCACCGTGACGCTCCTCGAATCAGTCGCGGAGCGCGTGCCGGAGGACGCGAAGCCCCGGATCGACCGGCTCGCGCACTTCGTCGTTCCCTGGATGTCCTGGCGGAAACGCCGCAGAGTCCACCGGACCGAGGAGGCGTTCGTGGATCGGTTCTTCCCCAGCCCCGCCGATTTCGAGGCCTACGAGCAGGAGTTCTTCGCCGGGCGAATCGTGGACATCTGCCGTTCGGCGGCGGAGGAACTGTCGACCGACGGTTCGATCTACGACGCACACATGGACGAGTGTGCCCGGCTCTACGCCCTCGTCAGGGAGTACGAGCCCACTACGATCGTGGAAACTGGCGTGTATCACGGCGTCTCGACTGCGTCGTTGTTGCTCGCCCTCGACGAGAACGACGCCGGAACGCTGTACTCGCTCGATCCGGTCCCACTCCTCCAGGGCACTCCCCAGGATGCGGAGGCGCCTGCCCTCGCGGACGGACGTGGTGCGACGATCGCTCAACCCCGCCGGGACTACTACGAGCGAGGTCGCCCGTCCTGCTCTGAAGCCGGCACGCACCGGATTCCCGAGGACCGCGAGGCGGGCTGGATCGTTCCCGATGATCTCCACGACCACTGGGATCGCCGGACGGGACGAAGCCAGCGGGACCTGCCCGGCCTCCTCGATTCGGTCGGCGGCGTCGACCTCTTCATCCAGGACTCCGAGCACTCCCAGACCGGGATGGCCTTCGAGTTCGACCTCGCCTGGGAACATCTCGTTCCCGGCGGACTGCTCGTCTCCTTCCACGTGGACTGGAACGACGCCTTCGACGCCTTCGTCGAGGAGCGAGGCTGCGCGCACGGCCCGCTCGCCTACACCTACAACGGGTTCGAAGACTACGAGACGGCCTGTACTTCGGCCTACGCGATCAAGCCGGCGAGGCGTCGGCCGAAACCCTTCGCGGAACTCGATCCATGACGCTGGGGCAGCCATCGACGGTACCGCATCCACCCGCCGGAACGAGATCCGGTGATCCAGAGTGAGGTCCACGGAGCCCGAAGTCCGGCCACGCGACAGCCCCTCGACGGACGTCTCGGTCCTGAGCCTCGTCACCTCCGATCACGCCACGTTCTATCGCCAGCAGGTCGAAGCGCTCGGGCGGCTGGGCGTTCGGACGGAAGTCGTCCCCGTCAGCGGCACGCGGGCGGCGACCGGCGACGGGAGCGAGCGGTCGCTCGTCGACTACCTCGGACTGGTGGCAGACGTCCGAAAGCGGGATCTCTCGGCGTACGACCTCGTCCACGCCAACTACGGGCTCACGGTGCCGGCGGCCTTCGCCCAGCGCACCTGCCCAGTCGTCCTCTCCCTGTGGGGCTCTGACGTCAGCGGCAGATTCGGCTGGATCGGCCGGCTGGGTGCACGCCGCGCGAGCGAGACCATCGTGATGTCGAGTGGGATGGCCGAGACGCTTCGGTCGGACTGCACGGTGATTCCCCACGGCGTCGACCTGGAACTGTTCGAGCCGATGGACCGCGAGCAGGCATTGTCGTCGGTTGGATGGGCCCAGGCTGCCAAGCACGTGCTCTTCCCGTACCCCAGCGACAGGGCGGTCAAGAACTACCCGCTGGCGCGGCGACTCGTCGACGTCGCCGACGCGCGACTACCCGACGACGTCGTCCTCCACACGCTCGACGAGCGCGTCGCCCACGAACGGATGCCCGTACTGATGAACGCTGCCGACGCGATGGTGCTCGTCTCCGCGTCGGAGGGTTCCCCGAACACCGTCAAGGAGGCGATGGCCTGCAATCTGCCAGTGGTGGCTCGAGACGTCGGTGACGTCCGGGAGCGGCTCCGCGGCGTCGAGCCCTCGGTCGTCGCCGAGGAGGAGCAAGCCCTCGTGGACGGCCTCGTCGCAGTGCTCGACGATCGCGAGCGATCGAACGGCCGGGAGCACGTCCAGGAGCTATCGGTCGATCGTGTCGCCGAACGCACCCTGGGCGTGTACCTATCTGCAATCCGGTGACCGGTCGTGGCGGTCGGTACGGTACAGATTCTTATCGGAACGCAGGCCGTAGGTTCGTCCATGGTCCCCACCGTGCTCCACGTCAGCGATACGCTCGCGTTCGCACCCGACAGCCCCGACGAGCCCGAAGTCGACCTCGGCGGCCTCGCGAACGTCGTCCGCCGCGCGATCGATCGGGACGTCGACGCGGTCGTCCACACCGGGAACCTCCTCCGGTCGCCGGAGCCGAAACCGGACACGATCCAGGCGATTCGGAGTGCACTGACGACCCTCCGGGACGCGGAGATTCCGGTCTACCTGGTCGCCGGAACCCGTGAGAGCACCGGCGACGGCACGGCGATCGAGGAGTTCCGCGACGGCGACCTCGCCCACGAACTCGGAACGTCGCCGGTCCGCATCGACGACCTGGCGCTCTACGGCGTCGATCACGTCGACTCCGGGGACGCCTTCCAGCGCGAACTCGCCGCGCTCGAACCGACCGAGGACTACGCCTACAACGTGATCGCCTGTCACCAGGGAATCTGGCCGCCACTGGACGAGGCCGACGCCGACGTCTCGGCGTTCGACGCGATGGTGGCGACCGACGTCTTCGTCGACGACGTACTCGCCGGCGGCAGCGACGAACCCCTCGCCTGGGAGAACGACGACTTCGACTACTGTGTCACCTACGCCGGGTCGACGAATCGCCGCCACCGCGAGGACGGCGCGATCCCGACCGGCACGCTAATCGAGGCCTCCACCGACGCCCACAGCCACGAGCGTATTCCGCTCACTGCCACCGAACCAGAACAGGAGATCGAACGCCTCCGCACCACCCTCGACCACCAGCCGGCGGACCTCGAATCCGCCGACGTCGAGACGCTCGCTGATCTCTACGGCCTCGCCGCTCGCGCGAGGGAACTGTTCGACCAGCGTCGGCGGGAGATCCGGGAGGAGCTACTGGATCGCGTCCACGAGGACATGCGGATTCAGGGCACGTACGCAGCGGTAACGCGGACGACCTCGCAGCGCAGGGTGACCAAACCCCAGCGCGAGGTGTTCGAGGCATTGCGGCAGGCTGGGGTGAATCCCTACGAGGTGCTGGAGCTTGACTCGTCGGCGTTGCGGGAGTTGAGCGAAGCGGGGCGCGTGTCGGACGAGGACGTGTTCGATCGGGAGGAGCGGACGTACGTTCGGGTGAGCGATACGGAGATCTGAAAGCGAGAACGTCGTCGCCCTCCCACGTTACGACCGAGACGTCGAACTCGACGAGATCGGCTTTGGGATCGACGAAGGCAGCCAGAACAGCGGGCTCGACGGGACCGAGCAAACGCGAAGCGTTTGCGAGGGTCGTCGAGGCCGCGAATCCGAGCGCAGCGAGGATGAGCGGGCTCGACGGGATTTGAACCCGCGGCATCTAGGTCCGGAACCAAGTGCTCTGTCCACTGAGCTACGAGCCCTCGCCGTTTCGTAGCAGCCAATCAGCTAAAAGCATGTTCAAACGGGCAGCGATCGAGCGCCGGTCTACTCGGCGGCCGCCGACGGCCCCCGCGGATCGTCCTCGTCGATCACCGCCTCTTTCCACGTGCCGCGGAGGAACCACGGTACGGCGACCAGCGTCCCGAGAATGTGGCCGATCGTCATCCCGATCCAGATACCGGTCGGGCCCCAGTCCTGGACGACGGTGAGGTAGAACACAGTCGGGACGCGGGCGACCCAGAGTGTGACCATCGATATCGCTAGCGCTGTCCGAGTGTTGCCCGCACCGCGGAAGCCACCGAGGACGACCTGCATGATCCCGATGAACACGAACTCGATCGAACGAATCCGGAGGTAGTCGGTGCCGAGGGCGATCGACTCTGCGGTGTACTCCGTGTCCGCGCCGATGACCGCGGCGACGATCGGCTCCGGGACGGCGTAAGCAACGAGCGCGACGACGGCCATCACGCCGCCGGAGACCGCGACGCCGAGCCAGACTGCTCGCTCTGCGCGGTCGGCCTTGTCCGCCCCGAGGTTCTGTCCGACCATCGTGTTCGTCGCGCGGCCGACGCCCATCGCTGGCAGGAAGACCAACGAGACGAGGCGGTTGCCGACGCCGTAGGCCGCCGCGACCGGCGGGCCGAACTGCGCGACCATCGCGGTCAGGGTGACCATCGCGACTGCGGCCATCGACTGCTCGAGCGCGCTCGGCACGCCGATCGAGAGGATCTGCCGGATGATCTCGACGTTGAAGGGTAGGTCCGCCGTCGAGACCGACGGCCCACGGTTCGTCCGGAAGAGGACGTGCAGCCCCGCGAGCGTCGCAAGTCCCCGGGCGCCCATCGACGCGATCGCTGCGCCGACGATGCCCAGTTCCGGCGCGGGACCGAGCCCGAAGATGAGGATCGGATCGGCGACGACGTTGAGCGCGACGCTGCCGGCCATGATCCGCATCGGCGTCCGGGTGTCACCGTACCCCCGCATGAGCGCGGAGAAGACGAAGAAGCCGAAGATCGCCGGCAGACCCAGGAAGAGCACCTTCAGGTAGGCCGCCATTTGCGGGACGACCTCCTGGCCGGTCTCGGCCTCCGTCGGCAGGAACGCCAACGCGGGATCGACGACCAGGAAGCCCAGGATCGCGAGCAATACCGACAGCGATCCGACGAACGCGAGCGTCTGGCCGGCGACCCGGCCCGCCGACCGCTCGCCCTCCGCACCGGTGTACTGCGCGACGAGGATGCTCCCAGCGGTCGTGAACCCGCCGGCGACGGAGATGATCAGGAACAGTAGCGGAAACGCGAGGCTGATCGCGGCGACCGCGGTCGGATCGTACCAGCCCAGGTAGATCGTGTCTGCGATGTTGTAGGTGACCTGCAGCAGCTGGATGACGACGATCGGCCAGGCCAGGCGTGCGAGTGGGCGTGCCAGCCCACCGTCGGTGAGATTCTCGCGACGCGACTGCTTCGACACACTCCCTCGCTACCGGAGGTCCGAACATGAATATGGTGGGAGGTGTGGGGACTCTCCGCATCCTGAAACACCCGACGGCGCGGGACAATACGACCGTTGACGGACGAATTCGTACACTGCCACTATACGATAGAGAGCTGATAGCAATGGGTGACCGAACGTGATCGAGACGGCTACTCGGCGAACGGAAACCGGCTGGGGAGCGGAAAAACGTGACGTCAGGGAGACTCGCTGGTCTCCAGCGAGAAGTCCGCACGCGGGTAGGCGACGCAGGTCAGGACGTAGCCGTCCTCGAGTTCGGGGTCGTCGAGCATCTCTTGATCGTCGTGCTCGACGAAGTCACGGGCGTCGCCGTCAGGGATGTGTCCCGCACAGGAGACGCACTGCCCCTCGCGGCAGGCGTATGGAAGGTCCCAGCCGTGGTCCTCGCCCTGATCGAGGAGCGGTTCGTTGTTGACGACTTCGATGGTCTCCCCTTCCTTGACGAACTCGACGTCGAAGTACTCGATTTCGTCCTCGGGGATGTCGCCGGGGCTGGAGCTCTCCTCTTCGCCCTCTTCGAGTTCCGTTCCCTCTTCGCCCTCACCGACGGCAGCCACGGCGGCACCGCCCCCGGCGCTGAAGGTGCGATTGGACGGCTCCGGGAAGTCCGTCTCCGGAACCGTCTGCGCTCGCTGTTCGAGCACGGCTTGTGAGATGTCCTCGTTCGGGCTCCACCCGGTGCCACGCGAGAAGTGCACCAGCACGGTGAGGACCGTCAGCCCGACGCCAACGGCGAAGGCCAAACCCAGTTCCATTTGCACGGCAGTTCGAAACGGTGCTTTATCTGTATTGTGATCCGGTGACCGCATCGACCCGGCGCACAGCGGTGGCTCCCGAAACTGTTCGGCCCTGAAATGGCATCCGCCCCAGCGAGTGCGCCGAGGACTTTTTGGCCCACAGGGAGTCGAGTACGTCATGGATTCCTCCGAGACGACGTCGGTGGAGGTCGTCGTCTTCAACGGCTTCGACGAACTGGACGCCCTCGGCCCGTACGAGGTCCTCGAGAACGCCAAAGACGCCGGCGCCAATCTCGACGTCGAACTCGTGACCCTCGGTGGAGCCACGAGTGCGACGGGCAATCACGACCTCACCGTCGCCTCACAGGGCGCGCTCTCCGACCACGCGGACCTGCTCGTCGTCCCTGGTGGCAGTTGGGACGGCCGGGCCGTCGCCGGTGCGTGGGCAGAGGTCCAGGCGGGCGACCTCCCCGAAGCAGTCAGGCTAGCACACCAACGCGGAGCGATCGTCGGGTCGGTCTGCACCGGAGCGATGATCCTCGAGGCAGGCGGACTGCTCGATGGAAAACGGGCGACGACCCACCACGGCGCGATGGAGGACCTGCGAGAATCGGGCGCGGAAGCCGTGGACGCCCGCGTCGTGGACGAGGGCGACGTCGTCACTGCCGGTGGCGTGACCGCAGGACTCGACCTGGGTTTCTGGCTCGTCGAGCGATTCTGGGGCGTGGACCTCGCCGACGAGATCGCTCGCGAGATGGAGTACGAACGCTCGGACGACGTCGTCGCGTAGTCGCCCCGGGAAGGAATCGGTCCTCGACGGCGCGATCGCTCAGTTCTCTCGGACGACCTCGTGCCGTCCGAACCCGTAGCGCAGCCGGTTGGCGAGTTTCCGCGCGAAGCGGTCCTTGCGGCTGTCGAAGCGCTCGGCGAGCGCCTGGTAGATCAGCGGCACTGGCACCTCCTGTTCGAGCGCCTCCTGGACGGTCCACGTCCCCGTCGACCCACCCTGTACGTGATCGGCGACGTCGCCGAGGTCCGAGCCCTCCTCCCGGAACGCCTCTTCACAGAGGTCCAGGAGCCAGGAGCGGATCACAGCACCGTTGGTCCAGGTTCGCGCGACGGACTCGAGGTCGAGGTCGTAGCGGCCACGCGCAAGGAGTTCGAAGCCCTCGCCGTAGGCCTGCATGAGCGCGTACTCGATGCCGTTGTGGACCATCTTGACGTAGTGGCCGGAGCCGACCGGACCCATCCGGTCGTGGCCGTCGGGGCCGGTCGCGACGGCGTCGAACGCCGGCACCATCGCCTCGTAGGCCCACTCGGGGCCCCCGATCATCAGCGAGAAGCCGAGTTCGGCACCCGCCGGCCCGCCGCTCGTCCCGCAATCGAGGTAGGCAGCGTCAGTCGCGTCGGCGCGCCGGACCGAAGCCTCGAAGTGCGAGTTACCGCCGTCGACGATCACGTCGTCGCCGTCGACGTGGCCGTCGAGTTCGGCGAGGGCGGCGTCGACCGGATCGCCCGCGGGAACCATGAGCCAGATTCGTCGCTCCGATCCGAGTTCGTCGGCCACGTCGGGAATCGAATCGGCGGGCGTGACGCCGGCGTCCGCCGCGGCTGCGACGGCGTCATCGTCGATGTCGAAGGCGACGACGTCGTGCCCGGCGTCGAGGAGGCGATCGACGACGATCCTGCCCATCCGCCCCAGCCCGATAACGCCAATGTGCATGGGCGAGGCTGCGATACGCCGGCAGGTAGTGGTTGCGATTCCCTGGCCGGGCGCTGGTGCTGAGAGACTGGCCTGGTCAGAAGCCGACGCCAGCGGAGAGCATCCCGCCGATCGTCAGCACTGCAACTCCCAAGAGGGCAGCCGCCTGGAACCACGGCAACGCCGTCCTGGTCGGTTCGCGCAGTTTGCCAGCGTCGAGGCCGTCGGAGAGTTTGCTGTTCCCGATCTCCACGGTCGCGATGACGCCGACCCAGAGGACCACCATGGTCAGGACGAGGTGGCCCCGACCGCTGCTCGTCAGCGGCTCCGCAGTCACCTCCCCGCCGAGCGTGACGTGGTAGAGGACGTGGCCACCGGTCGCGAGCATCACGAGTGCAGCGAGTCGCGAGAGCGTGACGAGTCGATCGACGACCGCCGACAGCGGTTCGGGATCGATGCTGGCGTCTCGACCCAGTGGAAGCACTGCGAGTGCCACGAACGCCACGCTACCGATCCAGAGTCCACCGAAGAGTACGTGCACGACCGTCGCAACGGAGTCCAGCGTCGTCATACGGAACGGTGACCGGTGACTCGGCAAAGCAGTGACGATCGGCGACGCCGGCTCCGTCGAACGGAACTTCGTAGTCGCTCGGGGGAGCGGATCGGGCGACGACAGCTGTTACTCGGCGCAGGAGGGACACACGAGCGCCACGGAACCGCCTTCGGACTCGCGAATCGTCGTCTGGAGGACGCTAACCGGATGGGCTCGGCCGCAGATCGCACAGTCGCTCTCGGGGTCGGCAGTCAGGGAGTCCGGGACGCCGTCACCCTGACTGCCGGATGGCGCGGTCCCGGCACTGTCGGTCGTCTGGGTCGCTCCCATGCCGTCGGTGACGCCCGCGCCGACGCCCTGATCGACGCCATGTTCGAGCTCATCAAACGCCTCGCTAGTCATCTCGTCGAGGACCTCCGCGGCGAGTTCACGGACGACGCCGTCGGCGTGGGCGGTGTCGAGCATCGACTCGACGCCGGGCGAGGGGTCTCGCCGGGACTCGTCGAGGCCGTCGACGTAGTCGTCGAAGCTGACGGACTCGAACTCGCTCGACTCGATGGTCGCCTCGGAGAGGTCGGTGGTGCCTGCCTCGCTGGAAGACTCCGCGCTGGAAGCCTCCCCACCAGAGCCCCCGGCGCCGGTCACCGGCGAATCAGTCCCGTCGGCGTCGGTACTGCTCGCTGGATCCGTCGTTCCGTTCGACGGTCCACTCGTCGGTCCAGCAGACGCTGCGGACGCGTCGTCGGACGGAGCTGTCGCAGCTGAGGCGAGGTCCACGACGACGCTCAACGCCTCCTGGAAACTCGCCGGTTCGTAGCCACGCTCGGCGACGAACAGTTCGTCGACGCGTTCGCGGAGGGGTTCGGGAACGCGATGCTGTCCTGCATCGCCACCGACGGCATCGCCGTTCCCGCTCATACACTCGCGTCGGGACTCCATCCTAATAAATTGAAGTGTTGCAGCGAAGAAGGGAACCACCGACGGGCCGCCTCGCGGCGGTCGAGAGCGGCTGGCGCGGCGCGTTCGCTTCTCACAGGCTGAGAATCGGACCCGATCATATCAGGGCTACTCTCGTAGCTACGGTCAGAGAGCCACCGATGACGCACGCTGAACTCACCGTAACGTTACCTGACGGCACCTGGGTCAAGGACGTGTCGGCGGCGAATCCCGACGCCACGTTCCGCGTCCTCGCTGCACTGCCGGGCACAGAGACCGGATTCGGGCTCGTGGAACTCGTCGCGGACGACCCGCGTCCGGTCCTCACCGCCATGGAGGACCACGACGCGATTACCCGGATCGAACTCCTCCAGGCCGGGGAGGATCGAGCGATGGTCCAGTTCGAGACCACACAGCCACTCCTCCTCTTTTCCGCCCGCGAATCCCGGATGCCGATCGAACTACCGATCGATATCGTCGACGGGACGACGACGCTCGAACTGACGGCCTCGCGAGACCGCCTGTCCGAGCTCGCCCACCAGTTCGACGCCTTCGGACTGGACTACGCCGTCGAGTACGTCAGTCCGCGCGTCGAGTCCGAACGCCTCCTGACGGATCGCCAGCGAGAACTCGTCACGACGGCGATCGAGATGGGCTACTACGACACGCCGCGCGAGGCCTCGATGACCGAACTCGCGGAGGCACTCGACATCGCGAAGTCGACCTGCTCGGAGACGCTCCACCGCGCCGAAGAGAAGGTGATCAAACGGTTCTCCGAGGGAACCCTTCACGACACCGATCCGGCGACCGTCGAGCCCCAGTGACGATGCGCCGTTCCAGCGAAGCGAGAATCGAACCGGCCATTGATACCGACCGCTGCCGTCGGATGCACCGAGGACCCGCAGCGGTCCCCGTCAGGTGATTCAGATGGACGCCCTCACGACAGCCGTCGTCGCCGCCAACACCGTGACGCTCGTGTTCGGGAGCGCGATCGTGCTCCTGGCGTACCGGGCGTACGCGAGAACCGGCTCCCGCGCCCTCCGCGCGTTGAGCGCTGGCCTCGGACTCGTCACGCTGGGCACGCTGCTCGGCGGGACGCTCCACCAGCTTACCGCCTCCTCGCTCCTCCAGAGCATCGTCGTCCAGAGCGGCTTCACAGCGCTCGGGTTCGTCGTCCTCGCCTACTCGCTGTTCGTCGAACGAACGCCGACGCCGACCGTCGTGTCGTCGACGACCGAGTAAATCGCGAACTGCCGATCGCGATCCGTCGGACGGTCCCGTGGCTCTCCGACCCAGATACCGGCGGTAGCTGCGGTCCGCACAACCTTCATGCGGAGTCACCGAGAAGCGCCACTCGGAATGACAGAGGATCAGCACGGATTCTACACGCGAAGCCTCCACGCAGGGCAGGAGGCGGACCCGACGACTGGCGCACGCGCACCACCGATCTACCAGACGACGTCCTACGAGTTCGAAGACGCCGAGCACGCCGCCTCGCTGTTCGCACTCGAGGAGCCCGGCAACATCTACAGCCGGATCATGAACCCCACGAACGCCGTGCTCGAGGAGCGCCTCGCCTCGCTGGAGGGCGGCGTCGGCGCGCTCGCGACCTCAAGCGGGATGGCGGCACTCGACCTGGCGACGTTCACGCTCGCCAGCGAGGGAGACAACGTCGTCACGGCGTCGGCACTGTACGGCGGCACGTACATCTACTTCACCCACACGGCGCCGCGCCGGGGGATCGAGACGCGATTCGTCGACACGCTCGATTACGACGCCTACGCAGCGGAGATCGACGAGGACACCGCGTACGTACATCTCGAGACGATCGGTAACCCGGCGCTCGTTACCCCGGACATCGAACGGATTGCCGATATCGCGCACGAACACGGCGCACCCCTGTTCGTCGACAACACGTTCGCGACGCCCTATCTCTGCAATCCGCTCGACCACGGCGCCGACCTCGTCTGGCACTCGACGACCAAGTGGATCCACGGTGCCGGCTCAACGATCGGCGGCATCCTGATCGACGGCGGCAGCTTCGACTGGAACGGCGAGGACTATCCGGAGATCGCCGCCGAGAATCCCGCCTACCACGGCGTCAACTTCCAGGAGCGCTTCGGCGACGCAGCCTTCCTTGCGACGGCCCGTGCACGCGCCCTCCGCGACCTCGGCAACCAGCAGTCACCCTTCGACGCGTGGGTCACTACCCAGAAGCTCGAGACGCTCCCACTGCGGATGGAGCGCCACTCCGAGAACGCGATGGCCGTCGCCGAGCACCTCGACGAACATCCCGAAGTCGACTGGGTCACCTATCCAGGGCTCGAAGACCACGAGACGCACGACCTCTCCACGCAGTACCTCGACGGCGGCTACGGCGGTATGATCGCCTTCGGCCTCGCCGGCGGCTACGACGCAGCCCGCACCACCGTCGAGTCGACCGAACTCGCGAGCCTGCTGGCGAACGTCGGCGACGCCAAGACGCTCATCATCCACCCGGCCTCGACGACCCACCAGCAACTCACGGAGGAAGAACAGCTCGCGAGCGGCGTGACGCCCGACCTCGTTCGCCTCTCCGTCGGCCTGGAAGACGTCGAGGACGTGATCGCCGACCTCGACGACGCGATCGACGCGGCGACCTGACTCGAAGCGCCGTCACCGCTCCCTGGACACCCATCAGGCGCCTGACTTCTGGGCGAGCACGATCAGTGCCGTACTGTCCTCCCGCGCTCGGGGCGAGACCGCTCGCTCTCCGTCGAACCGTGCGACGTCACCCGGTTCGAGCGTGTGCTCCTCGCCGTCGAGCGTCACGACGATCGACCCGGACAGCAGGTGGAAGACGATCTGCCGATCGGGATGGCTATGTGCGGCGATTTCCTCCCCGGATTCGAGCCGGAGTCTGATCGTCTTCGGTTCGTCGTCGAACAGCACTGCGTGTGGTTCGGCGTCGAGTTCGTCGAGCGCGACGACCGACGGACTCATTCTTTCGGCAGTTCGGCCTCGAACGCGTTCGGGCCGGTCTGCTCGACGGCGTACCCGTCCGCGTCGAAGGCGTCGACCTCGGCCTGGAACTCGTAGAAGAGTGGTTTGGGCTCGTGGTCGTTGACGAGCGTCAACGACTCGCCCGACTCCATCTCGTCGAATGTCTCGTGGACGAGCGGGTGCCGTTCCGGCGGCGCTACGTCGCGAAGATCCAGTCGTGGCATGCAGCGTACCCTCCGTGAGCAGCACCGGTTGCAGTTGTCCCGAACGTCTTCGGATGGGGCACTGGACGACGATACGCAGTCCCGCCAGGTTCGCATTTGCTGAAACCAGCGTCTCAGGAGGAATCGGCAGCGAGTGCACGTAACTTGCTGCGTGCGGACGCCGGATCGACGCTGTACTTGAACGCCGGCCGGTCGTTCAACACGACGTACGGGACGCGTTCGCCGTATTCGTCGCGGAGTTCGGGATCCTCGTCGACGTCCACCAGCGAGAGGTCGAGGTCGACGTCCTCCTGTGCGGCGATCGTCTCGATCGTTTCCACGGCGTCGTCACACAGGTCGCAGTTCGATCGCGTGTACACCGTCGCCTCGACCGCTGCCATACTGGCGACTCCGGGCGCTGTGGAAAAACGGGTTGCGATCCTAGCGGAGACGGGCTACGGATCGAACTCGGCCGACGGTTCGCGGTCGGCCACTGCGTCGAGGAGCGACGCGAGCGCCGCTGCGGCCGCATCGAGCAAGGCCTCCCCGCGCTGTTCGTCGGCCTGGCTCGGATCGCCAACGACGCCGCTGTCTGTGAACTCGGCGCTGTCGAAGGCGAGATTGACGCCGGCGACCCACTCGCCCCAGCCGTCGCTCGCTCCAGCGACGGCCTCCTCGATGCGATCGTCCTTGATTAGTTCCGGGGCAACGTGGCGGAGCAGCGACGTCTCGACGGGACCGGCGTGGCCCATGTCCGGGGCGTCGACGGAATCGAACCAGGTGAATGGCACTGCGTATGCGTCACCGTCGCGCGAGAGGCGGGCGGCGACCTCGCGGAGCGCATCGACGTTGCCGCCGTGGCCGTTCACGAGCACGATCCGGTCGAAGCCGTGGTGGGCGAGACTCGTCGCCGCCTCTCGGACGTAGGCGCGGAACGTGTCCTCGCTGACCCACATCGTCCCGCCGAAGTGGCGGTGTTCTTCCGAGACGCCGACCGGAATCGCCGGTGCGACGACCACGCGTTCGTCGAATCGTTCGGCGCCGGCCGCCGCGACTGCCTCGGCCGCGATAGTGTCCGTCGAAAGTGGTGCGTGGGGACCGTGTTGTTCGGTGCTCCCGACCGGCAAGAGTGCCAGCGGAGTCTCGGCGGCCTCGGCGTCGGGCCAGGTCGCCTCGGCGAGGTGCATGCCCGATCCCTCGGACCGATCGGCCTTCAACCCCGATGCTATCGCCCTGTCCGACGGCCAATCGACGGAGACGTTATCACCAGCTTCGGCACCCAGTGAACACCGATCCACACGTCCCTGCTGCCGTCTCGCGATCCAGTCCCCCGACACTTATAGTGTGGCTCGGTCCACAGAACCGACATGAGCGGCTCTCGGCCCGGCTTCCGACCCAGCGGGGTCGGCGTGGCCCTGTTGGCGTTCTCGGTAACGCGACTCCTCGTCGCGCAGACAGCCACGACGGAGGCCGGCACGTTCGTCGCTGCTTCGCTGTTTCCGCTGTCGGCTGGCCTCGGACTCACGCTCTTCGGAATCGCGATCAGCGTCGGTGGTGTCTCGCGGGGCTACGCACGGAGCGTCTGGCGGTGGACCGTTCTGGGCACCTTCGCAATGCTACTCGTCGTCGTCGCGTCCGGGCTCCACGTCATCCTGCTCGGCGATCGCCTGGGCGCGCTCTGGAGTGATTCGGGGGTGCTGGTCGCGAACGTCCTACTCGGCGGCGCGATCCTCGGCGCGTTCGTCGGCGACCGATCGGCGAGACACTGGAACACGAACGAGCGGCTCGTGCAGTACGCCGAGCGCTCGATGCTCGTCAACCGCCTCCTCCGTCACGAGATCCGCAACGTCCTCGCGATCGTGAACGGCTACGTGGCGACCAGCGACAACGACCAAGAGGAGACCACCAGAGCGATCCGCGAGTCCACCGAGGAGATCGAGCAGACGATCGAGCACGCCGGCGAGTTCGCCGCCACGACCGGGGAAATCTTCGCCGTCGAAATCGGTGACGCGATCGAGTCCGTGCTCGACGTGCTCCCCGAAGATGCCGACGTGTCAGTCGCCGGCTCGATACCGGACGGCGTCCTCGTTCGCGCCGACGACCGACTCGACCTCCTCGTCGCCGAACTGCTCGAAAACGCGTTACAGCACGCAGGCCCGGATCCGTCCGTGGACCTCGACGTCGAGGTCGGGCACCGGACCGTCGAACTCACGGTTACGGACGACGGTCCCGGACTCCCCGAACCAGCCGAGAGCGTGCTCGCCTCGCGCTCGCTCCCCGAGTACGACGATCCGTCGCTCGGATACGGCCTCCAGATGGTTCGCCTCCTCGTCGAACAGTACGACGGCGCAATCGAGGCCGACTACGCCGACGGCACCGCACTGACGGTCACGCTCCAGCGAACCCGGGAGCGCTCAACGCCTGCGCTGGCACGCGGCGTCCCGACCGTCGACCTGCACCGTGCCGGGTTCGCTGCAGTCGCCGCTGGAATCGTGATGGGCCTGTTCGTCGACCAGGTGGCGGGCCTGATGCCGGTCGTCGGGTCGCTCTATGGCGTCTCCAGTCCGGTCCTCGGCTGGGTCGCACATATCTTCCACAGCGTGCTCTTCGGCATCCTGTTCGCTGCGGGCTGTATGCTGCCGCGAATCCGCGAGGTCGCTGCGTCCCAGCGGGGACTGTTTGCACTCGGCATCGGCTGGGGGCTCTTGCTCTGGGTGTTCGCGGCCGGAATCGTCATGCCCATCTGGTTGCTGGCCGTCGGCACCAGCGCGACGATCCCCCACTTCTCGGCAATCGACCTCGTGGCGCACGTGCTCTGGGGTGCGATCCTCGGGGGCCTGTACGCCCGGTTGCCCGCCGAAACACTGCTCCCTACGTAGTCTCGCCGGATCCGATCCACCCCATTCGGAGCCGTTGCTGGGCGAGTGAGCCGGCAGTTCGATCGATCACGCTGTGAGGCTGCCATCACCGACTCACTATTGCCTTCTCGACGCTGGAGAACAGGGAACGCCGTGGAAGCGATCCGCGGCGGCAGTTCGCTCAGTCGTCGTCTTCGCTCTCGATTTCCACTTCGGTGCGGGCGCGACGCTCGGCAGCCCGCTCCACGAAGGAGTCCGGGAGTTCGTCGATTTCGCCAGCCTGCACCGCCCAGAGGTGAGCGTACAGGCCGTCGCGGGAGAGGAGGTCCTCGTGGGTCCCTCGCTCGACGATCTGGCCGCCCTCGAAGACGAGGATCTGGTCGGCGTCTTTGATCGTCGAGAGCCGGTGGGCGATCGCGAACGTCGTCCGTTCGGCCGTCAGGTCGTCGAGGGACCGCTGGATCAGCATCTCGGTCTCCGTGTCGACGTCGCTGGTGGCCTCGTCCAGAACGAGGATCTTCGGATCCTTGAGCACGGCCCGGGCGATCGCGATGCGCTGGCGCTGGCCGCCGGAGAGCTTCACACCGCGCTCGCCGACCTCGGTGTCGTACCCGTCGGGGAGGTTCTGGATGAACTCGTGGGCCTCCGCCGCCTTCGCAGCCTCGACGACCTCCTCGCGTGGCGCGTCGAAGCTACCGTAGCGGATGTTGTCCTCGACGGAGCCGTAGAACAGGTACGTGTCCTGCTGGACGTACGCGAGCTGGCGGCGGAGGCTCGGGAGCGTCACGTTCCGGACGTCCGTGCCGTCGATCCGGATTGCGCCCTGGTCGACGTCGTAGAGGCGTAGGAGGAGCTTGAGGACGGTGGACTTTCCCGCGCCGGTCGGTCCGACGAGGGCGACGGTCTCGCCGCCCTCGACCTCGAAGTCCACCGAGTCGAGAATCTGTTCCGGGGTCGAGTCGTCGACGGCGTCACCGTCAGTAGCACCAGCGTCCGCGGTATCGGCGGCCGGTTCCCCGTAGCTGAAACTCACGTCGTCGTACTCGACGGCTCCCTCGCTGACCTCGAGTTCCTTCGCGTCGAGGGACTCTTCGACGCGACCGCGTTCGTCCATCAGCCCGAAGACGCGAGCGCTGGATGCCCGCGCACGCTGGTACATGTTGATGATCTGCCCGAACTGGGCCATCGGCCAGATGAACCGCTGGGTGAGCAGAATGAACGTGACGAACTCTCCGACCGAGATCGGCTCCGTGAAGATCCACGGGGCATCGCCAGGCTCGGAGAGGACCCAGAGGCCGCCCACGAGGAACGTGGTGACGAAGCCGATGCCCGCGAGCACGCGGAGCCCGGGGAAGAACTTGATCCGGGTGTCGATGGCGTCCCAGTTCGCGTCGAAGTAGTCCATCGAGACCTCGTCGACCCGCTCGGACTCGTAGGACTCCGTCGTCGAGGCCTTGATCACCGAGATGCCCCCGAGGTTGTTCTCGAGTCGAGAGTTGACGGCGCCGACGGTCGAGCGGACCTCCTTGTACTTCGGCTGGATCGTCCGGATGAAGATGTAGGTGAACAGAGCGATGAGCGGCACGGGAAGCAAGGCGACGAGTGCGAGCTGCCAGTTGAAGTAGAAGAGGACGCCCGCGATGCCGAGCACCATGACCGAGAGCCTGAACAGCGAGTTGATGCCGTCGTTGAGGAACCGTTCGAGCCGATTGACGTCGTTGGAGAGGATCGAGAGGAGTTCGCCAGTCTGCTTGTCCGCGAAGAAGTCCATGTCCAGGCGCTGCATCGCGTCGTAGGTGTCGGTACGGATCTCGTGCTGGATGTTCTGGGCGAACGCGTTGAATCCCCAGTTTCGCGTCCAGTGAAAGAGCGCGCCGACGGCGAACGCTCCCCCGATAATGCCCACAGTCAGCCACAACTGACCCTCCTGACTCGCGGGAATCCAGGCGTCGGGGACCAACCAGATCGCCGCGAACGACTTGTCCTGTCGAAAGATCGCGTCGATCGCGAACCCGAGGAGGATCGGCGGCAGCAGATCGAGCAGCCGTGCACCGATCGAGGAGAGGATCCCGACGACGAGATAACTGATGTTCGGGCGTCCGTAGACGAGGAACAGCCGCTTCATCGGGTTCTCGACCCGCTCGCGTTGCTCTTCGAACGGATCGTCCTCGTCTGGCAGGGACCCCGCAGCCATATCTAACTGCGCTCGGCAGCCGAGCCGCTTCAGGCCTACGATTCGAAACAGTCCGTGCCCCTGCCGTCGACGGTCGTGTTGCCGTACTCGATGCGCACTGGGTCCCCACGTTCGACGCCGGCGTCCGACGCCACGCCGATCGGCACCTCGATCACGTACTGGCCATAGCCGGGGTACTCCTGGTCCTCGCCGTTCTCGTCCGGCCCCGGTTCTGGCGCGGGATTGACCGACGTGATACAGCCCTCGCTGTCGACGTAGATGATGTCGATCCCGAACGCCATCGATCGCATTACGAACGTTCGGTTCGCCGGGTGCTCGTAAACGAACAGCATCCCCTCGTCGTCGGCGAGATCGTCGTGATCCCCGAGGCCGACGTACTGCTCCTGGAACTCGTCGGCGACGGACGCGTTGATCGTCGCGATTCGCTCGTCGCCGTCGTAGAGCACGACGTTCCCGGAGGTGGTGTCCTCGGACTCGTAGAGCGTGACGCCCGCGGCGAGGAGGCCCACGATGAGGGCCACGCCAATGGCGAGCACGATGCCGGCGCGTCGCTGCACGGCTCGGGGTTCGTCCCCGCGACAGAAAGGGTTATCTGCACGGCTCGGCGAGGTTTCGACCGCGGGTTCGTGGTCTAGCTGGTTATGACGCGGCCCTTACAAGGCCGAGATCGGCGGTTCGAAACCGCCCGAACCCATGCTTGCTGCTGCGAGCGACTTGCGAGCAGCAGCAACCAACGTGAGGGCGGGGTCGAACCTTGCCAAGCGCACGCAGCCTCAGCCAGCACCGCTCCCACCTGTTCGACCACGCCCGAACCCACCAGCCTCGACGTCGACGACTGCCGGGAACTCCCTGAGCGACGGCACTACCAGCCAGTAGGCCGAGATGCAGAGATAGCCCACGGCCGAGAGTGCAACGACCGTCGCGCTGTCGAGGACGCCACCCAGGACGCCGCCGGCGAGCAGGCCCAGCGGGCCGACCACGGCGACGAGGCTCCCCGTCGTCGAGGAAACTCGGCCGAGCAGCTCGTTCGGGACGCCCGTCTGGATGGCAGCGCTCACGAGCACGTTGTAGACCCCGACCGGAATCGCGGCAGCCCCGTAGAAGAGGAGTACGGCAGGTTGCCACCCGACGACGGCAGCGGCGGCCCGCCCGGCAGCGGCGAACAGAAATCCCACGACGGTGATCTGGCCGAAGTCGACTTCGTGAAGCCGACCGGCGAGCAGCGATCCGACGAGCGTTCCGGCGGTCGTCGCACCGACGAGGAGCCCGAACGTTTCGGCGTCGCTGCCGATGGTTCCCGCGAACGCCGGGAGAACGGCAGTCGCCATACCGGTGAACACGCCGGTCAGCGCCGCCGCGACGACCATGTGGCCGACGACGGAGTGTCGAACGAGCGCGAAACCGCTTCGGACGTCGTCCAGGTACTCGCGGGCGGACGGGGCCTCGCCCGTGCTCGATGCATCCGGAACGTCGAGGCGACCGAACGTCACGGCACTGCAGACGAACGTCGCCGCGTTGACTGCGAACAGGGAGACGGCACCCAGGATCGCGATGATTGCCCCGGAAAGCGCTTCCGCGGTCGCACCGAGGGCGTGCTTTGTCGTCGAGTCGATCGAGTTCGCTCGCGCAAGGAGGGCTTCCGGAACGAGGCGCGGCAGGGCTGCCTGTTCCGCTGGCGCCGTGACGCGGCGGAGCACCGTGAGGAGCGTGACGACCACGAGCACGTGACCGACGGACAGGTATCCCATCCACCAGGCCAGGGGAACGCTTCCGACGATCACCGCCTGCGTCGCTTCGGTGACTGCCAGCAAGCGACCCAGTCGTGCCCGATCGACGAGCGGGCCAGCAAGAAATCCCAGTGCCTGCGGCGCTTTGCTCAGGAAGCCCGCGAAGCCGGTGTAGAGCGTGGATCCAGTGAGTTCGAAGACGAGCCACATCGCCGCGACGACGTACAGTTTGTCGCCAATTCGACTGACCATCCGGCCAGCGTAGAGTCGCTGGAAGCCAGCGTTGCCAAGCAGCGCCTCGGTTTCGTCTGCCAGAAGCCGGGCGCGCAACCCAGATTCACCGTCCACGTCACTGTGCACACGACGACCTGGACCGCTGGTGCAAAGAGCGCTCGGAGAACTGGAGTTCTGTAATCGGAGCGACCATTTTGGAGCGGGCGAGTCGTTCGTGGGATTCAAATCGATCGGGGGCAGAAGGCCCGACGATGACAGGGGACGCACAGAACCCCATGGACGCCCTGGAGGCACTCGGCAACGAGATTCGCATCTCGATCCTTCGGGAGCTCGCCGACGCCGAGCGCGCCCTCTCCTTCACGGAACTGCGCGATCGGGTCGGCCTCCGCGACTCCGGGAAGTTCAACTACCACCTCTCGACGCTGTGTGAGTACTTCGTCCGCGACACGAACGAGGGGTACGAACTCGGACACGCGGGGACCAGGGTCATTTCCGCGACGGGTCGGCCGGCGCCAGACGAGGCCGAAGACTCGGGTGTCGAACCGATTGCTGCCGAGGAGGAGTGTCCGGTGTGTGGCGAACCGAACTGCGAGAAACTGTTCCACGTTCACCTGTCGGCGCCCTGGCGATAGCACAGCCAGAGCGTGACCGCCAGAGGACAGAGTTGGAGCCGTCAGCAAACACACGTGACAGGTCCCGGGATGGCTACCGGAGACCAGTTTGGCCGATTCGCGCGAGTTGATTCCACGTTACTGGCCACTCGAACCCCTGGCCCACTACGGCGCTTTGACGTACCCGTACCCCTCATCCTGCAAGCGTGCCAGAGCGCCGACGCCACTCTGGACTCGTTCGACGCCCGGCAAGAGGTCCGCCGTGATGGCATTCATCTTCGCGAGACTCGCACCGCAGGCGAAGCACTCGACGCCCCGTTCGACGAGTGACGCGACGAGTTCCCCGTTCGCTGCCGTGCTGGCGACGAACATCCGAACGCCAGCACCGTTCGCGACGATTGCGACGTCGTCGTCGGGTGCCGCGGTCGTGTCGTCTTCCAGTAGATTGGTGACGTTCACCATCGCGTGTCGTCGGACGTCGGACTCCGGACTCGAAACGTGGAACACCGTTTGCATACTTCGACCCTTGCCCGTAGCGCTGCTTTGTTAGGAAGCGGCAAGTCGAGCGAGCGGCCCGACTACGTCGAAGCCTGTATTCGATCCTCCCGCGTCGACGAGGGAACCGCTGGGGATTAGCCAAACAGCGTCGTGAACAGATCGACGACGTCGTCGGTTACATCGTCCGTGCTCTCATCGTCAGCATCCTCCGTGTCCCCCTCGCCAGCCTCGTCCTCCTCCGTGTCGGTGGTACTTTCGTCCCCGTCGTCGTCATCCGCATCGTCGCCATCGGCATCGTCGTCCTCCGCGTCTTCCTCGACTTCGGTATCGTCGTCCCCGTCCTCCTCACGCTGAGTCTCGTCCCGCTCTCCTGCTTCGGTCTCGTCTTCACCCTGCTCGTCGGTACCGACTGTCGAATTGGCGTCTGACGGTCCAGACGTGGATTCGTCAGCGTCGTCGGTTCCAGCACTGTCGTTGGACCCTGCCTCCGGTGGCTGCCTCTCCGTACCGCCGTCGGACTCGACGATCGGATCGTCGACCTCGTTGTCGGAGCCGTCGTAGCCGCGGATCGCAGGACCGTCGTTGTTCCGGATCGAGAGGTCCGCGAATCGGTTCCCGGAGCTGTCAGTCCCGATGAAGATCCCCGAGCCACCGTTATTGGCGGCAGTGATACCAGTGTACTCGCCGTCGAACACGCCCTCGAAGAGCGCGAGGCCGTGGTCGCCGTTGTCGGAGACGGTCGCGTCGTCGATGCGCACGCCGCTCGCGTCGAACAGCCCGATCCCACTGCCGTCGTTCCCACTCGCAGTGACACCCTCCAGCGAACTTCCGGGTCCCACGACGAAGACGCCGTGATTTTCGCTATCGACCGTCTGAACGTCCTCGATCGAAGCGGTCGCGGACGCGCCCGAAGCAACGACGTAGGTGTCGACGCCGATCTGAACGCCATTCGACCACCCTTCGACGCGCAGGTTACGTATCGATACGTTGCTGACCGTCGACCCGGCCGGATCGTAGACGTGGACGCCGACGCTCAGCGACTCCCCGGAGCCACCGAGGACGTTCCCGTTGCCCTCGAGCACAACGTCGCTGGTCTGGATCGCTATACACACCGGTCGGACGAAGCCGTTGCCGACGTCGATCTCCTGGACGTTGGTATCGCCGATGTTTTGTCCGATCTCGTACGTACCGGGCTGGTCGATGACCGTACACTCGGTCACCGGCCGGACGCCCGACCCATCCTCAGGAGTCGGATCGTCCGGTTCAGGAGTCGAATCGGCCGGTGGAGCCCCGTTCCCGCCATCGTCGGTGCCGGTGCCCTGGGACGCTCCTCCGTCGACGCCCTGTTCATCGCCGGATTCGGTTCCGGCAGCACCTGTATCGTCGTCCCCCGAATCCTCGGCGTCGTCGCTCTCGGTTTCCTCGTCCGTCGACGTTCCTGGGAGGTCGTCGCCGCCGTCGCCGGCGGTGGACTCCATCTCCTCAGACGGGGACGTCTGGTTCGACGAGTTGTCCGCTTCGCCTTCGTCGGCGCCTGAATCGTCGTCAGTGGTGTTCTCTCCGATCGGCGTGTTCGATTCGTTCTCGTCGCCATCCTGCGTTCCGTTCCCCGGCCCGGCGACTCCAGCGCCGGCGTCCGAGGAGCCGTTGACGTCCGTACGGGGCGAGTCGACTCCGCTGGAGTCAGCAGCCAACGGTTTCGCGGCGAAACCGACGCCGAGCACCGAGTACCCGACGATTCCGAAGAATGCGAGGAGGAAGCCGATGGCAACCGCGATCCGGACCCAGATCACCAGCCGCGGATTGCGTTCGCTCGGGGGCGAGCCGTCCATGTCCAGAAGTGGCAGTCGTTGCAGCCTTCAGTGTAGTTACGTCGTACTGTCGAGGCACTCCAGAGTCGCTCGTTCGATTCACACGGCTTTGCCCGAGGTGGCGTCCAACGTCGCCGGTGGCTTCTAGCGATTTCGGTGGCTTCTAGCGATTTCGGTGGCTTCTATCGTCCTCGATGGCTTCCAGCGTCCTCGATGGCTTCCAGCGTCCTCGATGGCTTCCAGCGTCCTCGGCGGCTTCCATGCCGTCGAGAGGAACGTGCTACCGAGACGGTCTCCCGCGATAGAAGGGCCTGCAGTCAGCGCAGGATCAGCGGTTCGACGGTGAGCGTCTGCTTCGCCAGCGTGGCAAGCCGCAGAATGTAGGACGTGAACACGAGGAACGGGAGCGTCGAGATGGTGAAGGCTGCGCTGACGACCCAGAGGATCGTCTCGACGCCGAACAACCGGCCGGTGAACGTCGTCGCGTCCACGAAGACGACCATGCCGCCAGCGACGGTGAGCGCGACGACCGTCGCGTAGAGGATCGCTCGCGAGAGTTTCACGAGTGCCCACTGGATGTACAGTGCCTTGACGTACTCCCTGACTGGGCCGTACATGGTCAGCGACACCAGTACCTCGCGGAAGGCCGCCAGCTGTTTCTCGGTGAGTTCGTCCTCGTGCTCCCTGCCGAGCCGACGAACGTCGTGCATCTTCTGGCCGTAGTTGAAATCCAGTGCCGGCTGGACGACGTCGAACGTACCGAAGTCGCTGTCGACGAGCAGCTTCCGCGCGTGGTCGGCGTTCTCGAGCAAGTCCGCCACGTACGTGTCTACCGACTCGCCGAGTTCCGGGTGCTCGGATTCGTCGATCGCCTCGCGGAGTCGTTGGGCCCGCTCCTCGCTCTCCGCGATCAGGGCGTCGATGAACGCCGCCGGATCGGCGGGCGTCGTCTCGCCGAGCAGGTCGTCCGTGCTCTCTCGAAAGTCCATCGTGACGTCCATCCGGCTCCGCTGACTGCCGAGCGAGCCGATCTCCTGGGAGAGGACGAGCTGGTTGATCGAGACGACGAGCGTCGAGACGGTGATGACCGCGCCGACGAGGCCCGCGAAGACGGTCTCGACCATGTCGCTGGCTTGCATCGTCGCCTGGAGCGAGGTGGACTTGGTTATCCCCCAGCCCATGAACGTCCCGAAGACGAGCGCCCCGAGAACCGCGGTGACGACCCACCGATTCGCACCGAGGAGGAGCCAGAACCAGACCCTGTTGACGTCGGTGCGCTCGCGCATCCGGTCGGCCGTAGTGAGGTCAGCCATCGCCTGGCGAGTCCGAATCAGTGACCGGTCGTTTGAACACGAGCAGCTTCGTGCCGCCCTTGTCGTAGCTGATGGTCTCGGCGAGTTCCCAGCCCTCTGCGCCGAGCCGGTTCAGTTCCTCGGTCGGGTCGACGGTCTCGCGCTTGGTCAGCCCCTTCGGCGGCTCGATCGTGTGGTACTCCCACTGGCGAGGCATGTGAATTCGGCCGTGCTACAGCGGCCAGTCGGATAGGTAGGCAGCGGTTGTGCATCCGCACAGTCTCTGCTAACGGGTCGGCTCGTGCGTACCGATCGTCGAGCGCTATGGCGTCGTCCGGTGGTTCGGGGAGTGCCCCGGAGGCGTCGGCGAGTCGTCGGAAGCCGTGTGTCAGTCCGTCGGACGCGTCGGCTGATCGTCTGACGCGGCGACTTCGTCGGCCGACGAGGTGAGCCGATCGTTCGCCGGGTCGACGACGGTACGATCTGGAATCGGCTCCGGCGGTGCTGGCGAGCGGGTGACCAGACGTTCGAGGAGCGTCTCGTCGTCGGGATCCGGCTTCTGGACGGATTCGTATTCCACGACGACGGCGCCGTCGTCGGTCGACGAGAACCGGAAGTAGTTGAGTCGGTAGCTCGCGTAGAACACCGGCGGGAGCACGCCGATCACCGATCCGACCCGGCGAAGCCGTTTGAGCCAGGTTCCGGTGTTGCAGACGACGCGGTTCCCGATCGTCGTCAGCGAAGCCCGGTGCGTGTGGCCGTAGACGAACGCGGCGACGGACGAGTCATCTTCGAACACGTCCCGTGCTCCCTCGAGATATGGATCGCGCGACGGCTGGGCTCTGCCTCCCGGAGAGAGGAGGCCGAATCGTCGTAACGTCGATCGAACGTCGCGAAAGAGGACGTAAAGTGGGACGGAGACGGCGACGAGCAGTCCGAGCACGACGAGGTTCGCCGTGAGAAACACGTCGAGGAGTCTGCCGACTGGGCCGAAGTCCGCGAGGACGTCCTGGACGACGTTCATCGGCAGCGACCAGATCCCGACGTAATCCAGAACGAAGATCGCGACGTACGCCAGTCCCACGTTGAACAGGAGCAGGAATGGGACGGCCGCGTAGCGAAGGAACGGGCTCATCTCGCGATAGAAGTAGTTGGAGATGAGCCACTCGGGAATCATCGTCATCGGCGTCACCGCCTGGATGTCCTTGAGCCAGTTGTACTTGCCGCGTGCGGACAACTGGCCGGCGCGACTGGTCACGTGCTGGTTGACGAAGTAGCCCGGCGGGTTCGCGAACGGATTGCCGAAGTCCGGAATCCGATTGCTCGGATCGCGTTGCATCCCGTGTTCGACGTACACGGTGAAGTCACCGACCGTCCGCGTGATCGACTCCACCTGTCGGAGCCTGACGTTGTACTCGGCCAGTCGGTCGACGTACTCGTCGTATGCCGCCAGTTCGTAGTCGTGGTTGCCGGGGATGAGGGTGATCGGGACCGTCTCGCCGGTCGCCCGGAGCTGTTCGAAGAGCTCCGGGTACTGTGCGAGCAGTTCGTCGAACTTCGCGGGTCCCTCGACTCCCGTGAACTCCCAGAGCCCGAAGGCGTCACCGTTGATCAGGAGTTCGGCGTCCTCGTCGGTCGTTTCGAGGTCGCGGAGGAACGCGAGGAATTCCTCGAGGAAGTCGACCGTGCGGAGCTGTTCGTCTCCGCCGATGTGGAGGTCGCTGACGAGGTAGTAGACGTCCGCCATTGGCTGACGTCAACCGACGCGCTCGACGCCCCTTAATAACAATATCGTACCGTTCGATACCTTCGACAACGACGATCCTAGACCGGCGGCGTGCTTCGAACGGTCGCCGGCCGGAGAGCGGCAACAGACCCAGGGTACGCGAAAGGTACTGTGATGTACGTCGATCGAAATCGGCCGGTCGAGTGTTTAACAAAGTGACGCCGCGGCCAACCGAAGCGACGCATGAGCTCACTAGTCGTCCTCGCGTTCGAGGACATGGACGGCGCAGAGGGGATGCGCGAACGCATGTACGACTTCCAGAAGCGCGAACTTATCACGCTCGAGGACGCGGCCGTCGTCGTCCGGAAGGAGAACGGCCACGCGAAGGTAAAGCAGGCCCATAGCCTGGTCGGGTCGGGCGCCCTCGGCGGGGCGTTCTGGGGCATGCTCATCGGTCTTCTCTTTCTCGCCCCGTGGCTGGGGTTGATCGCCGGGGCCGCGGGTGGTGCCCTGGGCGGCAAACTCGGTGACGTGGGTATCGACGACTCGTTCATCAAAGAGGTCAGCGAGACGGTCGAGCCAGGTCAGTCGGCGCTGTTCCTCCTCGTGCGCGACGCCCAGCTGGAACGCATCGAGCAGGAGACCGAGGACATGAACTTCACGATCATCGACACGAACCTCTCGCCGGAGGACGAAACGCAGCTCCGCGAGACGTTCGCAGCCGAAGAAGTCGCGGGCTGAGCGGTTCGTGGTTCGACTCGTTTCGATTTCGAACGGCGCGAGAAGGATCCTCGATCGATCGCGATCCCGGCAGCCGGTAACGCGACCGAAGACGGCGGTTCGTGGAGCGTGCGAGGCAGGTGACGCCACCCGCCATCGACTCGGGGGTGTGCTATGCGTCTCGTTCAGGTACTGATCCCGGAGGGCAATCGCGCCAGCGTGCTCGACGCGCTCGACGAGTACGGCATCGACTACGCCGTCTTCGACGAGGTCGGGCGTGGTGACTTCGAGGCGATGGTCCAGTTTCCGGTGCCGCCGAGCGGCGTCGAACCGGTACTCGAAGACCTCCGCAGCGCGGGGATCGAGGAGGACGCCTACACGATCGTCGTTCCCACGGAGACGGTTATCTCCCGGCGGCTCTCCGCGCTCGTCGAGCGATTTCCTGGACTGCGCATCTCGCGTGAAGAGCTCCACGCCAGAGCCCAGGATCTCGCCCCTGCGAACTCCACGTTCTTCTCCTTCCTGCTGCTCAGTACGATCATCGCGACGACCGGCCTGCTCCTGGACTCGGCGGCGACGATCATCGGGGCGATGGTCGTGGCACCGCTGATGGGACCGGCGATTTCAGCGAGCGTCGGGACGATCCTCGACGACGAGCAGATGGCCGCCCGCGGCGTGAAGCTACAGGTGACCGGTCTCGTCGCCGCGATCGCCACCGCTGCAATCCTCGGGTTCGTCCTCGAGCAAACCGTCCTCTTGCCACCGGCGCTGGACATCAGGACCGTCCCCGAGATCGCCGAACGGACGAGTCCGAACGTGCTCTCGCTGTTCCTCGCGCTTGGCTCCGGACTCGCCGGCGCGATCAGCGTCATGCGGGGTGCTGGGTCGGCACTCGTCGGCGTCGCGATCGCGGTCGCCCTCGTGCCGCCAGCCGCGACCGCCGGACTCGGGATCGCGTTCGGGCTCCCCGGCGTCGCGATCGCCGCGGCCGTGCTCGTCGTCGTGAACCTCCTCGCGATCAACCTCTCGGCATTGACGCTGTTCTACCTCTCGGGATTCCGCCCGCTCGACGCTGGGCAGTACGTCGGCGTCAGGAGTTCCGTCTTCTCCCGGATCGTCGTCGTCGGGATCGGCATCGCCGTGCTCTCGATCGTGCTCGTCGGGGTGACGCTCGCGACGTTCTACACCGAGTCCGTCGAGCAGGAAGCCACATCCGAAATCGAGCGCGAGTTCGAGGAGGCGCAGTTCGAGTCGGTCGAACTCGAGGAGGTGAGCGTCGACTACACGACGACGGAACTACTGCTCGGGGAGGAGCCACAAGTCAACGTGCTGGTCGGGATCCCGAGGGACGAACCCGCACCGCCGGGTCTCGCCCAGCGGCTGGACGATCGGATCACCGAGGCGACCGGGCAGGACGTCGTCGTACGCGTCGGCTACATCGAGACGCAGTGGTCGGAGGACGAACCGCGAACCGAAGGGCGGCCGGTTCTTTCTCGAGAAGTGGCTTCCGACGCTCGTTGGAACATACCCGTTCGACCTCGAGGTCCTCCAATCTCGGAGTCCTCTCCAGGTTGAGAATTATCCAGCATCTCTCATAGGGGACACTTGAAGTAATGTTACGTAGATAGATCGTCGTCTAGGGTTATACTCATCTACTGTTTCGGGCCAAATTCTATTCGGCCGAGTGTAGTGGTTGAACCGTCCAACACTGTCCGTGCACCCCGACGCCGACCGTGCACCTCGATCGGTCGCCCGGAGACTATCAATTATTTTATCACTAGCCCGGAACTATAGACAGCTTCAATGGGCTATCGCCCACTCCAAGATATTACTAGATCAAATATTATCTGTACTGTACATCTTGTAGGAACTTCCCCGACGGGAACTATGATTCTGTACCAGATATCCGTTAGTGATGGGACGTTGGGCCCAACTCTGTGATTCCCCTACGACTCCGAGGTGAGCACCATCGGCTGGATCGAAGCGACTATTGCCGACAAATAATGTCGAGTCGACTAGCAACGGGGCACACCTCGGTGAGGAGGTTGCAAGATCGACTGACCAGTCCACTGAATGCGTCTGTCGATTCAATCGAACGAGTTTCGCTGTATCATCGGATGTCGTCGTAATATAGACGGCCTCCGGTCCGACTGCGCAATCTCCCGCGACGAGCTCACCCTCGCGCTGCCACTCCCAGCGAACGTCACCGGTCGACAGGTCAAAGGAGATGATAGTACTCACATTATTTGGGTCTTCGACTGTCAGTGGTACAAACACCGATCCGTCAACCACTGCGGCCGTGTGAAATACTTCGTCATACGACTGGCCACTATACGTGGACGAATCGAACGTCCAGACGGAATCACCCGTCGAAGCGTCCAGACATACGAACGTCGAACCGTATCGACCGGTGCCGATCACCACCGATTCGTCGGCAACCGTAACGGCACCGGAAACGGTGGCACCGTATTCGCCGTAGGTATCAAGACTGTGACGCCAGCGTTCACCCCCAGTTTCGGGGTCAAGTGCGGCGACGAACGCACTGTTCGTTCCACTCTGGGCAGCGAGATAGACGTCCCCGGAAACTGCGACGCTTCGATTTACGGGGTAGCCAGCAGTGTACGTCCAGCGGCCCTCGCCCGTGGAGGTATCTATTGCGTGAAGCTTACCGTCAGCTGCCCCGACAAATGCCGTCCCGTTTTGAACGGTTGGCGACGCATAAACGTCCTGACTCGTCTCGTAAACCCATCGTTCGGTTCCAGTAGCGAGATCGATACCCCGAACGGACCCACCGTATGTGGTAACCACCACTGTCTCGCCAGAGACCGCTGGAGACGATTCTGCGAACGTTTGACCCACCTCGCTGGTCCACTGGACGGACGCATCATCTCCAGGAGGAGTTTCGGACGGTGCGTAACCCGACCGGGCAGTATCGTACTGATACGTTTGCCACGATCCACTGGCGGATCCGATCTCATTCTGGGACCCCGAATCGTCATCGCCTTGTGGATCGGAGTCAGTCTCGTTTGATCCCGAGTCCGATCCTCCATCGCCCGTTCCAGAGTTATATTCGGTTTCGTTATCTCCAGTTCCGTCACGGGACGAACGTGACCCGTTGTGCCCGGTCGCTGAATCGTCCGCCGAATTGGAATTGTCACCGGTCGTCGAACAGCCAGCGAGGCCGAATACCAGAGCAGCCCCTGCCATCTTCAACGCTCGTCGTCTTGACGCCGCCATTGTGTGAATCCCGTTCGCTGCACGAGAGAGCGGTCAAATAAAAATACTGGCTAAAGCTGAGACTGTAGGGAGTGGCACAGTCGTCGGCTGAGTTCGTCACATCCGCGATCACTCGTCCACCAGTAACGTCCAAGCGAGAGAGAATGCGGTTTTGAGAGCACACGCGAAACATAGACTTGTCCGTCGCACCGACATCCTACGCCGCTTCCACGCCGGTCACCGTGATCCGCTTCGCCTCGACGTCCTCGAATCGAGCGCCCCAGCCGCCGACAGTGTGGCGTTCCTCGCCGTCGTCGACGACTATCGTCGCCGTTCCGGCGAGTTCCAGTAGTTCGGAATCCAGCGCGGACGCGGCCTCGGAGACGTACTCCGTGTCCACGACGGAGCCATCGATCGTGAGCGACTCGCCGCTCTCGGTGTCGCGGCCCTCGATCTCGACCGTCACGGTCGCGCCCTCGCGGATGGGCTGCAGATACTCGAGGAGGAACTGCCGAACGTCCGCGTAGCGCTTGGGAGTCTCGCCGGGTTCCTCGGCATAGAGGACCGGCCAGGGTAGCCACATGAAGATGAGGAAGTGCCAGAAGAAGACGTAGGTGAACGAGCGGTTCTGGAGGATCATGCCGTAGTCCTCGATCGCGGCCGGATTCGACGCGAACGCCGTCCGCTGCAGGTCCGACGTGACGACGAACGGCGAGGGACGCGGCCGTCGGTGGACGGCGCTACAGACGCCCTCGAAGTCCGAGTCGCCGAGTTCGGGATCCTCGTCGCGGTAGAGCAGCGTGACGTTGACCGTGGCGCCGCGCTCTTTCGCCTCCTCGAGGTCGCCACGGAGTTCCGCGAACTGCTCGGGGGTGAGCGTCGCGTGCACCTGGGTCTCGGCCTCGGCGACGAACGTCCGGGCAGCCTCGAGGACGGTGTCGAAGCGCTTGACGATGCTGACGGTGTGGTCGTCGAGACTCGGCTGTTCGTAGCGGTCCTCGATCTCCGCGGCCGCGTCCTCGAACAGCGACGCGCGCTCGGTCAGGTTCTCGACGACGGTCTGCGGATCGGTCGCACGAGCCTGGAACGTGTCCTGCTCGTAGAGTTCGACGTACCCCAGTTCGTCGAGGTCCCGGAGCACGTCGTAGATTCGAGCGTCCGGAACGTCGCTGGACCGTGCGACTTCGGTCGCGGAAGCCGTTCCGAGTTCGAGCAGGGTGACGTACGCGTCGGCCTGGTAGAAAGAGAGGTCCGCGGCCTGGAGGACCTCCGAAAGTTCCTCGGTGTCCATCGGGCGTTAGTTGACCACTCCAGTAGGTAAAAAGCATCGAGACTGGCGAATATTCGGGTCGACCGGGCTGCCGCTAGGGGTGTCCGACCGCAGCCGGGACCCGCCATGGCGCCGATAGCTCCGGTTCACTCGACCGGCGGATAGGCGACGGGACCGTCTAGCAGGGGATCGTCGGTTCGCTCCATCCACTCGCGAAGTTCCGTTCGGAGTGTCTCGAGGACCTCGCGATGCTCCGGGTCCGGATCACTCGCCGCAGACGTCGGTTCGTACGGCGTGCGGTCCGACGCGAGGTTCTCCTGCTCGGTCGGATCGGCCTCGAGGTCGTAGAGTTCCTCTTCGGGACGCTGCTCGACGTAGAACTCCTCGTGGACCTCTCGGCCCGACGGCGTGGGAACCACGTCCATCGGCACGAAGATGCGCGGCAACACCGAGAAGTTCCGGACGTACTTGTAGCGCTCCGTGCGGATCGCGCGGACCGGGTTGTACCGGTCGTGCCAGGTCATCTCGCCGAAAATCCGATCTCGCGGATCGTACGTCGTCACGTCAGTCTCGTCCTCGTTCTCGTCCACGAGCAGTCCCGCAAAGGATCGCCCGGCGACGTCGGTCGGTGGTTCGACGCCGACGAGGTCCAGTATTGTCGGCGTAAAATCGACGTTGCTGACGAGTTCCTCGTGGACGGCGCCGCCCTCGATCCGCTCAGGCTGGTAGAAGAGGAGCGCAGTCTCCAGCCCAGGGTCGTAGCAGGTCCCCTTGGCTCGGGGCATCGCCAGGCCGTGGTCGGTCGTAAAGACGAACAACGTCTCCTCGGCGAGCCCTGCATCGGCCAGCGCCTGCCGAAACTCGCCGATCGCGGGATCCAGCGTCTCCGCGATGAGCGACTGAAGCGCGGCGGTGTCCTCTCGAACGCCCGGCGCGTCCGGGAGGAACGGGAATCCCTCGACGGCCTCCGGCGACGGCTCGTCGTAGATCGACTCCGGGAGGTAGTCACGGCGGAACGGTCGGTGGGGTTCCTCGATCCCAATCGAGACGAAGAACGGCTCGCCCTCGTCAGCGTGCTGGCCATCCTCGACTCGCGCCTCGAAGAACTCGTCGACGACGTCCACGAGTTCGAGCGCCCGTTTCGTGTCGTCGTCGACGTGATCGTAGCCGAGTCGCTCCGGGTCGTCGGGCACCTCGTGCTGGAAGCCGAGGAGGTGCGTGGAGTAGCCGGCCTCGCGGAGGTACTTCGGGAGCGTCATCCAGTCGTCGTCGAGCGCCCAGCCCATGTGGGCCAGCCCCATGACGCCGTTCTCGTGCGGGTAGGCACCCGTCATCATGCTGGAGCGACTCGGCGAGCACTGCGGTGCGGTGCAGAAGCTGTTGGCCATCCGGACGCCCTCGTCGGCGAGGCCGTCGAGGTTCGGACTCTCGACGTCGGCGCCGTAGCACCCGAGGTACTGCCCCAGGTCGTGGCAGTGAACGAGGACCACGTTCGGGCCAGGCGCGTCGTCGGCAGCGTGCGGATCTCCCATGACCAACCAAGCACTGCCCGGCCACTTAATGACGGATCACGACGGGCGCATTCGCCGGCTCCGTGACACTTATCGGTAACTATGTCCGTAATTAATCAATAAAATTGAAGTAAATGGCTCGGTATGGTTGAGAGTGAGATGCCAGACGACCGACCAGAGTCGCTCCGAACGCGACGCGACGTACTGAAAACGACGGGCGCCGCATCGGCCATCGCGACGGCCGGTCTCGCGGGCTGTTTCGATAACTCGGGAGACGGCGGCGACGGCGACGGCGGCGGGTCGAGCCTCGAGATCACCGGCGTGTGGGCGGACGCCGAGCAGGAGGACTTCTCGGCCGTGATGGACCAGGTCGAGGAGAACTCCGACGTGAGCCTGACGTATCACCCGCGGACGACCGACTCCCTGCTCACCGGGACGCTGATGGACTACGAGTCGGGCGTGGCACCGGCAGACATCGTCGTCATGCCGTCGCCAGCGCGAATCGTGTCCGACGCGCAGAACGGCCACCTGGCACCGGTTGGCGACGCGTGGTCCGCGGACGACTTCGCGGTCGAACCCTCCCGCGTGACTGTCGACGGCGAGGTCTACGCCGCGCCGTTCAAGATGGACCTCAAGCCGGGCTTCTGGTACCGTCAGTCGTTCTTCGACGAGCACGGTCTCTCCGAGCCCGGAAGCTGGGAGGAGTTCCAGACGCTCCTCGACACGATCAGCGAGATCGACGGCGTCGACGCACCCATCGCGTCCGGGAACGGGACCGGCTGGCCCCTCAGCGACATCACCGAGGGCTTCTTCATGCGCCAGGACAACGGTGCAGAGCTCCAGCAGGGCCTGATCTCCGGTGACGCGTCCTTCACCGACGACCGGATCTCGTCCGCCTTCGAGGAGATCAAGTCGCTGCACGAGCAGGGCCACTTCAGCCAGACCCGGAACTTCGGGGTCCAGTACGAGTACTTCTGGGACGGCTCGACGCCGCTGTACTTCATGGGCTCGTTCACGCCCGCCCAGGACGCGGTGCAGGACCCATCGGACCTCGGCGTGTTCCGGATGCCCGGCGGAAACGGTATTACCTCCTCGATCAACTGGTTGACCGTGCCGTCGTACTCGGAGAACGTCGACGCCGCCGTGGACGCAATCGGCTCCCTCGTCTCGGCCGACGCACAGCAGGTGTGGGTCGAGCGAGGCGGCTTCATTGCCTCCAACATCAACGTGCCAGAAGACGCCTACCAGATCGAGGTCATGGCGCAGCTGCCCCAGCTCGCCAACGAAGTCACCGTCGTTCCGGACCTCGACGACGCGCTGGGCAACCCGTTCCAGGAGGAGTTCTGGTCACAGCTGAAGGGACTCTGGGCCTCCCCCGGCACGTCGACGTCCGACATCGTGTCAGCCCTCGACACCGCACACCAGGAGAGCCTGTCTAACTAACCGTGAGTTCGAACCCCACCGAATCGCGATCGGCGGACGACTGGTCCGTCGAGGCGATCAAGCGGATGTTCGATCCCGAGGAGCTTCGCCGCCGGAACCTCGTCTCGCTGGGGATGGACCTCCTCATCCTCGTGACCGTCGGGTTCCTCGCGATCCTCTTCACGAAGGGGTTCTTGGCGTCGATGCTCGCGGTGATCCCGGTGGCGACGCTCCTGTACTTCGGCTGGGCGTCGTCGAAAGCGTTCTTCGTCTCGGAGCTGCTGGCGATCGCGATCGCGCTCCTGGCGACGTACACCTACATGCTGCCGTACTGACGTTCTCGAACTCGCCGTCAGCGATCGATTTTTCTCCGCGCCGCTGTCCCGATGCCTCGCCTTTCCAGCGTTCACGCAGCTCCACCTCTACGATCGTAGCCCGCCAGCGACGCGGTCGTCTCATCGTGGCACGTCCGTTCCGCTTCCGAATACAATCTAGACCGGAAACGGTTGCCCACGATCCTGGCTCGCCGGTACTGGCGCCCAGTCGGATCCGATCGCATCGATCCCGACTGGATCCCACGGGATGCGAGTTCCCCGAAACCGCGTTGGCAGGGTCGATGCGTCGTCCGCTGGCAGCGCAGAGTACGAGTGGGCCGGCAGCCCACGTAGTGATCCGAGCCAGAGCAGCGTGCGACGACCCAGCCGAAAGCCGACCGTTTTGATCAGCCGATGTACCGACTAACCGACTGTTCCGATCAGCCGACTGTTCGGACCAGGAGACCGTCTCGACCAGCCGAAGCAACCAGACTGGTGGCGACGACGGCCGACGATCGTGCCGGTGCCGCCAGCGATGCTGGGACCGTCGATAATCCGAACGGCGCGAGCGACTGGCATCGCGCAAACCGGACTCCAGGATCTTCGAGGACGCGGATACGGAGAATCGGGTTCGCAAGCAAGCGAGGAAACAGCGGCTGATCAGTCCGCGACCGCTGCGACCATCCCCTGCTTGTAGTAGCGCTGCAGGGCGATGAACAGCAAGATCGGGACGATCATCGTCAGGACCGAGCCCGCAGCGACGAGCCCCCAGTCGATCTGCAGCCGACCCTTCATCAGCGGGAGCACCTGGGGTGCGAGCTTCTTCTCCTGGGACCGCATGAAGACCAGGGGGAAGAAGAACGAGTTCCAGACCCAGGTAAACTGGATGACCGCCACCGAAACGAGCGCGGGAGCGGAGTAGGGCAGCACGATCGACTTGAAGATCTGGTAGCGCGACGCGCCGTCGACGCGTGCAGCCTCCTCCAGTTCCTCGGGCAGGCCGAGGAGGTAGTTCCGGAGGAACATGACGACCCAGCCCAGTCCCCAGCCGATGTGGACCAGGATGAGGCCCATGTAGGTGTCGAACAGCCCGGTCTCCCGGAGCGTGTTGTAGTTCCCCATCGCGACGAGCTCCGGCGGTGCCGCCATGACGATGATCAGCAGGAAGAACAGGAACGTCTTGAGCGGGAAGTCGAAGCGCGCGAACGGGTACGCGACCATCGTCCCGAGCAGCGTCACGACGAGGACCGAGGGGATCGTGACGATCGCGGTGTTGAACAGGACCTGCTTCATCGGACCGGACTGGTAGTTCCAGGCCTGTTCGTAGTTCTCGAAGGTGATCGTCATCCCCTCGAGGTGCCACCAGCCCTGGATGATCTCACTCAGCGGGCGGACCGAGGCCATGAACAGGCCGATCAACGGGACCAGCCAGAGCAAGGCGATCGTGATCGCAATCACGTAGCGCGCGGCCCGACCTTTCGACGGGATCGACGCGAGCAGTCGCTCCTGCATCGTTCGATCGTCGGTCGGGGCGGTGTCCGGCACGTCGTAGCGAACGCGCGTGCCCCCGTCGGTTCGGGTGGTGCCGTCGGTGCCTGCGTCGCCGGCAGAACGCGCCTCGCCAGCGGTCGCATCGATCGGCTCGTCCGTGGAGTGTGGTGTATCAGTCATGCGGGATCAGTCCATGCTGGCGATGTACCAGGCCATCGGCAGTGCGATGAACAGTTCGATGAGCGCGACGACCATCGCCTCGCCGTAGCGGATCGGGATCGAGAATGCCGACTGGTAGACCTCGAGGCCGAGGACGGAGTACACGCCGTTCGGTCCGCCCGACGGCCCGCCGGCCGCGTAGACGATGGCGAAGATCCGGAGGACCCAGATCATCCCCATGATGACGACGACGGCAGTGACCGGCTTGACCAGCGGCCAGATGACGTCCCTGAAGCGGCGGTACCGGCCGGCCCCGTCGATCCGTGCCGACTCCAGCAAGGACGGATCGATCCCTGCCAGCGCCGAGCTGTACAGCAACATGCTGAATCCGGTCTGGACCCAGACGCCACCGGCGATCAGCGCGTAGATGGCGATCTGGGGCTCCTGCAGCCAGTTCCTGACCTGCCCCTCGAGACCGACCGAGGAGAGGAAGGCGTTGAAGATCCCCGCCTGCGGGTCGTAGACGAACAGGAGCACGAGGCCGATCACGACCGTCGGAGTCGTGAACGCGAGGAACACCATCGACCGAAGGATGCGTCGACCGCGGAGGTCGGCAAAGAGGAGCGCCAGGCCGAGTCCGAGGAACGTGCTCAGGGGCACGTGAACGACCATCCAGATCAGGTTCTGGGGCAGCGCCCCCATCGGGTACTCGAGACTCGTCAGGTTGTCCCAGTTGATGATGGCGTCGTTCTGGAACGTCTCGACCCAGGTCTCGAGCCCGACGAAGTGTTGCAGGTCGAACGCGTCCCACGCGTAGAAGCTCCCGAAGGCGGAGTAGACCATCGGGCCGACGGAGAAGATCGCGAACAGGGTGAGGCCGGGAACCATGAAGACGACGATCGCCTTCAGCTTCTCCCAGTCCACGGTCTGCTCCCGTCGATCCTCGAAGGAGTGCTCCGCGGACGGCTCGGTGGCGCGTTCCGTGGAGCGCTCCGTTGAGTGTTCGGTAGCCATGGGTATCAGGCAACGAGTATTCCGTCACCGTCGTAGAGATAGGCGTCCTCGGGCTCGAACGTGAGATAGACTGTCGTCCCCGGCTCGACCTCGGTCGTCGGCACCTTGACGTTGATCAGCTCTCCGGAGACGTCGACGTTCACCAGCACGTACTCGCCGAGCGGTTCGACAGTTTCGACGGTCCCCTTGATCGACCACTCGGATTCGGGCGGCTCGGTGGTGACGACCATGTCTTCGGGGCGGATGCCGAGGGAGACGTCGTCGGACTCCGTCTCGTTCTTGGCGGGCACGGTGTCGCCCGAGTCGAGGTCGATCGAGCCGTTCCGGCGGTGGCCCGGGAAGAGGTTCATCGGTGGCGATCCGATGAAATTCGCGATCCAGGTCGTCTGGGGTCGCCGGTAGAGCTCTTCGGGCTCGGCGACCTGCCGGATCGTCCCCTCGTTCATCACGGCGATCCGGTCGCCCATGCTCATCGCCTCCTCCTGGTTGTGCGTGACGTAGACCGTCGTGATGTCCAGCTCGTTCTGTAGCCGCTTGAGCTCGGATCGCATCTCGAGGCGGAGCTTCGCGTCGAGGTTCGAGAGCGGCTCGTCGAGGAGGAACACGGACGGCTCGCGAACGATCGCCCGTGCCAGGGAGGTCCGCTGGCGTTGGCCACCGGAGATCTCTGCGGGGTCGCTCTCGAGCTGGTCCTCGATATGGAGCAGTTCGGCGGTCTCGGCCACGCGCTCGTCCCGCTCTTCCGGCGGGATGCCCCGGACTTTCAGCGGGTACTCGATGTTCTCCCGCACCGTCATGTGCGGGTAGAGCGCGTAGTTCTGGAACACCATCGCGACGTTGCGGTCGGCGGGTGGATCCCTGTCGACGCGGTCGTCGTCGAAGTAGATCTCACCCTCCGAGGGCGTCTCGAGTCCGGCGATCATCCGGAGCGCCGTCGTCTTCCCACAGCCGGACGGTCCGAGGAACACCAGAAACTCCCCGTCCTCGACCTCGAGGTCGAGCTTGTAGTTCGCGACTGTGTCACCCCCGTCGAAGTACTTGCTGACGGACCGCATGGAGATGCGGGTCATCGGCGTACCGACACGATACTCGTTTACGGCACTTATAATTAATCATTCCTAAAGGACTTGTAAGGCGTGGGGTAGATCGCCTGATGCTCTCGATTTTCGGGGATGACCCAACAGTTATTTATGAATACTGGGGTAAATTGGCACCGATGACTTTCCGCGGGTTCGACTACAGCAACTACCCCCAGGTCTCCGGTGAGCTATTCCGGGCCGTCCAGCAACGAGGTCCATTCGACGACGCCAAACGGTTCGTCGACTCGGTGCCACGCGTGCAAGCGGATCTCCTCCACGAGCGGTATCTCGCACTCGAGGAGGCGGGCACGCTCGACGTGGACGCCTTCGTCGAGGAACACTTCCGGGTACCCGAACCGATCGCCGCGAATCCACAGCTCCAGCCGGATCGGACCATGGAAGAACACGTCGAGGCGCTCTGGGAGCCCCTGACGCGGACGTTCAACGTCGATCCGGATTCGGGGAGCACGCTCGTCCCGCTTCCCGAGCCCCACGTCGTCCCCGGGGGACGGTTCCGCGAGATGTACTACTGGGACAGCTACTTCGCGATGGAGGGACTCGCCGCGAGCGACCGCCTCGAACTCGTCGAGGGGATGATCGAGAACGTCGCCTCTCTGCTGGATCGCTTCGACTTCGTCCCACTCGGCAACCGCGTCTACTACGATAGCCGCTCGCAAGTCCCGCTGTTCTACCGCATGCTCCGCATTCTCGAACGCGAGCGCGGCCCCGCCGCGGTCGAACCCTACCTCGACGCCCTCCAGACCGAGCACGCCTACTGGATGGACGGCAGCGATCTGGTCGGTTCGGTCGGTGATCGCCGGAGTCACCGCCGGACCGTCGCCCTCCCCGACGGGACCGTCGTGAACCGCTACTGGGACGACCGGGCCAGTCCACGTCCAGAGGCCCACTGGAACGATCGCGAACTCGCAAAGAAGGTACCGACGGACGATCGCCCCCGTCTCTTTCGAGACCTCCGGGCGGCAGCCGAGTCTGGCTGGGACTTCAGCACTCGCTGGATGGAAACGGGGGAGGACCTCACCTCGATTCGCACGACTGAACTCGTCCCCGTCGACCTCAACGCCGTGCTGTTCGGGATGGAGACGGCGCTCGCTGAGTGGCTCCCACGCGTCGACGAACACGAGGCTGCGGACCGGTACGCGAGTGCTGCGAACCGTCGCCGCGAGGCCATCGAGCGCTACTGCTGGAGCGACGACGCGTCGCTGTACGTCGACTACGTCTGGACCGAGGAGCAACGATCCGAGCAGAGCACGCTCGCCGGGGCCGTCCCGCTGTTCACCGGCATCCCGGAGCAGGACCGGGCCGACGCGGTGGCCGAGCGGCTCCGCGAGTTGTTCCTGGAGCGGGGTGGGCTCCTCACGACCCTCGAAGAGTCCGGCGAGCAGTGGGACGCACCGAACGGCTGGGCACCGTTGCAGTGGATGGCGATCGAAGGGCTTCGCCGGTACGGCCACGACGACCTCGCGGCCGAAATCGCCGATCGATGGCTAGCGGTGAATCGAACCGGCTTCGAGACCACTGGCCAGATGGCCGAGAAGTACGACGTCGAGTCGAAGTCGGTGTCGCCCGACAGCGGCGAGTACGACCTCCAGTACGGGTTCGCCTGGACGAACGGCGTGGTCGCTGCATTGACGGCACGAGAAGAGACGGCGTAGAAAATCGAGCGGCAGCCGGAACCGCTTACACCAGGTCGCGCATCGTCGCAGCAGCGTCGTCGAGCGACTCGAGCGGGTCGTCGCCCTCGTACTCGTAGATGAGCCACTCGCCGTCGATCTCGGCGAAGGCTTCGGCGGCCGCGTCGATGTCGACGTCGCCATCGCCGACGGGGACCGAGTGACCGGCGTCCGCGTCGACGTCCTTGACGTGCGCGAGCGAACATCGGTCGCCGACGGCACGAAGGCGTCCTGCGGGGTCGTCGCCACCGATCAGGACGAAGCCGAGGTCGAGTTCGAGACCGAAGTCGCTCTCGTCGATGAACGTGTAGAAGCCTGGCTCCCCGTCGTAGTCGGAGTACTCCTGGTCGTGGTTGTGGTAGTGGAGCGTGTACCCTTCCTCGGCGAGGTCGTCTGCGACGGCGGAGAGTCGCTCGATGGCCTCGTCCAGGCCCTCGCGGCTCGTGAAGTACTCCTCGTCGAGCCACGGGATCACGAAGTTCTCGACGCCGAGCGTCTCGTAGAAGGCGACGGTGTCCTCGAAGTCGTCTTCGAGGTCCTCGAGGTGCACGTGGGCGCCGGCGGCCTCCAGTCCAGTCTCGTCGAGAACCGCCCGTACCTCCTCCGGATCCTCGTCGGGGACGCGATATGCGAACTCGACGCCATCGAAGCCGGCGTCGGCGACGGCCTCGAGGAGTTCGTCGAACGGCAGGTCGACGTCGCGAAGCGTGTACAACTGAATGGCAGTCTTGGCCATACCCGAGACGAATCCGCCCGTCTAAAAGGGGGTTTGCTTGCCCCTCCCGATTGCCGACTCTGCGAGCGGCGTCGGCGCCGGAAGCGACGGTCGCGGAGCTCCGGTCAGACGTCGATCGGGATGCGCCGAAATGGCGCGAATCGCGGAGCGCCGATCCGGCGTCGTTCGAGGAGTGCCGATCAAGCGTCGTTCGCAGAGCGCCGATCAGACGTCGATCGCGGTGGACTCGGAGCGCTCGGCTATCTCCTCGCGTGTCAGTTCGCGGCCGGCCTCCTGAGAGAGGTAGATGCCCTCCATCACGAGCATGGAGTTGAGCGCAATCTCGCCGGTCGGGACGACCTCCTCGGCAGCTCCGGTGATGGTGTCGATCCAGTGGTGGTACTGCCCGATGGAGCGCTCGAAGTCGTAGCCCGTGTCGCCCTCGAAGAGGGCCTGACGGCGCTCGTACTCCTCGAGGTCGAGCGAGATGGTCGCCTGGTAGTCGCCCGACGTGGTGTAGAACTCGAAGGGGTCGAACTGGACGCCACCTTTCGTGCCGGCGAGGACGTCGGAGTCGTCCGGGAGGAACATGTGCCAGGCGGCACGCAGCGAGAGGAGCGAACCGTCGGCGAGCCGCGCGAAGCCCATCCCCGAGTCCTCGACGTCGTAGCCGGATTCGGCGAGGCGTTCGATGTACTGGTCGCGATTGTCGCCGACGAGGTCCGTATCGTAGGTGTCCTCCGTGTGCTCGAACGTCGCACCGCTGACGCGCTCGACTGGCTCGTTGCCGAGCAGGTGGAGCAGTCGCCCGACGACGTACGTGCCGATGTCGATCACCGGGCCTCCGCCGGCAGACTCCTTGCGAACGAACGAGGGCGTCCCGTAGCCGTCGACGTACGGACGGCCTCGTCGGCGCGAGAAGACGCCACGTGCGAAGTACGGATCCCCAAGCTTCCCCTCGTCGCGCAGCGTCTTGGCTGCCCGCGTCTCGTCGCTGAACAACTCGTGGTTCTGGACGCCGAGGTGGACGCCCGCTTCCTCGGTCGCCTCCATCATCGCCTTCGCGTCGGTGTAGGTCGCCGCCATCGGCTTCTCACAGAAGACGTGGCAGCCGGCGTCCGCCGCGTCGACGGTGACGGGGCGATGGAGGTTGTTGTGAACGCAGACGTCGATGGCGTCGAGGTCCGCGTCGTCGAGCATGTCGCGATAGTCGCCGTAGGCCGTGCCACCGACGGCCCCCGCGAGCGCCTCCGCGGCCTGCTCGTCGATGTCCGCGACGGCGACGACCTCCGCGCCGTCGACGTCCGCGTACTCGCCTGCGTGCGTCTCTCCACGATTCCCTGCGCCGACGATGCCGATGTCGATCGTCATAGTCGAAGGGCGTCGACACACGGAAATGAATCCTCGGCTGTCGGAAGGTGGGGCGGCCAGCGGCCATCGCCGCCGTGGCCGCCAGCCTTAGGACTGCAGCCTCGAAGGACGCGAGCATGAGCACCGACGACGGCGCCGAGCACGTCCGACTCTTGACGAGAGCCGACGACGGGGGGACGGCCGAGAGCGCGAACGACGCGATCCGTGAGAGCTACGAGGAGGGAATCCTGCAGAACGTCAGCGTCATGGCCCCCACACCGGCACTCGAGCACGCTGCGGATCGCCTCGCTGGCGTCGAAGGACTCTGCGTCGGCGTCCACGTCACGCTCTCGTCGGAGTGGGTCGATCCGACCTGGGGTCCAGTGCTCGGCGCAGAGGAAGTGCCGTCGCTCGTCACCGACGGCGGGCGATTCTATCGCTCCCCAGAGGCACTCTTCGAGACCGACCCCGATCGCGAGGAGGTCCTCGCCGAGGTCTCCGCCCAGGTCGACCGGATCCGCGACGTCGGCTTCGACCCCGACTACGCGGACACCCACATGCTCATCGAGCCTGCATCGGAGTGGTTCGCAGACGCGTTCGACGACCTCTGTGAGCGCGAGGACCTGATCAACTGGTGGGGCGTGTCGCCGCTGCCAGGCTCGGAGGGCATCGGCTCCGGACCGGAGTGGCTGCTCGATCACCTCGACGGCGTGGATCCGGGGACCTACCTCGTCGTGGGGCACCCGGCCTACGACGACGATGAGATGGCGGAGTTCTGGCTTCCCGACGGCGAACCCGGGCGGATCGCAACGGAACGCGACGCGCAGCGCCGGATGTTCACCGACGACCGCGTCCTCGAGTACGTCGAGGAGCACGGCGTCGAACCGATCAGGTACGACGAACGCTGATCGAACGACCACGTTCGCGACCGACCACTCGTCGCAGTTCCCGGCCGCCACAGCATACCGCGATCCGAGGAACTATGCGCGAACGTGTGCCAATCAACAGCTATGACAGCATCATTCGGCATCGGCGTCGTCAGTTGCGGCTTCATCACCCGCGAGATGCACCTCCCGAGCGTCGAGTACCTCCCGGACGTCCACGTCGGCGGGATCCAGAATCGCACGAAGGAACACGCCGAGGACGTTGCCGAAACCTGTCGCGAGGAGGGCTGGGGCGATCCGTCGGTCTACGGCGAGGATCGCGTCGCCGCGCTCGTCGAGGATCCCGACGTGGACGGCCTCTGGGTCACGAGCCCGAACTTCACCCGCGTCGACGTGATCGACGCGGCCGTCGACGCCGTGGAGGACGGCGCCGACCTGCAGGGCATCGCGATGGAGAAGCCGGTCGCGCGGAACATGGAGGAAGCCAACCACATCGCGGATCGGATCCGCTCGGCCGGTATCCCGAACGCCTACCTCGAGAACTGGCCCTTCGAACCCGACATCGCGAAGCTCCGCGACCTGCTCTGGGAGCGCGGCGGCGAGGCCGGTCGCCCCTACATCGCCCGATCGCAAGCCGAGCACGGCGGCCCACACTCCGCGTGGTTCTGGGACGGCGAACTCCAGGGCGGCGGCGCGCTCACGGACATGCTCTGTCACGCACTGGCGGGCAACCACGTCCTGCTCGCCGATCCGGAGACCGAGGACGGCGGCCTCGAACCCGTCTCGGTCTCCGCGGACACGGAGACCCTGAAGTGGGGCCGCGAGGACTACGCAGAGGCACTCCGCGAGGAGCACGGCGTCGACTGGGCGGAGAACCCGTCCGACGACTACGCCCGCGCCACGGTGCGCTACGAGGGCGAGGACGGCGAACCGCTCGTCTCCGAAGCCACCGGCTCCTGGTGCTACGTCGGCTCTGGCGTCCGCCGATCGATCGAACTCCTCGGTCCGGAGTACTCCGGCCAGGTGCTGACCGACGACGAGTCCTCCAGCGTCTTCTTCTCCGACGACCTCGGCGAGGGCGAGGGCTGGGCGGAGAAGCAGGCAGCCACGAGCGGTCGGATGCCGATCGGTGCGGGAGCGGTATTCGACGGCGGCTACGTCGCGGAGAATCGGGACGCCGTCGACGCGTTCCGCGAGGGCGAGAACGGAACGCTGGATGTCGAGGACGGCCTGCGCGTCCTCCGGATCTGCATGGCGGCGTACAAGGCAGCGGAGCACGGCGAAGAAGTGGATGTGCGGGAGGCCGATCTGTCGACGTACACGCCGCCGCCGGCGCGGTAACGAGGTTCGACTTCTCGGTTCCCAGCGGTGAATATCCCGCTATTACTCCGCGGTAGCACAGGTTCTGGATCGCACGAAGTGCTCCCGGGTCACCCCACGTTCAGTGGGTCCCTTGTTCGGTGCAACCGGGAACTACCTTTGTATCGCTCGACTGATCCGTAGGACATGGCCCTGGAAGACTCGATCGTCGTGTTCGTCGTGAGTCTGCTCATCGGTGCGTTCGGCATCTACGTCGGCGCGGGTGCCGTCACGGATTACTCTAGCTACACGTACGCCATCGTGACGGCGCTGCTCGGTGCGATCATCTGGGGTGTGGTCGGCTTCCTGCTGGGCTGGATCCCGCTTCTCGGACCGCTCCTGGTGTTGCTCGCGTACATCTGGGTGATCAAGGCGCGGTACCCCGGCGGGTGGGGCGACGCGATACTGATCGCGTTGATCGCCTGGATCGCTGTCGTCCTGGTGCTCTACGCGGTCGCCCTCCTCGGTATCGCGAGCTACGGGGCCGTCGGCGTTCCCGGGGCCTGATTCGGCAGTTCCTGCGCGCCCGCTTCCCTGGATCCACTCACTCGTCGACGAGAGCCACGCGCTCGCCCGCCTGGGCACTCCGCTTCGCCGTCTCGACGATCCGGTGGGCTTCCCGGCAGAACTCCGGATCGCACGGTCCCTCGGGATCCTCGCCGGTTTCCAGCCGATTGACGATATAGTAAATCAAGTTCCGGAACCGATCGGGAAGCGGAGAGGGCTCGACCTCGTACCCTTCCGGTTCGTCGTCGGTCTGGACGCGAATCTCGACGCCACGCTCGACCGTGGAGATGGATCCCTCGGTGCCGACGACCACGTAGCCCTTCATCGGCTGGGGCTCGATCTCCCAGGGGTTCGTCGGCATCCGCCAGGACGTCTGGAACGCCGAGAGACCGTCCTCGAAGCGTGCGATCGTCGAGGACTGGACGTCGACGTCGAAGTCCTCGGGAACGTACTCCTCGGCACTGATCGACTCGGGGAGGTGGCCGTCGCGGAACCACGTCGAGAAGGTCGCGCCGTAGCCGAGGTAGTCCAGCATCGACCCGCCGCCTGCATCGCGGTCGTAGAACCAGCTATCGTCCGGCGGCGCGCCGGAGTTCCCGCCGTAGTACTGGACCTCGACGACGTCGCCGAGGGTGCCGTCCTGGACGAGGCGGCGGACCTCGTGCTTGACCGGGTCCCACGAGACCGGCCAGTTCAACACGAACAGGTTCCCCGTCTCGTCCATCGCGTCGATCATCCGGTCGGCGTTCTCGAGGGTGTCCGCGAGGGGCTTCTCCAGTGCGACGTGGACGTCGTGCGGTGCGACCCGCTCGACGAAGTTCGCGTGCTCCGAGTTCATCGGACAGCCCAGCACGACGTCGGGATCGGTCTCCTCGATACACCGATCGAGGTCTTCGTAGACCGCGTCTTCGGGAATATCGTGGGCCTCGACGGCGTCGTCGAGAGAGCCGGTGGAGGTCGAGGGGTCCTCGTCGCAGACGCCGACGATCTCCGCGTCGGGGTGGTCGGCGACCCAGTCGAGGTTCGTGTTCATGTGCATCTGGTCGAAGTTCGCACCGACGAAGCGGTAGGTCACGTGCGGAGCGTCAGCGTAGTGGGTGAGAAAGGTTTGGCTGGCGGAAAGGCGACCCCGGGAAGCTCCGGGGGTTGGCGGTCGTGAGGTCGTCGCCCGTGACAACGATAATGCCCGTGGCAAGCCTCTATAGAGGTACATGCCAGTTGTGACCCACGCCCGGGCGACGACACCAGCGAGCGACAGACCGGGAGGAGGGAGGGCAAGATCGTGAGCAGGGAGACGGATCGGCCGCTCTGGATCGGTCTCGTCGTGCTCGGCGTGGCACTCGCGATCAACTCCCTGCTCGGCCCGCTCGCCGCAGCCGTCGTCGAGTACCCGTTCTCGCAGTCGATGGTGAACCAGACGATCGGTCTCGACGCCGTCTCGCTCGCGGTCGTCGCCCCGTGGAGTCTGCTCGCTGCCGAAGCGGTCCGGCGGAAGCACCACGCGGGCCCGATCCTCGCCATTCCGCCGGCAGCGTACAGCGCTTACATGTTCAGCCAGTACGTCCTCGGGCCGACCTACCTCGAGTACCCCGCAGTGATGCCGTTACACCTCGGAATATTCGTGCTCGGCTGGGTGCTCGTCGTCCTGGCGTGGGTTCGTATCGACGTATCGGACCTGCCAACGGTCGGGGAGCGACGCTGGCGCATCTACGCCGGTGGGGTCGGCTTCTTCGCCTTCTTCACGTTCGCCCGGTACGTGCCCTCCTTCGTGGGAATGGCCAGCGGGGAGCCAATCTCCGAGGAGTTCGCGCAGGATCCGACGATGTTCTGGACGATCTTCCTGCTCGACGTCGGGGTCGTCGTTCCAGCGACGATCGGCGCCAGCGTCGGTGCGTACCGCGGCCGAGCGTGGGGGCGGAAGGCGCTCTACCCGCTCGCCGGGTGGTTCGCACTGGTGCCGATCTCGGTTTCGGCGATGTCGATCGTCATGTACCTGAACGACGATCCGTACGGGTCGCTCGGCAGCGTCGCGTTCCTCACGAGCGCCGCCGTGGCCTTCACCGCGTTCGTCGTCTGGGTCCACCTCCCGCTGTTCGGCGGCGACGGCAGCCCGGACACCGGACCGGCGTCCGAGACCACCGGATAGCGCCTCCGAAAGCGGTGCAGATAGACGGCAGCAGTATCGACTGCCCGCTCCTTTCCGGGTTCGGAGCCCTTTATCCGACGGGCCTGAAAGCGCCTGCTATCTTGCGACCATGAGCAGCGGCGAAGCGACTGCCGAATCGACCAGCGAGCCCGACGCCGCGAGCGACGACGCCGGTCGAGACGCTGCCGTTCCCGAGGCCGAGCGCGAGGCGCTCGTCACGATCGCCCACGGCGCGGTCGTCACCTCCGGCGGCGTCTCCGCCCAGCGTGCGCTGGTCTCCGCGACAGAGTTCGTTCTCGCTCGCGGCCTCGGGCCGGTCGCCTACGGCGTCTACGCCTTCGCATGGCGGATCGCCGAGACGCTCGTTCGACTGGTGACGTTCGGGAGCGTCCCGGCGATCCAGCGGTACGTACCCGCCGCGGAGGATGATCCAGAGCAACGCTCGCGGACGGTCGCCCTCGCCTACCTCACGACGCTCGGGGTCGGGACGCTCATCGCCGGAAGCGTCTGGTTCCTAGCACCGTCGATCGACGCCGCGACGGTGAACGATCCGGCGTTTCCCCCGGCGATGCGCCTGTTCGCGGTACTGACCGGCCTGATCGGGCTGGTGATGATCGTCTCGGCGATCTTCCGTGCCGTCGGATCCGCACGCGGCGAAGTCCTGTTCAACAAGCTTCTCCGCCCGGCAGCACGCCTCCTCGGTGCGCTCGCCGCACTCGCACTCGGCTACTCCGTCGTGGGGATCGCGGGCGCGATGGTCGCCGCCATGACAGTACTCGTCGCCATCGGCATCCCGATATCGATACGTGTGACGGGGATCAAGCCGACGCTCCGAATCGGTCGCGAGAGTGCCGCCGCGTACTACCGCTACGCCTCGCCCGTCGCGCTCAGTAGCCTCGGGAAGATCTTCCAAAACCGGGTGGACGTGTTCCTCGTCGGTGCACTCCTCACGGCGGTCGCCGCCGGGATCTACAACGTGATTCTCGTGCTAGTCGCCGTGGCCTGGATCCCACTGTTGGCCTTCAATCAACTCCTGCCACCCGTCGCCTCCGACCTCTACGCGAAGGACGACTTCGAGACGCTCAACGCGGTGTACGGGTCGGCGACGCGACTGATCGTGACGACGGTTCTGCCGATCCTCGCCGTCCAGCTCGTCTTCGGCCGAGAGTTGCTGCGGATCTTCGGCTCGACGTACACCCGCGGGTACCTGCCGCTCGGCATCTACCTCGCCGGCGTGTTCGTCGGGAGCGCCGTCGGTGCGACTGGCTGGCTGCTGATGATGACCGACCACCAGTACGCACGGATGGCGCTGGACTGGCTCCTCGCCGTTCTCAACGTCGTCCTGACGTACGCCTTCGTCGTGACGTTCGGTCTCGAAGGAGCCGCCCTGGGGACGTCGATCGCGATCGCCGTCCAGAACTTCCTGCAGGTCCTGCTCCTCAAACGATTCGAGGGGCTCTGGCCCTGGGACGCGTCCTATCTCACGCCGCTGACCGCCGGCGGGGTGATGATCGGCGTCATGTGGGGACTCCGGCGCGCGAGCGAGGGGCCGCTGTTGATCGGAGTCGCCGTGCTCGTCGGCCTCGCGAGCTACCTCGGCACGCTCCGTCTGCTGGGCGTCGACGACAGAGATCGACTCGTCGTCCGTGAACTGACCCGCCGGTATCGAGCGGGGCTGACCGGGAGATCGCCCTTCTGATTCGCAGATTCCTGCTGCGCCCCGGAAATCGACCTGCAGTCGCCGAGTTACGAGTCCGCGTCGAGCGCATCCGCGATCGCCTCGAGTTCCGCCTTCCGGAAGCTGCTTCCGACCGCTTCGGGATCGTCCGACTCCAGTTCGCCGATCGAGGAGAGGATGCCAGCGCGCATCTGCGAGGTCGGCGGGTAGTCGTCGTGATCGATCTCGTAGTCGACGGCCTCGCAGATCGCGGCGAGTGATTCCTTGGTGAAGCCCGCGGAATCGGGCCGTTCGAATCGGTCCACGGCGAGGCGGATCTCGTTTCGGAGGTCGCCGACGGTCGGTGCCATACCGGGGCAGTGACTGCGAGGACCCTGTCAGTTTCGGTCGGTTAGCAGCCACCTGCTTCCGTGCGACGGACCCTTGATCGTGCTGGCTGTCGAAGGACGCCCATGCGCTCGTCAACGAAGGCCGCTCTCGTCGGGGGCGCCGTCTTCCTCGCCGGCTGGATCGGCTGGGGGCGGCATTCGGGCAACAACGTGGAGACCGTCCCCTACGATCGAGTGCGAACGATCGACAGCGTCGAGATCCGGCGCTACCCGCAGGTCGTGCTCGCGGAGACGACGGCGCCAAACGAGATCACGGCCTTCCGTCGGCTGTTCCGGTACATCGCCGGAGCGAACCGCGGCGACGTCGAGATCCCGATGACGGCACCGGTCGAGACACAGTCCGGGGAATCGATGTCGATGACCACGCCCGTCCGCTCCGAGTCCGACGCGGCGTCCGAGGAGGTCAGAATGGCGTTCTACCTGCCGACGGAGTACGACCACGAGACAGCACCGGAACCGACTGATCCGACCGTGGCACTGGTGACGGAGCCAGCGAAGACGGTCGCCGTGGACTCCTTCTCGTGGTACGCCCCCAAGTGGCGGATCGAGCGGCGCGAGCGTCGACTCCTCGACGCGCTCGAACGTGACGGGATCCGGCCCTTCGGCGAACCCTACCTCCTGCGGTACGACGATCCGTGGACGCCGCCGTTCATGCGACACAACGAGGTCGCGGTCGTCGTGGAAGGGGCCTGAGAGCGTGTGGTTCTGGAGGGCCCCTAGACCGGTGTCGCGTTGGGAGCGGTCGCGACGATCAGTCGTCGATACGGTGGCGGCCGGTCACTCGTCGCCGACGGCCCAGCGTGTGCCGTTCCGGAGGAGCGCCTGCACGCCGTCGTGGGTCAGCGAGGCGGTGCCGTGGCCGAGGGAGCAGTAGAAGACACGCCCGTCGCCGTAGGGCTTCGTCCACGCGACCGGCATATCGGCGTGCTCCGGGTGGTCCATCCGGGCGAGTACGCGGACGTCGTCGTCCACGTCGAGGACGTACGGCTCGTCCCACACGGAGACGTCCTCGAGCGTGGCGGTGATCGGCGAGTGATGATCGACGATGCGCACGTCCACGACGGACTGCTCGGGATGGGTTACGAAGTGACCGCCGAGCATCTCCCGGAGGTCGGGGAACGGTTCCTCGCGCGAGTCGATGAGTTCGTCCGGATCGTCCGCGACGGTGCTCGTGAGGTCCGCCGCGCAGTGGATTCCGACGTACCCGCCGCCGTCCTCGACGAAGGAGAGGAGGCCATCACGCTGTTCGTCCGATAGCGTGCTATCGGTCAGGTAGTCGACGACGGCGTCGTAGCCGGCGAGGTCGGTGAGGTCGTCCTTGTCGGTCGTCGTCGTCACGTCGATGCGGTCGTCGAACGCCGCTGTGATCGCGGTTTTGCGATCCGCCAACCGGTGGAAGGGGAAGCGGTTCCCGCCGATCAAGAGCACGGAGTGAGTCATGGGTCGAACGAACACGCGCGGTCCTGAAAGGTGCTCGGACGGCAGCAAGCGATACGCACCGCAATCACTCGATCCGATTCCCGTCCGGGAACGACGCCGGAAGCGGTTCGGGCCGACCGACGTCGGCGTCGCTGATAGCGACGTGTTCGGCGCGCTCGGAGGCCGCCCGGACGCCGGAGAGCACCGAGAGGACGTGGTTCGCGAGCCCTGCACCCGTCCGGTGCTCCCAGTCGCCGCGGATCGCCATCGCGAGGTCGGCGACGCCCGCGCCACGACCGTCGGTGTACTCGTGGGTCAGTTCGACCTCCTCGAACCCGTCGGTGTCGTGGTCGCTCACCCTGACGGGCCCTTCGAAGTGGTTGGGATCGGGCAGTGCGAGCGTGCCGTCCGTCCCGTAAATCTCGAAGGCGGGGGAGGGAAGCGTCGATCCACCGGGAACGTCGAAACTCGTCGTGAGATTCGCAATTGTGCCGTCCGCGAACTCGAGGACGCCGCTCTCGTGGGTCGGTACCTCGACGTCGATCGTCTCGCTGGCGCGCGGCTCGCTCGTGATCGTCCGCTCGTCGAACGCACGGCTCACCGAGCCCGTCACGCGCTCCACCGGGCCGAGCAGCGAGACGAGCGCTGTGACGTAGTACGGCCCCATGTCGAACAGCGGGCCACCGCCCTCGTGGTAGTAGAAGTCCGGGTTCGGGTGCCAGGACTCGTGGCCGCCGGAGGTCCAGATCGCCGTGGCACCGATCGGCTCGCCGATCCGGCCGGAATCGATCACCGAGCGGCAGGTCTGCAGGCCAGCACCGAGGAACGTGTCGGGCGCGGAGCCGACCAGGAGATCGGACGACTCGGCGGCGTCGACGATCCGGTCGGCGTCATCGACCGTCGCCGCGATCGGTTTCTCGACGTAGACGTGGTTGCCAGCCTCGAGGAGCCGTTCGACCGTCTCGGCGTGCGCCGCGGGCGGCGTGAGATTGACGACCGCCTCGATGGCGGGGTCCTCGCGGAGTTCCGCAGGCGTGCGGGCTTCGAGGTCGTACTCCGCGGCGGTCTCGGCGGCCACGTTCGGGTCGACGTCCGCACAGGCCACGAACTCGAAGGAATCGAAGCGATCGTCCGACGAGAGGTAGGCGTCGCTGATCGTGCCACAGCCGAGCAGGCCGACGCTGACAGGGTCCATACTGCGAGGCAACGCTGCACCGCCGGTAAGCGTTCGCGTCGCTCGCGGAAACTGCCGCTATCGCGAAAACGTGCCCAGATGCCGCTGGGCTTCGTCCGCTCCTGTGCTGCCGCTTAGTCCTGCGCTGCCTGCACTTCTTCGAGGAAGCCGTTCCACACGTCGTCGGGCTCCTCACAGGCGATGTCGGAGATGGACTTGCAGCCGTCGTAGCCCCACATCATGACGCTGTCGACGCCGGCCTCGATGGCCGTTCGGGTCGCTGTCTTGACCTCCTCCGTGGATCCGGCGGGGAGGCGGAAGCCCTGGATCCAGATCTGGCTGCGGAGGTCGTACTTCTCGGCCATGTCGGCGACCTTCTCGGAGAAGTAGCCGACGAACTCCTCGGGGCCCTCCGCCTCGGGGAAGATGGCCCAGTAGGGGTCCGTGACGAGCACGTCGAGGTACTCGTTTGCGGCCAGCTGGTCCCAGTCGCTGAGGCCGTGCTCCTCGTCTTCGCTCGGGAGGAGACAGACGGCGTTCTCACAGCCGTTCTCGCGGGTGAGCTGCATCATCTCGTCGAGGAAGGCAGTGAGCTGGTCGGCCTTGAACTCGCGGACCTGCTCGGTCTGCTCCTCGGGCATCGGCTCGCCGTACTCGTCCTCGTACCGCGCCTGGCAGTGCTCGCAGCGACAGCCCCACTCGTCGTCTTCGAACTCCTCCTCGAACCACTCGGGGATGAACCAGTGTGGCTCGTCCCAGAAGAGGACGTCCGCGCCGAGGCCTGCAGCGGCCTCCGTCCACTCGCGCATGTACTCCCGGAACTCGGGAGCGTTGAAACAGGCGGTGGCCACGTTGTTCCCCTCCGAGGTCACCTGCTGGCACTCGGGGTGCTCGCCGATGAACTGCGAGAGCGCCTCGCCGCCGAAGACGCGGCCGACGCTCCATGGGTTGACGTAGACCTCGAAGCCGCGGTCCTTGCTCGCGGCGACGATGTCCTGCATCGTCCCCTCGTAGTAGCGGTGATCGCGCTCGCTGAAGGTGTGGAGGACGGCGTTGAGTCCCTCCTCCTGGAAGCGGTCGAGATCGGTTTCCGCGTGGGTACGATTCCTGACGCCGAAGTAACTTGCTCCGTATTCAGTTGGCATTGTTGTGGATCGTCCGATGATTGACTCGGGTACGTATCCCGAGTAACAGGCGATGCAAAAGGGTTCGGACCCCGGCGATCGTGCCGGGGATCGGAACCGCAATCGCGCGCCGGGGATCGGAACCCTCGATCTGACTGACGATTCGCGCGACCCCCTACAGGTCGTCGAACTCCACGACGACCTTGATGCGATCGTCGCCGGTCTCGAACGCCTCGTCGACGTCCTCGGGATCGAAGACGTGGGTCACGATCGCGTCCGTGAACCACTCGGGCATGCCTGCGAGCGTCTCGACGGCCGCCTCGAAGTGGGGTACGTGGGAGTTCACGCTCCCGAGCAGCGCCTTGTTCTCCAGCACGAAGTCGCGATGCAGCGCGCCGCCGTCGATCTCGAACTCCCACTCGCCGGGGATCCCGAGCAGGACGCCGACGCCGTTGGGCGCGAGGGCGTCGATCGTCTGGAACGCATGTGGGGCGTACCCCGTCGCCTCGTAGACGAAGTCCATCGGCTCCTCGGCCCCGGGGAGTTCGTCGACGGGCGTTTCGCGAGAGTCGACGTAGGTCGCGCCGAGTTCCTCGATGATATCGATCGTTGGATCGGGGCGATCCCGGCGACCGAGACAGTAGTGGCGGTCGAAGCCACGATCGTCGAGCATCGCGAGCGTGAGCAGGCCGAGCGGGCCGTTCCCGAGGACGATCGCCGACTCGGGGTCCCACTCGAACGTCGAGCGGGACGCCTCCGCGAGGTCGAAGGCCTTCTCGGAGTTGCTGATCGGCTCCACGAGGAATCCGATCTCAGCAAACTCGTCGGGAACCGGAACGAGGTAGCGTGGCTCGCTCGTGAAGTACTCCGCCATATAGCCGTGGGCACCCGCGATGCCGCGCTCGACGTACTCGCCAGCGGGCGCCATGTCGGGCTCGTTTCGCTCGAAGTACTCGTTCGGCTCAGCACCCGAACCGAAGGCGTCACCGCCCGGCGGTCGTCGGACCGTCGGAACGACGAGCTGGCCCGCCTCGAGGTCGGTGCCGTTCGGGTCCTCGACGACGCCGATCGCCTCGTGGCCGAGCACCTGGAAGTCCTCGCCCTCGGGGTAGCCGCCGTGGTTGCTCCCGATGACCTCGTGATCGGTGCCGTCGATGCCGACCCGGAGGGTCCGGATCAGCGCCTCTCCCTCGGCAGGTTCGGGCTCGTCGATTTCGACGACCGTCGGATCCGTCTCGCCGCGTCCGACCGCGATCGCGCGCATCGTCAGTTCACCGCCTCTACGTGCGACGCTGCACGATCGTACGCATTGCTGTACTGGTTCATTCGTCCCGGTATTTCCCCTGGCACGTAATAAAGTACCCTTTGTCGGGAAGCGCAACCGGTTCGACCGCAGTACTGGGGTTTCTGTCAGCTACCGTCGACCTCGCGGAGTTCGTCTTCGGGCGGTCGATGGGGTCGATCCCAGCGCCGAGTGTTTCACGAGGGACGATCGGGGTCGAATGCGACTGCAGGGACCGAACTCGACGGCAGATCGAACGCCACGGTTGTAACCGATTCACCCAACGAAACCGTTTCCTCACCGGGCACGAACGATCAGCACGATGAACGACCGCCGTCGCCAGTACGTGTTACTGGGTCTCGCGCTGGCACTGATCGTTACCGGCACCCTCGCGACCGGACTCCTCCCGTCGACGGCACCGTATCAGATCCTGGCTGGCGCGCTGATCGTGGCCGGGTTCGCCGTCGGGTACGTCGGGGTCGGTGCGATCAAGTTGCCAGAGTAAACCGGACCAATCAGACCGGTCGGGCACCGGAGCGGGTGATAGTCTGCGGCCGCTCCTACCCGCTCAGCACCGCGACGAGCACCACCGTCGCAACGAGCGTCACGAGCAGGATGCTCCGCCCGATGCCGGAGCGAAGCGGCCTGTACCGTTCCCCCGGTTCGCCGAGCGCCCGTTCGGAACCAGGCACGCGGCGCACGTACGCCTCCGGATCGCTCGCGACGGTCATCGAGGTGTCAGCGAGCCACACTGCACCGCGATCCACCACGGCGTAGAGCTCCGTGACGAGAATCACGAACCACCGCGTGCCTACGAAGCCGGCGCGGTTGTAGAGCCAGTCGACGTCTGGCACCGTGCCGATCCGGTGCAGCGGCGCCCGGAGAATCGCGAAGCCGACCAGTCCGGCAGCAGCAAGCGCCACGCCCTCGATCAGGTGGCTCGCGGTGAACACCTCGAACTCGTAGTGGCCGGACTCGAAGGTCTGCCAGCCCAGGACGTGCGAGTTCGGCAGGATCTCGAACAGGGCGGCGGGATAGATGCCGAGCAGGACGCACAGCGCCGCGACGAGGCCCATCCCGACGCTCTGACCGACGTTCGCGTCCTTTACCTCACCGTCGTAGCTTCCCTCGACGAAGGCGAAGTAGCCCAGTTTGATGAACGAGAGGAAGGTCCCGACGCCGCCGAGGAGGAGCAGGTACCACAGCGCCTCGTACTTCTCGTAGTGGTGGGCCTCCGCGATGACGATCCCCTTCGAGACGAACCCGTTGAACCCGGGGAAGCCGGCGATCGAGAGGGCTGCAACCGTGAAGGTGATCGCAGTAAAGGGCATCGTGCGGCCGAGGCCGCCGATCTCGTCGAGTGACTCCTCGCCGGTTCGGTAGATGACGACGCCGACGGCCATGAACAGCAGGCTCTTGTAGAGGATGTGGTTGAACACGTGGCCGAACGCGCCGGCGACCGCCAGACTCGTGCCGATGCCGACGCCGGCGATCATGTACCCGACCTGGGACTGGATGTGGTAGGAGAGGAGCCGCCGCATGTCCGACTGGAGCAGCGCAGCGAAGGCCCCGAAGACGGCCATCGCGCCGCCCATGTACGCGATCCAGAGGTGGCCCTCCGGGAACGCCCGGAACATCCCGTAGACGCCGGTCTTCGTCGTGAAGACGCAGAGGAACACGCTCGCCGCGACGTGCGGTCGCGGGTAGGTGTCGGGAAGCCACGCGTGGAGGCCGACGAAGCCGACGTTGACGCCGATGCCGACCGCCGCGAGGACCTGGGCCGTCGTCCCCTCCATCCCGGTGCTCGCCGAGAACAGCAGGCTCCCGACCTCGGCGTACTGCCAGACGATCGCGGCGAGCAGCAGGCTGCCGCCGATCCCGTGCAGGAGCGCGTAGCGGAACCCGGCCCGGACCGCCGCGCCGCCGTAGTGCCAGACGAGCAGCGTCGAGGTGACGGCCATCAGCTCCCAGAAGAAGATCATCGTCAGCCAGTCGCCGGCGAAGACGGTTCCGAAACTGGTGCCGACGTAGCCGAGTGCGAACGCGGTCTGAACGCGATCCGCCCCGCTGTACCAGGAGTACAGCACCGCCATCGCGCCGATGAATCCGAAGATCAGTCCCATCAGCGCGGAGAACTGGTCGACGTTGTAGAGCACCGCCGGGAAGGTCCCGAACAGGTCGACGGCGTAGTGCGTGCCCTCGGGCGCGAACCAGGAGATAGCGGCAGCGCTCGCGGTCGCGACGACACCGAGTGCGTGCCCGACATTCCGGGGAAGCCGCCACGCGAGCACTGCCGCGAGCAGGACGAGCGCCGCTGGGTGAATCACATCGAGTACCATCTACGCGAACACCCCCGCGACGATCACGTCGACGAGTTCCAGGAACTGCGCCTGGTACGGCACGACGCCGAGGACGAGCGCCCCGGCTGCGACCGCGAGGATCGGACCGAGCATCAGCCAGGTGCTCTCCGCACCGGTCCAATCGCGGCATTCCCAGCCGTCGGGGCCGGGACCCCCGTGGTGATCGTGGTCGGCCTCGTTATGGCCGTGATCGGCATCGTGGTGGCCATGGTCGGCGTCCTGGTGGCCGTGATCCGATTCGTAGTCGGCAGCGTCTGCGTCCTGATCGACGGTGTCGGAGTCCGGAGAATCGTTGCCGGACTCGCCAGCGCTGGATGCGACGGGGGCATCGATCGATTCCCCGTCCGGGGCAGCCTCGGCGCTGGTCGGCAGATGATCGCTCGGATTCTGGTCGACCGCGTACTCGCCATCCTCGAGCGGCGCGGGTTCGCCTCGGTCGTCGTCGGCAGACGACCCCGCGAGCGCGCCGCCGGACTCTTCACCGTGGTGCGCACCGGCGGGCTTGAGGAACTGAATCGTGCGAGGTCCGACGTGGCCCCCGAGCGAGCCTGAGACGAGCGGTTTCTCGTCGGCCGTGTCGTAGTCCTCGAAGAACGCGCCGTAGACGATCGGCCAGAAGTACGCGATGTTGAGGACGCCCGAGACGAGCAACGCGACGGCGAAGACCGCCTCGTTCACCTCGACCGCGCCGACGAGGATGAACCACTTGCTGACGAAGCCGGCGACCAGCGGGATGCCGGCCATCCCGGCCGCCGCGACCGCGAAGGCCGTCATCGTCAGCGGCATCCGCTTCCCGATCCCGTCCATCTCGGAGATGTAGTCCGTGTGCGTCTCGACGTGGATGATCCCCGCACAGAAGAACAGGGTGAGCTTCATGAACGCGTGAGCGGGGATGTGGAGCAGCCCACCGGTGATCGCGGTCGGTCCGAGGAGTGCGAGTCCGAGGACGATGTAGGAGAGCTGGCTGATCGTCGAGTAGGCGAGGCGTCGCTTCAGGCGATCCTGCCGGAGGGCGATGACGCTCGCCGTGAGGAGGGTAAATGCCGCGACCGCAGCGAGTGGAAGCCCAACGCCGAGATCGCCCACGAGCTCCGGGCCGAAGACGTCGAGCACGAGCCGAGCGATCCCGAAGGCGCCGGCCTTGACGACTGCGACCGCGTGCAGGAGGCCGGACACCGGCGTCGGCGCGACCATGGCGTCGGGGAGCCAGGAGTGCAGCGGCATGAGTGCGGCCTTGACGCCAAACCCGGCCGCGAGCATCGCGAAGGCGGCCTTCGCGAGCGTCGGATCGGCAGTCGCGAGCCCCTGCGCCGTGGCGCCGAACGTCGTCGTGCCCGCCAGCGCGTAGACGAGCACCGCGCCACCGAGCACCAGCACGCCGCCGCCGAAGAACGTGTATAGCAGGTACTTCCGGCCAGCCGCACGGGCCTCGTCGGTCTCGTCGTGGGCGACAAGTGGGTACGTCGCTACGGAGAGCAACTCGTAGAACACGAAGATCGTCAGGAGGTTCGCCGCGAACGCGATCCCCACAGCGGCAGCGAGGCTCGCGGCGAACGCCGCGAAGAATCGCGTCTGGTTGGATTCGTCGAGGCCACGCATGTAGCCGATCGCGTAGAATGCCGTGAAGACCCACAACAGGCTCGAGAGGGTGGCGAAGAGCATCCCGAGGGGATCTGCCTGCAGCGCGAACTCGATGCCGGGCGCGTACGCACCGGCCGACCAGCGGAACGAGTCGCCGTCGAGCGCGGCTGGCAGCATGCTCGCGACGGTCGCGAACAGGCCGATCGCTGCGGCGATGGACCACGCGTCCCGAAGGTTCCGCCGACTACTTCCGGTCGCGACGATCAAGACGATCGCGATGGTGGGAATGGCGACGGCGAGGAGCGGCCGGAGCGAGGCAGTGGTGCTCACTGGCCGAGCACCTCCGTGACGAACGGATCGATCGCGTCCGACAGCTCCGGACCTGCGAAGCCGAGCAGGACCGCCATGATCGCCGCAGCAACTGCGACGGCGACGATACCGAACGGAACGCCGTCGAGGGTCCCATCCTCCACCGCCCCGCCGTCGGCAGCGACGGCCCGACCGCCGGACTCGTCGCTGGGAGCGTCAGCGTCGACGTCGACGCCGACGTCGCCAGCCGAGGGACTGGGCGTAAAGTACAGCTGTTCGACGATTCGCGCGACGTAGGCGAGCGTGAACACCGTGGAGAGCAGGATCACGGCAGCGACGGGCCATATGCCGGCGTCGATCGCGCCTACGGCAATGTACCATTTGCCGAGGAAGCCGACCGCCGGCGGCACGCCGACGAGCGTGAAACCGAGGACGGCAAGGCTTGCGGAGAGGACGGGCGACTCGCGCCCCAGACCCGCGAGATCCCGGACTCGTCGGGCGCCGGCGTCGCGAGCGAGCCCCATCGCCGCGGCGAAAAGGCCGCCCTTGACGATCGCGTGCCCGACGAGGTGGATCACGGCACCGACGAGCGCGGCCTCGGAGGCGCTGGCACCGGCGTCTGGGTGAACCGCGATGCCGACGGCAGTGACGATCAAGCCGAACTGCGAGACGGAGGAGTAGGCGAAGACGCGCTTGACGCGGGACTGCATCACCGCGAGGGCGCTGCCGGCGACGACGCTGATCGACGCGAGCGTCACGATCGTCGTCGCGACGATTGGCGTGGCCGCGAAGAACGCTGGCGTGAACACGGTCAGCGTAATGCGGAGGAAAGCGTACGCGCCGATCGTCGAGGCGAGCGCGGAGATCAGCACCGTCACGCCGTCCGGCGCCTCCGCGTACGCGCCGGGCTGCCAGGTGTGGAGCGGAAAGATCGCCGACTTGACGAACAGGCCGGTCGCGATGAACGCGTAGCTCGCGAGGACGAGCGTGTCGGTGTACAGCGGCCCGTCGACGAACGACGGCTCACCGGCCAGCGTCGCCGAGAGGTCGGCCATGTTGAGCGTCCCGGTGGCCATCAGGAGGTAGCCCACGCCGAGCAGGTACAGGGAGGCGCCCGTGGTCCCGACGATCAGGTACTTGAGCGACGCGACGGCTGCCGGAGCGCTCCTGTCCGACGCTACGAGCGTGTACGTCGCGATCCCCGTGATCTCGAGGAACACGAAGAGGTTGAACACGTCACCGGTCAGCACGACGCCCATCAGCCCGGCGATGAGCAGGAGGTACGCGGCGTAGAACGGGGTGCCGCGGGGCCCAGCCCGGCGGGTAACCGCGAGGACGGCGAGGGCGACGACCGCGATCAGCCCGACCATCACGCCGGTCAGGGCGTCGGCGACGAGTTCGATCCCCACCGCGAAGTTCTCGGGACCTGGTCGGCCGTAGGCACCGAGTTCGTGGACGATTCGACCCTGCTCGCCGTAGACGGCGTTCGCGAGCCACGCTGCGAGGCCGGCCTCACCGAGCATCGCGAGCAGCGCCATCGACCACCCGGCGGTCGGCCAGCGAAGGCCGACGACGAGGGTGAGGGCCGCGGCGACGATCGGCAGGGCGATCAATAGCACGGGCGCGAGCGTCACGTCACTCATCGTGGCGCACCTCCTGGAGGACGTCTTCCTCGAGCGTCCCGTACTCGGTGTAGATCCGGACGAGGAGCGCGAGGGCGACCGCGGTCAGCGCGATCCCGACGACGATCGCAGTCAGGACGATGACGTGGGGCAACGGGCTGACGTACGTCGCCTCGCTGCCCTTCTCGACGATGGGCGCCTGCCCGCCAGCGACGTAAGCACTGGCGATGAAGAAGAGGAAGAGCGCGGTCTGGAACAGGTTCAATCCGATCACCTTCTTGACGAGGTTGCGACTGGAAACCATCATGTACAGGCCGATGCCGAGCAGCAGCGCGAACAGCACGTACGCGTAGCGGTTGGCGAGGACCTCGAGCAGGAGCGGGACGTGGGGAATCGTCTCGAGCGTCACGACTGCTCACCTCCGGTAGCCGCGTCTCGATCGGAGCCGTCCCCGGCGGCAGTGGCACCAGCCTCGCCGCCTCCCGCGCCAGGGGTCGTCTCGGTGCCGGGTGGTCCCTCCGGTCCCGCGGGATGCCAGGCGTCGACGTCGCCCGTGAATCCCGCGGCGATCGCGAAGAACAGGCCGATCACGATCGCCGCGACGATCGGCGCGATGCCGACGATCTCCACGCCTTCGAGCGCGTACTTCTTCCCGTGGTAGAGGCCGAACTCCTCGTCGAACACGGCGTGCTCGAGGAAGCGCCCATCGACCAGGAGCGGAACGAGTCCGATCAGTGCGAAGGCGAGCACGCCGCCGCTGGCGAGTCCGACCACCACGCGATTCGAGAGCCAGTCGCGGGTCGGTTCGATCCCGAACGCGAACGCGATCATCAACACGGTCGTGCCGATCACGGCGCCGCCCTGGAACCCGCCGCCGGGCGAGCCACCGCCGTGGAAGGTCAGGAACAGGCCGTAGGTGAAGGCGAACGGCGCGACGACGCGCACCGTCGTCATGATCACCTGGCTCTCGACGTACGTGTCGTCGGCCCCCATCGCTCTCCCGGCGGCTCGATTCGTCGAGGATTGACTGGCCTCACCGGTCTCGGCCCCGTTCCCGTCTGCGCCACGATCGTTACTCACGAGTGAACACCTCCGAGTGAAGTACGACCAGCGACGCGACGCCGGCGGCGAAGACCACGACCGCCTCGCCGAATGTGTCGAAGCCCCGGTAGCCCGCGAGGACGGCCGTCACGACGTTCTCGACGCCGGTGTCGTGGTAAGCCTCCTCGAGGTAGTACTGGGAGACCTCGGGGTTCGACCAGATCGGCGCGTCGGTGGCGCCGATCGCCGGGAACGATGTGACGGTCACCAGGATCGCTCCCGTGAACGTGCCGACGATGAGCAGCCCCGGAAGGTGGACCTCTTCGAGGAGTTTCTCGCGACCTGGCCGGACGGTCTTCGCGATCGTGAGCAGGAGGAGCAGCGTCGTCACGCCCGCACCGATCGCGGCTTCCGTCATCGCCACGTCGGGCGCCAGCAGGACGGCGTAGTAGATCGCCATCCCGAGACTGTAGGCGGCGAAGACGATGATCGCCGCGAGTACGTCCTTGAACGCCGCCGTCGCGAGCGCGGTCCCGAGGACGAATCCAAACAGTGCGAGTTCGAGGGCACCGGGCGTCACGCGCGGTCACCCCCTTCCTCGATCGTCGACCGATCGCCGTCGGTGGACGGCGGGGCCGTGGCACCGTCGGCACCGTCGCCCGTCGTCCACGGCTCGATCCCCTCTTCGTGGGCGGCACGAGCGATCGCGTGGGCCGCCGTTGGGTTGGTCACGAAGATGAAAAACAGCAAGAGGACGGTCTTGATCGCCGTCGCGTCGACGCCGATCGCGAGCGCGACCCCGGCGAGTGCGAAGCCAGCACCCAGGGTGTCCGCCTGCGAGGCGGTGTGCGCACGGGAGTAGACGTCGGGCAATCGTAGGACGCCAACGGTGGAGACGACCGTGAAGAACAGGCCCACGAGCACCAGGGCGACGATCGCGATGGCGCGGAGTTCCTCCATCAGATGACACCCCCGCGATCGACGGTGAACTTCGAGATGGCTACCGCCGTCAGGAAGTTCAACAGCGCGTAGATGAGTGCGATGTCGAGCAGCGACTCCTCGTCGAGGCCGACGGAGAGCAGCGCGAGCACGACCACCGTGCTCGTTCCGATGACGTTCACCGCGAGCACCCGGTCCTGCATGGTCTCGCCGCGAACCACCCGGTAGAGCAGCAAAATCGCCATCCCGACGAACAGTGCAGCGGCCGCGACGAACACGTCCGAGACGAACGCGTCGAGGTCGCCGTCGAGGAGGAGTAGCAGGACCGGTCGGACCCCCTGGATCACTGCTGGTCACCTCCCGAACCGTCCTGGCCATCGACGCGACTGGCGTCGGTCGAGGGGGCTGGGCCCGTGACGACCTCTGCAGCGTCCCGATCCCGGAGGCTATCGATGCGCATCGCGCGACGGCCGTAGAAGACGAACCGGATCGCTCGCTCGAGCGAGCCGTCGAAGAGGTCCTCGCGAGCGCCGGGGATCAACGTGTGCACGAGCAGTTCGCGGCCCTGCACGCGGACGGTCAGCGTTCCCGGCGTGAGCGTGATCGAGTTCGCGAGCGAGGTGATCGGGAGCGCACCGTACACAGCAGGGCGGATTCGGGTCATCTGCGGATCGATGACTCTGCGCGGATCGAGAATGACCGCGGCGACGGCGACGTTGGCGACCAGGATCTCCCAGAACAGGTAGGGGAGGTAGAGGATCCCCCGGGCGACGCGGAGTGGCGTATCGGTGAGCGTGGGATCGCGCCCGAAGGAGATCCTGGAGAGCGATCCGGCGACGACGATTGCCGTGATCCCGCCGGTGACGAGGTCGAACGCAGAGAAGGCGCCGGCGAGTACCTGGTAGAAGAGAAAGGATAGCCCGAGGAGGGTGCCGATCCGACGGGCGCTCGACCGACCGACGAGCGGTGCACGGCGGACCTGTTGTTGGACGGGTGCCTCCTCGATCGTCAACGTGGAGTCCCGAGAGAGTTCGTAGGTGAGCGGCCGCAAGAGTGGCGCGCCGACGCCCGGATCGTACTCCGGATCCAGGACGATTCGCTCGACGCCGCGCTCTCGCGCAGCGTCGATGAGTGCGGCAGCGACGTCGGCCGGGCTGAACAGGTATCGATCGCTGCCGACGTGTCCAGTGTGAACGTCGAGGTACTCCTCTCCACCGGCGTCCTCTTCGGCCCAGACCCGGACCCGATCGAGCAACTCGTCGGCGTCGTCGAGTGCTGGCGTTTCGTCGTCGGGGTCGAATTCGTCGGGGGCGTGTACGTAGACGAAGTGAATGGCCGGCGGCGGAGACGCCGGCGCTGGCGGCGTCTCGGCGTCGGGAGCGTCCGACGGCCGTGAATCCGCCTGTGGGCCGGAATCTTCGTCGCTGGACGAACCCCCTGCTGCCGATTCCACTCGCTCGAGGGTCGAATCGACGACGTACTCGACGGTCTCCCGAAGCGTCGCCGACGGGGCGACCGGGACGAGCACGTCCACAGCGGCTCCTGGGGCGTCGTGGTCGCGGCCGCCGGAGTGCTCGGACATGTGGCTCGTTGGCCTCGTTGGTGCGCCCTTCAAGTGATCCGCCGAAAACCGTTTCGTTCTCCCCCGGCCGTCTCCGGATTCGCGGAGAATCGATTGAACGAACGTCCACCCATGTGACGGCGGTTCGAGGCTAGACGCTTGGGGAACGAGATCGCGGACCCCAGCGGTGACCGAGAGGCTAGGCGAGCAACGCAGCGACCCGATCGGCGATTCGCTCGCCGACAGCAGCCTTCGAGCCGCTCACGCTCGAGACGGGCGAGCCGTCGACGTCTTCGACCGAATCGACGAACAGCGCACGCGTCTCGTCGGCTCCCATGACGCTCGCGTCGTTGGCCACGACGAGGTCGAGGTCGGCGCGCTCCATGATCGCTCGCGCGGCAGCCACCATGGCGTCGTCGTCACCGCTCGTCTCGGTCTTGAAGCCGACGATCGGGAGGGACGGCTCGGCCTCGCGTGCGCCGTCGATGAGCTTCGGCGTCGGTTCGAGGTCGAGCGACCGCGATTCGCCCGACCGGAGTTTGTCGGCGTGCTTTGGCGTCGTGTAGTCACCGACGGCGGCAGCCGCGACGAGCGCGTCGGCGTCGGCGATGGCGTCCTCGAGGGCCTCGAGCATCGCCTCGGAGTCGTCGACCTCGACCAGCCTCGCGTAAGGGACTCCCGTATCGTCCGCTTTCGGGTTCGCCCCCGAGTTGGAGAACGGTCGTGGACCGACGGGGCCGTGGACGACGGTTACGTTCGCTCCACGAACGTAGCAAGCGCGGGCGACGGCGCGGCCCATCTTGCCCGAGGAACGGTTCGTTAGTACCCGGACCGGGTCGACTCGTTCGGCTGTGGCACCGGCGGTGACGACGATCGATTCGCCCCGGAGCGTGTCCTCGTCGGCGTCTGTGAACGCGGCCCGCGCCGTCGCCAGCGCGATCGCGTCCTCGGTCGCGATCTTGGCCTTCCCCTCCTCGATTCTGGGATCGACGAACGCGACGCCCCAGGATTCGAGGGTGCCGATGGCCTGCGGGACGCCGGGATGATCGTACATTGGCTCGTGCATCGCGGGCGCGACGACCACGGGAACGTCCGCCCCGAGGGCCGTCGTCGCACACGTCGTCACAGGAGAATCGTCGATCGTGGCGGCCATCTTGCCAATCGTGTTGGCCGTGGCCGGTGCGATCAACAGGACGTCGGCCCAGCCGTCGCGGCCACAGAGTTCGACGTGTTCGACGGCACCGGTGATCTCCGTGACGGGATCGCGACCTGTCGCGAACTCGAGCGCCCACGGATTGACGATGCCGGTGGACGCGTGGGTACAGACGGCCCGTACCTCGGCGCCGCGGCGGCGCAGTTCGTGGGCGAGTTCCACGGTGCGAACTGCGGCAATGCTGCCCGTGACGCCGAGTGCAACGTTCACTCCCTCGAGCATCTGTCCAGCGGTTCGGAGCCACGAGGGTTATTGCTTTCGTCGGTCCACCGGATCCACGTTTCGGCCGACGTTCTCTCGGGCGACGTCCACTCACCTGACGTCCTTTCGGGCGACGTCATCACAGCTAACGTCGTCTCAATTGAGGTCCTCGACTGGGGCAAAGCCGTCGATGACCCAGCATCCCTCATGCGGCGACGAATCGCGACGGCTCAGCGAGAACTCGTACACCCGCTCGGTGCCGTCGTAGAGCACGGCAGTCGCACGAACGACCGCGTCGTCGCCGAGGACGACGGCGTCGTCGAACCGGACCGAACTGGAGTTGTAGTACTCCATCCGCGCATCGGACCGCATCATCTCGTCCCAGACGCCCGTGGGCACCCCCTCGACGAGCGTCGGGTTCCAGAACCGACCCATGACGACCAGGCCCGCACCGAGTCTCGGCCCACGGACTGCCGCCGTGGTGACCTCGACGACCTCTCGAGGACTGCGGGTACACGTGGGGGTGGACTGGTAGACGGGGGAATCCGCCGACGCGTAGGCGCCGGCCGAGGTCGGCCCGCTTGCGTTGACGGTCGTGGTGGACGAACCCCCGGGGAAGACGCCTGTCGCGGCGACGAGGACTGCGATCCCTGTCAGGAGGAGGAAGACGCCGACTCCGGCAGCCGTCACGCGCCCTGCATCGGGGATCCTGACGGGCGGAAGTGGCCGCAGACCGGTTGCATCCGATCCCTCGACGTCGAGCCCGAGGTGATCCGCGAGCAGCCGATCCCGCGTCGACTCGTCGAGGGCGTACAGGAGTCGGTCGCGGATGCCGTCGGCGGTGACGACATCTGCGACGGGGAGGTTTCGGGGCAGTCGAGACCGCTCTGCGGTTCGATACGGCGAGACGACCGCATCGATCGAGTCTGCATCCTCGACGGCAGGCGCACTCCACGCACCGGGGAACGTTCGGCGCGGGGGCAAGACCAGCAGCCGTCTTTGCTCGCCCGGCCGTCCGATCTCGAGCACCGGTCCCCCCCGCTCGACAGACCAGTTGCTGCCCGTCCACAGCGCTGCCACGAACTCGACGAACGCGTCGTGGTCGAGCGCGAGCAGGTGGCGCTCGATGGTCCGTGCCGTGGGCGAGCCCATAGCCGACACGTCGGGCCACGATCACAAATCGGTGTCGCAGCCGGAACGGACGGGGAGAATGCTTCTCGCCCCCGCGGAACAGGAATCCTGCTTTCCAGCCCGAAGTAGCAGCCCTTTTGACGCCGTGTGACGGACCACTGAGTCGATGACGTTCGTGACGACACTGGAACTCGAAAGCGGCGACCGGCGAGCCCTGGATTCCGTCGTCGCGGACATCAAGGAGACGGTCGAACGCAAGGGCGCGGAGTTCAAGGGACCCCACACGCCACCGCCCGAGACGCTCGCCGTTCCGTTGTACGACGACCTCGAACGGGGCGGACACTTCGATAGCTGGTCGTACACGGTCTACACCCGGACAGTCGAAATCGTGGGCCACGACGAACTCGCGAGTTCGATCGCGACGCGCTCCTTCCCCGATCAGGTACACGTCGAGGCGGACGTCCGATCGATCCAGCAGTCCGGGTGACGGGACGGCGATCCAGCGGTTCTCTCCAGCCAGTTCCTCCTTCGCCAGGCGCATCGGAAGATCCTGCTGCCCCGTACGAGCATCGCCTACACTTACGGTCCCGCCAGCACTAACAACGACTTGCAATGGCGAAAACCGCCCACACCGTCTCCACAGAAGGATTCAGCTCCGAGAATCACGTCCGCGACTTCGAACTGACGATCGACGCCACGGGCGAGTCCGGACCCGACACGCTCGAGGTCCTCATCGCGGACTACGCCTCCTGTTACGTCCCCGCCCTGCGCGTGGCGAGCGAGCAGCGCGGCGCCGACGACCTCGGCGAGGTCGCGATCGACGTGACCGGGGAACTCAACGACGACGACAAACTCGAATCGATCCACTTCGACGTGGAGGTCGACGCCGACCTCGACGACGACACGGCAACGGCGATCGTCGAGCGAGCCAACGAGCTTTGCAAGGTTCACGACGCGCTGAAAGAGTCCCTGTACGCCGAGGTCGACCTGTAGCTACGTCGCTTCGTCTCTGCGTCACTACCGATATACCCTATTCTCCGAAAGCACCGTCGAACTCGGGACTGCGGATGGCCTCGCCAGGATTCGAGTGGTCCGACTTCGAGCGGTGACGGAGACCGGTTACCCGAGGAACTGGGCCAGGGGGACGTTCTCGAAGCCGAGTCTGGATCTACCTGGCGAGTCGGTCGTCGAAACCGCCAGAGAGAATAAACCGGCAGACTGCATTGGCCCAGTCGTTCGTGTTCGTCGAGGATCCGTCGGCCGCGACGCTTTCCTACGCATTCGCGACGTTCGGCGTCGGCGTACTCACCGGATTCGTGGCGCGATACGCGTGGCGTCGACGCGACGTGCGCGGAGCGAGCTCGCTCACGGCATTGATGGCGGGTGTCTCGGTCTGGACGCTCTGTACTTCACTAGAGTTGCTCTCCGCGAATCGTGATTTGACGCTCGCCCTCGAGAGTGTCACGCTCGGTGCGACCGGCGTCGTCGTGATCGGCTTCGTGGGCGTCGCGGTAGAGATCAGCGGCAACGACGAGCTGCTGGACAAGCGGATCGTTGGACTGCTCTCGATCGAGCCGGTAGCGATCACGCTGCTGACCGCGACGACCGACCTACATGGCCTCGTCTACCAGACGATCGAACCCGCGAGCAAGAGTCTCGACACGATCGATGTGACGACTGGGATCGCGTTCTGGCTACACGTCGGATTCGCCTACGCACTCCTGGCGACTGCCCTGGCTCTCGTCTCGATTCAGATCATTCGTTCCACGGGCGTCTACCGACGCCAAGCGGCGACGGTACTGCTCGGTGCGCTCATCGCGATCGCAGGCAACGTGGTCAGGCTGTGGGGAAACGCATCGATCGACGCCGAGCCGATCGGATTTGCCGTCCTGGGAGGCCTCGTTGCCTGGAGTATCTGGCGCTACCAGCTGATCGATCTGGTGCCGATCGCCCGCGAGCAGGTCGTTGACACCCTCCCGGACCCCGTCGTCGTGCTCGACGAGCAGGATCGGATCACGGACCTCAACGAGGCCGGGATCACCTTGCTCGGTGAGAGCGAGGACGAACTGCTTGGCGCCGACTTCGACGCGGCGTTCCGCGCGTTCCCGAACGTGGTCGACACGTTCGAGGACGCGATGCAGACCCGTCAGGTCGTCAGAATCCACGTACGCGACGAAATCAAGGACTACGAGGTGCGGGTGGCCCCGATCGAGGACGAGCGAGGGACCACACGCGGGCGGATACTCCTCTTCCACGACGTGAGCGAGCGCGAGGTCAACCGACGCGAACTCGAACACCAGAACGAGCAACTGGAGCGTTTTGCCAGCGTCGTCTCACACGATCTCCGGAACCCTCTGAGTGTGGCCGAGGGATACCTCGATCTGGCACGTGAATCCGGCGAGGGCGAGCACTTCGAGACCGTCGCGGAGGCCCACGATCGGATGCACGCGATCATTCAGGACGTGCTGACGATGGCCCGTGAAGGCACCAGCGTCGAGGAGACGTCCCCGGTCTCGCTACGGGCAGCCGCCGAGACTGCCTGGAGCCAGGTCGACACGGGGGACGCGGAACTCGTCGTCACCGAGGACCGCACGATCCCCGCTGACGAGGACAGGCTGCAACGGCTCCTCGAGAACCTGTACCGGAATTCGGTGGAGCACGGCGCCGTCCCCGATCGATCCGGGGGCGACACCCTCACCGTCAGGATCGGCCCGATCGGCGACGACGTGCGAACTCCCGCGGACGAGGAACGCGGTTTCTTCGTCGAAGACGACGGCGTCGGGATCCCCGAGGCAGACAGGAGCAAGATCTTCGAACCAGGCCACTCCACTGGTAGCCAGGGCACGGGGCTCGGACTCTCGATCGTACGGAGCATCGCCGAGGGCCACGGCTGGTCGGTTCGGGCCACCAAAGCACCGGACGGTGGGGCCCGATTCGAAATCACGGACGTCCCGCCGATCGGTCCAGCGATGGCGGATCCGCAGTCCTCGGCGCCCGACGGTGCGCAACGCTGAAACGACTGCCACCCCGAGCAACGCCCATGACAGCCTGGACGGACCAGTTCGTGGGCGACCGGATGGCGGTCGACCGGGAGTTCACGGAGCGCGTCGCCGCATCGGAGTTCTCGAGCCAGGAGTGGGGAACGATCATGACTGCCGTGGAGTTCGAGATCGAGGATCCCGAGTCGCCCGAGCAGGCACGCGTCGTCGCCGATACGAGCAAGGTCGATCAGGTGCTCCCCGCGATCGAGTCGATGCGGGAGGGGATGGGCATGGGCGGCGCCCCCGGCGCGGGGGGTGGCGGGACGAACGCCGACGGACGCGAAGGCGGCGCCGGTTCGGGGAGCGGACTGTTCGGATCGATCAAGGACTCGCTCGGATTGGGCGGTGGCGGCGACGAGGCCGATCACCGCGCCGAATCCGCCGCCGCACTCGCCGAGGAGTACGCCCAGCGGTTCCAGGAACACCTCGAAGAACACGGCAAGTGGACCCGCGCCTGCGAAGTCGCTGCCGCGACCGGCGACGCGTCGCGAGGCGAGCACGCCGAGGAATCGGGAGGCGGTGTAGGCAGCGCCGACGAGCAACCGGAGTAACCGATTCCCGACGCGAGTAGCCGTTTTTGCGAGTAGGGATCCGAATGCGCCAGCTGCTGCAGACGGCACCCGTGGATCGAATCGGGCTCGAGGAGCCGCACGTCGGCTGTGACCACGTACAACTCGATTACAGAACCCGATCCACAACTGCTTTAACGAATAGAGTTGTATCGCCCACTACATGCGTCCCGGCATGGCATCCTCCCTGACCCGCGACGGCCGGACGATCGTCCTGGCACACGACCACGGACTCGAACACGGGCCCACGGGGTTCTCCGAAGTCCCCGAGCGCCTCGACCCCGAGCAGATCTTCGAGTTGGCGACCCACGACGCCGTCGGCTGCCTCGCGGTGCAGAAGGGCCTCGCGGAGACGTACCTGCCCTCCTACCCCGAGGTCGACGTCCTGTTGAAGTGCAACGGCACGAGCAACCTCTGGAGCGGCGAACCCTACTCGCCCCAGACCTGTTCGGTCGACTACGCCGCAGACCTCGGTGCTGCAGCGATCGGCTACACCGTCTACCCCGGGAGCAACCACGAGCCCCGGATGACGACGGAGTTCAGCGAGGTCCAGGAGGCGGCGCGCGAGCACGACCTGCCGGTCGCGCTCTGGTCGTACGCCCGCGGGCAGCCGATCAAGCGAACCCGAACCGAGGACACGGTCGCCTACGCCGCTCGCATCGGCCTCGAACTCGGCGCGGACTTCACGAAGGTGAAGTACCCCAGCAGCGAGGAGTCACTCTCCCACGCCGTCGACGCCGCAGCCGACGTGAACGTCCTGATGAGCGGCGGATCGAAGACCAACGACGTCGAGTTCCTGGAGACGGTCGAGGGTGCGATCGACGCTGGCGTCTGCGGCCTCGCGGTCGGTCGCAACGTCTGGCAACGCGAGGAACCGGAAGCGATGCTCGACGCGCTCGAGCGGGTCGTCTACGAGGACGAGTCGGCGTCGGTCGCGGCCGAGTCGCTCGCGCCCGCAGCGGCATCGGGCGACGACTGAGCGCGGGGCGCCGGCTGGGCGGCGGTCGACGACGTCGCTCGGAGCGACGATTTTCCACAGAGTGACGATTGTGGACAGAGCGACGATCTAGCGCCGGGGACGATCGAGTAACCCCCCACTGTGACGCGGGTTCGATTCCTCAGAGCCGGTCGATCACGGCAGCCGTCACGTCCTGCGTGTTCGCGTCGCCACCGAGGTCGGGCGTTCGCGGGCCCGCCGCCAGCACGTCCTCGACCGCGGAGCGAACCTTCGCCGCCTCGTCGCCGTACTCGAAGTGCTCGAGGAGCATCGCCGCCGAGAGGATCATCGCCGCGGGATTCGCGATGCCCTGCCCGGCGATGTCCGGCGCAGAGCCGTGGACCGGCTCGAACAGCGCGTTCTCCTCGCCGACGTTCGCCGACGGGAGCAGTCCGAGCCCACCGACCAGCCCCGCCGAGAGGTCGGAGAGCATGTCGCCGGCGAGGTTCGGGCAGATGACGACGCCGTACTCCTCCGGGCGCTGGACGAGGTGCATCGCGAGAGCGTCCATCAGCGCCGTTTCGTAGTCCATCCCGAACTCCTCGCCGACCTGCTCGGCCACCTCGAGGAAGAGGCCGTCCGTCTGGCGCATCACGTTGGCCTTGTGTGCGATCGTCACGTGCTCGAAGTCGTTCCGGCGAGCGTACTCGAAGCCGTACTCGGCGATATCGCGGGAGGCATCCTCCGTCACGACGCGTGTGAGCGTCCGGACGCCGTCGGTGATCTCGCTCTCGATGCCGGTGTAGACGCCCTCGGTGTTCTCCCGGATGAACACGATGTCTGCGTCGGGCTGGAGTGCTTCCAGACCGGGGTAGGAGCGTGCGGGGCGGACGTTCGCGAAGGAACCGACGACCGACCGGAGCGGCAGGATGACGTCCGCGGCGGTCTCACCCGCGGCGCCGAACAGCGTCGCGTCCGCGTCGGCGGCCAGTTCGCGGGTCTCCTCGGGGAGCGCCTCGCCAGTCTCTGCCGCGACGGCGTCGCCGGCCTCGCCCTCGACGAAGTCGAAGTCGACGGGCAGCGCCTCGAGCACCTCGACGGCTGCGGGCGTGACTTCCTGCCCGATGCCGTCGCCGGGAATCACCGCGATTTCGTGAGTCATGCGTACGGGGAGATGGCGGTGGACGGAAAGTGGTTCGGTTTTTCCACACGCCGATACTGCACGGCCGTCGGCGCTCGTGGGAGGCAGGCCCGGCAAGTGGAGCAACGGCCGGGGCCATCGAGCCCACCGATCACCGGGACCAGCGGGTTTTTCGGGCAGGTCAGCAAGCACGGCGCATGGCGAGCACCTGGCATCCCGTCGAACTCGACTTCGAGGCGACGGATCCGCCTGCGAATCCGTACGGCGAGGAACTCCTCGACCTGCGACTGGAGCACGAATCGGGAGCGACCCACACCGTGCCGGGCTTCTGGGACGGCGGCGACGTCTTCCGCGCCCGGTTCGCACCGCCGGAGCTGGGCACCTGGACCTGGGAGACGATCACCGACGACCCCGGGCTCGAAGCGACGGGGTCGTTCGACGCCACACCGGGCGACGTCGGAGCGCCGATCCACGATCACGGCTACCTCCGCGCCGGCGAACGCGCACTCCGCCACGCGGACGGCACGCCATTCTTCTGGCTGGCGGACACCGCCTGGACCGCGAGCACCCGCGCGACGACCGACGAGTGGGAGAAGTACCTCGATCACCGCGTCGAGCAGGGGTACAACGTCGTCCAGGTGAACGCACTCCGGCAGCACGACGGGTCCCGCCCGCACGACCGGATTCCGTTCGAGGACTGGGACCTTTCGCGGCCGAACCACGACTACTTCCAGCACCTCGACGACCTGGTCGCGATGGCCCACGGACGCGGCGTCGTTCCGGCACTCGTCGCCCTCTGGTTCGACTACGCTGGTGCGAACCCCGACTGGGGCATCCCGGAGGAACGCCGCAACGAGCACTCCCCGGAACAGGCCCGTACGCTCGGCCGGTATCTCGGGGCACGGTACGGTGCCTACGGGGCCGCATGGCTCGTCTCCGGTGACTCTCACGTCGACGAGTCGTCCTTGCCAATCTACCGTGCAGCCGGCGAAGTACTGGGCGAGGCCTGCCAGCACCCGCTTCGGACCGCCCATATGCCCGGCGGACAGAACACGCCTACAACGCTCAACGACGAAGCCTGGCTCGACTTCCACATGTACCAGTCGGGTCACACGCACGACCTCACCGTCCCGAAGCGACAGGCCCGGGTGAACCGTGGACTGCACCCAGCCCGGCCGGTCCTGAACGGAGAGCCTGCCTACGCCGACATGCGGGCGTACGCCGACGAAACCGTGCTGGAACGCGAGACCGTCCGGGCTGCGGGCTGGCTCAGCGTGCTCGCAGGCGCGAACGCCGGCGTGACCTACGGCGCGCACGGTGTCTGGCCGTGGCACCGCGCGAGCGACACCTTCGAGTCGGCCGAGTTGTGGGGCGAACCGAAGCCCTGGGACGAGGCGCTGTCGCTGGCGAGCGGTGACGACTACGCCCGGATCGCTGACGTGCTCTCCGCACGCGCTGCCGAGTCGCTCTCGCCCCGGCCGGACCTGCTCGCCGACGCCGACGAGACCGAGGCGGCTGCGGTGACCCCGGACGCGGTGCTCGTCTACCTCGGCGAGGGCCGGGCCATCGAACTCCAGGACGCGCCGCCGCTCGACGCCGTTAGCTGGTACGATCCCGCCACGGGCGAGACGGCCGACGCCGCTACGACGAACGCGGCCGGCGACCTCGAGGTAGCGACACCGCCGTTCGGTGGGGACGCGGTGCTGCTCGGAACTCGATAGGTGCCGGTCGGACCAGATCGGCGAGTGGTACGCGCGCCGCGATCGACGACGGCTACTCCTCGACGGTCGTCTTGATCACGGTCGCCGGCCGGGCGGTCAGCCGGAGCACGCGATCGGTCACGCTTCCGAGCAGCGCGCGGTACTCCGCGGGCCGGTGCTTCGTACCAAGCACGATCAGATCGACGTCGGCGTCGTCGGCGTACTCGACGATCGTCCGGGACGGCGTTCCGTGCCGCATCGCGCTCTCGACCTCGACACCCGCGCTCGCCGCTCGGTCTCGGATCTCCTCGATCGCTTCCTCGCCGACCTCCTCGAGGCCGTGTTCGGGGCCTTCGGCCTCGTCGACGTACTCGTCGCCGCTGTAGGCGGAGTAGACCGTCTCGTCGACCACGTAGAGGACGTGCAACGTCGCGCCGGTGTCCGCTGCGAGGTCGATCGCGTGTGTGGCAGCGTCGGTCGACGCCTCGGTACCGTCGGTCGCGAGGAGGATCCTGTCGTACATCACCTGACGGTACGAGCGCCCTCCGATTAAGAGTGGGTGTGACTCTCGGTGAGTGAGAGGACGCCAGGAACGGATCGACACGTCGCCAGTAACAGGGGACGCGAATCCCCAGCGCGTAGGCGTTCGAATCGCCGATTCAGAGGTACGGCAGCGCGTCGGCCGTCTCCTGAATCGCATTCTGGTTGGCCTTCATCAGCGCCGTCGTGTCCCAGATGCCCTCCACGAGGGCCTGGCGCTGGGCGTCGTCGACCTCGACGTCCACCGTGGTGTCGCCGTAGGTGACGGTCTCGGCGGCGACGTCGACGTCGATGTCGCCGTCGGGGTTCTCCTCGACCCAGTCCTGCAGGTCGGCGATCGTCTCGCCGTCGGCGGTGACGGTGGGCAGCCCCAGCGCGAGACAGTTGCCCGCGAAAATCTCCGCGAAACTCTCGCCGATGAACGCGTCGATGCCCCAGCGCATCAGGGCCTGCGGGGCGTGCTCGCGGGAGGAGCCACAGCCGAAGTTGTCGTTGACGACCATGATCGAGGCGTCCTGGAAGCGCTCCTCGTTCATCGGGTGTTCCTTTGGCTCGTCATCGTCGTCGAAGCGCAGGTCGAAAAAGGAGAACTGGCCCAGCCCGTCGAAGGTGACCACCTTCATAAACCGCGCCGGGATGATCTGGTCGGTATCGACGTCGTTGCCCCGGATCGGGACGCCAGAGCCGGAGACGTGCTCGACCGAGGGGATGTCCTCGGTTGCGTCGCGGCCGCTCTCGTCGGGACCGTCGCCGTTCGCGCTCATGCCAGGGGCACCTCCTTCATCTCGCGGACGTCAGAGACTTCCCCGTTGATCGCCGCCGCGGCGACCATTCGCGGGTTCATCAGGACGGTCCGCCCGTTCTTGGAGCCCTGGCGGCCGACGAAGTTCCGATTCGAGGAGGAGGCACAGGCCTCGTCGCCTTCGAGCTGGTCCTCGTTCATGCCGAGACACATCGAGCAGCCCGCGTTGCGCCACTCGAAGCCGGCGGCCTCGAAGACGTCCTTCAGTCCCTCTTCCTCCGCGGCGCGCTGGACGCGCTGGCTACCGGGCACGACGAAGGCGCGCACGTCCTCGTCGACCTCGCGGTTCTTGACGATTCGCGCGGCGCGACGCAGGTCGGGTAGGCGAGCGTTCGTACAGGAGCCGAGGAACGCCACGTCGATGTCGTATCCGTTCATCGTCTCGCCGGGTTCGACGCGCATGTGCTCCTGGGCGCGTCGGGCGGTGTCCTGCTTCGCTTCGGGGAGGTCCTCCGGCGCGGGAATCGGATCGTCGATGCCGATGCCCTGCCCGGGCGTGGTGCCCCAGGTGACGACGGGGTCCAGCTCGCTTGCGTCGATCTCGACGACGTCGTCGTACTCGGCGTCAACGTCCGAGCGGATCGACTCCCAGTAGGGCTTCAGTTCGTCGTACTGCTCGGGGTGCTCCTGGAAGTAGTCGGTGTCCTGCAGCCACTCGTAGGTGGTCTCGTCCGGGTTGAGGTAGCCCGCCCGGGCGCCACCCTCGATCGTCATGTTGCAGATCGACATCCGGCCTTCCATGTCGAGGTTCTCGATGGTCTCGCCGGCGTACTCGTACACGTAGCCGACGCCGCCCTCGGTGCCGAGGCGGCGGATGATCTCGAGGATGATGTCCTTGGCCTCGACGCCCTCCTCGAGTTCGCCGGTGACCTCGATCTTCCGGACCTTCTGTTTCTCCATCGCGATAGTCTGGGTCGCGAGCACGTCCCGGATCTGGGAGGTGCCGATCCCGAAGGCCAGCGCGCCGAACGCGCCGTGAGTCGAGGTGTGGGAGTCGCCACAGACGATCGTCTTGCCGGGCTGGGTGATCCCCTGCTCCGGGCCGATGACGTGGACGATCCCCTGGTCGCCGCTGTCGGGATCCGAGAATTCGATGCCGGCCTCGCGGACGTTCTCCTCGAGTTCGGCCATCATCCGCTCCGCGGCGTCCTCCTTGTAGGGACGTGACTGGTCGGCCGTCGGCACGATGTGGTCGACGGTCGCGTGGGTCAGGTCCGGCCGCGCGACCTCGAGGCCGCGCTCCTGGAGCATCCCGAAGGCCTGCGGGCTCGTGACCTCGTGGATGAGGTGCAGCCCGACGAACAGCTGGTCCTGCCCGTTCGGCAGCGTGGTGACCTTGTGCTGGTCCCAGACCTTGTCGTAGAGCGTGCCCTCACTCATCCGTTGCCTCGTCAGCTACGGCGTCGGATTCCGTCGTGCCGGCGTGCTCCGCGCCGCGCTCGAAGGTCGCGTTCGCACCGGTCTCGCTCGGTGCCTCGTGGTCGACGTCCTCCATGATCTCGTCCTCCTCGGGATCGGGGGCGGTCGCGGGCTTTCCACCGTCGGATCTGCGATCCGACGAGGATCGCCGTCCAGAGGCCGGCTCACCCCCGTCCGCAGCGACGCTGGGGCCGCGGCCGAAGATGGAGCCGAAAGTGGTGTTCCGATCCGGGTGGGTGTGGTCGACGCCCCCCATGGATCGGTTGGCGCTGTCTGTGCTGCTGTCGGATTCTGTCGTGCGTTTCTCGGTCGGTGTATCGGGTGTCATCGGTGGGATTGTGTCGGTAGCTGGGTATCAGTCGTCTGCGGGTGCCTCGGCGGCTTCCTGTTCGTTCTCGTCGGCCCAGGCGAAGAGGGCGCGCAGGCGCTCGCCGACGTCCTCGATGTCGTGATTCATCTCGGCGTCGCGCAGCTGGGTGTAGCTGGGTCGGCCGGCCTGGTTCTCCGCGATCCACTCGCGGGCGAAGGTACCGTCCTGGACTGCCTCGAGCGTCTCCTCCATGTTCTCGCGAACGTGGTCGTCGACGATCTCGTCGCCTTTGACGAGGCCGCCGTACTCCGCGGTGTCGGAGACGGAGTTCCACATCTCGGCGTGCCCACCTTCGTACATCAGGTCGACGATGAGCTTCAGCTCGTTCAGGCACTCGAAGTAGGCGATCTCCGGGGAGTAGCCGTTCTCGACGAGCGTCTCGTAGCCGTGCTTGACCAGCGAGGTCACGCCACCACAGAGGACGGCCTGCTCGCCGAAGAGGTCGGACTCGACCTCCTCCTGGAAGCTGGTCTCGATGACGCCCGCGCGGGCACAGCCGATGCCCTGGGCGTACGCCAGTCCCTCGTCGACGGCCTCGCCGGTTGCGTCCTGGTAGACCGCGAGCAGGGCGGGCGTGCCCTGGTCGCGCTCGTAGTTCCGGCGGACGAGGTGGCCCGGGCTCTTCGGGGCGACCATGGTCACGTCGACGTCCTCCGGCGGCTCGATCTGGTTGTAGTGGACGTTGAAGCCGTGAGCGAACTGGAGCGTGTCGCCGGCGTCGAGGTTCGGCTCGATGGCGTTCTCGTAGACGTCGGGCTGGACCGTGTCCGGGACGAGCACGGAGACGACGTCCGCCTGCGCAGCGGCGTCAGCCGGCGTCGCGACGCTCAGGCCGGCGGATTCGGCCTCGTCCCAGGAGCTCGAGGACTCGCGGAGCCCGACGACCACGTCGTGGCCGGACTCGTGGAGGTTGAGCGCGTGGGCGTGTCCCTGGCTACCGAAGCCGAGGACGGCTACGGTCTTGTCGTCGAGATGTGCACTGTCCGCGTCGTCGTCGTAGTATACCGTCGTGGTGAATTCGTCTGCCATTGTAGCTGTGATATGTGGGTTGGTGTATGGATGTGGCGATTGTCGTGTCGATCTAGTCGTCGTTCATCGGCGCGTTCGCCGGGTGGTCGTGAGCCGCTGTTTCGGTAGTGCCGCGCGCCAGCGCCGCGGTTCCGGTCCGGGTGACCTCGCGGACGCCGAAGCGCTCGAATGCCTCGACGGCGTTCTCGATCTGGGGCCGCTGGCCGGTGATCTCGACCGTGATCGTCTCCGCGCCCGCGTCGACGGCCTGCCCGCCGTACATCTCCGCCATCGACTGCACCTTGTCCGGGTGGTCGCTGGAGACCTTGATGAGCGCGAGTTCGCGGAGCGTCGCGTCCCGCTCGAGTTCGCGAACCGACGCGACGGGCACGAGCTTCGCGAGCTGCTTCTTCGCCTGCTCGATGCCCGGTCGCGTCTCCTCGATGACGAGCGTGATCCGCGCTCGGTCGGGGTTCTCCGTCGGCCCGACGGTCAGGCTCTCGATGTTGAACTGCCGTCGGCTGAACAGCGAGGAGATCTGCGCCAGGACCCCGGGCTCGTGGAGCACGAGCACCGAGAGCGTCGCGACTTCGGGCTCGGGCTCGGCTTCTGCCTCGGGGTCGATCCGGATGCCCTGGGCGTTGCGCTTGCCAGTGGGCTCCGGTCGCTCCTCGGGGTGGGGTCCATCCAGCGCCTTCGAGTCGACGTCCGGTTGTTGTGGTGAATCACTCATACTTGATCACCTCAGAGCTGGCCCTCCGACAGCGCGAACTTCCCGTTGTCCCCGCCGCTGGGGACCATCGGATAGACGTTCGCCTGCGGGTCGATCCGGAAGTCGATCACGCTCGGACCGTCGTAGTCGACCGCGGCCTCGACGGCGTCGGCGACCTCGTCGTAGTCGTCGACCGCCCAGCCGCGGGCGCCGAAGGCCTCCGCCAGCTTGTCGAACTCGGGACACCAGCCGTACTCCGAGGCCGCGTGGCGACCCTCGAAGAAGGCGTCCTGCCACTGGCGAACCATGCCGACGTACTCGTTGTTGAGCACCGCGACGGTGACGTCGAGGTCCTCGCGGACGGCGACTGACAGCTCCTGCATCGTCATCAGGAAGGAGCCGTCGCCCTCGAAACAGACGACGTCCTGGTCGTCGTCAGCAGCCAACCGCGCGCCGATCGCCGCGGGCATGCCGTAGCCCATCGTGCCCAGCCCGTGGCTGGAAACCCAGGTGCGGGGCTCGGTGAACTCCCAGTACTGGCAGGCCCACATCTGGTGTTGGCCGACGCCGGTCGTGACGATCGCGTCGTCGCCGGTCGCCTCGTCCAGCGCCTCGACGACGAACTCCGGCTGGAGCGGCCGATCCTCCGGGATCGGGTAGTCCATCGGATACTCCTTCTTCCAGGTCCGGCACTGCTCGCGCCACTCGTCTGCCTCCGGCGCAGCTTCGACCTCGTCGTGAAGCTGCTCGATCACCGTTGCAGCGTCGCCGATCAGGGGGTAGTCCGCGTGGATGTTCTTGCTGATCTCCGCCGGATCGATGTCCACGTGGACGACCTCCGCGTCGGGCGCGAACGTCTCGATGCCGCCGGTCAGGCGGTCGTCGAAGCGCGTGCCGATCCCGATCAGGAGGTCGGTGTGGGTGATGGCCATGTTGGCGAATCCGGTGCCGTGCATGCCGGCCATCTCCATCGATAGCTCGTGGTCCTCGGGGAACGCGCCCAGTCCGGGCATCGTCGTCACGACCGGAATCTCGTACTCGGTCGCGAACTCGTACAGTTCGTCGCTGGCGTCGCCCTTGACGATCCCACCGCCGGCCAGGATCGCGGGGCGCTCGGCGTCCTCGATGGCCCGCGCGGCATCGACGACGTTCGCGCGCTCGGCGGTTTCCTGGACCGTGTAAGTCTCGGGCGTCTGTGGTGCGCCCGGCTCCCGGTCGGTCTCGGCGTTGGTCACGTCCTTGGGCAGGTCGACCAGGGTCGGCCCAGGGCGGCCCGTGCGCGAGAGTTCCAGCGCCGTGCCGACGTCGTCGCCGACCGTGTCGGCGTCCGTCGCGAAGATGTTGTGCTTCGTGATCGGATCGGTGACGCCGGTGGTGTCGGTCTCCTGGAACGCGTCGTTGCCGACGAAGTCCGTGGGGACCTGACCGGTCAACGCGATCATCGGGTCGGAGTCCATGTCGGCGTCGGCGATGCCGGTCACAAGGTTCGTCGCACCGGGACCCGACGTGGCCAGGCAGACGCCTGGCTCGCCGGAGACGATGCCATAGGCGTCTGCGGCGTGGGAGGCGCCCTGCTCGTGGGCCATCGTGACGTGGGTCAGCGCCTCGGAGTCGTAGAGCGCGTCGTAGACGGGCATGATCGCGCCGCCCTGGACCCCGAAGAGGTACTCGATGCCGGAGTTCTCGAGCGCGCGGACGACCGACTGTGCTCCGGAGGTGACCTGGCGCTGGCCCGCGTCGGCGTCGGCCGTCGATTGGTCGTCGTCACCGACGTCGGGGTCGGTGCCCTCGGTACCGGCGCCACGCTCGGCCGCGGAGCCAGGTGCGGTCGTCCCGGTCGGACCGGCGGTCGCCTTTCCACCGTCGGGAACGGCGTCCGTCGAGGCGTCGCTCGGTTCGGTGTCGGATTCGTCGTCGGTCATCGATGCTCACCTGTCGGCGTCGTCGAGGAGGGCGCCTTCGCGTGCTGGCGACACCCTCGTTTGCTGATCGGCGGGCGATACGGGCGGAGTGATCGTCGGTGTGGACTGGCGTGTCGGGTCATTGCTGAACGGAACCGCTGGTGGTCGAAAGCTGGACGGCAACTCGAGGAAGGGGTAGGTGCAGGGGCTAGGGAGCCCCTACGATAATCGCTACGACGTCGCTGCTCGCCGGACGTGCGGACCGGGAGCGAGCGCGTCGGTTCATTGCTCGTTCTCTCCTGCGACCTCGGTGTATTTGTTTGTTTCGGAGCAACGGTGACGGATTCCCGCCCCTGTGGGGGGTCGTCGGCGACTCGCCGTCGGTCTGGAGCATCGGTGCTCGAAATCCACCAGTCGCTGGAAATCCGCTGGTCGCTGCTGGAGGTGTGGTGTGCGGCCCGGGACATGGGAATCACCTACGCCCGGACCTCCTCTTCCTCGAGGGATACCCCGACCTCGCGGGCGAAGCGCTCCAGCTCCGCCTCGGTGACGCGGTCGCCCTCGGCGCCGTAGTCCTTGACCCGCCGGGTGACCGCCCGGACCTCCTCGTCGGAGGGGGCGAAGCCAGCGTCGACCAGGCGCTCGCGGACGCCGTGGGTCCCGGTGTGCTTGCCCAGGACCAGTTCGCGCTGGGCACCGACCATCTCGGGGGTCATGACGCCGGGCTCGAAGGTGTCGGAGTTCTCGATCACGCCCGCGGCGTGGATGCCGCTCTCGTGGGAGAAGGCGTTGGCCCCGACGACCGGCTTGTTGCCCGGCGTCTCGATACCGGACTTCTCCTCGACGACGCGTGACAGCTCCGTGATCCGCGTCGTGTCGATGCCGGTGTCGGCCTGGAACACGGACTCGACGGCCATCACGAACTCTTCGTAGGCGGCGTTGCCGGCCCGCTCGCCGATGGAGTTGACCGAGACCTGGGCCTGGTCGGCGCCGGCCTCGATGCCCGCGATGGCGTTGGCCGTCGCCATCCCGAAGTCGTCGTGGGTGTGGACGTCGATCCGCGCGTCGGTGTGGTCCGTGACCGTGTCGATCAGGTCGTAGAACCGCCGCGGCGCGGCGACGCCGCAGGTGTCCGGGATGTTGATCCAGTCCGTCCCCGCCTCGGAGACGGCCTCGATCACGTCCAGTAGGAATCCTTCGTCCGTGCGCGTGGCGTCCATGGGCGAGAACATGCAGGTCGCGCCCGCTTCGGTGACCCGCTCGACGGCGTCGACCGCGTTCTGGCGGACCTCCTCGCGGGTCGCGTGCATGGAGTCCTCGATCTGGACGTCGCTCGTCGAGACGAAGACGTGGACCATCTCCGCGCCCGAATCGAGGGCGGCTTCGATGTCCTTGTCCACGACTCGCGCCAGCCCACACACGTCGGAGCTGGTGCTCTTCGCGATGTCTCGGACTGCCTCGAACTCGGCGTCCGAGTTCACCGGGAACCCTGCCTCGATGACGTGGGTGCCCATCTCGTCGAGGATCGCCGCTATCTCGCGTTTGTCCTCGTAGGAGAAGGACGTGCGAGGCGACTGTTCCCCGTCTCTGAGCGTCGTGTCGAAAACGCGCGCCGTCTCGATCTCGTCAGTTGAATCCAGTGTGCCCTGGAAGAACTCGATCCGCCTGGCTGGTGCCAGACGAGTCGTCGGAATGCGACATTGTGTTCAAAGCAGAACGAATGTGCCTACATAAGTCTGTCCCTGTCGTCCGGCGGTTTCGTGCGAACACGTGGCACGAATACACCGGTGGCGGACTCCCGCTGCTGGAAAATCACCGCTGCAGGAGGGCCGACGCGTCTGGGGACCTGGCCGGCTACATCCCGGGTCTCAGAGCTTCTCCAACGCGCCAGCGACGTCGAGACGGCCGGCCCCCAGGCTGGGATCGTTCTTGCCGTCCGTGCCGTCGGCAGATTGCTCGATCGCTTGCTCCAACTGTGCCGGACTCGCTCCCGGATTCGCGTCCCGGAGCACGGCGGCGGCACCGGTGACCTGCGGCGCAGCCATCGAGGTACCGGCGATCCACCCCCACTCGCCCCCCGGGAGCGTGGAGAAGACGAAGTTGAACGGGTACGGCCACTCCGGAATCGGGCACTCCGTCGTCGACGCGATTGCGTCGGGATCGCTCGTCGGGACGCCGTCCTCGTCCAGCCAGAGGGTCCCGGTCTCGCCCGCCTCGCGCGGGTCGTTCGATATCAACGACGGGGGTTCCTCGCCCTCCTCCGCAGCCGCGAGCCACTCCTGAATCGCACAGAACGACGTCGCGAGCGAGCTGTAAAGTCCGCCCGGCGCCCCGACGTCGATCTCGTTGGTCCCGTAGTTGGAGTAATAGCTCAGGCCGTCGGCGGGTCCGGTCGCGCTGATGCTCATCGCGCTCGCGACGCTGTTGGGAACGGTGAAGTAGCCGCCCTGCTGGAGGTTCGCGGACGCGTTCCCGGCACTGACGACGACGAGCGTTCCCGCCCGCGTCGCGTGCTGGATCACCGTCTGGTACATCGGTCTGTACCCCTCCGAATTGCCCGACGGCGGGATCGGCGGCGTTCCGATGCTCAGGTTCGCGGCGTCGGCCCCGATCGAGGCCGCGTAGTCGATCGCCGCGAGGATGTCCCCGGTCGTCGTCGTGAGGACGGGTCCGTCGTCGGTCTCGACCAGGTAGAACACGCGCAGGGACACAACGTCGGCGTCGGGGGCGGTGCCGGTGACCCCGACGCTGCCGTTCGCGGCGGCGATCCCGGCCACGTGCGTGCCGTGGCCGTTGACGTCCCACGGATTGTCCTGGAGCGAGTCCAGGCTGGCGAAGAGACGGCTGGCCGACTCGTCGACGTTCGCGGCCAGATCGGGGTGCTCGTGATCGACGCCGGTGTCGAGGACCGCGATCGTCGTGCCCTCGCCCGTCGCCAGCTCGTGCGCGGCCGCGACGTTCGTCCTGTGCTTGTCCCACTGATTCTCTGTGAGGATACCGTCGAGGGATTCGTGCCCGTCCACGCTCGCACCGACGGACTCGACCGGACCCGGCAGTTCCACCTCGAACGACGCGTCCCGAACGGCGTCGACGACGCCGGCGACGCTCCGGAGCTCGCTCTCGGCATCCTCCGGACCGACGACGACCAGCACCGCGCCGTCAGCGAGTTCGTACCTGATGTCGAATCCCGAAGATTCGACCCGCCGTGCGACGCCTCCCGATCCTCTGACGAGGTACTGGGCGTCTCCAGCCGACGCCGTCACCGTGCCGAGGAAGGATAGTCCGATTGCGCTGCCACCGAGTTCGAGTAGCGTTCGTCTGGATACCATGTGGACCAGTCCACGAGGGACTACGCTGGCAATCGGCCATAACATACATAAATGACCGTTATAGTTTCGCCGAGAGATCGAAACGATTCCGAAATAAGACGGTGCTACTCGGAAACGATCTCATTAGTTGCATCCTACTCTCGAGGGATTGCCCATCGTCGCACCTCCGCGTTCGAAGCGGTTGTCTTCACGACGTGACGCCTTGGACCTCGAGCGGTAGAGGACCCGGATCACCACACCGGAGCGGGCCCGGCCTAGAACGGAATCCGTCGCATCAGCCCCGGGAAGCGATTCCAGATCCGCCGCTTGATCCCGCCGTCGAGGGTGGCGATACGTTCCATCTCGTCCCGGGTGAGTTCGAAGTCGTAGATTGCGAGGTTCGCTTCGAGGTGCTCGCGACTCGTCGCCTTCGGAATCGCGACGACGTTCTCTTGCTGGACGAGCCACCGGAGCGCGACCTGAGCGGCGGACTTGTCGTAGCGCTCGCCGATCGCGGCGAGCATCGAATCGGATATCGCGTCGCCGCGGCCCAGCGGGCTGTACGCGGTCAGCGCGACGTCGGATTCGAGACTGAACGCGTGGAGATCGGACTGGTCCTTGTACGGGTTGTAGAGCACCTGGTCGGTGACGATCGGGGCGCGTGTGATCCCCATCGCCTCCTCGAGCTGGGCAGGCGTGAAGTTGCTCACCCCGATGTGGCGGACCGTCCCCTCGTCGTGCAGTTCGTCCATCACGCCGAGCGTCTCCTCGAAGGGGACGCGGGGATGGGGCCAGTGAATCAGGAGGAGGTCGACGTAGTCGGTGCCGAGTTTTTCGAGACTCTCCTCGAAGGACTCGCGAGCGTCGTCCGCTTCGAGGTTCCCTCGATCGAGCTTCGTCGTCAGGAAGACGTCGTCGCGATCGACGCTGGATCGCTCGATTCCTTCACCGACCTGCGCCTCGTTGCCGTACATCTGCGCGGTGTCGACGTGTCGATAGCCCAGTTCGAGGGCAGTTTCGACCGTCTCGGCACAGGACTGGCCGGTGTTCTGCCAGGTGCCGAGGCCGAGTTCGGGAATCTCGGCGTCGCCGGCTTGGACGTACTCCATGTATTCTATGCCACGTAACAATCACAGAAAGCCGTTCCCCATCGGTAAGACACCTTTTTGCACGCCCCCATCCAATCGCGACCATGTCGCTCGACGATCACGCCGAGGATCTCGCCTCCGACCTCGGTGTCGACAAAGAGGAGGTCAAAGCGGACCTGGAGAATCTGGTCGAGTACAGCGTGCCGGTCGAAGAGGCCAAGGAGAGCCTCCGCCGGAAGTACGGCGACGGTGGCGGCGGTGGCGGCTCCACGCCCTCCGTCGACTCCATCGCCGAGATCGACACCGAAACGGGCAGCGTCAATCTCACCGCGCGGGTGCTCACCATCGGGGATCGCGAGATATCCATCGACGGCGAGCGCCAGGTGATCCGAGAGGGCGACCTCGCCGACGACTCGGGCAAGATCGAGTACACCGCCTGGGAGGATTTCGGCCTCGAAGCCGGCGATACGATCACGATCGGGAATGCCGGCATTCGGGAGTTCCGCGGCAACGCTCAGGTGAACCTCGGCTCCTCAACGACGGTCACGTTCGAGGAGGACGATCTGGAGGTCCCCTACGAGATCGGTCCCGACCGCTCGCTCGCGGACCTGCAGGTCGGCGACGCCGGCCGTGCGGTCGAGGTGCTCGTCGAGGAAGTCGAGACCAGGACGATCGACGGCCGCGACGGCGAGACGACGATCAAGTCCGGCGTCTTCGGCGACGAGTCCGGTCGGCTGCCGTTCACGGACTGGGGTAACCGCGACGACCTCGAGGAGGGAACCACCATCCGCGCGGAGAACGTCCACGTCCGGGAGTTCCGCGGCGTCCCGGAGGTCAGCCTCTCCGAGCGCGCGACCGTCCAGCCGATCGACCGGGACATCGAGGTCGGCGAAGAGGTCACCCGCCGTTCGATTCGCGAGGCCGTCGCTACCGGCGGCATCTACGACGTCGAAGTGGTCGGGAACGTCGTCGACGTCAGAGACGGCTCCGGCCTTATTGAGCGCTGCCCCGAGTGCGGTCGCGTCATCCAGAACGGCCAGTGCCGGTCCCACGGCCAGGTCGAGGGCGAGGACGACCTCCGCGTTCGCGCGATCCTCGACGACGGCACAGACACCGTGACGATCGTCCTCGGACCCGACAAGACCGAGGAGATCTACGGCGGCGGGCTGGAGAAAGCCCGCGAAGCCGCCCGCGACGCGATGGACCAGAGCGTCGTCGGCGAGCAGATCGCCTCGGAGATCGTCGGGCGGGAGTACCGCGTCCGCGGCCACCTCTCCGTGGACGACTACGGCGCGACGCTCGACGCCTCCGAGTTCGAGGAAACCGGCGACGAGCCAGCGGATCGGGCCGCCGAACTCCTCGCGAAGGTGGGCCGATGAGCAGCGCCGGTCCAGGCCGCCGCGAGGTCGCCCACCGGCTCTTCGCGGCGGAGTACGACGACGCGACCCTCGAGTACGCCGAGAGTGACGAGGAGCGCGCCCCGAACTACGTCGTGCTGCCGTCGGGTGCCCGCGTCAATCGCCTCTTCGTCGTCGGCGTCCTGACTGCGGTGGAGCAGGTCAACGACGACACCGTCCGCGCCAGGATCGCCGATCCCACCGGAGCCTTCGTCGTCTACGCCGGACAGTACCAGCCCGACGAACTCGCCGCGTTCCAGTCCCTCGAAGCGCCGGCGTTCGTCGCGGTCACCGGGAAGGCGAACACGTTCTCGCCGGAGGGCTCCGACCGCGTGCTGACCTCCGTTCGCCCCGAGAGCGTCACCGAGGTCGACGCCGAGACCCGGGATCGCTGGGTCGTCGCGACGGCCGAACACACGCTCGCTCGCGTCCAGACCGCTGCAGAGGCCCTCGGCATGGACGAGCGCGGCGAGGGCCTGCAACGGGCGCTCCTCCGGGACGGCGTCGAGCCCGGGCTCGCGGAGGGAATCTCGAGAGCGATCGATCACTACGACACCTCCACCGACTACCTCGACGCCCTCCGCCAAGTGGCGACGCAGGCCCTCGAGGTCGTCGCTGACGAACGATCCGAAGTCGAGGCCCTCGACCGCGAGCCCGCGGGGGGCGACGGAACGACGACGGCCAGCGATCTCACCTCACTGGTCGACGAAGAGCGGTTGAGCGTCACGCAGGCTGCGGGCGACGTGGATCCGGACGTCCTGCTTGGAGACGAACCCGATGGTGAGGAACCCGATGGTGAGGAACCCGAGGAAGCCGAGGAAACGGGCGAGGAAGAGGAAGCAACGTCTGGCACCGAAGCGACGGACGCGGAGACCGAACCCGCCGAAGGTGGCTCCGCCGAGCCCACGGAAGCGACCGAGGAACCCGAGTCGAGCACGAGTGAACCCGCCGGCGAGCAGACGGCCGACGAGGATGCGACCGCCGCCGACACCGGCGCAGATAGAGACGAGCAGGATTCCACAGGAGTAGCCCAACCGGAAACGGGCGAGGACGCTCCGGCGGAATCCGCGACCGAGCCTGCGAAGGCTGCCGTCGACGAATCCGCCGAAACCGAGGAAACTACCGAGGGCGAGGAACCCTCCGAGAGCGACGAATCCGAGGCCGACGGTGAACTGTACGAGGTCGACGAGGCGGAACGCGAGCAGATCGAAGAGGAGTACGGCGTCGGCTTCCAGAGCGGCACCGAGGTCGACCCGGCCGGGGAGGCAGGAATCGAGACCGACGACACGCCCCCGGGAGCGAACGAGGGCGAGGAGCCTGCCGCCGTGGAAGCAAGCGACGAGACCGACGGTGCCGAGGCTGAGTCCGAATCAGTTGCAGACGACGATGACGAGGACAGCGAATCCGAAGACGCCGAATCCGAGGACGTCGACCTCGAAGGAGTGCTGCTCGAAGAGATGTCCGCGCTCGACGATGGCGACGGCGCCGATCGCGAGGCGCTGATCGACGCGGTGGCCGGGACAACCGGTGCCGACGCCGACGCCATCGACGACGCCATCGACGACCTGCTGATGAGCGGCCAGTGCTACGAGCCCGGCGACGGCCAGCTCAAACCCATCTGATGGCGACCGTCGAACCGGTCCCCGACGCGCCGGCGGCGACGGCGTGGCTCGACGGCGAGCGAGCCCTGCTCGTCGCGGATTACCACGCCGGCATCGAGGTCGCACTCGCGATCGAGCGGGGCATCGAAGTCGAATCCCGCGCCGAGGAGCGTCGCCAGCGACTGGTCGATCTCGTCGAGCAGACCCGCCCCGATGTGCTCGTTATTCTCGGCGACCTGATGCACTCGATCGGCGATCCGGGTGGCCGCGAACGCGACGAGATCGAGGCGCTGGTCGAGGCCTTGCCCGACCTCCCGATCACGCTCGTGAAAGGCAATCACGACGGCGCAATCGAGGAGTGGGTACCACGCGTCGATGTGACGGACGGGGCCGGCGTCCGATTTGGCGAGATCGGGGTCGCCCACGGCCACACCTGGCCTGCGAGGGAGGTGCTCGAGGCCGACGTCGTTTGCGTGGGCCACGAGCATCCACAGGTCCGCCTGGAGGACGAGGTCGGCGGCAGTCGCGTCGAACGGGTGTGGCTCCGGGGGCCGATGGCGGGCGCCCCGTTCGAGGCACGCGACGACGAACTGGACTGGAGCGCACCCGAACTCGTCGTCCTTCCGGCCTTCAACGGCCTCGCTGGCGGCACCTGGATCAACGTCGAGGGCCAGGAGTTCCTCGCACCGTTCCTCCCGGAGGGACTCGCCAGCGGGGAGGCGTTCCTCCTCGACGGAACGCGACTCGGGGACTATCGGACCGTTTAGAGAGCACGGGGTCGGGACCCCAGCCACGAAATCCCGACCCGGCTTGGCAGGAGGCGTATCGTGCTGATCTCGGCGGCTGTACAGTTCGGTCGTCGACGGGGCACCGTCGACAAGAAGAGCTACGGGGAAGACGCAGATATATCGTCGCTCATGGGCAGATATTACACTTCATTGGCCGACTGTGCTACATACAGCCAAATGTATTTACTATAGTAAAACATTCCCGTCAAATTTTGGAGCGGCACGCTTGCGTCGTGGACAGGTGCAGACGTGCACCTGATTATCCCGAACGGTTACTACCGACACCTTCACTGGACGTTCGTCCAGAGTTCAAACGTCTTTGAGGACGTAGATTCAGTATTAGGGCTGACGTTAAGCCGATCGACGCACCCGAAGGAGGTATGCACGGCATCGATCCGTACGAATCGACCGATCCAACCTTCGAGTGCCCGAGCTGTGGCGCCCGTTCCGACGACCGCGGCGAATGCGATTCGTGTTCGACCACAATGTTGAACATCTCCGTGGCGCGCGAGTGAGGAGTCGAGCGACGCCCGGCGCTCGCTAATCGCGCCAGGGACTCGCATTCGAGACCACTGTCCTTAACGGCGCTGCAGCGCTAGGACGGCCGATGAGTCGGGAGTCCGGGGCGGACGCGTTCTCGCAACTCGGGCCAGCGGTCCGCTCGGCACTTTCCGCACGGGGCTTCGCGACCCCGACCGAGCCCCAGCGGCTCGCGATCCCCCCGCTCGCCGACGGCCGACACACCCTCGTGGTCGCGCCGACCGGCACCGGGAAGACCGAGACCGCGATGTTGCCGGTGTTCGACGCCGTCGCGGAAGCCGAACACAGCTTCGGCATCTCCGCGCTGTACGTCACGCCGCTCCGCGCGCTGAACCGCGACATGCGCGACCGCCTGGACTGGTGGGGCGAGGAACTGGACCTCGACATCGACGTTCGCCACGGCGACACCTCAGACTACCAGCGCAGCAAGCAGGCCGACGATCCGCCGGACGTGCTCGTGACGACGCCGGAGACGCTCCAGGCGATGTTCACGGGGAAGAAGCTCCGACGGGCGCTCGAAGACGTCGAGCACGTCGTGATCGACGAGATTCACGAACTGGCGGCGTCGAAACGCGGCGCACAGCTCGCGATCGCCCTCGAACGACTCCGCGACCTCGCTGGCCCGTTCCAGCGCGTCGGGCTCTCCGCGACCGTCGGCGATCCCGAGACCGTCGGGGCCTTCCTCACCGGCGGCCGTGGGTGTGCGATCCGCGAAGTCGACGTCGGGAGTCGGCTCGAACTCGACGTGGTCGTGCCGGAGGTCACGGCCGAGGACGAGGCGCTCGCGAGCGAACTGATGATCGAGGAGGAGTTCGCGAGCCACGTCCGGGCGATCCGGGACGTCGTAGCGGAGAACGAGTCGACGCTGATCTTCGTGAACACTCGGCAGACGGCGGAGGCGATGGGCTCGCGGTTCACGCAGCTAGCTGCCGACGAGGATAGCGGATCCGGAGGCGAGGGCGTCGTCGACGTCGGCGTTCACCACGGCTCGCTCGCGAAGTCGGCCCGGATCGAGATCGAGGACTCCTTCAAGGCCGGCGAACTCGACGGCCTGCTCTGTACGTCGTCGATGGAACTCGGCATCGACGTGGGCCACGTCGACCACGTCGTCCAGTACCAGAGTCCACGTCAGGTAACCAGGTTGCTCCAGCGCGTCGGGCGTGCCGGGCACCGCAGCGACAAAGTGTCGGCCGGGACGGTCGTCGCGACCCGCTCCGACGACGCACTGGAGGCGATGGCGATCGCACGCCGGTCGCTCGACGGCGAGGTCGAACCCGCGCCGATCCACGAGGGGAGCCTCGACGTCGTCGCGAACCAGGTCGGTGGGCTCGTCGAGGGACAGGGTGGCGTCCACGCCCGCCGAGCGTACGAGATCGTCACCGCGGCCTACCCGTTCCGCGATCTCGACAAATCGACGTTCAAGGACGTCGTCCGGGAGCTTTCCAAGAACCGGATCGTCTACCTCGACGAGGACGCAGACCGCATCGAATCCTCCGGCACCTGGCGGTACGTCTACGAGAACCTCTCGATGATCCCGGACGAGGAGACCTACGCCGTCGAAGACGTGGCCTCGGGTTCACAGATCGGGACCCTCGACGAGCGGTTCGTCGCGACGTTCGCCGAACCCGGCGCGGCGTTCATCCAGGGCGGACAGATGTGGCGCGTCACGAACGTCGACGACGACGACGGTTCGCTGACGGTGTCGCCGATCGAGGATCCGAGTGGCGAGATCCCGTCCTGGATCGGCGAGGAGATTCCGGTCCCACGGCCCGTCGCGGAGGAGGTCGGCGAACTCCGCGGCGTGGCGGGCAGACAGTTCGAGCATGGAGCCGACCGCGCAGCCGTCGCGCGAGACCTCGCCCGTCGGTACCCGATCGAGGCCGAGCACGTCGCGCGGGCACTTGACCCGATCGAGCGCCACGCCGGGGAAGCGCCGCTTCCGACGGACGAGGGCATCCTGATCGAACGCGAGGGCGGGAAGATCGTGCTCAACGCGCCCTACGGCCACGACGCCAACGAGACGCTCGGTCGGATGCTCTCGGCGTTGCTCGGCCAGCGCACCGGCTCCTCGGTCGGGCTCGACGTCGACCCGTACCGAATCGATCTGGAGGTCCCCGGCATCGTCGACGGCAGGGACGTCATCGCCGTGCTCGAGGAGACCGACCCCGACCACGTCGAGCCGTTGCTGGAGCTCTCACTCGATCGCTCCGAGGCGCTCGCGTTCCGGCTCTCGCAGGTCGCCGAGCACTTCGGCGCGATCAAACCCTGGCAGGGCGACTCGAGCCCACCGGCGAGCCGCCTCCGACAGTACCTCGCGAACACGCCGGCATACGAAGAGGCCAAACGTGAGGTGTTCCACGAGGACCTCGACGTCGAGGCAGCAGCCGATCTCCTGCGGTCGATCCAGCGCGACGAGATCGCGATCGAACTCGTCGGTGGCCGGACGCCGATCGGGACGGCGGGCAGGAGTTCGAACATGGAGCTCCTCGTCCCGCAGAACGCGGACGCGGGCGTCGTCGAACAGGTGAAAGATCGAATCTACGGCGACGACGTCCGGCTGTTCTGCGTCCACTGCACGGAGTACGATCGAGTGAAGCCCGTCAAGCGCGTTCGCGAGGAGCCCTCCTGTCCGCACTGCGAGTCGACGATGATCGCCGCGTTGCACCCGTGGGCCGACGACGCCGTGACCGCTATCAAGGCCGACGACAAAGACGACGAACAGGAGAAGCTGACCGAGCGAGCCTATCGTTCCGCGAGCCTCGTCCAGCACCACGGGAAACCGGCCGTGATCGCGATGGCGGCCCGTGGCGTCGGACCGGACACGGCTGCCCGGATCATCAACAAGCACCGCGAAGCCGAGGCCGACTTCTACCGCGACATCCTGGAACAGGAGCGCCAGTACGCCCGGACGAAATCCTTCTGGGACTGACCGGTCGTTCCGATCGGCGAGCGCGGCGGCCGGGACTACCTCGTGGGAAACCCTTTTGCGGCGGCGGACGAAACCGCCGGTCGAGACATGAGCGTCACCCTGAAAGACTTCTATGCGGACTGGTGTGGGCCGTGCAAGACCCAGGATCCCATCCTCGACGAGTTGTCCGAGGACTGGGGCGACCGCTTCGCCGTCGAGAAGGTCAACGTCGACGAGGAGCAGGAGATCGCCAACGAGTATCAGGTGCGCTCGCTCCCGACGCTGATCGTCGAGAACGAGGACGGCGTCGTCGAGCGCTTCGTCGGCGTCACCCAGCGCGAGGACCTCGAGGACGCGCTCGAACAGGCTGGCGCGTAGCGCGAATCGTCGATTCTCTGGATCGGTGTATGCTGCGGAACGGCCGGTCAGCGACGCGGACCGTCGGTGTGCCTTGTTCCGAGCGAGACGGACGGCGACTCAGAAGGAAAGCGGCTCTGCGGCCTCCCAACGAGGGCCGTAGAGCTCCTGCACGTCGGCAGCGAACTCGGGATCCTTCAGGTCGATGACGCCGAAGGGCTCGTCGGGCTCCAGTGGGTGCGGCACGTGGATGGTGACCTCCGTGGCGTCGATGAGGTTGAAGGTCCCCGCGACGTTCGGGGCCGTCCGGACCTCGTAGCGAGGATGCTCCGAGAGCGTCCGTCGGTGACGATTGCCGACCTCCGGCGGGAGTGAATCCACGAGGCCGGGGGTGAGCAAGACCTCGATGGTGACGCCGCGGTCGAGAGCCGATTCGAGTTCGTCCACGGCGAGGATCCCGAGTTCGGACACGTCGAACAGCGGGCTCCGATCCGAGCCGACAACGACGATCCGGTCCTCCGCGGCTGCGAGACGTTCGATGAGCAGGTCGACGGCGTTCTCCGCGCCGACGGCGGCCGTCCAGAACTGTTCCTCGACGGGTTCGGCCGCGTCGAGTTCGACCGAAAGGTCGTCGACGATCTCCTCGTACTGTTCGGCCTGCGCGTCGAGTTCGCGCTTCTTGTCCTCCAGCAGCCGGTCGAGCGCCGTCGCCGGTTCGACGGCGACGTACTTCTTGGGCCGGCTGGCCGTCTGGCTGCGAACGAGGTTGTACTGCTCGAGGCTGTTCAACACGTCGTAGATCCGGCCCATCGGGACGTCACTCGCGCGTGACAACTCCTTGGCCGTTGCAGGCCCCGTATTGAGGAGCGCACGGTACGCCCGTGCTTCGTACTCCGAGAGACCGAGATCCCTGAGACTCGCCATATCGGTCGTTCAAGAGACGGTAGAACATAAACACTGCGTTGGTTGTTTATACCACGCGGGAGCAGTTTTGCCGGATGCGAGGCAGGGTCAGAGCTGGGATGCAACGCGCTCGCTCAGCTCTTCGGGGTGGAATGCCGGTGCGGACCGCTCGCCATCGGCGACTACGTACGCCGCGTCGGGTTCGTAGTCGACATCGCGATCGATCGGTTCGCCAGCATCGCCGATTGCGGGCACGACGATCGCCTCGTGGTCTGCGAGACGCAGGGCGGCCCGATGCAGATCGCTTCCGACGGCTGCCGTCAGATCGATCCGCACGGTCCCGCGAAGGAGGCGCCCCGCGACGGTCCCGAAAGCGGCAGCCTGCGGGCCGAATCGTTCGTGGGCGCCGGCGAAGGCCTCGGCAGTCTCCCGAGCGATCGATTCGTATCGATCCACCCCGGTCACCTCCGCGAGGTCGAGTAAAGCACCGGCGAGTTCGACGTTGGCGTCAAGCGGCCTGAGCGGACGGTCTAGAAGCCCGACGTCCCCGATGGGACCGTCGACGAACGTCTGGCCGGGTCGCCGCTCGTCGATCGCGGTGTCGACCAGTTCGCGAGCGAGGGCCACGGGGCCAGATGCAGTCTCCTCACCGTCGAACGCATCCACGGCAGGATCCGGACCGAGCACGCCACGAGCGGTGACGAGCGTCCGAATCGTTCGTGCCGTATCGAGGAGCAGTCCACGTTCCCCGTCCGAGTCCTCGGCCGCGGGTGATCGATAGTGGACGGTCTCGCCCTCCTCGATCAACGAGCCCACGAGCGTAGCGAGCGCCCTGCGCGCGAACGCCTCGGCGGTCTCGTCGTCGGTCACCGCCGCCACGGAGAGCAGGGCGTCGATGCCCAGGGCATTCCAGTCAGCGAGCACGGTCTCGTCGACGAACGGTGCCTCGGCACGTTCCCGCTCCGAAGGCTCGAGCGCGTAGTAGTCCGCGCCTGGACCTGCGGCCTGGCTAGCGGCGAACGCACCGCGATCGCCTGGGGCGTCGTCGGTCCAGAGCGTCGTCGTCAGGAACTCGACGCCGCGCTCGGCGGACCGGCGGTAGGACTCCTCGCCGGTGTAGCGGTACGCGGCCGCAAACGCCCGGATCAAGGCAGCGTTCGAGTCGAGCAGCTTCTCGTAGCTCACCGAACTCCAGTTCCGGTTGGCTGCGCTGCGGTGGAACCCGCCGGCGTGCTCGTCCTCGAGATTGGACGAGATCGCGTCGAGGGTCCGGAGTGCCATCTCACGATCCCGCTTGAGCGCGAACTCGATCGCCCGCGGCATCGGGAACTTCGCGCCGGTGCCCCAGCCGCCGGCCTGCTCGTCGAAGTTCTCCCGGAGCGTCTCGAGCAGGTGGCCCTCGATCGACGCGTCGAGGGGCGCGCCCGGTGGTTCTTCGTCGGCGAGCGCACGCGGAACCCGCCCCGCCGTCGATCCCTGCTCGCTCCACGTTCGGCGAACGCCCTCGATCGCCCCACGCATGCCCGACGCGGTCAGCGGTCCGGCGGCATTCAGGACCTCGCCCTCCGGCGTCAAAAACGCGGTCGAGGGGACCCCGCCCATCGCGTACCGGTTCGCGACCCGCGGGTTCCGATCGACGTCGGCTCGAACCGGGACGAACCCGTCGTCGATGTCTGCCGCGACGCGGGGCTCGCCATACGTCTCGGCGTCCATCTGCCGGCACTCCTCGGACCACGTCGCAGTCAGGGAGAGCAGCACGGGCACGCCAGCGTTCGCTGCCTCGTCGAAGGTGGCCTGGCCCCACGGTCGCCACTCGACGTGGCCACCCGGCGGCCAGGTCGGGACGCCTGGTGCCGGATCGCTCGCTGCGGCCCGTTCCGCGGCCCTGCTTCCCGGCGCGGGCTCCTCGGTTCCGTCCGGATCCTCGGTCATGGTCGCGCTACCGCTCGGCGGGGTAAGTGGCTTCGGAGTCGAACCGGGCCAGCCCAGGTTCGGCCGCGCTCAGAGGCGTCGGTAGCCCGATCGAGTCTCGACGATCTCGCCGCGGCCCTCCAGCTTCCTGAGCGCCCGGTCGACGTACTCGCGTGGGACGCCGTGCTCCTCGGCGTAGTCCCGGATCGCCGCACCGTCAGGTTCCTCGTGGACGTCGAAGGCGTCGAGGACGATCTCCCGACGGCTCCGGCTTCCACCACCGCCGCTGGCCCGTTCGCCCGCTTCGGCGACGGCCTCCGGATCGATGCCCGCGGCTTCCAGTTGCGTCTCGTCGTCGATGACGTCCTCGCCGATCGACGCTTCGAGGTCGCCGAAGGAGGGCGCCGCGTCGCCCGCACCCCGGCGGTTCGCGACCAGCGCCGCCCGAGCCTCCCTGGCGTCGTCGGCCTCGGCCGCTTCCGCGAAGTGTCGCAGCTTCTTCGTCTGGTGGCGCTTCCCACAGCGTGGACAGGTCGCCGAGTCGCCACCCTGCTCGATGACCCACAGCGACGAACACTCCGTGCAGCCGACGACGGCGTACATCACTCCGAGGTCGGGCGGCATCACTCAAGAATCTGCGGGAGTGCCACAGCTTCAAATACCAGACCGGAGCCAACCACCGGCGTGATCTGCGGATTCGCTCCGATCGGTTTCGCGGGTGTGCGACGCACCGATCGGACGGACCAGCCGCGTCGCCTGTCCGCCCAATCTACAGTGTGGCCCCTTCGCCCAATTCGCCGCGTCGCCTGTTCGCCCAATCGACCGAGTCGCGGTCCCGACGTTGTCGACACGTCGTCGATCCCGGAACTCGCGGCAATCGCCCGACGAGTACTCAGACTGGCTCGCCGAAGGCGTACATCGTCTGGTGGCTGGTGACCTCGACGGTGAGTCGATCGCCAGGCTCGATCCCACGCTCCTCGGCATTCCGGACGATGATCTGGCGATAGGCGTCGTCCCGACACTTTACGGAGTGCTCGGTCCCCTGCTCGACGACGAGCACGGAACGCTCCTGTCCGACGAGGTCATCGTACGCCTCGCCGACGATGTCGCGTTTCACTTCGCTCATCTCCTTCGACCGTTCCTTCTTGAGCGTCCCACCGAGGCCCTTCATCTCGGCCGCGTCGGTCCCCGGCCGCTTCGAGAAGCGCGTCACGTTGACCTTCTCGGGACGGACCTCCCGAAGGAGCGCCATGGACTGCTCATGGTCGGCGTCGGTCTCGGTCGGGAAGCCACAGATGAAGTCAGTCGAGAGGGTCCACTCCCCGAGCGCGCCGTCGAATGCCTCGACGACGTCGAGGAACTCCGAGACCTGGTGCTGGCGGCGCATGTCGCCGAGGACGTCGTCGGAGCCCGACTGGACCGGCACGTGCAGGAAGTTGTAGAGTTCGTCGTGTTCGGCGAAGACCTCCGCGAGTTCCTCGCGAATGCCGTGGACGCCCTTCGGATTCGCCATCCCGACGCGAACCCGGAAGTCGCCGTCGATCTCGGTGCAGATGCGATCCAGCAGGGTGTGCAGCGTCCGCTCGCCGTCGTCCCAGCCGTAGACGCCCGTGTCCTGGCCCGTGATACGCAGTTCCTTGGCGCCGGCGTGGACCAGCGCGCGGGCCCGATCCACGTTCTCGGAGATCGGCGGCGAGTCGATCTTCCCGGTCGCCTGCTTGGTGATGCAGTACGAACAGTCGCTCATGCACCCGCGAGCGATCGGGAGGATGCCGACGACGCCGTCGAGGATCGGTTCTGCGTCGGGGGTCGTCGTCGGACACTCGCCGTTGCGGACGTGGCTGGGCACCTCGTCCCAGTGGAGCACCTCGGCGTCGACGCCTGCCTCGCGGAACTGCTCTCCCTGGGCCAGCGCCATGCAACCAGTCACGACCAGATCGCCCGGCGTCTCCTCGTCGAGTTCCCGGGCCCGTGCGAGCATGTTCCGCTCGGTCTTCTCGACGACGGTACAAGTGTTGAGGATCGCGACGTCGGCGTCGTCCGGCCCCGTAGCCTCGTGGTGGCCGCCGTCGCGGAGGGCCCGCTCGATCTGGCGGCTCTCACCGCGGTTAGCGGTGCAGCCGTAGGTCTCGATGTGGTAGCGGGCCACGGTTGCCCGGTCTAACGGGGACGCGGGCAAAAGCGCGACGGATCACTCCGGGGACGGATAGGGGTCGCTCGCATCGCTCGGTGCCCCTCTGCAACGGCTCAATCACTAAGTAGGCAGCCACCGGAGAGACAGGTATGTTCGGCGACGGGGACGACGGCCGCGTCACCTGCATCGCCTGCGGGACGGAGCTACCGCGGTCGGCGGCCCGCGAGTACGACAAGGCGGGCGATCGCTGGGAGCGCGAGGAGAAGACCTTCGAGTATTTCTGCAAACCGTGCGATCGAGATCGGTGTCACCAGCCCCGTCGCGGCCTGGAGGACGCACTCGTCGCAAGCGGCGCCGGCGAGTGCGATCGCTCCGAGTTCCTGGCTCGGCTCTCTGAACAGTGGGAGCAGCCACCCAGAGAGGAGCCGTAGTTCGCGCCGAGCGCGTCGAACGATCAGACGCTGGGTACAGCCGCGCCCCGACACGCATATGGGTGGCTCCGTCGTAGCGCGGGGCATGACCGACGCGGACGCCGAGACCGACGCTGACGACGCTGACGGTGTGCCTCCCGAATCCGACGGGGACGCACGGTCCGAGAAGAAGACCAAACCCGACGATCAGGGACCCGTCCGCATCGACGAGGAACTGGCTCGCCACGTCGAGAACAAGCGCGAGGAACTCTTAGAGAAGTTCGAGATTCCGGACGGGTTTCCACCAGAGGTGATGGAGGAAGCCGAGCAGCGGACCGACGACGTCGGCTCGGAGATCCAGTCGGAGGCCGACGAGCGGCGGGACCTCCGCGACCTCACGACCTGGACCGTCGACCCGGTCGACGCCCAGGACTTCGACGACGCCATCTCGATCCGGCGCGAGGGCGACGACTATCGACTCTGGGTGCACATCGCGGACGTCACTCACTACGTCCACCCCGACTCCGCGATGTGGGCCTCGGCGGTGGAGCGGGCGAACACCGTCTACCTCCCCGGATACACCGTACACATGCTGCCGCCGGTGCTCGCGGAGACGGTCTGTTCGATCGTTCCCAACGAGGATCGCCTCGCGCACACCGTCGAGATGGAACTGGACGGCGAGACGCTCTCCTACGAGACCATCGACATCTACAAATCGGTCGTTCGGAGCGACTCGCGGCTCACCTACACCGAGTGTGAGCACCTCCTCGACGAGCCCGAAACCGCGGACGAGTACCTCGAGGATCCCGACGTCGACCTCGGCGAGCGCGTCGACCTCGCCTGGGAACTGGCGGACCGGATGCACGAGCAGCGCAAGGAAGACGGCTCCCTCGTCCTGAACCCCCGACGTGATCGCGCTCACACGATCGTCGAGGAGTGCATGCTCAAGGCGAACAAGGCGGTCACGCACGAACTGATGTGGGATCGCGGCGTCGAGGCGATGTACCGGGTTCACCCGCAGCCCTCTCCCGACGAGTGGGGCGAAGCTCTGCAGGAGATCCAGGAACTGGATGGGGTTTCGATCCCAGCCGAGACCTGGGACGAGCCCCGCAAGGCCGTCAACGCGACCCTGGAATCCGCGCCAGAGCGGCAGCTCTCGGACATCCAGTGGGCAGTGATGAAGGTCATGCCCGCCGCGAAGTACATGAACGACCCCTTCGGCGGCCACCACGCGCTCAACTTCGAGATCTACGGCCACTTCACGAGCCCCATACGTCGCCTCTCCGACCTCATCAACCACTGGATCGTCCACACCAACGACGTCCCCGAGGACCTCGTGGCGCTGTGCGATCGCGCGTCCGACAAGGAGCGAGACGCCGAACAGTGCGAGCGCGAGTACCGGCAGTTCCTCCAGGAGGTGGGTCTCGACGCCGACGCCGTCAACAATCGTGGTATCGAGGTCGTCGACGATCCGGCAGACGCCGACTACACGCTCTAGCGTACCGTTCACCCCCCACGTCCAGGATCTCTACCGACGGAAACGGCTTTACGACGCGGGAGTTAATCCTTCGCATGGTCTACACGCTCCAGTACTACGATCTCGTGCTGATCGCGGTAATCACTCCAGTGCTCATCGGCGTCGGCCTGGGGTCGTTCACGCCGCTGGGGATGCCCATCGCGATCGTCGGTCTCGGCGCCGTCTCGATCGCCGTGATGTACTACGGTCTCTTCGTCAACGGCCCGGTCGACGAGGTGCAGGACCTCACCGACGAGGTCGAAGACCTCGCCTGATCAGCGGTCACTTCTCCGCACACGCTGGGAAGAACAGCGCTTTGTGCCCCGCCTCCCCAGCGTCAGCCATGCACACTCGCGAGGGACTCGCGCTCTCCTGTGTCGCCTGCGGATGGCAGGGTGACCGCCTCGACGCGCAGCGGTGCCCGGACTGTGACGGCCAACTGGCACCGAGCTACGACGCGGACGCGATCGACGGCTCTTCACTCCGCGCTGGTCTCGAGGACAGCGATTCCCAGTGGTCCGTCGACGCGCTGGTTCCCATCGGATCCGACGGCGACGGGGTCACGCTCGGCGAAGGTGCCACGCCGCTCGTGGCCTGCCCAACGCTCGGCGACGAACTCGACGTCGAGACGTTCGAGATCAAGGACGAGGGACACAATCCGACCGGCACGGTCAGGGATCGTGCGATCGCCGTGGCGGCGACGGCGGCAGTGGAGGCGGGAGCGACCGACGTCGCACTTCCGACGACGGGCGCCGACGGCGTGGCTGCCGCGGCCTACGCGGCGCGTGCCGACCTCGACGCCCACGTGTTCGTGCCGACGAGGTCGACGCACACGACGAAGGCGATGATCAACGTCCACGGTGGCGACATGCAGGTCGTCGAGGGACGACTGCCCCACGCCGAGGACGCGTTCGAGTCGGCGATCGACGAGGAGGACGGCTGGACACCGATCGATCCAGCGAATTCGCCGCTCCGCGCCGTGGGGCCAGCGACGATGGGTGCGGAACTGTTCGCAAGCGCGGACGGTGGAGTCCCCGACGCGGTCGTCGTCCCGACGGGTCACGGCGAGGTACTCGCTGGGCTGCACGCCGTCGCGGAGTTGCTCGTCGACCTCGGAATCCTCGAGGAACTGCCAGAGTTCCACGCCGTCCAGGCCGAGGGCTGTGCTCCGATCGTCCGCGCCTTCGAGGACGACGAAGGGACCGTCGAAGGCTGGGACTCCCCCGACACGATCAGCGGCGCGCTCGAAGTTCCAGATCCGGCGTTCGGGACGCACGCCCTCGCGGCAGTGCGTGAATCGGGCGGTCGTGCAGTCGCCGTCGACGACGAGGCGATCCTGGCGTCGGCCTGCCGGATCGCGGCGGCCGAAGGGCTGCAGGCCAGTGTGGCAGGCGGTGCGGCGGCCGCCGGGGCCTGGGAGCTATCGAACGCGGGTGTCTTCGAGTCCGACGACGCCGTCGTCTGCTGTAACACTGGGGCTGGCTCGCTGGACTCGGACGTACTGCGGAGCCACCTGATGCGGGCCGGATAGGTGGACCGCTGGCCAGTGGGCCAGTCAGCCGTCGAGATCTTGTAGGTCGGTCACGACGAGCACCTCGGTTGGTCCGGGCTGGAACCGGTACTCGACTGCCTGGCGCTCGATCGTGTACCCTGCTGGGGCAAGCGACCCAATCACCGGTTCGACGAACCGGGAGCGGTCCGCGTCGAGCGTCTGCAGCCCCGAGATCCGGAGTTCGCCTGCAGTGACGCGGGCCAGTTCACGGGCTGCCGCCTCGTGGAAGTCGCGATCGAATCGATCGTCGTAGAGAAAGAGGAGGTTCGCCGAGCAGGTGAGACCGAAAGCGTCGTCTCTGAATGGCAGGTCTGGAAGCGCTGCCTCAACGTAGCGATCCGGACACCGGGCGTAGTCGGCGAGAAACCGTCTGGCAGCGGCCCTGGCGTAGCGTTCCCGCGTCGCGACGTCGCCGTAGAACGACCAGTCGAAGAAGGAGCGCTTCTCGGTGATCTGTTCGACGACCTCGTCGATCGTCCCAGCACAGTGCGCTTCGAGCTCGTCCACCGACGGGCCGTAGACGGGGTCGACCGCAACGGCGCTGTCACCGATCTGCGCCGCGACGGCCGTGAAGGATCCCGGACCACCCGGACAGTCCAACATTCGGCGACCTCGAAGGTCTTCACAGGAGAGTCCGAACAGCCGACGGTACTCCTCGAAAGTCCGCCCGTAGAAGGCGGTTCCCTCATCGACGACGAATCCGTCAGATTGCATCGCTGGTTAATGGATTATCCTGTACTCTGTTGTACTTTATTGCACATTATCAATCGATGTCACACGACTTTGACTCCACTGTCTTCAGTCGTCCGAATCGCCGCGACCGCGGGGCTCAAGGGTCATCCTCGGAATGCTCCGCTATGGAATCAGTCCTGATTACTGGCGCACTCGGACTCGTCGGGCGCTGGGCCGTCGACCGATTCGCCGAGGAGTACGACGTGATCGCCGTCGATCGGACGCGCCCCGACGATCCGCGAGCGGACGTCGAGTATCGCGCGGCCGATCTCACCGAACAGGGCCCCGCGTGGGAACTCGTCCTCACAGAGGAGCCCGACGCCGTCGTCCACCTCGCCGCGATCCCTGCGATTGGGATGCGCGCCGGCGCCGAGACCTTCACCACGAACGTCACCGCCGGCTACAACGTGCTCACTGCCGCTGGCGAAGCGGGCATCCCAATCGCGTGGGCCTCCAGTGAGTGCGCCTACGGAGAGAACTTCGCCGACCCGCCTCGGCCACCCGAGTACCTGCCGATCGACACGGACCATCGGACCGATCCCGAGGATCCGTATGGAACGTCGAAAGTGGCTCTCGAGGCAGTCGCAGCCAGCGTGGCCCGGAAGTACGATACAAAGGTGACCACGATCCGACCGAGCTGGGTGCAGGAACCCGGAGCCTATCACACGAAGGAGGGTCGTGCCGAGTTCGATCCCGACGACCCAGGGCGGCACGGCAACTACTGGTCGTACGTCGACGTGCGTGACGTCGTCGAGTTGTTCGTTTCTGCGCTCGAAGTTGGCCACGATGGACACGAGATCTACAACGCCGTGGCCGACGAGAATTTCATAGACTATCCGACAGTAGACGCGATCGAGTCGGGCTATGGAACCGTTCCCCAGCCCTGTAACATCGAGGGTGACGAGTGCGCGTACTCCAATGCGAAGGCCGAAGCCGAACTCGGCTGGTCACCCCAGCATAGCTGGCGGACGGCAGAGGACGAGGACGTTCCGAGGCCGGAGCTGTAGGATATCGCTCTGCACGGTCGTTCGGAGCGCTTCGCTCGCGGCTCCCTACCTTCGCCGGGAGACTCGTTCCGCTCGGCTCCCGAACCCTGCACTCCCTCGTGCTGCGCAGGACGCCGCTCACGTAACCGAGTCGCTCCGGGTGGTCGCGGCTCGAATGCGAGGGATGGGATTCGAACCACGGCCAGACGTTCCGGCTCGGGCCTCCGGCCCTCGCGGGCTGCGACTGGTCTCATACGAATCCCGTTTCACGCATCGCTCCTCACTGTCGTTCGGACCGATGCGAGGGATGGGATTCGAACCCACGAACTCCTACGAGAGCGGGTCTTAAGCCCGCCGCCTTTGGCCAGGCTCGGCCACCCTCGCGCGTCCGGTCTTTTCACTCACCCCGACAAGTCGGTTTCGCCTGGCGATTGCCGATCGGGAACCGAGCTTACCAGTCGACGCTGATCGTGCCGTCGCCGTGGGGATCCGGCGCGATCTCCTCGTCGGTGCGCCGGTCGATCACGTGGATGCAGCCGTCGCCCTTCTTCGCGGGGCAGACCTCCGCCGCACGGACGTTCTCCTCGAGGTCGTCTTCGGCGATGAAGTAGGAATTGGGCTTGGCCATCCCGCTCAGGATGTCCATCTCCCAGTTGTCGCCGACCTCGGCGCACTTCCCGGCGCCGAAGCAGGCGTTCGCCTCGAAGATGATCTTGTAGGGCTTCTCCGCGATCGGCGGTCCCTCGTCGCCAACGGAGCTGGGATCCTGCACTTCTGCGTCGAGATCGCTCATTGCCCAAGGACTGGCACCCGGGATGCTTTCCGGTTACGGTTCAGGGCAGTCACGTGTCAGGAGGCTGCCGGTCGCCCAGGCGCTTCCACTTCTTCTCCACGTCGCCGTTCGCGACGACGAGCACGTCGCCGTCGTCCTGCATGAGTCGACACTTGCGAAGTTCGATGGCCTCGACGACGCCCTCGCCCTTGTCCGTCACGACCCGATCGCCAACCTCGAAATCCGGGTCCCGAAGCAGATACACGCCGGCGACGGTATCCTCTATCATGTCAGAAAGCGCGTAAGAGACGCCGAGGGCGATGAAGCCCGTCGCAGTTCCGAGACTCGCCGCGATCTCGCCCATCCCGAGCGTCGAGAGCACGGACAATGCAACGCCGAACCACAGGAAGATAGCCACGATCGTCACGAGGAGGTCGACGACGAGGTCCTCGCGCTTGCCGTAGACGCTCCCGAGGACCCGCCGGAGGACGGTCAGCAGGATCTTGATGCCGACGTAGGCCAGTCCAAGGACGATCAACGCTTGCAGGAGCGTCGGCACCGACGTCTCGATCCAGGTCGCGAGCTGGTCCGCGGTCGTTTCGGCGAGGTCCGACGCGAATCCTTCGAGATCGATTGCCATGGACGCCTCTCGAACGGACTCGTGTTCAACGCTTGGGGTCGGCAACAGAAACAGAATCGGACGCGAACGTCGAAGCCGTTACTCGAAGGGATGGTCGAGCACGACGGTGTGGTCGCGCTCGGGGCCGAGACCCACGGCGTAGAGGTCGGTGTCGACCTCCTCGGCGACGTACTCGAGATACGTCCGGGCGTTCTCGGGGAGCGCCTCGTAGCCCTCCTCGGCGACCGCGGCCCAGTCGACCTCCGGCCAGCCGTCGAACGTCTGGAAGTTCGGCTCGCACTGGGCCCAGCGCTCGGTCGTCGACGGGATCGTCTCGATCGTCTCGCCGTCGAGGTCGTAGCTCTCGCCGACCTTGACCTCGTCCAGTCCGGCGAGCACGTCGACGTGGTTGACCGCGAACCCGGTGAAGCCGCTCGCGCGAGCGGCGTGGCGGACCATCGGGAGGTCGAGCCACCCGACTCGGCGGGGTCGGCCGGTGACGGTGCCGTACTCCCCACCTTCTTCCCGAATGTAGGACGCGAGGTCCTCCGCGGAGGGGTCATCACCCGTCGCAGCAGCTTCGTCGCCCGCGTCGACGCCGTGGCCGCCGTCGCTCGGGCCGAGTTCCGTCGGCATCGGCCCGGTGCCGACGCGCGAGAGATAGCCCTTCACGACGCCCACGACCTCGCCGTCACCGATCGTCGTGACGCCGAGGCCGGATCCGGTCGCGGCGTATCCGGCCGTGGGGTTCGAGGAGGTGACGTACGGGAAGTTCCCGTGGTCGATGTCGAGGAGGGTGCCCTGCGCGCCCTCGAGCATGACCTGTTCGCCGTCGTCAATTCGGCTCGTGAGGAACTCGCCCGCGACGACGGTCATGTCCTCGTCGCGCAGCCGCTCGCCGTACTCGACGTAGCGATCGTAGACGGCGTCGACGTCGAGCGCGTCCTCTGCGCTGAACCCGTCGAATTCGAGGTCGACGCTCGCGAGGTCGATCCCGTAGACGTCCTCGATGAGTGCTCGCTTCTGGGGAATCACGTACTCGAGGCGGTCCCGGAGGACCGCCGGATCGAGGAGGTCACCGATCCGGACACCGCGTCGGCCGACCTTGTCCTCGTACGTCGGACCGATGCCCCGTCCCGTCGTCCCGACCTTGAGGTCGTCGTCGCTGCGAACGTCCTCTTCGAGGTTGTCGAGGATCCGGTGATACGGCATGATGACGTGCGCCCGCTCCGCGACGCGCACGTCGGGATCGAGGCCCTGCTCGTGGAGCCCGTCGAGTTCTTCGAACAGCGTGTGCGGGTTCACGACGCAGCCGTTGCCGAGGACGCCGATCTTGCCGCGAACGGCGCCGCTGGGAACCAGTGAGAGCTTGTAGGTCTCTCCGCCGTGCACGACCGTGTGTCCGGCGTTGTCACCGCCCTGGTATCGCGCGACCACGTCGGCAGACTCGCCGAAGACGTCAACGATGCCGCCCTTCCCCTCGTCGCCGAGCTGTGCGCCGACGATGGTGACAGTCATTACGAGGCGAGATTTCGCGTCGCTGGATAAACGAATTACGATGTACCTGGCGAGGGGATTCACCGGTCACGGACTGGCTGGGATCGGAACCGTTAACCACTCCCACGGGACAGTTTCTATCGTAGCAGACGGTACACGCGTCCTGAACGCTCTCCTCTCGCGGTTCCTGACGACAACATTTAAAGCCCCCAACGACAAGTTAACACGTGCCATGATAGATCGGCTCGAAAAGGAGGTCGACATGCTGGAACGCCATCTGCAGGTCCTGCGGATGGTCATCGAAAACGAGCCCATCGGCATCGTGAAGATGTCCAACGAGACGGGCTACCCCCACCACAAGGTACGCTACTCCCTGCGAGTCCTCGAAGAGGAGAACCTCATCGAGCCCTCGAGCCAGGGTGCAATCACCACGGAACGGACCGCCGAGTTCATCGACGAACTCGACGACAAGATCGACGAGACGGTCGACACGCTCGAAGGCATGAAGCTAGAGGACGCGGCCGAGCTCGAGTCGTAACCGACCGCACGACCTGCAGATCCGACGAGTTCGCTGGATCCGATCGACTGTCCCGCCCGAGATGCCCTCCGGCCCCGCCGCTCTTTCTGCAGCGCTGCCGGTCGAGCGAGAGCGACAGCGCTCGCGGTCGTGCAATAGCGACTGCGCTCCCCGTGGAGTGAGAGCGGCTGCATTACCGGTCTAGCGATCACGGACACGCTGCGGCAGGCCTGGAGAAGACCACCTTCGAAACCGTCGGAAGGAACGGGATTCCGAGTTCGCTACAGCTCTGGGACGTTCAGGTGGAGGTCGTCGCCGCGCGCCTCGACGAGACAGAGGTGATAGCCCTGCTTTCGCGAGAGTTTGACGTAGCTCGCGCGGGAGTCCCGGCTGAGCAAGCTGCCGCTCGTGGCCTCCGAGGCCGTCTCCAGCGCCGCCGGCTCGAAGAAACTCCGCGTCACGAAGAACGCACCAGCGAGTGCCATCGAGTGCTCCTTCACTCGGCTGGCGCCCTCCTGGAGGTCGACGATCATCCGACCCGTTGCGGGGTCGCGAGCGTCGTTCATGTTCGCCACGAGGAGCGCCTCGCCCATCTTGTCCCGGACGACGACGTCGAACGTCTCGCTGGGAGCGCCCTCCTCGCCCTCGACCGCGTCGCGGGCGACCTCGCCGTGGAACTCGACGCGATCGATTTCCGGGATCGCGTCGTAGAGGTCCCGGAGTTCGCTCGCGGAGTCGGTCTCCCGAATCTCGTAGGGGAGGATCCGGACGAGCCACTCGACGAACCGGTAGGCCATCGTCTCCTGGAGGAACGCCTCGAACGGTTCGCCGTCGACCGTCGCGCCGTCGTCCTCGAACTGGGTGTGTACGTCGAGCCGGAGGTTCTGATTCACCGCCGTCGCATCTGCGCTCCCGTCGTGGGCCGCCTCGAGCGTGGGAGCGCTCTTGGAATCGTAGCGGACGAACAGGTCCGTGCCCTCCAGGGCTGCCCGTGGCGTCAGTGGACCGCCACTGGCCCCTGCACCCGCGTTTTCGGAGGGCGTCGGCTCGGCACTGGCTGCTTTGTCCTCGAGTTCCTCGATCTCGTCCTCGAGTGAGCGGATCTCGCCGCGCAGGGACTCGTTCTCTTCAGTCAACGAGTCTACGCGTTCCTGGAGGCGATCGCGCTCCTCGGTTACCTCGTCGCGTTCGTCCTCGAGATTCGTGACGCGCTGTTGCAGTCGGTCGATGCGATCCTCCCGCTCGAGCACCTCCTGTTCGAGCGTGTTCTCGGCTCCCTGCGTGCGATCCGTCGCGGCCGACCGACCGCTCGAACCAGATGGCCGGGTACCCGAACCGGACGACCGGGAGTTCGAACCGGACGATCGAGTGCTCGACGACCCGGATCGTCCGCTCGCTGACTGGGCCGTCGAGGAATCACGGGTGTTCGTGCTCGATCGCGACTGCGAACGGGCGCTGCTTGCATTGGCGTTACGACCCTGCTGCGTGGATCGAGACTGACGCTGCTGTCGCGTCTGCGTCTGCGACTGCCCGCTCACCTCGACGTCCTCCGTCCGGTCGGGATCGAGTGCGGGGACGGTGGTCGCTTCGCGCCAGGCCGCTTCGGACTGTCGGGGGGCGTCCTCCCGTCTGGAAGCGTCGTCACCCGCATCCGCCGAGGGTGCTGCCGAACGGTCCGTGGCGTCGGCGGCCGCCGGTTCGCTCCCGCGCTGGTGCGACGCGGGATCCCCGGTCCCGGCGGATGGTGCGGAGGCACGATCGCTCGACGATCGATCGGCGCTTCCTGTTTCGGGAGTCGACGCGGCCGCCGATTCGGTTCCGCGTTCCCGATCCGCCGCGGAGGCCGATCGCGTCGAGTCGGCGGAAGTCGTGGCGTTCGAGGCGGCGTCCGCTCCAGGCTGCTCGCCCGAGCCAGCTTCCGGGGTAGCCTCGTTCCGCGGGGACCGAGACGAATCCGTTGCCGAGTTCGTCGCCCGAGCAGCAGCGGCGGTGCCGTCCGATGAGTCGCCGGTCGCTCCGCGGTCGTCGCCAGCGGTCGGGCTGGCGCTACCGTCGGACTGGTCCTCCTCGTCCGTTGCGTCCGCTTCGTCGGCGATTTCAGTCGACGGGTTGCCCTCGGCAGCAGTCGGCGCATCGGCGGCACCGGACCCGGCAGCGTGGGCGTCGTCCGCCGCAGATCCGTCGTCACCAGTTGCAGCCGATGGTCCGTCGTCACCGCCCGTTGCCGCAGCACCGTCGTCAGCAGCTGATCCGGCGGACTCGTCGTCGGTATCGTCTGGGGACGGATCCCCCCCGGCGTCTGACTTCGAGGCCGTCTCCACTCCCTCGCTCTCGTCGCTCCCCGCGTCGGATTCGTCCGTCGCAGTCTCGGGCTCCTCGGGCTGTGGTACCTCCATGACCCCGATGTCGACGTCCACGACCTCGTAGATCCCCACCTCGTCGTCGGCCCGCTCGAAGGCCTCCTCGCCGGTAATCATCTTCCCGCTGTTGCCGACGAAGGCGACGCTCATCGAGTGGCCACCGTGGTAGAGCTGGTAGTAGTCGCCGCTCAGGACGTTCTCGCTGAGTTCGACGTAGCCCGTGAACGACCCCGAGGAGAGCGTGCTGTCGACCTCGGAGATCGGCGTGTCGTTGGTGTAATATTTCGCCCGCGTGTCGCCGCCCTCAGTCTGCATCGCGTAGAGAAGCGGTAGCGACGGATGGGGTGCCTTGTGCGCCGTGCCCTGGGCGCCCTCGACGTCGTCGATCGCACCCTCGAAGACGCCGACGATCTTGCCGTTGACGAAGAACAACCAGGCGCCGCCGGCGCGGACGACACCCGAGAAGTCCACGGACGCGAGCTGGCGGAGGCCGTCGTAGCCATCCTCGAACGGCCGCGTCGGCCAGCCCTCGACGTCCGCTTCGATGCGTCGCTCCATACCCACGTCAAGCCGGAGTCCGCCCAAATATGTTCCGCCGCTGGCGGCGCCCAGGAGCGATCGACGGAGTTAGGGAGGGAACGTTCGGGAGTGGCGCAAAGAACCAGCGAGCGGGGTGAGAAACGAGACGGATCTGAGCGCAACGGACAGAAACGGAGGAAGATGCGGCGAAACAGCGGGAGAACGAAATGCGTCAGCGCGTTCCGGGAAGCCCCGACCCCTAGATCTTCTGTTCGGCGTCGTCAGCTAGCTCCTCCATCCGCTTGCCGATCCGGCCGGCCGAGGAGAACTCGTCCTCGCTCATCGCGGAGGCGAGCGCGTTTCCGAGGACGAACACCGCGTGCTTGTGCTCGTTCTTCGACTTGTGAACGTGGTCGGGCTCGATGTCGAGTTGCTCGTAGGGTTCGAACAGCGCAGGGTCGGAGTCTTCCCGATCCCTGAAGTGACGCATGATGGTCACCATCTGTTCGTGAAGCTCCAGAAGTTCGTCTTTGTGCATGTTGCCCATTTGTAGGCAGGTTCCCCAGTTAAGGGTTATTTCACACGTGGTAGCATTACTCACGGGCACCGATCTAACCGGTTACTACAGTGCGACGCAGCCACTACCTACTGGCCGATATTGGATCTCGGAGGCCGGCTCGATTGTCGAGAATCCGGCGATCGACCGCGAGACGCCGACGATCGATACCGGACCCTGACCATCGATCGCCAGCAAGCGGTGCGTCTGACGATGGTTTTTGTACCAGGACTTCGTACCGGATTCCCAATGCCCGAGTTCCGCGTCGCGGTCGACCCCGAGACCGCGGACGCCTTCCAGACGGAAGTCGATCTGCTCGGATTCGGGGACGCCGACGAGTACCTGTCCTGGGTCGTCGACAACCGCGCGTCGATCGAACAGGGAACGGAGTCCGCGGAGCTGCTGGACTCCTACCACGAGCGACTCGTCGCACTCGAAGAGCGGCTGGCTGCGGAAGGCGTCGATCCAGCGACCGTCGACGCCGATACTGACCCGGTGTCCGACGCTCGGCCGGATACGATCGGCACGAGTGATCGGACGTCGACGACCGACGCGACCACCGCGAAGGGGTCCTCGTCCGGCCGTTCGACCCAGAGCACGCTCTCGGATTCCCAGGCCGATGGGGTGGACACGATCGCGACGAGTTCGGACCTGTCGCCCTCCGTCGATACGGGTGGCACCGCGGCGAACCCCGACGGGCGCGAGGGTGTGAACGCCGGCGGGGCCAGCAGTTCCGAGGGCGATGAGCAACGCGCCGCCTCCGACGGCGGCGTCAGTGCGGAAGCGGAGATCACCTCGATGCACCTCCAGCCCGAGCGCGTCCAGCGCGTGCGGGAAGATCCAGTGACGCGTGACGCGGACTCGCTGAAAGACGTGGAGACGAACCGCCTCGACGAGTTGAGTCGCCGCGCCGTCGCCGAGACGCGCCAGCAGCTCGATCGCGAGGTCGAGACCGGTCTCGACTACGATTCGGCGACGACGCTCGGGGATTCGGACGTCCGCCCGGGCGAGGACCTCGCCGACCTCGACGCGCTAGACGTTCCCGGTCGGACGCAGGGCCTCGTCGAGGCACGACGCGTCGCGGTGGGCCGTGCCCTCGCCTACCTCCACGACGTCGGCCAGGCTCGCAAACGCGACTTCGTCGACGAACTCTACGGCGACTGGCCTGCCGGCTACGAGAGCGCCGCCGGCTGGTGGCGTTGTATTCGCGGCGCGCTCGAGCAGGTCGACGCCGTCGACGGCGGCCACATCTGGGAGTACCAGCGGTAGGATCGATCGGTCCCGGGAGACCGTTTACTGCGCGTTTCCGAGTCCTGCCCTCGCCGCGTCCCGCTCGCGCTCTTCGAGTTTCCGGAACGCCTCGACGAGAATCCAGCCGCCGAGCGCGAGCGCGCCGACGAACTCCGGAATCGCGATCCCGGCGTCCGGGAGCGCGAACGTCCAGAGCAGCCAGGTCGCGAGCACGATCGTTCCGAGCAGCGCCGTTACTGCCCCGCGACGGACGTCGCCCACCTGGGCCATTCCGAGCCCGTAGAGCCAGAGGAAGCCCATCGTCGAGAGGAAGTGCACGATCGCCGACGGGGCGTGCCAGCCGTGCGGGAGGTGAAAGACCCCGACGGCGGCGAGGGAGACCAGGGCGACGGTGAGCGTGATCGCGCCGGAGCGCTGCAGCGGGTGGGTCGCGTCGTCGTGGAGGAGCCACGCGAACGGGAGGCCACCGAGGCCAGCGACGATCAGGCTCCCGTTGAACAGCAGGAAGGAGGGTCGGTCAGCGATCAAGGAGAGCGAAATCGAGCGACCGGGTGGTAGCTCGCCGGTGTGTGAGAGGGCGCTGTCCAGCCACGTGAAGTCGGGATCTACGAGCGTCGCGAGGAGGATGCCAACGAGCGCGATCGGCGGCGCGACCAGCCCGGCCCTGATCGCGATCCCACGTCGGTCCATAGCAACTGCTGGCGGTGCGTGGGCCTTGAAGCTACGTGTTCCAGGCCAGGAGTTGGAGCGCTCGGGTCACGGCAGCCGGGAGGGTGGGAGCAGGGTAGCGGGACGCGAGGGAGCAGAGCAGTGGGACTCGGGTGTACTCCGCGTGGCGCTACTCCGTGTGCTCCGCGCGGGGGAACCACGCGAGGTCGTGGTTGGCGGTGAGGTCCACGCAGACCTCCTCGTCGAGGTCGACATTGGCGGAGTGGTTGTGCATGCACTCGACGGCGTCGCCGTTCTCGAGTTCGACCCGGTAGAGGACGGAGGGACCGAGGTAGCGCCGATAGGTGACGGTGCCGTCGGGGTCGACGGAACTCGGACACGGTCGAGCGACGACGTCGTCGGGACGGACGAGCACGTCGACGGTCGTCCGGTCGTAGGCCGACGCGAGGCCGTGGATCCGATCGCGGGAGAGTTCGCCGATCTCCGTCTCGACGACGTCGTCGTGGACGTAGGCGGAGAGGAAGGAGGCGTGGCCGAGGAAGCCCGCGACGAACCGGGAGGTCGGGTGCTGGAACACCTGCTCGGGGTGACCGGCCTGTTCGATCGATCCCTCGTGCATCACGGCAACGCGGTCCGAAATCGACAGCGCCTCCTCCTGGTCGTGGGTCACGAAGACGGCGGTGACGCCGGCCTCGATGAGGATTCGGCGGACCTCTTCCCGAGTGCGGACCCGGAGGTCCTTGTCGAGGTTGGAGAAGGGTTCGTCGAGCAACAGGAGATCGGGTTCGGGTGCGAGGGCGCGAGCGAGCGCGATTCGTTGCTGCTGGCCGCCGGAGAGTTCCGCCGGCGAACTCTCCCGTTGATCAGCGAGGCCAACGAGGTCGAGCAGTTCGTCGACGCGCTCGGCGCGCTCGACTTTCGGCCAGTCCGAAATGCCGAAGGCGACGTTCTCTGCGGCGCTCAGGTGGGGAAACAGAGCGAAGTCCTGGAAGACGAGCCCCACGTCGCGGGATTCGGGTGCCGTCGCGGTGTCGCCGTCGGCGACGCACTCGCCGTCGATCGAGATCGTGCCCTCGTCCGGCTGTTCGAGGCCGGCGATCGTACGCAGGGTCGTGGTCTTTCCACAGCCCGAAGGCCCGAGCAGCGTCATGAGTTCGCCCTCCTGCACGGAAAGGGAGAGATCGTCGACGGCGCATTCGGGTCCGAAGTCCTTGCGGAGGCCGTCGATCTCGAGGACGGTCGCTCGATCCGCTGCGGCGTCGTCGCGATCGGTCGTCGGTTCGGGGGCGCCCACGTCGTCTCGATCGGCGTCGGCGGTCGCCCGTCGCTCCAGCCCCTCCGTCGTGGTCTGGGCCTGCGCGTCGATCCGGCGACCGTCTGTGGGGTGATCCTCGGCAGCCATGTGGGAGAGTAGCCACGGCGGCGTCGCACGCCGTGCGCTGGGTGTTGCCCCGTTATTTCGCGTCGAGGGATTTAGGGCTTCCTAAACCCCACGGCGTTGGCTGTGAGGGCAATCCTCGAGGGGAACGTCGGCGAGTGGCGGGTGCTACGGGCAGGACTCTGCAGCAGGAAACGTGGTTGTGAAGCGTGCCGGCTACTCCTCGGGCAGGTCGTCGATGAGCACGACCGCCTCGCCGTCGATGATCGTCGTGTCTTCGTCCTCGTCGTGGATTTCCGTCGTCAGGCGATACTGGTTCTCGCCGAGGTCCTCGACGACCTCGACGTTGGCGCTGACGCGATCGCCGATGCCGACGGGAGCGCTGAACTTGAGGTCCTGGGACAGGTAGATCGTGAGACCTGGAAGCCGGGCGAGCGCGGCGCTAATGAGCCCCGAGGCGAGCGTCCCGTGGACGATCCGACCGCCGAACCGGGTTCGCTGGGCGAAGTCGTCGTCGAGGTGGAGTCGGTTGGTGTCACCGCTTGCACGTCCGAAGGCGTGCACGTCCTCGTCCGTGAGCCGTTTGGAGAAGGTGACGGTGTCGCCGACGCCGATGTCCTCACGACGATCGACCGACCGCTCGAAGGTCCAGTCGGGTTCTTCGCCCGCAACCGAGGGAACGGTCTCCTCGGGGAACCCGTCGCCGTTCGACTCGTCCTCCGTCACGAAGGCCGAAAACGCGGCACGATTCGCGGCCGCGGTGTTTCGGACGACGGTGCTCGTGAGGTCCATCCACGCGTCTGCGACGGCGGTGAAACCGTTTACCCCCCTCGTGTCGGACATACGATTCGTAGGTTCGTGGGGGTACTTGTGTGCATTGGCTCGTGTCAACCAGCACATTCGTTTCGAGGTTCCTACCGACCACTATCCGGGACATTAGCCGACTCGTACCGGGGAAATCCGAAGGATAGGACGGCGAACGCACGCTGGCGAAAGCCAGGCGTATACGGGTGTAATCGGACTCATCTCGTTCGTTTCCGAGAGCAAGTGGCACGGTCGCGAGGCCAGTTGGGTGGTACCAGGGGTGCGGTGGTGCCGTTCGAACCGTCGCAAGACGAATGCAGCCAGGTGCGTGCCAGCGGCAAGCCAGGTCGTCGTCATTGCCGGACCACGTCACTGCCGTACCACGTCGCTGACGGGCCACACCTGATCGTCCGGCGTCCGGCGCAGACACTCGCACCGGAAATCGTTAGCAAGCGCAGCTCCGAACCGGCCAGTACCACTCAATACCATTGAGTACCATCTGAGGGGAAGCTTTAAGCTCCCGGGTAGCGTACACGTAAGTGATGACGGACGACAACGCTGGGTTCCCCTGGCCGCCGGCGATGTTCGCCGAGCAGTTTCAGGAGGCGAGTGAAGATGCCATGCAACGGCAGCAGGAGCTGTACAAGCAGTGGCTCTCCATGAGTGCCGACGGCACGAGTGGTGGCCTCTCGGAGCTCAGTGCCCTGAGCACTGGCACGGCGACCTTCAAGTCCCGCGTACAGAGCGGCGGCCGGATCTCGATCCCGGACGCCGAGCGCGAGGCCCTCGACATCGAGGAGGGGGACATCGTCCAGACGATCGTCGTCCCCGTCAAGCGAGATCGAGACTCAGAGTGATTCCAATGACTGACACCAACCCCATGACGACCGCGTTCGACTTCCAGCGCAGCATGATCGAGCAGACCCACCAGATGACCCACGAGACGATCGAGGCCCAGAAGACGGCCGTCAACGCGATGGCCGACAGCGTGGCGACCCTCGAGCAGGTCGCGGACCAGAACGTGGAGCTCTCCCACGAGGCCGTCCACGCCTACCTCGACGCGATCGAGCAGGTCGTCCCCGAGGCCGAGTTCGGCGACGTTCGCGAGCTCGTCGACGACGGCTACGAGAGCGCCGCCGAGTTCCAGGACGAGACCTGGACGGCCGTCCACGAGGCCGTCGAGGAGGGCGTCCAGAACTTCGAGACCGCCGCCGACAACTACGGCGAGATGGTCGACAGTTCCTTCGACACCTACCTGCAGGCCCACGAGCAGGTCGAGGCGTCCGCCGAGGAGTTCGAAGAGATCGACGTCTCCGCCGACTGAAGCCCCCTTTTTCAACTACTTGCGGTTGCAATACCCCACCATGAGCGAACAAACCACCACGCCACCCGCACAGGAGAGCTGGACAGCGTTCGTCGAGAACATGAACGAGCAGATGGTCGACGCCTTCGAGGCCAACGTCGAGGCGCAGTCCCAGTTCGTCGAGACCTGGGCCGAGACGCTCTCAGAGGGCACCGACGACGAGCGCTTCGGCGAAGGCGTGCAGGGCTACGCCCGCGCCTACAAGGTCTGGATGGAGGCCGCCGAAGACATGGCCGAGCAGGTCGCCGCCGAGGGCACCGACGTGTCGCCCGACGACCTGCGGGACGTCTGGCTCTCGAGCGCCAACGAGGCGTTCAAGGAGGTCATGTCCACGAGCGCGTTCGCCGCGATGACCGGCGAGACGGTCGAGGACGCCCTCGAACTCCGGCAGGCCGCCGACGAGAACGCACAGTCCACGCTGCACGCGCTCGGCATGGCGACCGAACGGGACATTCGCGAAGTCGGCGACCGCCTCGTCGAACTCGAACGCCGCCAGCACGGCATCGAGCAGAAGCTCGACCGCGTGCTGGACGCACTCGAGGAGGAGTAACGGGGTGACGACGATGCAGAACCCCTACGCAGGCTTCCTCGACATGCAGCGCACGGCCTGGGAGCAGGCCACCGAAGCCGCCGAGAAGCTCGGCGCAGCCCCCGACGCGAACGAGTCCATCGCGTCCGTGGACGTCGGCGAAACCCCCAGCGAGGTGGTCTATGAGGAGAACAAGCTCCGGCTCCTCCACTACGAGCCGCTAACGGAGGAACAACACGACGTCCCGATCCTCATCGTCTACGCGCTGATCAACCGACCGTACATCCTCGACCTCCAGCCCAGCCGCTCGGTCGTTCGCACGCTCCTGGAGAACGGGTTCGACGTCTACCTCATCGACTGGGGAGAGCCCTCGATCCTCGACACGTCGCTGACGCTCGAGGACTACGTCACGCGCTACATCGACAACTGCGTCGACGAGGTTCGCGACCGCTCCGGCCAGGATTCGATCAATATCCTGGGCTACTGCATGGGCGGGACCATGTCCTCCATGTACGCCACGCTCGAACCCGAGAAAGTTCGCAACCTCGGCCTCATGGCCGCCGGGCTCTGCTTCGCGGGCGAGGGCGGCATTCTCGAACTCTGGGGCGACGAGGAGTACTTCGATCCAGACGCCGTCACGGAGACGTTCGGCAACGTCCCGGCGGAGTTCCTCGACACCGGCTTCGCGCTGATGGACCCCGTCGAGAACTACGTCACGAAGTACGTCCGGTTCTACGAGAACATGGAGGACGAGGACTTCGTCGAGAACTTCGCACGGATGGAGGAGTGGCTCGGCGACGGCATCGACGTCGCGGGCGCCGCGTTCGACGAGTTCATCGAGGACATCTACCAGGAGAACAAGCTCTACGAGAACGAACTGTACCTCGGCGACCGGCACGTCGACGTGAACGAGATCGACATGCCGGTGCTCCAGATCGTCGCGGAGTACGATCACCTGATTCCCCCGGGCGCTTCCAAACCGTTCAACGACGTGGTCGGAACCGACGACGTCACGACGATGGAGTTCGCCACGGGCCACATCGGCATGAGCGTCTCTTCGCGATCGCACGCACAGCTCTGGCCCGACGTCTGCGAGTGGTTCGAGGAGCGATCCCAGCTCGAAGACGACGAGCCTGCAACCGAATCGGCCGCGGAACCTGAGCCTGACACCGAATCGGCCGCGGAAGCCGACGACGAAGCCTCGGCGTCCGAAACGAGCATCAGCGAAGCCGAGGGCGCCGACGAGGCAGCGACCGAAGACGCCGAAACTGGTGAATCGGAGGCCGAGACGGCCGACGCGGCTACCCTGCAGGACGTCGACGGGATCGGTCCGGCCTACGAAGAACGCCTCGAAGAGGCCGGCATCTCGACCGTCGCAGCGCTCGCCGACGCCGACGCCGCCGCGCTCGCTGCGGACACCGAAGTCGCGCCCAACCGGATCCTCTCCTGGATCGAACAGGCCGAACAGCTCAGCGAGTAGCCGGTCCGACCCCGATTCGGTCCGCTGACAGGGCCACCATTTATTGCCGCCTTCGCCGTGATGTGATCTAGTGACGACGCGACCGTTGCGGACGGGGTCGCGCTACCACGGAGACCACCCATGGAAGGACGCACCTGTCTGATCACCGGCGCATCGAAAGGCATCGGGCGCGGCATCGCAGAGCACCTCGGCGAGTCCGGCGCGAACGTCGCCGTCAACTACCGCTCCTCCGTCGAGGAGGCCGAGGAAGTCGTCGAGACGATCGAGGACAGCGGCGGCCAGGCGATCGCGACGCGAGCGGACGTGACCGGTCGCCGCGAGGTGGAAGCGATGCGCGACGAAATTCACGACGCGTTCGGACCGATCGACGTGCTCGTGAACAACGCGGGCATCACCCAGGACACGAAGTTCGAGGAGATGACCCGCGAGGAGTGGGATACGGTCATCGACGTACACCTCGGCGGCGCGTTCAACTGCACGCAGACGTTCTTCGACGACATCAAGCAGTCCGAGTACGGCCGACTCATCAGCATCTCCTCGATCGTCGGCAAGCAGGGCAACTTCGGGCAGGCGAACTACGCGGCGGCAAAGAGCGGCCTGTTCGGGTTCGTCCGGACCCTGGCACTCGAACTCGCGGAGTCAGGCTCGACCGCGAACTGCGTCGCGCCTGGCTTCACCGAGACGTCGATGCTCGAGACCGTCCCGGATCGCGTCCGCGAGGTCATCCTCGAAGACATCCCGCTGAATCGGTTCGGCTCCATCGACGACGTCGCCTGCGTCGTGGAGTTCCTCGCCAGCGAGGAGTCCTCCTACATCACCGGCGAAGTCCTCGACGTCAACGGCGGGATGGACCTGTAGCGGTCTCCTGCGAGCCGCAGTTCGCGAATCGGGACAGAAATTCCGACCCCCTGTGATTACTCCCTGCGGAGTGCCTCGATCGGATCGACGCGCGCTGCGCGCCAGGCCGGGTAGAGTCCCGAGACGACGCCAACACCGATGCCGACGGCGACGGCGATCCCGATCCAGTTGAGGGGGTAGACCACCGGCCAGCCGATGAAGTTGACGATGAGGTAGCCGAGTCCAACGCCCGTGAGAACGCCGAACACCGCGCCGATCGCACCGAGGATGATCGACTCCAGCAGGAACAGCTGGAGGACGTCGCGGCTGCGTGCACCGACGGCCTTCATCACCCCGATTTCGCTCGTCCGTTCGGTGACGCTGACGATCATGATGTTGGCGATACCGATCGAGCCGACGACCAGGGAGATCGCTGCGATCCCGCCGATGAAGATGGTAATCTGATCCAGAATCCCCGTGAACTGGTCGATCATGTCGTCGATCGTCTGGACCACGATCCGATGGTCACTCTGTTTGAGTTCCTGGGCGTCCGAGTCCTGTTTGAGGTACTGCGTTACCTCGGCCTGAACGGAGTCCAGTTCGTCCTGGCTACTCGCGCGGATTTCCAGTCCGCCGAACGCGGTCACCTGGTTGCCGTCTGGTCCGTCGACCGACGTCTGGTAGTGCTCCAGGGAGGTCCAGACGTTGTTGCCACCGCCTCCGGCGCCGACGTTGCTCTCGACGATCCCGGCGACGGTGAGGTTGATCCGGCGGCCGTCGTCGAGCGCGATCTGGATCTCGTCGCCGACGGTGACGTTCTCCTCGAACTCCTCGGTGAGTCCATCGGAGATCACGGCTTCACCGGGGCCAGCGAACGTTTCGCCCTCCTCGAGCGAGTCGAACCCGTCGTACTGGAAGCGTTCGGGGCTCGTTGCGGTCACGCCAACGGCCCCGGTTATCGAATCACCGCTGAACGTCACCTGCGACGCGTCTAAATCGCCCGTGGGAGCGACGTACTCTACCCCGTCGATCGCGCGAAGTTGCTCGACGTCGCGCTCCGTGTAGATCGGCGCGTCGAGATTGATGATACCGGTACCGGCGTCCGGTGAGGTCTGCGTCGAGACCTGCATCACGGGCTCGTCGTTCACGTCGACGTCGCCGAGGACGTCCTCCTGGAACGCGCCCCCGAGCATCATGAACACGATCACCGACGCGATCCCGATGATGACACCGAGCGTCGTGAGCGTGGAACGGAGCTTGTGGCCGGTGATCGACCGCCACCCGATCCGGATGCTCTCGAAGAACTTCACTCTGCGTCACCTCCGCTCGTACCTATCGATTCGTCTGCAGTCGGCTGGGCCGTCTTGGGACCACCGTCCTCGACGCCCGCACTGTCGAATTCCTCGATGTAGTCGAGTTCCCCGTCCAGCAAGTGGACGATGCGCTCGGCGTGCTCGGCGATGTGGCGCTCGTGGGTGACCATCAGAATCGTCCGGCCCTCGTCGTGCAGCTCCTCGAAGAGGTCCATGATGTCGGCGCCGGTTTCGCTGTCGAGGTTTCCCGTCGGCTCGTCGGCGAGGATGAGGGTCGGCTCGTTGGCGAGGGCTCGGGCGATCGCGACGCGCTGGCGCTGCCCGCCGGACAGTTCGTTCGGTGCGTGATCGAGTCGATCGCCGAGCCCGACTCGCTCGAGGAGGGTCTGCGCTCGCTCGCGACGGCCCTCGTCGACGACGTCGTTGAACACCATCGGGAGCGTGACGTTCTCGGCGGCGCTGAGACGGGGCATCAGGTTGAACGTCTGGAAGACGAACCCGATCTTCGTCCCGCGGAGCTTCGCGCGCTGGGCGCCGGAGAGATCGCCCACCGAGCGACCGTCGATCTCGACCGTTCCCTCGTCTGGCGTGTCCAGACAGCCCAGCATGTTCATGAGCGTACTCTTGCCCGATCCACTCGGGCCCATGACAGCAGTAAACGACCCTTCTTCGAGGGCCAACGAGAGATTCTGTAACGCGTGGACCGGTTCCCCCATATAGTACGTTCGTCCGACGTTGTGCGCTGTGACGACGCCGGAGCCAGCATCGCCGTCGGAGCGCTGCGTTTTCGACATCCTACCCGTCGATCACTCGGGATCGAGTATAAAAGTTGTATCACGGTTGCAGATCCGGAAACCATGCCCGTCAGCAGCAAGTACGCAGTCTCTCCGAAACTCGATCGCCACTACAGCAATCGTCGAATCGATACGTCGCTGGAGAAGCGGAGGCGACGGTCGTCCTTACTCGCGGCGGAGGGCCTCGATCGGGTCAACCCTCGCGGCACGCCAAGCCGGGTAGAGTCCCGATACCACTCCGACACCGATGCCCACCACGACCGCGATCACGATCCAGTCCGTCGGGTAGACCATCGGGAAGGCCGCGAAGGACACGAGCAGGAACCCGCCACCCAGCCCGAGTCCGACCCCGCCGATCGAACCGATGATGCCGAGGATCAGCGACTCGATCAGGAACAGCTGGACGATGTCGCGGTTGTTCGCCCCGACTGCTTTCATGATGCCGATCTCGCGCGTCCGCTCGGTCACGCTCACGATCATGATGTTCGCGATCCCGATCGCACCGACGATCAGTGCGATCCCGGCGATTCCAGCGATGAAGATCGTCACCTGATCGAAGATCTCGGCCACCTGCCCGAGCAGCTGGTCGAGCGTCTGGACGGCGATCCGCTTGTCGTCGTCGACGAGTTGCTCCGCGTCGGAGTCGCCAGAGTGGAAGTACGCGTCGGTTTGCTCGGTGACGTCGTTGATGTCATCGAAGCTCTCGACCCAGATATTCAGCGAGGTGTAGGCGCGCTCTCGCTCACCGCTCGGCGTCTCCACGGTCACGTTGTAGTAGGGATCCTCCGCGACCCAGAGGGACGCACCGATGCCTGGCCCCTGATTCTCCGCGTTGAAGATACCCGAGACCGTGAAGCGCTCCCGGGTTCCATCCGAGAAGCTCACCTGGATCTCGTCACCGACCGACACGTTCCCGCCGAGTGATTCCGCGAGCCGGGTATCGATGACCGTTTCGCCGGGTCCGGCGAAGGGTTCCCCCTCGACGAAACTGCCGGAGACGTTCTTGGAGAAGCTCCGCGGGTCGGCGATCCGAACGGTGAACGAGACTGTACTCTCGTCACCGTATCGCAGCTGTGAGGCAGGTATCGTCCCGTCGGGATCGACGAACTCGACCCCGTCGATCTGCTCGATCTGCTCGACGTCGCTCGCGGTGTAGATCGGATCCTGGAACGTCTGGAATCCAAACCCGTTTTCGACGTTCCCCTGCGTCTGCACGAGGACGAGCGTCTGCTCCTCGGTGTCGAACCCACCGATTGCATCCTCCTCGAACGCACCACCCAGGACCATGAACGCGATGATGCTCCCGATGCCGATCACGATCCCGATGGTCGTGAGCGTCGATCGGAGCTTGTGCCCGGTGATCGCTCGCCAGCTAATGCGGAAACTCTCACCAATCTTCACGCGTCGTCACCCCCGTTACCTGCGCCGTCGGTCGCTGGCCCAGTCGGAACGACGTCAGAGACGTCTTCGACGTAGTCGAGCTCGCCGTCCAGCAGATGAACGATACGCTCGGCGCGTTCGGCGATGTGGCGCTCGTGGGTCACCATCAGGATCGTCCGCCCCGATGCGTGGAGCTCCTCGAAGAGCTCCATGATGTCGGCACCGGTCTCGCTGTCGAGATTGCCGGTCGGCTCGTCGGCGAGAATGAGGGTCGGCTCGTTGGCGAGCGCACGAGCGATCGCGACGCGCTGGCGCTGGCCGCCGGAGAGCTCGTTCGGGGCGTGGTCGAGCCGATCGCCGAGGCCGACCCGGTCGAGCAGCGTCTTTGCACGGCTGCGTCGACCTTCGTCGACGACGTCGTTGAACACCATCGGGAGCGTGACGTTCTCGGCGGCGCTGAGCCGGGGCATCAGGTTGAACGTCTGGAAGACGAACCCGATCTTCGTCCCGCGGAGCTTCGCCCGCTGGGCGCCGGAGAGATCGCCCACCGAGCGGCCGTCGATCTCGACCGTTCCCTCGTCTGGCGTGTCCAGACAGCCCAGCATGTTCATGAGCGTACTCTTGCCCGATCCACTCGGGCCCATGACAGCAGTAAACGACCCTTCTTCGAGGGTCAACGAGAGATTCTGTAACGCGTGGACCGGTTCCCCCATATAGTACGTTCGTCCGACGTTGTGCGCGGCGACGACGCCCGAGCTAGGGCTATCGCCTCGGCGCTCTGCATCCACCATCGTGGATAGGCTCTCGACTGGAGAGCCTATAAAACGGCCTACCGAGTTGCGGGATCCGAAACTCGGCGGGGTGTCAAACGAGTCTATCGATGGTAGACGCGGATGAACTCTAGAAGAACCGGCGTGCGGACCAGTACAGGCCCTGGAGCAGATTGCTGAGTACGCCAATCGGATCGATCCCGGCGTCCGGGTCCGTCGTCGGTTCGAACGCGTCCTCGAGCGTCCCGTCGGAGACGCGAACGACCTCGCCCGTGTGGCGCCGCCGACCGTCCTCGTTCGTGACGCGAAGGAGACAAACCGTGTCGGTCGTGCCGACCACCCGATAGGTGCCGGTGGGCGCTGCCGCCCCCACTGATCGGTAGTGGTCTCCGATCTCGGCCATGGTGAGCGTGCCCGCGCCAGCACCGAGTAGGTGACGGTGAGCGATCCCATCGCGCCATTCGAACGGGAGAAGTACGTTCACGTCCACCGCAGTCCCGAATCCTTGAAGTGGAACTGCGATGCCAGTCGAACTATGACCACGGTCCCCGACGCGCTCCCGAACTGGGAGGTTCCCGGTGCAACGGAGCGGCCCTATCCAGCCGTCGCAGCGGAGATGCAGCGAACGCTCGCAGACGACTCCTCCGGCCACGACCTCGCACACGCCTGGCGCGTCTTCTCGCTCGGTCGATCGATCGCGAAGAAGGAAGGCGCCGATCCACACGTGGTTGGCCTCGCCGCGCTCGTCCACGATCACCATCGCGTCGTGAACGGCCACGAGTTCGTCCACCCGGAGGCGACGCTCGACGACGTCGAAGCGATCCTCACGTCGGCCGAGGTGACGAACACCGCGACGATCGACGCGGTCAAACACTGCGTCGCCGTCCACGACGATTACGAGTACCGGGACGATCCCAGGAATCCGGAGACGATCGAGGCCGAAGTGTTGCAGGACGCCGACAACCTCGACGCGCTCGGCGCCGTCGGCGTCGGTCGCTGCTTCGCCTTCGGCGGCGATCGCGGGCTCCCGCTCTGGCGACCCGATCGCGACGATCCCTGCGTTCTCGGTCACTTCGACGAGAAGCTGTACAAGCTCGAAGCCGAGTGCAACACCGAGACGGCGCGTGCGATGGCTGCCGACAGGATCGCCTTTCTCGAGGAGTTCGCCGAGCGGTTTCGGCAGGAGTGGCGCGGTGAGTTGTAGCCCGTTGGAACTGCTGTAGCAGTTCCCTCCGATGACGGTGGCGTGGGTATGGTGAACTGCCTCGGCGTTTGTGGTAGTGTACCAAACTACTTTGCTCTGCGATATCGTTTATAGCAGACGATGGCGACACCCGAACAACAGACCGAATCCGGGTGGGACCGGATGTACGTCGACGGCGAGTGGCGCGAAGCATCGGGCGGCGACACCATGCCCGTCGAGAACCCCGCGACGCGGGAGCCGTTCACGGAGGTCCCTGCGGCGACGGCGGCAGACGTGGATGCTGCCTACGAAGCCGCAGCCGCCGCACAGCCCGAGTGGGCAGCGAAATCTCGCGAGGAGCGCCTGGAGTACGTCCAGGCCGCTCACGACCACCTCCAGGAGCGCTTCGAGGAGGTCGTCGGGCTGCTCGCCCGTGAGGGTGGAAGTGCACAGAACAAAGCGACCGGCGAGGTCGCGATCTCGCTCTCGGACTTCAAAACGGCACTCCAGCAGGAGCCACCTGCGGACGAGGAACGGGAGTCGGCCTTCTTCGGCGAGAGCAAGACCCACCACATCGTCCAGGAACCGGTGGGCGTCGTCGGGATCATCTCACCGTGGAACTACCCGCTCCACCTCTCGACGCGGGCGCTGGCACCGGCACTCGCACTCGGCAACACCGTCGTGTTGAAGCCCGCGACTGACACGCCGATCACCGGCGGGCTCCTCCTCGCGGAAATCGCCGACGAGGTCGGCTTCCCGGACGGCGTGGTGAACGTCGTCACGGGCCGCGGCTCGGAGATCGGCGACCGAATGGCGGGTCATCCGGTCCCGCGAGTGCTCTCCTTCACCGGCTCGACCTCCGTCGGCAAGTCCGTCGCGAGCGCGGCGGGCAGCACCGTCACACTGCCAGCCCTCGAACTCGGTGGCAACGCACCCAACGTCGTGACCGAAGACGTCGACGTCGAGCAGGCGGCGAAGATCGGCGCCGTGGGGTCGTTCACCCACCAGGGCCAGGTCTGTATCTCGATCAACCGCCACCTCGTGCACGAGGACGTCTACGACGAGTACGTCGAGCTGCTCGCCGAGCACGCCGAATCGCTGGCGGTCGGCGACCCCTCCGAGAATCCGGCGGTCGACTTCGGGCCAGTCGTGAACGAGACCCAGCGCGACGACCTCCTCGAGTTCGTCGAGCAGTCCGTCGACGAGGGCGCCACGCTCGAAACCGGCGGCGACGCCGACGGACTGTTCGTCGAGCCGACCGTGCTCTCCGACGCGACGAACGACATGGCCGCCGCCTGCGACGAGCACTTCGGTCCGATCGCGCCGGTCATCCCGATCAGCGGAGACGAGGAGGCAATCGAGCTGGCTAACGACACGGAGTATGGCCTCTCCGCCGCTGTCCAGTGCGACGACGTCGAACGCGCCCGGAGCATCGCGGATCGAATCGACGCCGGGATGGTGCACGTCAACGACCACCCGATCCAGGACGAGCCCAACGCGCCCTTCGGCGGGATGAAACAGTCCGGTCTCGGCCGGTACAACGGCGAGTGGATCGTCGACGAACTGCTGGAGACCAAGTGGATCTCCGTCCAGCACGAGGAGCGAGAGTACGATCTGCTGTAGGAGCATCCGCGCGAGCGACCGGAGGGAGCGAGCGCGGTTCGCCGCCGGGAGGCCGGAGGCCGACCGTGCGGTCTTTTTTGGTCCAGATTTTTTCGAGGAGGGTTCCCACAGCGAGCCATCGGCTCGCGAGGAAACCCGACGAGAAAAACGGTGATCTAGAACTCCGTAATTACGGGAATCCCGATCGTCTCGTAGTCGTCCATCGACGCGAGCGTCTCCGGGGCGTCCTCGAGCGAGAGCGTCTCGCCCACGATCTTCTCGGGCTGCAGGGTGCAACGCTCGATGAGGGTAAACAGTTCGTCGTAGCGCACCAGCGGCATGCCATAGCTGCCGTGGAAGTCGATCTCCTGGAGCGTCATCTGGTCGACGGGAACGGAAAGCTGGCCGCCGGTGTCGCCCTCGGAGAGCCCGATCTGGACGTGGGTTCCGGTCTTGCCGAGCGACCGCACCGCGTTTCCGCAGGTCTCCTCGATGCCGAGCGCGTCGACGGAGACGTCGGCACCGTTGCCGTCGTTGGCGCGGAAGACTTCGCCGGGGACGTCGTCGACCTCGGCGCCGTTGATCGTGGCCGCCGCGCCGAGTTCGCGGGCGCGATCGAGCTTCGATTCCTGGACGTCGACGGCGATCGGAACCGCGCCGAGCGCGTCGGCGATGTGGACCGCCGAGAGGCCGACGCCGCCACAGCCGTGGATCGCGACGGTGTCGCCAGGCCGGAGCCCGGCACGGTCGGTGAGCCCGTGGTAGGCCGTCATGAAGCGACAGCCGAGTGCAGCCATCTCCGTGAAGTCGACGCTGTCTGGAAGCTTCGTGACGTTGAAATCTGCCTTGCGAACGGGGAACGCCTCCGCATATGCCCCCTGTGCGGCGCCGATGAATCCGAGGGGCACTGACGTCTCGCAGACGTTAGAGTGGCCGTTCCGGCAGTAGGGACAGGTGCCATCGCCGAGGTGGAAGGGGACGGTGACGCGGTCGCCCTCCGATAGTGACTCGATCTCGTCCCCGACCTCCGAGACGACGCCCGCCGGCTCGTGGCCGAGAATCTGGCCCGGCGACGGCGAGATGCCCATCCACTCCCAGTCGCCCCGCCAGGCGTGCCAGTCGCTCCGACAGATCCCACAGGCCTCGGTCTCGACGACGACCTGCTCCGGTCCGGGTTCCGGATAGTCGACCTCCTGCACGGAGAGCGGTTCGCCGTGTGCCTCGAGGACTGCTGCTCGCATACTCACTCACTTCGGCGAGGTGTGGCAAAAAGCCACGTACTCGGCCGACCAGGGTGCGATCGTTGCCGCGAAGGACGTCGAAACAGCCCGAGCGGGACGACTCTCGGCGCGCGACCCACTCAGGACGACGACGGAGCGTTCGCGGCGACCTGTTCGGCAAGTTCCTCGTCCACGTACTCGTCCCGGAGGGTCCGTTTCGAGAACTTCCCGGTCGAGCCCTTCGGAATCTCGTCGATGAACCGGACGGCGTCCGGCGCCCACCAGCGGGGGTACTCCTCCGCGACGATCGCGCGAACGTCCTCGCGGAGTGCAGCTTCGTCGGCGCCTTCACGAGAGACCACGAACGCGGCGGGCCGCTCGTCCCACCGTTCGTGTGGCACCGGAACGACAGCAGCCTCTACCACGTCGTCGAGGCCCATGATGCGGTTCTCGACCTCGACGCTGGCGATCCACTCGCCACCGCTCTTGACGAGGTCGTCCAGCCGGTCCACCACGTCGACGTATCCCTCCTCGGTAACGCGGACGATGTCGCCGGTCTTCAGGTAGCCGTCCTCCGTGACGGATTCGGCGGTCGCCTCCGGCGCGTTGAAGTACTCGGTGCTGACCCAGGGGCCGCGCATCCAGAGTTCGCCGAGGCTCTCGCCGTCCCAGGGGACCTCCTCGCCGTCCTCGTCGATCACTTTGAACTCGACGCCGGGGAGGGCGATCCCGGCGGACAGCGATCGGAGTTCGTCGAGTTCCTCCCCAGATGGATCGGTGCCCGGCTTCGGCGCGTAGGCGTGGGTGACCGGGGTCGTCTCGGTCATGCCGTAGCCCGAGACGAGGTCCACGTCGTGGGTTTCGCGCCAGTCCCGAATGAGCGATTTCGGCGTCGCGGAGCCGCCGCTCAGGAAGTACCGAATCGTCGAAAAGTCGACGTCGGTGTCCCGGGCGTACTCGAGGAGGTCCATGAACACGGTCGGAACGGCCGCCGAGAGCGTCACGTCCTCCGCCTCGATCATCTGGGCGAGGTCCTCCGGTTCGGGTGCCGGCCCCGGCAGGACCGTCTTCGCGCCCGCGGCGATCGTCGCGAAGGGTCGTGACCACCCGCTGACGTGGAACATCGGCACGTAGGTCAACTCGACGTCGTCGGAGCGGATCCCGACCTCGCCGGTCATGATCGCCATCACCTGCGTCCAGTACATCTTCTGGGTGTACTCGACGCCCTTGGGCTTGCCCGTCGTCCCCGAGGTGTAGCACATCCCGGCTGGCTGGTCTTCGGGAAGCTCAGGGAACTCGTAGTTGGGATCGCCGTCTGCGATGAACGACTCGTAGTCCACGACCGGTTCGAGTGACGTCTCGGGGACCTGATCGCCCATCACGACGTACTGCTCGACCGACGCGAAGGCGTCCTCGTCGTAGGCTTCCTCGAGGCGCTCCAGCATCACGGGGTCCACGACCAGAATTCGATCCTGGGCGTCGTCGACGATGTGCTGGATGTGCGCGTCGGGCAACAGCAGGTTGATCATGTGGACCTGGGCACCCATGCAGGAGACGCCGTAGTAGCACTCCTGGTGCCAGTGATTGTTCCACGCGAACGTCGCGACGCGATCGCCGCGCTCGACGCCCGCCTGCTCCAGCGCCGACGCGAGTTTCCGACAGCGCTCGGCGTACTCCGCGAACGTGTATCGATGCATCCCCTGGTGCGTGCGCGAGACTATCTCTTGCTCCGGATAGACTCGCTCGCCGCGCCACAGGAACGACCGTAGGTTGAGGTTGGCACCACCTGGCATACGGGTTGATAACTATACCCAAAGATGATTAAACTATTCCTCCGTGCACCGGTCGAATCCGTCGTAGCACGATGCTACCGGCATCGTCGGTACGTCCTCGCGCATTGTCGCGCCGTTAGCGTGTGGTTCGTGTCCGGCCGAACAGGTGCCGATTCGGCGACGGCGAAGCTCGACGAACCGAAGCTGGCGAACCTTTATTCGCTCCCCAGGTGATGTGCCAGTATGTCACACACCACGGAGGCTTGCCGATGAGCGACACGGTGTTGCTCGAGGTCGACGACGAGATCGCGACGCTAACCCTGAACCGACCCGATCGAATGAACCCCCTCACGGGACCGATCGCCACGGGACTCGGCGACCGGCTCGACGATCTGGAGGAGCGCGACGACGTGCGTTGCGTGGTCCTCGAGGGGAAGGGACGGGCGTTCTCGGCTGGCGGCGACATCCAGGGCATGAAGGACCGGCTGGAGGCCGACGTCACGCTCGACGAGTCCAGGGCAGCGCTCGAACGCGGGTTGAGCGACACGATGCGCTCGCTGGTCAACTGCTCCTATCCGACCGTCGCCAAAGTCGACGGGCCGGCGATCGGCGCCGGCGCAAACCTCGCGATCGCTTGCGACGTGCTCCTCGCCAGCGAAACGGCCAGGATCGGCTTCTCGTTCAACCAGGTCGGCCTCAGCATCGACGGCGGCACCTCGTACCTGCTGCCACGAATCGTCGGCGTCAACGTCGCGAAGGAGCTCGTCTTCACGGGCGAGATCTGCGACGCTGACCGGGCCGAGGAGCTCGGCCTGTTCAACCACGTCTACGCCTAGGACGCGTTCAGCGAAGAAGTCACAACGATGGTCCAGCGGATCGCGAACGGCCCGACGGTGGCGCTCGGGCACGCGAAGCGACTTCTCCAGGACGGCCTCGACAAGCCGCTGTCGAGGGCGCTGCAGGACGAAGCCACCGCACAGGGACTCGTCTTCGATAGCGAGGATCACCGGGAGGGCGTCGAGGCGTTCATCGAGGATCGCGATCCCGAATTCGAAGGACGCTGAGGAGCGCCCAGCTGCAAGCCTCGCGGTACCGACCCGCACACTTTCCTACGGCGCCCGCGAATCGGTTGCCATGCCAGACCGGAGCCAGGAGTACTTCGAGCGCCTCGTCGACCTCGACGCGCTCGAGGCCTTCCTCGAAGCCGAACTCGGCCCCGTCGACCACTACGAGGTCGAGCGCCACGAGCAGGGTCACTCGAACGAGACGCTGTTCGTTCAGTGGGGAGACGACGAACTGGTCGTTCGACGTCCGCCGCCCGGTGCGACGGCGGAGACGGCCCACGACGTCCTGCGCGAGTACGCGTTCATCGACGCGCTGCAGGACACCGCCGTCCCCGTTCCATCGACGGTCACGTCGACCGACGATCACTCGGTGCTCGGTAGCGATTTTTACGTGATGGAGCGGGTGGAGGGGACCGTCCTCCGAGCGGGCGAGCCACCGGCGTTCGCGAACGCCGAGGCCCGGGAGCAAACGGGGTCGGAGCTCGTCGACACGCTCGCGGCAATCCACGGCGTGGACACCGACGCCGTAGGACTCGACGACTTCGGTCACCCCGAGGGGTACACCGAGCGCCAGGTGGCACGCTGGGGCACGCAGCTCGCCTGGGCGTTCGAGGTCACTGCCGACGAGCGTGAAGTTCCGGAACTGGAGCGCGTCGGGGACTGGCTCGCAGAGCACTGCCCGGAGGAGCATCCCCACACGCTCGTCCACGGCGACTACAAGCTCGACAACGTGATGTTCGGCCCACAGCGACCGGTCGAGCTGGTTGCCGTCTTCGACTGGGAGATGGCGACGCGGGGCGATCCCCGCTCCGACGTGGGGTGGATGCTGTCCTACTGGCGTGACGCGAAGGATCCCGATCCCGTCGTCGAGGAGCTTGTAGCCGACTTCATGGAGCACCCCGACTACCCGACGCGGCGGGCGCTGGTCGAGCGCTGGGAGGAGCAGACGGGCCTGGAGTACGCCGAGGAGCACGACCGATTCTACCGGACGCTCGCGGTCTACAAGCTCGCGGGCCTCGGCGAGATGTTCTACCGGCGCTACCTCGAGGGGAACGCGGACAACCCGATGTACCCGAAGATGGAGGAGCGCGTGCCCGCTCTCGCCGAGCGCGCGATTCGCATCATCGAGGGGGAAGAGCCGCTATGACCGTTCACCGGGACTCCGAGCCACCGAGCAGGAGTGCCCAGCTCCGGAGGCGGGGCCGATGAAGTTCGAAGACGTCGAAGTCGGCGACGTGAACGAGTTCGGGAGCTACGAGATGACCGAGGACGAGATCGTCTCCTTCGCCGAGCAGTACGACCCACAGCCGTTCCACGTCGATCCAGCAGCCGCGAAGGAGTACCCGTACGGCGGCCTGATCGCATCGGGCTGGCACACCTGTTCGGCGACGATGCGAATGCTCGTCGAGAACCAGTTCCGCGACGGCGACAACCTGGGCTCTCCCGGCGTCGACGAACTGCGGTGGCACCAGCCCGTCCGACCCGGAGACGTGCTGAGTGTCCGGGTCGAGGTCACCGAGAAACGGCCACTCGAGAGCGACCCGGAGCGAGGACTCGTCAAATCGAGGGTCGAGACCAGCACTGACGACGGGACGCTCGTCCTCTCCTGGAAGTCCAACGTCTTCGTGCGCCGCGATCCCGACGCGTGAACGTCCTATCCCACACTGGCGCTCACTGACCGCGGCAAGGCCCCGCAGCAATCTTAACGTTTGATAATGGTGGAAATTGAGGATCGCACATGGTCGTCGACAGTGATTCGATCGAGCGAGTGGGCGTCATCGGCGCCGGAAATATGGGCCACGGCATCGCGGAGGTCGTGGCCCTCGCCGGCTACGAGGTGGTGATGCGAGACGTCGAGGAGGACCTCGTCCGGGACGGTTACGAGGACATCGAGTGGTCACTGAACAAACTCGCCGAGAAGGGGATCGTCGACCAGTCGCCGGATGCGGTCCTCGAGCGCATCGATACGACGACCGACCTCGCGGCGGCCGCGGACGGCGCGGATCTGGTGATCGAAGCCGCCCCCGAGCAACTCTCGATCAAGCACGACATCTTCGAGGAACTCGACGAAGCAGCGCCCGAGGACGCGATCCTGGCCTCGAACACGTCGTCGCTCTCGATCACGACGATTGCCGAGGGAACGGAGCGACCCGACCAGGTGCTCGGGCTGCACTTTTTCAACCCGCCAGTGAAGATGGATCTCGTCGAGGTCATCTACGGCGAGGGGACCAGCGACGCGACCGCCGACGCCGGCTACGAGTTCGTCGAGTCGATCGGCAAGACGCCGATTCGCGTCAGGAAGGACGTCCACGGGTTCGTCGTGAACTCGGTGCTCGGGCCGTTCGCGAGCGAGCCCGCCTGGATGGTCTCCCGCGACGAGGCGACGATCCGCGGCGCCGACGCCACGATGGTCCACGAGCGCGGCTACCCGATGGGCCCCTTCGAACTGGCCGACATGAACGGGATCGACATCGGGTACCACGTCCGGAAGGAGGCGGACATCCCGATCCCGCCGATCATGCAGGAGCGCGTCGACGCTGGAAACCTCGGCCGCAAGTCCGGCGCGGGATACTACGACTACGAGGACGGCGACGGGGCCGACTACGGGCCCGACGACGCGGGCGACTTCGACTGGTTCAGGGTCGAAGCGATGATGGTCAACGAGGGGGCCAAACTCGTCGGAAACGACGTCGCGACGCCCGAAGCAGTCGACACCGGGATGCGCCTCGGCGCTGGCTTCCCGGAAGGAATCTGCCGACGTGGCGACGCGCTCGGTCTGGACGACGTGCTCGAGAAGCTCCAAGAACTCCACGAGACGTACGGCGACGAGCGGTACGAGCCGGACGGCTACCTCGTGGACCTGGTCGAAGCGGGCCATACCGGCGAGGAGGCCGGTCGAGGATTCTACGAGTACGACGCTGGCGACGGCCCCGGCGAGTACAGCACGATCAACTGGGCGCTCGAGGACGACGGCCTGCTCGAAATCGAGTTCGACCGCCCCGAGCGCCTCAACGCGATGAACGGAGACCTCGCGGACGCCGTCGTCGACCTCCTCGACTCGATCGACGAAGATGCCGTACGAGCGGTGACCTTCGAGGGCGCAGGTGATCGAGCGTTCTGTGCGGGCGCGGACATCACCGGCTTCGCCTCGATCGAGCCGGCGAAGCAATCGGAGCCGACGCCCGTCTACGGTACGATCGCCGAATTCCCGCGGCCCACGCTCGCCAAGATCGACGGGTACTGCCTCGGCGCGGGACTGGAGATGGCCCTGGCATGCGACCTCCGGATCGCGACGACGGACTCGGAGTTCGGCTTTCCGGAGATCAATCTCGGGTTGCTGCCGGGCGGCGGGGGTACCCAGCGCACGATGCGAATGATCGGCGACGCGCGGGCCAAGGAACTGGTGTTCCGTGGCGAGCACATTGCCGCCGAGCGCGCCGAGAACTGGGGATTGATCAACCGCGCCGTCGATCCGGCGGACTACGACGACGTCGTCGCTGCGTTCGTCCACGATCTCGTGACCGGCCCGCCGATCGCGCTTCGGAAGGCAAAGCGCGTGATGAACGAGGGCCGCGACCAGGACCTCGACGCGGCGCTGGACATGGAGAGTCAGGCATTCGCCCTCCTGCTGACCACCGACGATGCGAAGGAAGGCGCGGCCGCGTTCGCGGAGGACCGCGAGCCGGAGTTCACCGGCGAGTGAGCGCCGCTGCGGGTTGCCACCGTCGGTGGCTGCGCGCGTGACCGGTCACTCGCCGTAGCGCAAGACCGGTTCGAGCTCGGCTTCGTCCACGTCCTCGAACAGCTCCCGCGCGATCGTCCGCAGGTGGACCTCGTCCGCGCCGTCGACGATGCGGAACGTTCGGACGCTCTCGTAGAAGTCCGCCAGTGGGAGATCCCGCCCGATACCGTTGGCGCCGCAGTACTGCACGGCGGTGTCGATCGCGGCGCCCGTCGCTCGTGCGGCGAATACCTTGCTCGCCGAGACCTCCGTCCTGGCCTGCTGACCAGCGGTGATCGCGTCTGCGGCCGCGCGGACCATCGCCCGCGCCGCCTGGACTTGCGTCTCGCGCTCGGCGATCTCGAACCGGGCGTGTTGCTTCTCGGCGAGCGTCGTCCCGAACGCCTCTCGTTCGGCGCTGTACGCCCTGGCGATCGAGAGCGCGCGCTCCGCCATGCCTGAAAAGCGCATACAGTGAGTCAGTCGAGCGGGACCGAGGCGCTCCTGGACGTGGGTGAACCCCTCGCCCTCCTCGCCGAGCAGGTGCTCCTCGGGGACGCGGACGTGGTCGAACTTGATCTCCGCGTGCCCGGTACCCAGCGAGTGCCCGCCGAGGTGCGGGATGTCGCGGACGACCTCGACGCCGTTTGCCTCGGCCGGCACGACGAACACCGAGCACCCCTCGTAGGGGTGGACGTCGGGATTCGTCCGAGCGAGTACGAGCAGGACGTCGGCCTCGATGCCCTGCGTCGTCCACCACTTGTGGCCGTCGATGATCCACTCGTCGCCGTCTTTCTCGGCGGTGGTCTGGATCATCTTCGGGTCTGATCCGGCGCCCTGGAGCGGCTCGGTCATCGAGAAGCCCGACGCGATGTCGCCGGCGACGAGCGGTTCGAGATACTGCTCCTTCTGGATCTCTGTGCCCTGCATCTCGAGGAGGTGCATGTTCCCCTCGTCCGGGGCGTCTACCCGCATCGCGAGCGGGCCGAGGATGCTTCGACCTGCCTGCTCGAAGGTCGGAAGCACGTCCCGGAACTCGTAGCCCATGCCCCCGTGCTCCTCGGCGATCTGCGGCGCGTAGACGCCGTACTCTCGGGCGGCCTCCCTGAGTTCCCGTACCGTCGAGTCCGAGACGCCCATCCCACCGGGCAGTTCTCGCTCTTTCGGGAGGACGACCTCCTCCATCAGCCGCCGGGCCCGATCCGCCAGCTCCGCAGCAGCGTCGGAGTCGTCGAACGTGAACATCGTGTGTCAACGACCCACGCGCCCCACCAAAAGCGTTCGCTCCCGATCGACCGTGATAGTTCGGGGTCGCCCCCAGTGCTGGGTGTACGACGACTTCGTCGCCGATCGCGTCGCCTCCGCGTCGGGAGGGCCCACCCGTCGATAGACTCACCACCACGTCGATAGATTCACCACCTCGACCGACGAATGCTGCGTCGTGTCCGACGAACGTCACACCGCGTCCGGGAGCCCCGACGTCGAGGCTGTCTTCTGGGACATCGGTGGCGTCATCCTGGCGGCCGATTCCGTGCGGACTGCCCACCGGGCGTTCGTCGAGGAGCTCGTGACCGAGTATTCCACGAGCCACACCGCGGAGTCCGCGCTGGAGGTGTGGCGGACGACGGTCGGGGAGTACTTCCGGGAGCGCGACGGGACGGAGTTCCGGCCGGCGCGGAAGGCCTATCGACTCGCCATCGACGAGATCCTCGACGAGTCAGTCGAAGACGCGGAGTGGCGGCCGTCGTTTCGCGCCGTGCTCGAGGAACACGCTCGGCCGAACCCGGGGGCCGTCGAGGCGATCGAACGGCTCGCCGCCGCGCCCGTTCACCTGGGCGTGATCAGCGACGTGGACGAGGCCGAAGGGAGGCGGCTGCTCGAGACGTTCGGCGTGCTGGAGACGTTCGACTCCGTGACGACCTCCGAAGCAGTCGGCCGGACCAAGCCAGATCCCGCGATGTTCGAAACAGCGCTGGAGACGGCCGGCGTCGAGCCTTCCAGGGCCGCGATGATCGGGGACCGGTACGACCACGACGTGGCGGGCAGCGCCGAGGTAGGGATGACAGCCGTGGCCTACGGCGCCGATGACGGGCCGGCGGTCGATCACCGGATTGAGGAGCTCCGCGAACTCCCTGCATTGCTGGGGTTCGAGGACTGACGTCGCTCGACGTCGAGGGGCCCCTGGAGTGCGTGCGTGAGCCATCTTTGGGGACGCCACCCTTCTCAGACCGCTCCCCGTGTTCAGATCACGCCTTCGGAGATCCGGGGCACGCCAGCGATCCCGACCGTCTCGCCGACCATGTACGAGGAGGCCGGACTCGCGAGGAACTGCGCGAGGTCCGCGACCTCCTCGCTGCGTCCGATCGATCGATCGACCTCCGATCGGTCGACCTCCTCCGCGGTAATTCCCATCTGCGAGGCCACGCCTGGCGTCGCGACGAGCCCGGGCGCGATGCAGTTCACGCGCACGTCTCGATCGGCCCACTCCGCTGCGAGTGAGGAGGTGAGGTTGATCACGCCGGCCTTGGCGGCGCCATAGTGGCTCATGTGTGGGGAGCCATCCTGCCCGGCGATGCTGGCGAGGTTGATGACCGTTCCGCCGCCCTCGGCCAGCGCCTCGCCAGCGGCCTGGGTGCAGTGGTAGGTGCCCGTGAGATTGATGTCGACGATCGTCTGCCAGCCGTTCGGAGAGATGTCGTCGAATGCGGCCATGAAGCTCGCCCCTGCGTTGTTCACGAGGCAGTCGATGCCGCCGAATTGCTCGACCGTCGCGTCGACGAGCGCCTCGACAGCGTCGCGGTCGGTTACGTCACACTCGACGGCGAGGGCCTCACCCGGCCGGTCGCTCTCGGCAATTCCCTCCGCGACCGGATCCACGTTCTCCTGCTCGCGAGAGCAGACCACCACGTCGGCGCCGGCTGCGGCGAACTGTTCGGCGATCGCTCGCCCGATGCCGCTCGACGCGCCAGTCACGATCGCACGCTGCCCTTCGATTCCGAACCGCTCGGATGCGTCTTCGGCCATGCGGAGATCTACCACACACTGGAGTCGGCCCCAGCATAAAACCCGGCGTGCAGTGGGATCGAGCACCGCTCGATCCAACGGTCCGGACGCATCGAGTGTTACTGGGTACCACTGGGCGTGGAGTTATTGCACGCAAGGCCGTCCACCGAACCGTGACTCCAAGCGATCGCCGACGAGCGCCTGTGCAACCGACGGGGCCGACTCGACGGAGGACGAGAAAATGAGCGGTGGATACGACGCCGTCGAGGTCGGCGACACCGCAACGACCGCCGGACGGACCATCACCGAAGCCGACGTCGCGAACTTCGCCGGCGTGAGCGGCGACTTCAACCACCTCCATCTGGACGCGGAAACGATGGCTGCGACCGAGTACGGTGAGCGAATCGTCCACGGTGCGCTGGTGTTCTCCGTCGCGACGGGGCTGCTATGGCAGCACCGCGACGACGACATTCGCGAACACGTCGTCGCCTTCTACGGGGTGGACCGCCTCCGATTCGTCCGACCCTGCTTCATCGGCGACACGCTTCACGTCGTGCGTGAAGTCCTCGAGAAGGAGCGGCGTGAGCATCCAGTCGCAACGGGGATCGTTCGCTACGAGATAACTGTCCTGAACCAGCGGGACGAGACCGTGCTCGCCGCCGAGTTCCTGTCCCTCCTCCAGTAACTCCAGAGACGGTCGGTTGCGTGCCATTCGGGGCTTTGCCCGCCCAATCGAGTCGGGAACGCCAGCGTGGTGACCGGGTCATCGCGACGGCGAGGCTCGCGACCGTATCGAGCAGCAGCCTAGCGACGGTCTCGACCCCGAGAGAGTCGAGGTGCACGATTAGCATCCCGAGCGTCACGTGGAGACCAATGCGATCGATTGCTATCGACGGAAACTCCTATCAACTACACGAGGATGAACGGTATAATAGTTTCCCCCAAACGCAGTAAATTATACCACATATTTATCTATAAAGAACATGAACAAATGGTCGACACCCGAGTGTGAGACATGATGACAAGGCACAACGAACAGACCACAGGGGATCAGCACACTGACGAACAGACCACGGGAAGACGACCAACGGACGAGCGGAACGCGGACGGTAGCACAGGGGGAACGGGGTACGTCAGGCGGCGACACTTCCTGCAGACTGCTGGCGCCGCGGCAGTGACGTCGACGCTGGCCGGGTGCATCCCGGGCAGCGGGGACGGCGGCGACAACCTCGAAGGCCCGATTCGGATCGGCCACCTGGCGCCGTTACAGAACCCACTGGGGATCGGTTCTCGGCGGACCGCGACCATGGCCGTCGATCAGATCTCTGATGACGGCGGGATCATGGACGAGGAAGTCGAAGTCGTCCACGCGGACACCGGTGGGAACCCCGGAACCGCGCAGACGGAGGCCGAGCGACTCGTCGCGGAGGAGGACGTCGACGTCATCGTCGGCACGTTCGTCAGCGAAGTCACCCAGGCGATCATGGATTACGTCGCCCAGGAGGGCGTCCCGCTGATCGTGACGGGCTCCTCGGCACCGAGCACGGTGACGGACTTCATCGGCCAGGACTACGATCGGTACAAGAACTTCTTCCGCACGGGGCCGATCAACTCCACGTTCCAGGCGGAGGCGATGGTGGACTACGTCAACCACCTGAACGACCTCCACGGCTGGAGTTCGTTCGCAGTGGTAGCCGACGACGCAGCGTGGGTCGAGCCACACCTGAACGTCCTGCCCGACGCGCTGGAAGAGCAGGGGTACGATCTCGTGATGGAGCAGTCGCTCAACATCAACATCGACGACTTCAGCCCTGTCATCAACGACGTCGTCGAGTCCGACGCCGACGCGATGATCCGCTTCTTCGCGCATATCAACGCGGCTCCGCTGCTGGTCGAGCGGGCCCAGCGAGAGCTCACGTTTGGCATCGAGGGGATCCACGTCACGGGGATGCACCCTGCATTTGCCCAGTTGACCGAGGGGGCAGCGACCTACGAGACGACCTCCCAGTCCGGGGGCGGGGGGACGACGGACATCACGGAGAACACGATTCCGTTCGTCGAGTCCTACCGGGAGCGCTTCGCGGACAGCGACCCGCCGGTCGGCCACCCGATGTACATGGGGTTCAACACCTACGACGCGATCAACGTCTACAAGGCGGCGGTCGAGCGTGGCGGCACCTGGGACTACGGGAACGACCTCGACAGCATCGTCGACGCGATGCTCGCGACCGACCACACGGGCGTCGCGGGACAGATCCAGCTCTACGGCCCCGACGCCGAGTACCCTCACGACGCCAAGGAGACACGGGACGACGAAGGGACCATCTCGAACTTCCCGATCACGCAGTGGCAACCCCAGGGAGCGCTCGAGTGCGTCTATCCCGAACAACACGCAACTGCCGAACACATGGCTCCCCGCTGGTAGCCGCTGATGTTCAGCGGACTTCCAACGGTGCTGGTCAACGCGGCACTGATCAGTGCACTCTACGCCCTGATCGCGATCGGCTTCACGATGATCTTCGGCGTCGGGGGCGTGTTGAACCTGGCACACGGAGCCCTGCTGATGGCCGGCGCGTACGCGTACCTGCTGCTGGCCCGCGACACGATCTCGGTCCCAGTGTTCGAGTCGATGACGTTGCACCCACTGATCGCATTCCCGATCGCGGTCGTCACGGTGGCAGTGCTATCGTACCTGCTGTACGTCGTCATCGTCCAGTTCGTGGAGGACAATCCGATCGTCACCTTCCTGGCGACGATCGTCGTCGCCCTGGCAGCGACGGAGGTCGTGATCCACTACGCCGGTGCGTCGACCCACACGTACACGCTGATTCCGAGCGATCTGCTGCCGTCGACCGTCGGCTTCGGCCCCGTCGACGGAATCCTCACCGTCGACGTCGTCGGGTTCGTCGTCTCCTGGGTTGCCATTGGACTCCTGTGGCTCTACGTGACGAAGACCGACAGCGGGCGTGCGATTCGCGCGACGTCGATGACGGAACGTGGCGCGCGGCTCACGGGCGTCAACGTGCACGCGGTGCGAGCCCGGACCTGGCTCGTGGCGGGTGCACTCGCCGGGATCGGGGGCGTCTTCCTCGGTGCCTCCGCCTCCGCGACGCCCGGAATGTGGCTCCAGCCGCTCTCGCTCGCGTTCATCATCGTCGTCATCGGTGGGATCGGGTCGATCAAGGGATCGATCGTCGCCGCGTACCTGATCGGCTTTCTGCAGACGGGCGTGGGGGAGTACCTGGGGCAGAACTTCCGGGGAATCCTCTCGCTCGTCTTGCTCATCGCGGTGCTGTTCATGCTTCCGCAAGGACTGTTCGGGAGGGAGTTCCATGAGTAGTGACTCGGCGTTCGTCCGCGCGACCGACGCAGTGATGGCACAGCTCCGCACGAGGCTGCGACCGGTCTGGGACGCCATCTGCACGGTGCTCGCGCCGCTCGATCGGGCACTCCAGCCGGTCGCGGGCCTGTACAATCGGTCGCTGGGGCGCCACTTCGGGACGATGACTGGATTGCAGTTCGCCGTCATCACGCTCGGCTTCGCGATGATCGCGACGGTCCCGTTCTGGAGCCCGTTGTACAGTGAGACCCTGAACATCACGTTCGCGGTGGCGTCGATCTGGGCGATCTTCGCGATGAGCTGGGACATCCAGAGCGGCTACACCGGCTACATCAGCTTTGGACACTCCGTCCTCTCCGGTGCCGCCGGCTATACGATCGGCCTGCTGATCCTGCACTACGACCCCTCGATGGGGCCGTTGACGACGATCCCGATCGCCGTGCTGGCCTCCCTCGTGCTCGGGCTGGTGATCGCGGTGCCGTCGCTCCGGCTCCGCGGGCCGTACTTCTCGTTGATCACGCTGGTCGGGGTACTCCTCTTTACGAACCTCATCTTCGCGTTCAGCGAGTGGACCAACGGCGAGCTGGGCATCCACCAGGTGGACCCGTTCACCTACGAGCCCTGGGTCCGCTACTACTACATGGCGATCCCGATGCTCGCCATCGCGGTCGGGCTAACCTACGTCGCCCGGTCCAACGTCGGCATGGTGTTGTTGACGATCCGCGAGAACGAGCGAGCCGTCTCTTCGGCGGGGCTGGATCCGACGAAGTTCAAGATCTCGTCGTTCGTCCTCAGCTCGATTCCGATGGGAATCGGTGGCGCCCTGCTGGTCTACTACGGCAGGGCGATCAACCCGGTGAGCTTCGTCGAGATCTCCAACAGCATCGAGATCATCGCGCTCGCGGTGATCGGCGGGATGGGGTCGATTATCGGTCCGCTGTTTGGCTCCTTCCTCTTCTTCTTCCTCGAGGAGGAGTTCCTCCGGGACTTCATCGACGACTCCTCGACGCGAACCCTCGTGCTCTGGCTCTTCGTACTCGGCGTGCTCGTTTTCGCACGCAACGGCGTGTTCCGCGTCGTCTGGCACGGGCTCGGCGCCGTCCGGGGTGATTCGGAGTGACGCTCCTCGAGATCGACGGCCTGACGAAGCGGTTCGGCGGCCTCGTCGCCGTGGACGATCTATCCTTCTCCGTCGAGGAGGGCGAGATCGTGGGCCTGATCGGCCCGAACGGCTCCGGGAAGACGACGGTGTTCAACTGCATCATGAGCACGTACACGCCGACCGAGGGTCGAATCCAGTTCAATGGGCACGACGTCACGGACGACAAAACCTACCAGGTCGTCAACCACGGGCTCTCGCGCGTCTCACAGGAGTCCAACCCGATCGACCTCCTCTCCGTCGGCGCCAACATCAAGCTGTTCACGCTGCCAAACAGCTTCCTCGCCTGCGCGCTGCCCGACGCGATCCTCGCTCGGCGGAGTGACGGTGGTCCGGGGATCGTAGACCACGCGGAGCGCGTTGGGCTCGGGGACAAGATCGAGGAGACCCCGGACTCCCTCGCCCACGCCGACGTGCGGCGCCTCGAGATCGCAAAGGCGCTCGCGACCGATCCCGACATGCTGCTGCTCGACGAGCCCTTCGCCGGGATGAACCAGGCGGAGATCCGCGAGCTCTCCGAGCAGATCGAGCAGTTCCGCGAGGAGGGAATCACCATGATCGTCGTCGACCACAACATGCGCGGGCTGATGCAACTCGTGGACAGGGTCGTGGTGCTCTCTAGTGGGCAGAAGCTCGCGGAAGGGGAACCGGAGGAAATCGTCGACGACGAGGCCGTCCAGAAAGCCTATCTGGCCGGCGAACACGGAGGGATCCGGCAGTGACTGACGACCCGCTGCTTACGATCGACGACGTGAGCGTCTTCTACGGCAAGACGCAGGCGCTCTCGGGCGTGTCGGTAACGGTCGATCGCGGCGAGATCGTCGGCGTCATCGGCCCGAACGGCGCCGGGAAGACGACGCTGCTGGACGCCGTTGCCGGATTCAAGTCCTTCGGGGGATCGATTCGCTTCGACGGCATCGACATGGCCCGCGTCGGTGCACGGGGTGCCGTGAAGGAGGGCCTCGTCTACTGCACCGAGGACCGGGATCTCTTCCCCTTCTTCTCGGTCCACGAGAACCTCCTGATGGGCGCGCAGGCTCGCGACGATAGAGACGCCGTTCGCGACGACCTCGAGATGGTGTACGACCTGTTCCCCCGGCTCGAGGAGCGCCGCGAGCAGGAAGCCGAGACGATGAGTGGCGGCGAACAGCAGATGCTCGCCATCGGCCGAGCGCTCATGGGCGATCCGGAGCTGCTGATGCTCGACGAGCCGACGCTCGGCCTCGCACCCGTGATCGTCGACGACATCAGCGAGATCATGGAGCGACTCCAGGACGAGGGGCTCACGATCCTGCTCGCCGAACAGAACTCGACGTTCGCGCTCCGGCACGCCGAACGGCTCTCCCTGCTCGAGAACGGGGAGATCCAGCTTTCGGGCTCCGCTGCGGAGTTCAGCGACAACGAGTACGTTCGCGACGCCTACATCGGTATCCACTGAGTCGAAGGCGAACCCGATCGCGCGCGTTCTCTCTTGCTCGCTGGCGTTCTGTACCCGCTCAGAGAATCTGATCGGCGATGATGTTCTTCTGGATCTCCGAGGTACCCTCGTAAATCTTCGTGATCCGGGCGTCGCGGTAGTAGCGTTCCGCCGGATAGTCGGTGACGAATCCCGAGCCGCCGTGGACCTGGACGCCCTCGTCGGCCACGTTGACCGCGACCTCGCTCGCGAACAGTTTCGCCATGCTCGAGTACTTCGCTGCGACGTCCTGGTTGCCCTTCTCGATCTCGCTGGCTGCGCGGTAGGTCAGCGATCGCGCGGCCTCGACCTGCGTCGCCATGTCGGCGAGCTTGTGTTCGATCGCCTGGAACTCCTTGATCTTCTGCCCGAACTGCTCGCGCTCGTTGGCGTACTCCATCGCGGCGTCGAGGGCGCCCTGCGCGCAGCCGACCGCCTGGGCCGCGACGCCGGTTCTGCCCACCGCGAAGAACTCCATCAGCTGATAAAACCCGGCGTCGACCTCGCCGATGACGTTCTCCTCGGGGACGCGGACGTCGTCGAGGATCAGTTCGGCGAGGTCGGACGCCCGGATGCCGAGCTTGTTGTCGATCTTCTCCGCGGTGAATCCCTCGGTGTCGGTCGGAACGAGGAACGCGGTGATCCCCTTGTGACCCGCGTCGGGCGTCGTCTTCGCCATCACGACCGCGACGCCAGCGACGGTGCCGTTCGTGATCCACATCTTGTTCCCGTCGATGACCCACTCGTCGCCGTCCTTCTCGGCTGTCGTCTCCATCCCCGCGACGTCGGAGCCGTGGGCCGGCTCTGAGATCGCCGAGGCCGAAGCCGTCTCGCCCGCTGCGATTTGCGGGAGCCACTCCTCCTTCATCCACTCGTCGCCGAACCGGAGGATCATGTTCGTGCCGAAGGAGGCGCTGCCCACCGCGGAGCCGATCCCCGGGTCAGCTCGCCAGAGCTCTTCGGTCACGATCATCGACCCGAGCGCGTCCATTCCTGCGCCACCGTACTCCGGGGGGATACTGGAGCCGACGAAGTCGTACTCCGCGGCCTTCCGCCGGAGTTCCTCGGGATACTTCTTGTTGCGATCGTGTTCCGCGGCGACGGGTTCGATCTCGTTCTCGCCGAATTCACGGACGGCCGTGCGGATTGCCCGGTGTTCGTCTGACAGCCTGAACGTCATGTGGCAACAGTTGGCACGCAGTGACAAAGCTGCTTGGTCCGGTGAGATCGACCGGCCGTTCGCCGAGTGAGGTCGCTCGCTCCAGTCCCAAGCGCCGCTCACTCGAGGTCGCTGGAGAGCGGACCGCCGTCGCCGTCGAGCACTGGATCCCGACCGAGCAACAGCTCCAGAGCGATCCTGCCGTCGGTCTTGAACGGTTCGCCGCCGTCGGTCGGCACCGGACCGCGGAAGGGAGCCAGCGTCGAGAGCGCCTGGAGCGTACTGTAGGCAAAGGCGAAGAGGACGAGCCACTGGAGGAACGGACCGCGAACGAACTCCAGCGCGAACGCAGCAGTTACTGCGAGGAGGAGTGACGAAATCGGGCCACCGAGCGTCCCCGCGAAGACGGCCCACCGACCGGTTTGCACGTCCGTCACCACCGCGCCCTCAGTGATCGGCGAGCGTAATCCCGCAGGAGCGACCGTCAGCGTCAGGCTCCCGACCGACCCCGAGAGGCCACGCTTCCCGCCGACGAAGACCGCCGTCTCGTTCCCGAGAGCGAGCGGTACGATCGCGTGCCCCAGCTCGTGGAGGCCGACGAGCAGTGGCTCGACGACGAGGAGGAAGACGAGGATCGCGAGCAGCGCCGCGAGCATACCCCGAGAAGTGCACACCGTGCCGTAAGTCTTCGCGGCGGTCGTCGAACGGTCGGCAGCGCCGCAACGGCGACCCCAGTCAGATCGGCTCGAACCGGTAGCCGTCCCAGTCCTGGGCGCTTTCGGCGTCCTTGATCCCGACGCCGGGTTCGCGGAGTTCCTCGACGTACACGGGGCGGACCTCGTCGCCGGATTCGACCTCGTCGGTGGTCAACTGGCCGAGGGCGCGGACGGACTCGCCGTCGACGTCGAACTCGACGATCGCGAGGTGGTTCGGCTGGCGAACGCCGGGCGGCGTGGCCGTGCTCGTCGTCCAGGTGACGACCTCGGCGGTGTAGTCGGCGAGGTCGATCTCCTCAGCGGGCTCGGTGCCCTCCGGACCGATCGAGTGTCCGGGGTAGGTGATCGCACCGCTCTCGTACCGCGTCGCCGCGAGCGGTGGCTGTGCCGGCTCGGTTGTGCCGTCTGTACTGAGATCGTCGTTCATGCCGCCTCACCTCCCGATTCCATGATGGTCGTAATCACGCAGTTCCCGAAGCCGCCGACGTTGCACGCGAGCCCGACGTCGGCCTCGACCTGCCGCGGGCCGGCTTCGCCGACGAGCTGTTCGTAGATCTCGACGCCCTGCGCGACGCCGCTCGCGCCGAGGGGATGGCCCTTGGACTTGAGGCCGCCGGAGGTATTGATCGGGAGCGCGCCGTCCTTCTCGGTGCGGCCCTCCTCGACGTGTTTCCAGGCCTCGCCCGGTTCGGTGAATCCGAGGCCCTCCATCTGGAGGAACTCGAGGATGGTGAACATGTCGTGGAGTTCGGCGACGTCGACGTCGTCGGGGTCGAGCCCGGCCATCTCGTAGGCCGCATCGCTGCTGTCGACGACGCCGCCCATCGTCGTCGGATCGTCGCGTTCGTGGACGACGTGGGTGTCAGTCGCGCCGGCGACGCCCGAAATGACAGCGTACTCGTCTGTGTACTCCGCGGCGACCGATTCGGGACAGAGCATGAGCGCCGCGGAGCCGTCCGTGATCGGGCAGAAGTCGTAGAGCCGGAGCGGATCCGCGACGATCGGGGATTCGAGGACCGTCTCGAGGTCGACCTCCTTCTGGAACTGCGCGTGGGGGTTGTCGACGCCGTTCTTGTGATTCTTGACCGCGACCTTCGCGAGGCTCTCGCGGGGCGCGTCGTACTTCTCGAGGTAGTGCCGGGCGGTCATGCCGGCGAAGGAGGGCAGGGTGACGCCGTGCTTGTACTCGGCGGGGTGCGTGATCGAGGCGATCACGTCCGTGGCCTCGCCGGTCGTCCTGTGGGTCATCTTCTCGCCGCCGACGAGCAGCGTCATGTCGCTCGCGCCGGAGGCGACGGACTGCCAGGCGGCGTAGATGCCGGCACCGCCGGAGGAAGAGGTCTGGTCGATTCGCTGGCTGTACGCCGGCATGAGTCCGAGGTCGTGCGCGAGCGCGTTCATGATGCCCGTCTGTCCCTCGAACTCGCCGCTCGACATGTTCGAAGTGTAGACGTGCTCGACGTCGCCCGGATCGACGCCCGCGTCCTCGAGGCACTCCTTGCCGGCCTGCGCGAGGAGTTCCTGGATCCAGGCGTCGCGCTCGCCGAACTTCGTCATCGACGCGCCGACGACGGCGACTCGTTCGTCCATGGGAACGGATGCGGTCGGCCCCGTCTTATAGACACCCGAAATCCGTGCGAACGAAGGCGGCGACTACGCGGGTGAGCAGGTGCATACCAATCCAGGTCCAGCGAGAACCTGGACACATTTCGCCACGCCGTGGCGCGCTCGGGGACCTCCAGAGCGGGCGGTCGTGCCTAGACGTCCTCGCGAACCTCGGTCTCGATTACGTCGAGGTCGCCGTCCATCGTGACGTGGAGTTCGTCGCCGTCGATCGCAGCGACGAGTTCGATGCGGACCGGATCCTCGCTGACGAGTTCGGTCGGTTCGCTCCCGACGCACCACGGGAGCGTCCAGTACGGCTGCTCGTCCAGATGCACCCCGCGCTCGCGGTGGAAGCTGACGACCGCGGAGTGATCGAGCAGGCGGAGCCCCGGCGCGGAGCAGAGTTCGTGTCCGCACTGCTCGCACTCGTGCTCGACGCGGACGGGGATGCCGAGACAGCAATCGCCACCCTGTTCGATCGTGTGGGTCATCCGACCGCTGCACTCGGGGCAGACGCCGTCGGCGGAGAGACAGTGGAGGTGACGGACGCGCTGGTCGAAGGCGTCAGCGATCTCTGCGGGCGTGCGGTCGGTCAGCCCCCCCGGCGGAAAGTCGTAGTCGCCGTGTTTGTGTCCACAGTCGACGCACTCGATGGCGAGGCGCTCGTCCTCGTAGACGCCCTGGAGCGCCGATCCACAGGCGAAACACTCGCCCTCGACGGGGAACGGCTCGACGTCGGGCTTCTCGGTGATCGATCCGGCGATGACTGCCGTAACGACCTTCTCACCGGCGTGCTGGAGCTCGTACCCGTCTTCGACCTTGCGAACGAAGTGGTCCGTGAGCTGGCCGAGGTGGTAGTTGAACTGGGCGCTGTCTCGCATCCCAACGTCCCGACGGAGGTCGGAGAAGCTGACCGCGTCGGCGTCGGTCTGCCAGAGCGCTTCGAGGATGGAGAGCCGCGTGTCGTTGCCGATCACGGAGAACGCCTCGGCGGGATCGACGCAGTCGACGCACTGCAACATCCCGTCGTCGGCGTCGACGCTATCGTGCTGGCTCATACGATACAGTAGCACAGATATCGGGAAAAACGTTCGCAGAAACCCATTTTTGTAAATCGGTTGATAGCATACGCCGTCTATTTTTACCGGCTACTGCCCTACACGGACCGTGATTCGAATCGACGGCGCCGACGCCGGTGGGCAACTGCTCCGGTCCACGCTCGCGCTCTCTGCGCTGACCCAGGAGGCGGTGCGGATCGAACAGGTCCGCGGCGCGCGCTCGACGCCAGGCGTCCGGCCCCAGCACCTCGCCGCGATCGAGGCGCTCGCCTCGGTCACGGACGCGGTCGTCGACGGCGCCGAGGTCGGCGCCGACGTCGTCACGTTCGACCCGGATCCGGTCAGCGGCGGACAGCTCTCGATCGACGTCGGGACGGCGGGCAGCGCGTCTCTCGTCGTCGACGCCCTCCTGCCGCTCGCCGCCGCACTCGACGAGCATCTCGCGGTGAGGGTCGGCGGCGGAACCGACGTCAAGTGGTCGCCGCCGCTGGACGCGCACCTGCTCGCAAAGCTGCCGTTGCTCCGCAGCCACGGCTGGGGCGTGGCGCTCGAGTGTCACCGACGGGGGTTCTACCCCGAGGGCGACGGCGACGTGACGTTACACCTCTTTCCGTCGACGCCGGCGCCGTTCAGGCTTGCCGAGCGCGGACCGATCGAACGCACGACGATCCGCTCGGTCGCAACCGACGATCTCGCGGACGGCGACGTCGCTCGGCGCCAGGTGACCGCGGCGTCGAGTCGACTCGCCGAGGCGGGCTACGAGGTCGACAGTACGATCGTCGAGTCCGTCAGTGCACCGTCGACCGGAACGGCGATCGTCGCCGTCTCGGCGTTCGATTGCGGCGTCTGCTGTGGGGACGCCCTGGGCAAGCAGGGTCGCCCAGCCGAGGTAGTGGGCGAGGGCGCTGCCGAATCGTTACTCGACGCGATCGACGGGCCGGGTGCGGTGGACGCCCACCTCGGGGATCAACTCCTGCTCCCGCTCGTGGTGGCCGGTGGCAAACTCCGGATCCCCGAACGCACCGACCACGTGGAGACGAGTCTGGCGCTCCTCGCGTCGTTCGGACTGGCCCCAGCAGCCCACTCGGACGGCCCGGGCGGGCCGCTGCTCGAGGCGGATTCGGGAGCGGTAGCGGATCGGCTGGGTAACGGAGGGCACTGAGTCCTCGCCCACGGGGAGTCGCCGAACGAACGCGGGCTACTCGTGGGAGAAGTACGCGACCGTCTCCGCGTCGTCGTGGCGGTCGATCCGCGCGAAGCCGACGCGCTCGAACTGGACGACCTCGTCGGGATCGAGGTCCGCGACCTGGGGCTCTGCGCGGCCCTGCACGTCGCCGTCAGGTGTCCGCAGCCGGCAGGGGATCGATTGGCTGCCGGGAACCCAGTGGATCACGTCCACCTCGCCGGATTTCACGACGTCGATGGAATCGCCCGTGAACTGGAACGCGTCGCGAATATTCTCGACGCAGCCCAGGCCCTTCAGCCAGACGCGCTGGCCGTGGCCGGGCAGGTCGTCGGCCTCGATCATCACGGTATCGCCGACGGGGATGGAGCGGGCACCGCGCTCCTCGAAGTCGGGATGGAGTGGCGGATTCGCCTCGTCGGGACCGCCAGTGAGCGGGACTTCGAGGCCGTCGCGGACGAGGAAGTAGCGGTCGGACTCGTCGTCGATCAGTTCGCGGTTGTTGGCGTAGATGGTGCTCATCGCGAGGTCGACGTTCGACGTCGAGGTGCCGAGTCCGGCCATCGCCTCCACGATCGCTTGCCCCCGAATCCCGCGTCGTCGGAGACTCTTGAGCGTCGGCGCGCGCGGGTCGTCCCAGCCGTCGAGTTCGCCCTCGACGATCAGCTGCTTGATCGAGGAGGTGCTCATCGGCACGTCGTAGGCGTCGACCTGCACGTGGCCCCAGTGGATCACTTCGGGGTAGTCCCAGCCGAAGTACTCGTAGACGAAGCGCTGTTTCTTCGCGGAGTCCTGGAGGTCGATGCCGCGGATGATGTGGGTGACGCCGAGTTCGTGGTCGTCGATCCCCGACTGGAAGTCGAGCATCGGCCAGCAGCGGTACTCGGCTGCTTCCTCGCGAGGGTGCGGGGTATCGACCATCCGGAAGGCGACGAAGTCCCGGAGCGCGGGGTTCTTGTGCTCGATGTCGGTCCGCACGCGCAGGACCTTCTCCCCCGCGGAGTACTCGCCATCGACCATCGCTTCGAAGTCCGCGAGCGTCTCGTCGGGGTCCTGATCGCGGTGGGGGCAGGCCTCGCCCGAGTTCTTCAGTTCCGAGAACTCCTCGCCGGAACAGGAGCAGGTGTAGGCTCCGCCGGCCTCGATCAACTCCCGGGCGTGCCCGTAGTAGGTCTCCATCCGGTCGGAGGCGCGATAGACTGCGTCGGGTTCGAAGCCGAGGTACTCGACGTCCTCGAGGATCGCGTCGTATGCCGAGAGATCGGGCCGTTTCGTCTCGGGGTCCGTGTCGTCGAAGCGCACGCAGAACCACCCGTCGTAGCGCTCGGCGTACTCGCCGATGACGGCGGGCATTCGGGCGTGGCCGATGTGCCAGGGCCCGTTGGGGTTCGGCGCCGCGCGCATCCGGATCTGGTCGTACTCGTCGGCGTTCGGCAGGTCGGGAAGCGCGTGCTCCTCGCCCTCGTCCTCGGCCTCGATATCGGCGAGCGCCTCGGGATCGAGTTCGGCGAGACGCTCCCGACGAGCCTCGTGGTCGAGATCACCGATTTCCGCGACGACCTGGCCGACGACGCCCGGGACCTCGTCCCCGTGCTCGCGGAACTCCGGATGGTCGCCCATCAGTGGCCCCATGATCGGGCCGACCTCGGGGTCGCTCTCGTGCTTGACCGCGTTGATCAGTGCGTGGGTCTCGGCGGCCGCACGCACCCGATCGCGAAGATCCTCGTCCATTGGCGGTTGCTTCTTTCGGCGGGTTCAAAACGACGCCGGTGTCCGGCCGGGTGGCACCCGTGGCGACGCGGGCCGCAGCGTCGCAACTCACCCCACGGACCTTCCGAGGTCGCAACGGTTATTCGAGTGCTCGCTCACCCGCGGACATGGACCAGGATACCCCCCGAATCGGTTTCGTCGGGCTCGGCAACATGGCCCGGCACCACGTGGACAACCTCCTCGATCAGGACGTCGAGATCGCAGCGGGCGTCGACGTCGTCCCGGAGGCGCGCGAAGCCTTCGCCGACGACTTCGGCGCCGAGACGTTCGAGGACGTCGACGCGATGTGCGAGGTCGTCGACGCCGCGTTCGTCGTCACGCCCAATCGCTTCCACGAGGACGCTGCCGTCACGATCCTCGAGAACGACGTCGCACTGTACCAGGAGAAGCCCCTCGCGCACACGCTCGAGAGCGCCGAACGGATCGCCAACGCCGCGGCGGACTCTGACGCGATCGCGATGGTGGGTCTTCACAACCGGTTCAACGGCGGCGCCGAGGTCCTCGACGCCTATCGGCAGGAGGGCCGCTTTGGCGACGTCAGTCACGTCGAGATCGAGTACGTCCGCCGTCGCGGGATCCCGGCGATCGGCACGTGGTTCACAGACAAGTCAACGGCCGGCGGCGGGTCACTGATCGACATCGGCGTCCACGCGATCGACCTGGGGCTCCACCTCGCTGGCCACCCCGACGTGGTCGAGGTCTCCGGTACTGCACGCAGTGAGTTCGGCGACCGCGACGACACCGCCGACATGGACATCTGGGGCACGCCGGATCCGGACGGCGTCTTCGACGTCGACGACTCCGCGAGCGCCTTCTTCCGTGGCGACGACGGCACGACGTTCTCGCTCGAGGTCGCCTGGGCCTCGAACCGCGAACCCGCCCAGTCCGTGACCGTCCGTGGCGACGACGGCGGTGCGACCCTCGATCTCAGTTCCGGCGAGACGACGATCTACGAGGACGGGACCGCGGGCATCGACCACGTCTCCGACGCCGCAATCGAGACCAAGAGCCGCGACGCGCACGCCGCATGCCAGCGTGCCTTCCTCGAGGGACTTCGTACGGGCGAGCAGCCCGAGCGAAACACGGTAGAACAGGCCCTGACCGTCCAGCAGGTCATCGACGGCATCTACCGGTCGAGCGAGGCAGACGCCGCCGTCCGCCTGGACGAGTAGTCGACAATCATTTCCTTTTACGGGTAGCGGGCGACCATCACGCGGCGTCGCTCACGATTCGATCGAGAAGGTCGCGGATTCGGTCGCTTCCGTCTCCGACACGCGATCCGTGAGGGTGACCGTCGTCTCGTGCTCCCCGGGCGTCGGCGTTCCCGCGTGGAGGACATCGGTAGCGACGAAGAAGGAATCGAGCTGTCGCACGGAGAGCGTCGGCTGGAACTCGTCGGTCGATTCGGCGACGAGCGAGCCGTCGGGCGCCTCGACCCGGAGTCGCTGGCGGAGATCCACGTCGACGATCGTCTCCTCCTCGCCTGCCGATCCACCGTCGTCACCTCCCGCCGACGAGGATTCGTCCCCGGTCTGCTCGCTCTGATTCGCTGCATCGGATTCGACGACGGGCTCACCCGAGACGTCGGACACCGCCAGGTAAACCCAAACGACGTCGTTGGGCCCGTACACCGAGTCGGGCTGGGGTTCGTACGCTGCGTAGCCGTCGGGCCGTCCGGCGGCGAAGGCGAGTTCGTCGATGGAGACCGGCCCACGACTCGACGGATCGTCGTCTCCGCCACCGCCCGAACAGCCCGCGAGCGACGCGACGAGGGCACTGCCACCGGCCACCAGTGCGTCTCGACGCGTGATCCTCGCCCGCCGGGCCCCGCGTTGCATGGCACCCGATTCGGCCCGGCGAGGAAAAAGGGGTTCGGGGCTGCCGGCCCCGTGGGCTTTAACCGAGCACTCGATGAATTTCCCCACATGGAAATCGGCGTACTCACCGTCCCACTCGGTGACCAGGACCGCAGGGAAGCCTTCGAGTATCTCGCAGACGTCGGCGTCGACGCGGTCGAACTGGGCGCTGGCGGCTGGCCGGGACAGGACCACCTCCACCGGGAGAGCCTCCTCGAGGACGCCGACGAGCGACAGCAACTCCTCGACGACGCGGCGGAGTACGACCTCACGATCAGCGCGCTGGCCACGCACAACAACCCACTCCATCCCGAGGAGGCGCGAGCCAACGAGGCCGACCGCGAACTGCGCGAGGCGATCGAACTCGCCGGGATGCTCGACGTCGAGGCCGTCACCTGCTTCTCGGGACTCCCAGCCGGTGCGCCCGGCGACTCGACGCCGAACTGGATCACCGCGCCCTGGCCCGACGAGCACGCCGAGGCCCACGAGTACCAGTGGGAGGAGGTCGCGATTCCGTACTGGGAGGAGATCGGCGAGCACGCCCAGGAACACGACGTGAAGGTCGCCATCGAGATGCACCCCAACATGCTCGTCTACGAGCCGCGGGGAATGTTGAAGCTACGCGACGCCGCCAACCCCTGGATCGGCGCGAACTTCGATCCCTCCCACCTCTACTGGCAGGGAATCGACGTCACCGAGGCGATCCGGCTGCTCGGCGAAGAAGATGCCATCCACCACTTCCATGCCAAGGACACGAAGGTCTACGACGCGAACGCCCGCGAGAAGGGCGTCCTCGACACGAACGCCTACACCGACGAGCCGAACCGATCCTGGATGTTCCGCTCGATCGGGTACGGCCACGGCGAGGAGCACTGGAAGGACGTCGTCTCCACGCTCCGGATGATGGGTTACGAGGGCGCACTCTCGATCGAGCACGAGGACTCTCTAACGTCCGGCCGCGAGGGGCTGGAGCGGGCCGTCGACGTGCTCCAGCGCGCGGTGTTCGAGACCGAGCCTGGCGACGCGTACTGGGCCTGAACCGCGACCATTCGAGCAGCGGTGATACTATCTTCGCCGAACGCACTTGTTCCCGGAGTCCCTGCGTCGGTCCATGAACGAGGATCACACGGACGAATCGCTCGCGTTTCTCGCGGACGTGCTCCCCGAGGATCGCGTGTCGCGAAGCGAGGACGTTCGCGATTCCCACGCGACCGACTGGGGAACCGACGAGGGCACGACGCCCGACGCCGTGGTGTGGCCCGAAACGACTGAGGAGGTGTCGGCGATCCTCTCGGGCGCCACCGAGCACGGGATCCCGGTGACGCCCTACGCCGCCGGGACGAGCCTCGAAGGGAATCCGGTCCCGGCCCACGCCGGGATCAGCATGGATCTGACGCGGATGGACGTAGTCCTCGAGGTCCGCCCCGAGGATCACCAGATCGACGTGGAACCGGGCGTGATGGGACCCGCCATCGAGGACGCTGCCGGGGAGCACGGCCTGTTCTTCCCGCCGCTGCCCTCCTCCGGCGACATCTCCACGATCGGCGGGATGATCGCGAACGCCGCCAGCGGGATGCAGACCGTGAAGTACGGCGAGATCGCCGACTGGGTGCTCGAACTGGAGGCCGTCCTCGCCGACGGCTCGGTGATCACGGCGGGGAGCAAGGCCGTCAAGACTTCCTCTGGGTACAATCTCCGTGACTTGCTGATCGGGAGCGAGGGTACACTCGCGGTCGTGACCCGCGCGACGCTCGAACTCGCCGGACGTCCCCAGCAGATCCGTGGTGGCCGCGCACTCTTCTCGACGCTCGACGACGCGACAGCGGCCGTGACCGACGCCGTTCAGTCCGGCGTCGACGTGGCGAAGATCGAACTGATCGACGCGGAGAGCGCCAGGATGTCGAACGCCTACACTGGCGCCGACCTGCCCGACGAGCCGATGGTGTTCGTCGAGTTTCACGCCGACCACGGCATCGAAGAGGAGATCGCGTTCTGTGAATCCATCTTCGAGGCCCACGGAGTCGAGCGCTTCGAGATCGCAGACGAAGCGCGGATGGACGACCTCTGGCGCGCCAGGAAGGACCTCGCGTTCGCCGTTCGGTCCTTCGATCCCGATCTCGAACCGCTCCACCCCGGCGACGTGACGGTGCCGATCAGCGAGTACGGCCCGCTCATCGAATTCGCCAAGGAGCGCGCCGCCGAAGAGAATCTCCTCGTTCCCTGCTTCGGTCACGCCGGCGACGGCAACGTGCACTACTCGGTGCTCGCCGATCCGGACGATCCCGACGAAGTCGAACGTGGCGAAGCCCTGTACGCCGAAATCGTCCAGCGGGCGATCGAGGTGGGCGGGACCGCGACCGGCGAGCACGGCGTCGCCCTCGGCAAACGCGAGTACCTCGTGGGCGAACATGGGGAGGCCACCGTCGAGGCGATGCGGGCGATCAAGCGTGCGCTCGACCCCACGGATACGATGAACCCAGGGAAGATCTTCCCGGAGACGGCGGATGGCGAGCGGGTGCTGGAAGACGAACTCGACGAGTAACCGATCTCGGGTGCGACCTGACGGGGCGAGCAGCGGCCTCTGCGTCGCGTATCAATCGTGGACCAGCACGTCCACGACGTCGACACCCTCGCTACCGAAGGCAGCCGCCAGCGTCTCGTCGAGTTCCTCGGGCGTCTCGACGAGGTGGCCGGTCGCGCCGTGACTCTCGGCGTTCTTCTGGATGTCGACCGGTGGGTCGAACCGGATACTGTCCCACTCGTAGTCGTCGCCCTCGCCGCCGAGGAGGTGTGCGGCGTTGTCGGCCAGGATCCGGTAGTTGCGGTTGTCAGGGACGACGACCGTCAGGTCGAGGTCCTGGCGGACGGCAGAGTAGATCGAGTGTGGGTAGTAGAGGTAGGATCCGTCGGCGACGAAGCCGAGGACGTCGCGGGGCTCATCGCGCTGGCGCTCGGCGATCGCAGCGCCCACGGCGGCCGGGAGACCATACCCCAGGCCGCCGCCCTTGTTCGAGACGTACTGCTCGGGCTCGAACTCCCAGCGAGTGAGCATCGCGTACTTCGACGTCACGCCCTCGTCGACGACGAAGGCGTCGCCGGCTACGTCCTCGAGCGCGTCGACGAGCGTCGCCTTCGACGCCCGCGGATCGTCCGGGGGCTCGTCCTCGCCCATCTGGTCCATCTTGGCTCCGACGAACTCCTTCTGGGCGGCGACGTCCGCGAGGCGCTGCTCGCGCGTCGCGTCGTCGAGTCGCTCTGAGAGGCGGTCGGCGAGCTGGGCCGCGACCTCGCCGGGATCCCCGATCACCGCTGCGTCGGCGGGCTGGTTCTTGCCCAGTTCCCACGCGTCGTCGCCGACGTGGATGCAGGTCGTGTCCTCGGGCACGAGCGGTCCCTCCCTGTGCGTGAGCGTGGTGTTGGTCGAACAGCCGACGAGGCAGAGCACGTCGGCGCTCAGCAGCGACCGCGCGAGGTCCTCGTCCGGGGGCACGTAGGAGACGAACTGCTCGTGGTCCGTCGGGAAATCGATCTCGCAGGCGAGGATTTCTGCGTGGACGCGCGCACCTGCAGCCTCGGCGAGGTCGACCGCTGCGTCGACCGCGTCGGTGCCGGCCCGAGCGACGCCGTCGCCGACGACGAGCACCACGTCCTCGGCGTCTGCCAGCAGGTCCGCGGTGCGCTCGACTTGCGCCACGTCGCCGCGGCCCGCGGTTGGAATCGGTCCGAGTCGGTCGACGGCCGCGTCCGTCTCCGCCATCGCGACGTCGACGGGGAGCGAGAGGAAGACCGGCCCCGTCGGCGGGGAGAGCGCGGTCCGTACCGCACGGCGGAGCATCGTCGGCAGCGCCGCGACATCCTGTACTGTCGCCGACCACTTCGTCCACTGGTCGACGAGCGCCTCCTGGTCGCCGGTGAGCAACGGCTCCTCGTGTTCGAAGTGCCGGGCGTGGTTTCCCGCGGTGACGAGCAGCGGTGCTCCTGCGACCGACGCACCGTAAATATTCCCGAGACCGTGGGCGAGCCCGGGCGCGAGGTGGAGGTTCGCAACGCCCAGTGGGAGCACCTCGCGGTTCTCCGCTGGCTCGGCGCGATCACCGGCCTGGCCGCCGCGACTACCTGCTGCGTCCGCGTGATACCGCCGGGTGCTCGCGTAGCCCGCCGCCATTCCCGTTGCGATGTCCTCGTGGGCTGCGAGGACGTACTCGAGGTCGCTGCGTTCGATCGCGTCGACGACTGGCAGTTCGGTCGTTCCGGGATTGCCGAAGACGTGGGTGACGCCGTACCGTTCGAGGGCGTCGACGAACAGTTCGCCGCCGGTTCGGGTGCCGCTCATTGGAGAGTACACCACCCCGTGCCACATTAATGCTGGCGCGACGGCGAGGGCGTCGCGCACGACGGTTCTGCGCGAGGGGTCGGGTCCGCGACGAGTGCGTCGTATTACGGTCCCCATGGCGGGGTCATAACTACTCGTAACTGTGACCTGTTCGTCGGTTCCGGTGGATGCGTCTCCCGTCGAGAGCGGACGGCTGGCAGCGACCGTCAGAGCAGGTGCTCAAGTACTACGCCTACAAGGCCACCAAAGCGGTCGAGTTCTACCGGCCGGTGATGTACCTGTTCTTCCTGGCGCAGGGGCTCTCCTTCACCCAGATCGTCGTTCTGGAGGCGATCTACAACCTGACGACGGTGCTGGGTGAGATCCCCACGGGGTACGTCGGTGACCGCGTGGGTCGGCGGAACAGTCTGCTGTTCGGGACGGTCCTGATCGCGGTGACGCTCGTGGGGATCGGCCTCGCCGAATCGTTCTGGGCGTTCGCAATTCTCTACGTGTGCTGGTCGAGCGGCTACAACTTCCGGTCGGGGAGCGAGGACGCCTGGCTCTACGATACCCTGACCGACGAACTCTCCGAAGACGAGTTCGCCCACGTTCGCGGTCGCGGGGAGGCAGCCGCACTCGCCGTCGGTGCCGGGGCAGCCGTCGCCGGTGGCTACCTCGCGAGCGTCGATCTTTCATACCCGTGGTTCGTCGCCGCCGCGGTGACTGGGGTCGGCGCGCTCGTGCTGGTGACGGTGGAGGAATCGTCGACCTACGAGGAATCCGACGCCGACCAGCTCGGGTTTCGGCGTACGATCGAAATCGTCCGGGAAGTCGTCGCCAAGCGGGATCTCCGTGCGTTTCTGCTCTACTACTACGTGCTCTACGCAGCCGTCACCTACCTCGTCTTCGTCTTTCTGCAGCCGATCTTCGAGACCGTCGTGGTCGACCTCGGCGTCGCGTCCGGGGACGTCGAGGCGCTTATCGGGTGGTTCTACGCCGCCTACAATATCGTCGGAGCGGGGCTGAGCTACTTCACGGGGACGATCAAGCGGGTCGTCGGTGTTCGCACCTGGTTCGCCGTGTTACCGTTCCTCGTCGGGACCGCGCTGCTCGCGATGTACGCCGTCCCGGTGCTCGCGCTCCCGACGTTCCTCTTCGCCCGCGGACTCGCCGACGTGACCCGCACCTTCGCCGGCCAGTACGTCAACGACCGCATCGACACGCTCGGCCGTGCGACCGTACTGAGTGCGCTGGCGATGGTCAGCGGGCTCGCCGTGATTCCGTTCCAGCTGGGGAGCGGCGTTATCTCCGACGCGGTCTCGCCGCTGTTCGCACTCGCCGTCGGCGGCGCTGCGCTCGTGGTCGGCTCCGCCGTGATTCGACTGTGGGAATCACCAGTCAGGACGGACCCCGTCTGAGAACGACGCACGAAATAACCGGGAACGGGAATAGGGAAGGGACGGGAAATTGGGAGAGCGGGAATTTGGAAGAGTGGGAAATGAGAGACAGGGGACGAACCGAGCGCTGGGTCAGTCGTCTTCGGTCGTGATGTCCGCCGACAGGCCCTGGGCCATCGCGATGTCCTCGTCGTTGTTCAGCGTCCAGGCGGTCCGATCAGTGACGGACTCGATGACCTCGCGGGCGCTCGGCGCTCCCTTTCCGGACTTCTTCACGCCGCCGAAGGGCAGGTGGACCTCCGCGCCGATGCAGGGGAGGTTGGCGTAGGCGAGGCCGACCTCGCCACGGTCGCGGTAGTAGTTCAACTGTCGGTAGTCCTCGGAGATGACGGCGCCGGCGAGGCCGTAGGGCACGTCGTTGTGGATCTCGACGGCGTCCTCGATGGTACCCTCGTACTCGACGAGCGCGACGTGTGGGCCGAAGACCTCCTCCTTGAGACAGCGCAGCGTGGGGTCGTACTCGATCTCGTACACGAACGGGCCGATCCAGTGGCCCTCGGTGTTGCCGCCGGGAATCTCGTCGGCGTCGAGGTCCGCGCGATCGACGAGCACGTTGGCGCCCTCCTTGCGGGCGAGGTCGTTGTACTCGTGGAACTTCTCGACCTGCCGCTCGTCGATCGCGGGGCCCATGAACGTGTCCTCGTCGAGGGGATCGCCGACGGCGACGGATTCGGCGAGGTCGACGAAGCGCCGTTTGAACTCGTCGTAGACGTCGGTGTGGACGATCAGGCGCTCGGAGGAGACGCAGCGCTGGCCCGTCGTCTTGAACGACGACATGACCGCGGAGTGGACGGCGATGTCGAGGTCCGCCTCCTCGGTGACGACGATGGCGTTCTTGCCGCCCATCTCCAGCGCGACGTCGCGGCCAGGCTGGCCACCGATCTCGTCGGCGATCGAGTGACCGACCTCCGCCGAACCGGTGAACAGCACCGTGGGGACGCGCTCGTCGTCGACGATCGCAGCGCCGGCGTCGCCGAAGCCCTGCACCATGTTGAAGACGCCGTCCGGGATGCCAGTGTCCTCGAACATCTCCGCGATGATCTGGCCACACCAGGGGGTCTGCTCGGCGGGCTTCCAGACCACGGTGTTGCCTTCGACCAACGAGACGGCCATATGCCAGAACGGAATCGCGACCGGGAAGTTCCAGGGCGTGATGCAGCCCACGACGCCCCTGGGTTGCCGGCGCATGTAGGAGTCCTTCGCAGCGATCTCGCTCGGGACGACGTCGCCGTGGGGATGGCGAGCGTTCCCCGCCGCCCACTCGACCATGTGCCAGGCCTCGGTGACGTCGGCCTTGCCCTCGGAGATCTCCTTGCCGCACTCCTGGGTCACGATCTCGCCGAGTTCCTCGTGACGATCACGGAGTTCGTGATAGATCTCCCAGAGGTACTCCGCCCGATCGATGTAGGAGAGGGAGCGCCACTCCTCGAACGCGTCTTCGGCCGCGCCGACTGCTGCCTCGACGTCCTCGGGCGTCCCTCGGTGGAACTCCGCGAGCGTGTCGCCCGTCGCAGGGTCCTCGCTCGTGAACGTCTCCGCGCCGCTGCCGTCGATCCACTCGCCGCCGACGTAGTGTCCAAAGGTATCCTGTGGAGGGGACATGGTGGCAATATTTTCGTCACGCCGTGAAAAACCCATCTGTCGATCGTGATAGACTGGACGGATGCCCATCGGGAATCGTGCGGCTGCAGCCACTGCCTCGTGCCCGGAACACGGAAGTGAGTCGGGGAGAGCAATGGTGGCATGATCGACCGGCTGCTCGGCGGCGGACGGATCGAGGAGCTGGAAGCCGAGCTCGAGGAGGCCCGGGAGGAACGGGAGCGGGCCGAAGCGCAACTCGAAGCCGAGGAGCGCCGCCGCGCCGAAGCTGTCACGGCTCGACAGGAGGCCCAGGAGCGCGTCAACGAACTCGAGGACAGGATTGCGCAGCTGGAAGGCACCGTCGAGCGGCTGGAAGGTGACGAGGCCGACCTCTCCTTCCGTGGCCGCAGGAATCTGGATCGACGCGCCACTGCCCGGATCCTCGACCGACTCGACAGCGTCGAGGCGCCACCCGACGCAGCGATGACGGCCGTGGTCGATGACCACGTTCCCGAGGATGCCAGGGAGGCATTCGGCGAGCGGTCGGCGCTCGTCGAGCGAGCCGCGCCTTGCGTCGCCGTCACGGACGAGGACGGGCTGCTCAGCGCTGCCCTTCGGCCACCGGTTCTCCCCGAACCCGGCGTCACGTGGGCCGAGTCGTTCGACCTCGACCGGTCCAGCTTCCTCCCGACCGGTACGTTCGCGGTCGCACTCGTCCGCTCGGACCTCTTCGCGCTCGGCGAGTATCGCGGCGACGAGCGGCTGGCATTCGAGGGCTTCGAGAGCGACGTCAAAGGTGACCACTCCAAAGGTGGCTTCTCGCAGGGCCGCTTCGAGCGCCGTCGCGACGCCCAGATCGAGGAGCACCTCGAGGACGTGCAGGCCGCGCTCGCAGATCGGGACGCCGAAACGCTCTATCTCACCGGCGATCGGAGCGCCCTCGACGCGCTCGCCGACGAGGTCGACGCCAGGGCGAGTGCGCCCGTCGACGCCACGGGGAAGCCGGAAGCTGCGCTCGAGGAAGCGTTCGCGGACTTCTGGCGGACGACGCTCTATCTCGTCTGAGTCGTCGGTCGGGTGTGCTCAGCAGTCATTCGAATCGACGTCCCGCCGACGGGTCAGTCCGCAGCCTCCTCGCCGTCCAGTCGGAGCCAGGTCCGCTCTTCGCCGTCGACCTCGCCGGGAACCCCGCGTTCGTCGGCGATGGCGGCGTGGAACGCGTCGAAGGTGTCGATCCCCCCGTCGCGATACCGGGACGCCCGGTAGAGGATCGCGGGATCGTCGTCGAAGTCGGCGAGGTCGAGCATCGCCGTGATCGCGCGTTCGCGGTCGAAGTGGTACGACTCCTCGATCAAGAATAGCTCCACGAACGTCACCAGCGACACCTGCAGATCGTCTTCGTGTTCTGCGAGCAGTGACGCCGCCCGATCGATCCGTGACTCGTCCTCCGTCAGGAGCGCGAGCCAGACCGATAGGTCAGCGTACATGCTCGTCGACCTCCGCGTCTCCCCGGCTACGCGCCACAGCGCGCAGCGCATCCGCGGAGGTCTCGCGAAGTTCCTCACTGCCCGACTCCCGTAGGGTCTCGATCGGATTCTGTGGGATGGGGACGAGCTTGATTCCATCCTCGAGCTCGACGACGCGGTACCGATCGCCGAACCGCTCGCGGAGCTCGGTCGGAATCGTGATCCGCCCTCGCTTGTCAGTGCTCCGCTCGACTCCCATGCCCACAAACTGCTTTCGAGTAGGAATACTTCAGTCTATTCCTTAAATATTGATATATTCCCACTGAGTAGAGGATTTCCCATTTTTACTTTGTTCTCCCATGCACGGACGGTACCACGTTTTTGGCCGGTGCTCGCGGAGAGTCGAGCCATGCGCGTCGCGATCCTCGCCCACGAGAAGTTCCCGGACCGCGCCAAGACGGCTGTCGGGATCTGCAGGTACGGGGAACAGGACGTCGTCGCAGTGCTCGATCGTGACCGGGCGGGCGATCGCGTCGCGGACCACGTGCCCGACGTACAGGACGCGCCGATCGTCGAATCGATGGCCGACGCACCGGCGTGTGACGCGCTCGTGATCGGCATCGCGCCGATCGGCGGCGACTTCGACCCCTCGTGGCGGTCGGACGTTCGGACGGCGCTCGAGCGAGGGTGCGACGTACTCGCAGGATTGCACTACCCGCTCGCCGAGGACGAGGAGTTCGTGACGCTCGCCGCGGAGCACGACTGCGAACTGCGAGACGTCAGAGAGCCCCCCGACGACCTCGACGTCTCACGCGGCACCGCCGGCGACGTCGACGCACACGTGATCGCTACCGTCGGCACCGACTGCTCGACGGGGAAACTCACCACGACGCTCGAACTCGTCGACGCGCTCCGCGCCGAGGGCCTCGACGCCGCTGCCGTACCGACCGGCCAGACCGGCATCCTGATCGAAGGGTGGGGGATCGCCGTCGACCGCGCGATCAGCGACTACGCGGCCGGCGCAGCCGAGCGACTCGTCGAGAACGCTGCCGCCGAGCACGACGTACTCGTCGTCGAGGGGCAGGGGAGCATCCTCCATCCGGCCTACTCCGGCGTCACGGCGAGCCTCCTCCACGGCGCGATGCCCGATGCGCTCGTGCTCTGTCACGAGGCCGGTCGCGAGGCGATCCACGGCTACGAAGCGTTTGCCATTCCGCCGGCCAGCGAGGTCGCCAGCCGATACGAGCAGTTCGTCGAGCCAGTGGCACCGGCAGCGGTGGTCGCAGGTGCCCTGAACACCTCGAGGATCGAGGGGGAGGACGAAGCCCAGCGGGCGGTCGAGGAATTCGGCGCGGCGATCGACGCACCGGCGACGGATCCAGTTCGCTTCGAGGCAAGCGAAGTCGTCGACGGACTGGTTCCGGAGGATGAGGAGGCAGCGCAAAGTGGCCGATCGGGGGGGCCTGAACCGTGACGGGAACACCCCAGAGCGTCGAACCGTCGTTCGAGCGTATCGAACTCCCACTGGCGGTGCCCTTCGAGATTTCCAGGGGATCGATGACCACGACGGAGGTCGTCGTCGTACGTCTCGACGACGGCGAGCGCGTCGGTATCGGCGCGGCGAGTCCGTCGGCCTACTACGGTGAGGACCCCGACTCGGTCGCGTCGGCGCTGCCGGATCTCCTCGATGTCGTCGAGTCGGTGGGCGATCCGCTCGCGATCCAGCGGATCGAGCTCGACCTCCGGGCGACCGCACCCGCCGACGCGGCGGCCCGCGCTGCAGTCAGTATCGCCGTCCACGATCTCGCGGCGAAACGGCTCGGCGTGCCCCTCTATCGGCTGTGGGGGCTCGATCCCGACGCTGCACCGTCGACTTCCTTCTCGATCGGGATCGCGGACCCCGAGACGATGGCAGCGCGAGCAGCGGAGGCCGTCGAACGCGGCTTCGGGACGCTCAAATTGAAACTCGGCACCGACGACGATCGATCGCGGCTCCTCGGCGTTCGCGAGGCAGTTCCCGAGGCCACGCTACGAGTCGACGGGAACTGCGCGTGGGATCGCGAGACCGCACTCGATCGACTCGACCTCCTGGAAACGGCCGAGGTGGGCCTGCTGGAACAGCCCGTCGCAGCCGACGACCTCGACGGCCTCCGAGCAGTCACCGACGCGACGTCGATCCCGGTGGTTGCGGACGAATCCTGCGTCGTAGCGAGCGACGTACCGGCCGTCGCGGCGACCTGCGACGCGATCGTCTGCAAACTGATGAAGTGTGGCGGCCCCTGGGCCGCCCGCGAGCAAATCGAGGCTGCTCACGCCCACGGCCTGGAGGTCATGCTCGGCTGCATGGTGGAGTCGAACGCCTCGATCGCCGCCGGGTGGCACCTCGCGCCGCTGGTCGAGCGCGTCGATCTCGACGGTTCGCTGTTGCTCGCCGAGGACCCCTTCGACGGCGTGACCCTCGCCGACGCCCGCCCACTGCTCCGCGAGCAGGAAGGGTTCGGCACCGGCGCCGGTGACCGATCCTGAACGGTCGTTGCTCGTCAGCGCGCCGGTCGACAGCGGACGACTGCCGAGAGGCCAACCTTCAGGAGCGGGGCGATCCGACGATCACGTATGCATCAGCGACGACTCGGCTCGACGGACCAGTACGTCTCGGAGGTCGGTCTCGGCACCTGGAACATCGGCGGAAGCTGGGGCGACGTCTCGGACGAAACCGGCCGCGAGGTCGTGCGCGCGGCCATCGACGCGGGCATCGACTTCGTCGACACGGCGGACGTCTACGGCGACGGCCGTAGCGAGTCCCACATCGGCACCGTGCTCGAGGAGCGCGACGCCTACGACGACGTGTTCGTTGCGACGAAGACCGGCCGACGGCTCGACCCCCACGAGCCCGAACGCTACAACTACGAGACGCTCCGGCCCCAGGTCGAGCGTAGCCTCGAGAACCTCGGCGTCGAGACGATCGACCTCCTGCAGTTGCACTGTCCGCCGACGGAGGCCTACTACCAGCCCGACACGTTCGAGATGCTCGAACGGTTCGAGGAGGAGGGCATCATCGAGCAGGCTGGCGTCAGCGTCGAGAAGGTCGAGGAGGCGGAGAAGGCGATCGAGTACGACGTCGTCGAGAGCGTCCAGATCATCTTCAACCCCTTCCGGCAACGCCCGAAGGAGCGGTTCTTCAGGGCCGCCAACCGGTACGACGTCGGGATCATCGTTCGCGTGCCCTACGCCTCCGGGCTGCTGACCGGCGCGCTCGATCGCGACCAGGAGTTCGCCGAGGACGACCACCGGAACTTCAACCGCGAGGGCGAGGCCTTCGACGTCGGCGAGACGTTCGCCGGCGTGCCCTACGAGACGGGCCACGACGCCCTCGAGGCGATGGAGCCCCACCTCCCGGACGACCGCTCGACGGCGCAGGCGACGCTCCGGTGGATCCTGGATCACGACCAGGTGACGACCGTGATTCCGGGGACCACCTCGCCCGCCCACGTCGAGTCGAACGCGGCGGTCTCCGAGCAGCCACGGCTCTCACACGAGGTCCACGGTGCGATCCGCGACGTCTACGAGGAGTACGTCTACGAGCACGTTCACCACCGCTGGTAATCCGCAGCGACAGTCGAACCCTCGAAGCAACGGTTCGGGGCGGTCGTTACTCGTCTGCGCTGAGCTGGCGAACGGTCAGTACGGGCACCGGACAGGTCCGGACGACGCGCTCGGCGACGCTCCCGATGAGAAACCGGTGCTCGCCGTGCCGGCCACGGGTACCCGTAGCGACGACGTCGATCCCTTCTTCGCGGGCGTACTCGGCGATTGCGTCGGCGGGGCGCCCTTCGATGACGGCGGTCGTTACCTCACGATCCGTCCGCTCGGAGACCCCCTCCACGGCCTTGCTCGCGTCGGCTTCGAGCGCCGCACGAAGCTCGTCCCGGAGTTGTTCGGGCGAAGACGCAACCTCTGTCTCGTCGACGACGGACAGCGCGTGCACCTCGGCGTCGAAGCGGTCGGCCAGGTCGATGGCCACGTCGACGGACCGGGAGACGCTCTCAGAGCCGTCGGTCGCGATGGCGACGGTATCGATCATACGAGAGCGTACCCGGGCAGTGGTGGAAAAGCCACCGGTCGCTCGCCACAGACGACCGACCGAGTCGTCACTGCCGACGGTCGAGCGGCCAGCTGGCGACGCTCGAGTGGACAGCTCCAGGAAAATCGACCGCAGTCGCCCGATTAGCTCGTGGTGACGGTGACCGGACCATCGAAGCCGAGAATGATCGCCTGGGCGATGTCACCGAAGACGGCCTTGCCGGCGGGCGAGCGCTGCCGGCCGTGGACGAAGATGTGGTCGGCGTCGCTGGAGCGAGCCTCCGCGAGGATCTCCTCCTCGTCGTCGCCGATGCGACCGACGGCGGTGAACTCGGCGTCGGCACCGAGGACCTCCTCGCCGATGGCCTCCGCGAACCCTTCGGCCTCCTCGACGCCGCGGGCCACGCCGTAGTCGAGTTCGATGCCGGGAATCGAGGAGAGTTCACCCTGACGCTCCTCGAACTCTTCGTCGGACGTGACGTAGAGCAGTCGGAGTTCGGCATCGACGCCGTGTGCGAGTTCTGCGGCTTCGGCGACGAGATTCTTCGTTGCTTCGGATGCCTCGATCACGACGAGTGCGCGTTCCATGGTGACGGGGTTCGAGGTGGGGGCTCAAAGTCGTTCTGTCTCACGAGTGCCCGCAACCGGCCGGACTCCGGCGATTATTGCCGCCCACGCAGGTCGATCGAGTCTGACCGGCGATCGCGGTCGGGTAGTTTTTTCCCCGCCGCGGATCGAAGGTCGTGTATGGCGCCCGCAGACGCTCCGCTGTCGGTCGAGACGGTACTCGTGCCCGTCGACGGGACCGACCAGGCCACCAAAGCCGCCGAGTACGCCATCGCGATCGCGGATCGGTACGACGCGGACGTCACCGCCGTCTACGTCCTCGCCGAGACCATCAGCCGAGCGATCGAGCGCGAGGCCGTCGATCACGAGACCGTGGCCGAGGAGAGCCAGTCCTACCTCGAGGGGCTCACCGAGACGGCAGCCGCGTCGGGGGTCGCTCTCGACGCGACCGTCGCCTACGGCTTCTCGAAGACCAAGAAGAGTCAGCATCCCGGAAGCGTGGTCCTCGACACCGCCGACGAGATCGGCGCGGACTTCCTCGTCATTCCGCGGGAGGACCAGCACGAGGACGAACGGGACACGCTGGCGAAGGCTGCGGAGTACGTGCTGTTGTACGCGAGTCAGCCGGTCCTGTCGGTCTGAAACGCGGCCCCTTCGTCTGTAACGCTCACTGTCGATCTGAACGACCTGGGCTCGGACGGACCTACTCCTCCCCGTCGGTGATCACGAGCGACATCTCCATCTCGAAGCTCTCGGCCTCGCAGGGCTCGAAGCCGACCGACTTGTACAGCGCGATCGCCGGGCGGTTCCAGCGTTCGACGGTGAGCCAGACGCGCTCGACGCCTTCCGCGGCGCCGTAGCCCAGGAGCGTCTCGATGAGTTGCGTCCCGATCCCCGCGCCCTGGTAGGGCTGGTAGACGAAGATAGCGAGTTCCCAGCCATCGGTGTCGGGCATGAGAACGGCGTGGCCGACGACGTCGGGGCCGTCCCAGGCGAGGACGTTCAGGCCCTCGGTGAGCAGCGTGTCGAGCCAGGAACGGATCCGGTCCTCCTGGGAGGGCGGGATGCCTTGCGCCCGGTCGGCGGGATCGAAGGCCGTGTACATCTCGACGACGGGTTCGGGATCCATACCCCCGGCTGCCTGGAGTTCGATGAGTCGGCCCTCGGCGTCCTCGAACTCCCTGGGCGGCGTCGGGAAGGGCCCTGCGACCTCGTCGGGGTAGATGCGCCCCGTCATCGTACCAGTCTCACCGTGACCTGGGCGTTCAAGAGGACGAACTCCGTCGTCGTTCCCAGCTCGATCTTGCCCATCGGACTCTCCTGCCCACCACCGATGGCGAGCTGTTCGTAGGGACCGGCCTCCGCGAGCTCGACCAGCGCGCTGGCAGGATGGTCCGCCTCGATCCGCTCGACCTCCCAGGGAACGTCGCTCTCGGCGAGTCGACCGCGCACCGATTCCTCGACGTCGTCGAGCGACTGGTCGCGGAGTGCGAAGACCGCGACCGTCAGCTCGTCACCGGCCTCCTCCGCCCGCTCGAGGACGCTCTCGAGTGCGCGATCGGATTCCTCGCTTCCCTCGACGCCGAGCAGCACGTGCATCGGCAGGTGATTGGTCGGGCCCCTGCAAAAAGGGTTCCCTCGTCGATCGCACGGCGAATCGCGGCGATTCGGTCAGACGCAATCCAGTATCGGTCCGGGTAGTCGGAATACAGCCAATTCTGGAGACGATCGGACGTGTACCGAGAGCAGAGAGGCGAGAGAGGGAGAAAGCGTGCTGGGGCAGGGAGGGAAAGCGTGTGAAGCAGCGGAGAAACGCTGCTACCCTCGGGGTGCTTGGCTCGTTGCACGGGGAAGAAGTGGGAGGGGCCGTGGGGACGGTGGTCGAAGTGACGGCAGCAGGGAAGTGGGGCGAGGCGGTTGGTCGACGGCTGTTGGTCGACGGCTGTTGGCCTCCTCAGAAAGACACCTGATCGGGACCGTGTGGCGAACCCGGCGGCGTCGGGTCGCGGTCGCTGTAGAACCGCCGACCGACGGCGCGGTGGGACACCGCGGCGTAGACCGCGAACCGGGCGTCGAGCGCCGACTCGTAGGTCTCATCGTCCATCCGGTCGAGGGCGTCCCCGATGCGCTCCGTGCCGTTTGCCAGCTCGAGCTCCACGTCGCCGAAGCGCTCGAGGAACTCCTGCGTGGTCAGTGGGTATTGCTCGTCGTCGATGCCCGCGTCGGTCGCTGTCGGGATCATCAACCAATACAAAATGAACGATAATGATAAATCTTCGCTGGAAGGTCCCTTGGAGTGTGCATACTCCTTAATGGTCTTTAATCATGAATGGCGGTCTGTGTCGATGGGAGCCGGAACGACCTTGCCACGCCGCGGCGGACCGCCACCATGGTCGTCGCGGACCTCCACGTGCACACGACGAACTCCGACGGCACGCTCGACGTCGCGGACATCCCCGCTGCTGCGACGCGTGCAGACCTCCGAGCCGTCGCGATCACGGACCACGACCGGCCCCACCCGGACCTCGACGCGCCCCTGACGGTGATTGACGGCATCACGGTCGTCCACGGAATCGAACTCCGGGTCGAGGCCACGGACCAGCGCGTGGACCTCCTCGGCTACGGACTCGACCCCACCGATGCCCTCCGGGAGGAGTGCGAGCGAATCCAGCAAAATCGCGCGAATCGAGGCGCTCGCATCGTCCAGCGCGTCGAGGACCACCTGGGCATCGACCTGGAGGTCGAGGCCCGGCCCGGTCTCGGGCGGCCGCACATCGCCCGGGCGGTCGCCGAGCATCCTGCGGTCGAGTATGACCTCCAGGGCGTCTTCGACGAACTCATCGGCGACGATCGCCCCTGCTTCGTCGCCCGCGACGTCCCGTCTTTCGAGACTGGCCGTCGGTTGCTGGCGGACGCCTGTCGGATCGTCGGACTCGCGCACCCGCTTCGGTACGACGATCCGGAAGCAGCGCTCGCGTTGACCGCCGAACTCGACGCCGTCGAACGATGGTATCCGTACGATCGGCCGGCCGATCCGGGAGACACACCCGCCCTCGAACCCGTGGAGCGAGCGATCAAGCAGTACGACCTGCTCCCGACTGGCGGCTCTGACGCCCACGGGACCAGCCTGGGTGCCGCTGGACTCAACGCCGATGCCTGGGAACGCGTCGAAGCCGCACTCGACGGCTGAGCACCCGAAGGGCCGAGGAGCAGGGGCGAACCAGCACAGTACTTTCCAGGGACGAGTAAATGACTGACAACGCAGCCTTCAAACCACCTGAGTGCCAACGAGTTCCCATGCAGTGTCACTACTGTGAGAAACCCGCCGCGTACGCGGCGGAGTCGGAGGGGGTGAAAGTCGGGCTCTGCGAGGAGCACTTCCAGACGCGAATCGAGGAACTCGCGGAGTCCGACACGCTGGAGTCCATCCGCGAGCGGGTGGACGTGGACCGACAGGAGTAGCGAGTCTTCGCTTCGTCGTCTCCGTTTTCGCCGCCGTCGCCCGGTGGCCACGCCTGACGGTTCCGCCACGTTGAAGCCACCCGCACGCGCAGTCGCCGACATGACGCGATCTGTCTGGTTGAAGGCCGACGACGAGGTCGGCGACTGGGAGGAGCGAAAGCGCCGCATCACGGCCGGTCTGGAATCGGGCGTCGACTGGGTGCTCGTCGACGAACACGACGTCGGCCGCGTGAAGGAACTCGGCGACGTCAAGGTCGCGGCCTTCTCGACCGGCGGCGACGCCGCGATGATCGACGACGCCGAGGGCGACGGCGACGCCGGGCCCGAGGCCGACGCCTACGTCGTCGGCAAGGACGGCGAGGGCGACGGCACCGTCGACCTCCCGAACGACCTCTCCGGTTCTGCAGACCTCTCGACGCTCCGCCGGGACGACGACCGCGCCACCGGCTCGTACGTCCGCATCTTCGACTCCGACTACGAGGGCTTCGCGGAGTCCGCCGCACAGGAGGCCGAGTACACCATCGTCATCGGCGAGAACTGGCAGATCATCCCGCTCGAGAACCTCATCGCTCGTATCGGCGACGAGACGACGCTGATCGCTGGCGTCACGGAGGCCGAAGAGGCCCGGACGGCCTACGAGACACTGGAGATCGGCGCCGACGCCGTCTTGCTCGACAGCTCCGACCCCGACGAAATCCGCGAGACCGTCGCCGTCCACGACGAGGCGGATCGCGAGACGCTCGAACTGCGCTGGGCGGAGGTGACCGGCATCGAGCGTGCCGGCTCCGCGGATCGCGTCTGCGTCGACACGGGGCAGCTCATGGACCACGACGAGGGCATGCTGGTCGGCTCGATGAGCCGGGGCCTCTTCTTCGTCCATGCGGAGACCGCCGAATCGCCGTACGTCGCCTCCCGACCGTTCCGCGTCAACGCCGGGGCCGTCCACGCCTACGTGCGGACCCCCGACGGTGGGACGAAGTACCTCTCGGAACTCGAGAGCGGCGACGAGGTCCAGGTCGTCGATACGGACGGCAACACGCGCGAGGCGGTCGTCGGTCGTGCGAAGATCGAGCAACGGCCGATGTTCCGCCTCGAGGCGGAGGTCGAGACCGACGACGGCGTCGACCGGGTGGAGACGCTCCTCCAGAACGCCGAAACGATCAAGGTCCCGACGAGCGACGGCAGGACGGCGATCACAGACGTCGAGGAAGGCGACGAGGTCCTCATCTACTACGAGGACACCGCCCGACACTTCGGCGAGGCCGTCGAGGAGTCCATCATCGAGAAGTAGCGTCTCCGCACCGCCCGCACGCGGCGCTTCGATCGACCAGACTGCACGACAGACCGCCGTTCGAGCCAGGAAGATCGTCCACGCATGAAGATCAGCCACTACTTCGAGTGGGAGGACGCGATCACCGGCGGGTTCGCGGAGTCGGTCAACAACCAGCGAACGATCATGGATCGGCGCGGGATCGAGTACACGACCTCGCCGGACCTCTCCGCGGACCTCCTCCACCTGAACAATATGGGGCCGCGATCGATCTACTACGCCAAGCGCGCCCACCGGGCCGACGTCCCCGTCGTCGCGCACACCCACAACACTGCCGCGGACTTCCGGGAGAGCTTCGTCTTCTCGAACCTCCTCGCCAGACCCCTCCGCCCATACCTTGCGTACGGCTACTCCCAGGCGGACCACCTGATCTGCCCGTCCGCACACAATCAGTCGGTGATCGAGACCGACTACACGGATACGCCATCGACGGTCATCTCCAACGGCTTCGACGCCGGGCGCTACGAGGGGTGGGACGATCCGGACCTTCGCGAGGAGTATCTCGACCGGTACGACCTCGAACCGCCGGTCGTGTTCATGTTCGGCCACGTCATCAAGCGCAAGGGGCTCCGCACGTTCGTCGAGACCGCCGAGGCGATGCCGGACCTCGACTTCGTCTGGTTCGGCTACGTCAATCCTGCCGGCGGCACGCTCGACAAGTACCTCCAGCCTCGGGAAACCCGGAAGCTGGTCGCGAACTCGCCGTCGAACTGTACCTTCACCGGTTACATCGAGGATCCCCGTGGTGCGATGGCTGCCGGCGACGTGTTCTTCTGGCCCTCGAAGAACGAGAACGAGGGGATGGCGCTGCTGGAGGCGATGCACTGTGGCAAGCCGCCCGTCATCCGCTCGATTCCGACCTACGAGTGGCTCGAGGACGGCGAGGACTGCATCAAGGCCGACGAGGCGTTCGTTGAGCCGCTCCGACGGCTGTGTTCGGACGAGCGGCTCCGCGAGGAGATCGGCTCCGCCGCGGCGCGAACGAGCGAGCAGTTCTCCCTCGAAACCGTCGGCGACGACCTGGTTGCTCTGTACGAACGACTGCTCACCGAGCGGTCCTGATCTGCAAGTTCGTCGACGGGCCCCTCACTGGGGCTCCCACTCGTCGAGGCGGGTCGTGCACCAGTGACAGAAGTCGAGATCCTCGTCGAGTTCGTGGCCACAGACCGGACAATCCGGAGTGGTCTCGCCTGCAGCCTCGCGAACCCGACGTGCCCTTGCACCCCGAGCGATCGTATACGCGTCGGCGATAGAAAACGCGAACACCGTGACGACCACGAGCAGCCCGACGGTCGAGGCTTCGGCGGTCATCGTCTCCGAGGCAGTCACAATCGAGTTCGGGTCGGTGACGCTCGCTTCCGAGACGGCGTTCTCCGGCAACGCAAGGGCCACGGTTCCGACGCCGAGGACGAACCAGAGCAGCGATCGCGCCCACTCCCGCAGGTAGAGGTGGCCCAGTCCAGGGTAGAGGAAGGCCAGCAACGCGGCGAGCCAGGGGCGCGGTCGTCCCATACCCCGCGCTTGCTCGTCCCGACTGTTTATGCTTCGGGTTTCGCTTCGAGACGTGCCACGAGTTCCGCGAGCGTCGCGACGTCGTACTGCCCGGGGGCGGTTGCGTCGTTCGGATCCACGGGCGCGTAGCCGATACGGGAGCCGTATAGCGGGGCCACCGCCCGCGAGTGACGGCCGGGCTCACCCATGGCCATCGTCGCGATCGGTCGTCCTTGCGCGCAGAACTCGCGCGTTACTGTCAGGAGCGGTGGCACGTCGTCGACGGACTCCGCCGTCGGGACCACCTTGCCGACGTCACCGTACTCGGTCGTCTGGCGGGCCAGCGATCGGAGATCGTCCATCGACGGCGTGCGATCGAAGTCGTGCACCGACGCGACGATCGTCACGTCGTCGCCGACGCGGTCGGGGACGCTCGTCGCGCCCCCTCGCCGCATCGCTTCCAGTTCGACGTCGATCGCTTCGACGGCGTCGTACTCGGCCGCCCTGACGAGGTCGTCGAGCCGTGACTCGTCGTCTGGGGCCTGCCCGCCCTCCCACTCCACGCGGTTCGTCGCGAGAATCGGGAGCGCTCCGTCGTAGGCGTCGAGCAGGGAGAGCGGGTCGGCGGCGAGGTCCATCCGGAACTCGACGGCGTCCGCGTGCTCGCGTGCGGCCGGATGCGTGGCGTCCGAGAGGTCGGCCGTCGAGGCCGTCAAGACGAACTCGCTGAAGTCCATTGTGCAGTCGCTGACGGGCGAGCGAATTGAACCTTTCCACCGGCAGGTACAGCGGCTACGCTGGCGCGTCGGTGGAGCGACCCCAGAACAGACGGGTCGTTGATCGCGGGTTGGAATCGAGTCCGCTCAGGCGACGCCGAGACTCTCCTCGGCTTCGAGCAGTTCGTGGTAGCGGTTGCGGATCGTGACCTCGGAGATGTCCGCGACCTCGCTGACCGCGGCCTGCGTCGTCTTCTCGTTGGTCAGGAGTGCAGCGGCGTACACCGCCGCCGCAGCGAGGCCGACCGGGGACTTGCCGCTGTGGACGCCCTTCTCCTTCGCGTTCTGGAGCAGGGAGCGGGCGCGGTGCTCGGCCTCGTCGGAGAGTTCCAGGCCGGAGGCGAAGCGGGGCACGTAGCTCTCGGGGTCGGCCGGGCGAACCTCAAGGCCCAGTTCGCGAACCACGTAGCGGTAGGTGCGTGCGACTTCGTTCTTCTCGACGCGGGAGACCTCGGAGATCTCGTCGAGGCTGCGAGGGACGCCGGCCTGTCGGGCAGCCGCGTAGACGCAGGACGTCGAGACGCCTTCGATGGATCGGCCGGGGAGCAGGTCCTCCTCGAGTGCGCGCCGATAGATCACGCTCGCGGTCTCGCGGACGTTGTCCGGGAGGCCAAGTGCGGAGGCCATTCGGTCGATCTCGCCGAGCGCCTGCTTGAGGTTCCGCTCCTTGGAGTCGCGGGTGCGGAAGCGCTCGTTCCACTTGCGAAGGCGCTGCATCTTCTCGCGCTGGCGAGCGCCCAGGGAGTTCCCGTAGGCGTCCTTGTCACGCCAGTCGATGTTGGTCGAGAGCCCCTTGTCGTGCATCGTGTTCGTCGTCGGGGCACCGACGCGGGACTTCTGGTTCTTCTCCTTGGAGTCGAAGGCGCGCCACTCCGGACCGCGGTCGATCTCGTCGGTCTCGACGACGAGACCGCAGTCGTCACAGACCGTCTCCCCGTGCTCCTCGTCGTTGACGAGCAAACCCCCGCACTCCGGACAGGAGAGATCCTCTGCTGACTTCTCCGTCGTCTCCTCCTCGGCTCGCTCGCTGGCTCGTGTGCGTTCTCTCATTGCGATGGATGCGTGGTACCGGATCAGGAATCGCAGGTGTCCGGTTGTCGTCTCTTACAGGGTTTCCGCAAGCACCGTATAAGCGTGCCGGTATCGAAGCGTCTGCAGGCCGTAAACGCCCGGAAACCGCCGCAGAATTCTCGACGGCAAACCATGAACGATCGCGTCACCGGGGGCGAAAGCGGCCGATACGCGCCCTCACCAGGTGGTGTCTAGCTGGTCGACGCGTCCCACCGGGTCGACGACGCCCTCCTCGGCCGCGTCGTGGTAGATCCGACCCCAGAGCGCCGCCTGCAGCAGCGTGAAGTACGCCGGGAAGACGAGCCAGATCGCGAACGCCACCGGGATCCCGATGAGAGTGATGACGAAGACGATCGAGAGGACGAAGGCCGCGACGTACAGTACGAAGCTGATGCCGAGATAGTAGGCGACGCCGATCCAGAAGTTCGACGTCGTGAGGAAACGCAGGAAGCGAAGGTCCGAGTAGACCTCTCTGACGCTTCCCCGTCCGTAGAAGACGGGAGTGATCGCCGCGACGGCGACGAGCATCGGGAAGTAGACGAGGTTCGCCAGCACGACCTGATCGGCCAGCAGCAAGGCCGCGTACACTGCTCCGGCCGGAACCATCAGGACGGCGACGGCGACGAAAAGTCTGAAGCCATCGGCGAGGAGGCCCCACCAGTCGCCCAGTTCGGGCGGTGCCGCACGGCCGATGGCGGCAGCCCGACCGACGCGGACCGAGTAGCCGATGAACACGAAGTAGGGAATGATCAGAATCGACAACAGCAGTAGCACCGTCGCGAGTGCGATCGTCCCGAGCCCGTTCGCGAGCGGATATTTGAAGCTGAACTCGAAGACGTCCGCGTCGAAGGGATCACCGTCGAAGGCCAGCCGGCCATCGTCCTCGTCGTTCGGTACGCTCGCTTCCTCCTCGACCGCCCCAACGTCGACGTCGTCGAGTGACGCGCCACACTGCGTACAGAACGCGTCAGTCCGCGCGACGTCCGACCCACACTCCGGACATCGTGGCATGGTTTCGGCTATCTCCTGATTGTACTTAAACGGAAGTGATGGCTTGCAGCCCCTGCAACACGGGGGCTGGGTGCACACCCGACGGCCACCGGTGACGAGGTATCGTCCGGCAGCCCACTTATCAGGGAGGACCACGTTTCGCCGACCATGGGAGCACTTCTGGCCGACGAAGTCGCCGAACGGATCCGAAGCGTCAGCCGAACGGCACTCGGGGAGAGCTGTCGTTCTGTCACCTACTTCACCAAGGACGACTTCGAGCAACTCTACCTCCGAGACGACCTCGAGAAGGACGCGGATCTGACGGGCTTCATCGGGCACGAGTGGCGCGGCTTTCGGCTCACGCAAGCGGCATACGAGGGGACAGAACTTGGCAAGTACAAGTACACGGTCCGGGCCTTCGAGAACGGCTACCTGATCCGCGTGACGGGCGACCGCGAGGGCGTGTTCGTCACCACGGATCCCCGTCCGCTACACGACTTCGAGACGGTCGCCGACGCGCTCCGCGAGGTCTTCCGCGAAGACCTCTAGATCTCTGTAGTCCGCCGGGCAGTCGATCGGTGTGTACCCGACAAGATCGCAATCCCCAACACGATCCCGTGCCTCTGACACGACGATGAACGACGAGTCGAACGACGCCGCCGGTCGCGCCTTCGACGCCAATCCCGCATTCGAACGATCGGCGGACGGTTACGCGGTCACGACGACCCCGTTCGAGGCAACAGTCCGTGCCGAATCGATCGACCACGAGGGCCGAGACGCGCGATTCCACGTCGAAGTGACGATGCCCAGTCTCGACGCTGCCGTTGCCGACGAGCGCGTGGGCGACGTCGTGCAGGATGGCTGGTTCGAGACCCTGGCGTTACGGCTCGAAGACGCCTACGACGTGGCAGAGGTCGACGCCGCATCGGACCCAGAGATCGCCTTGCGGGATTCGACCGTCGAGGCGCGATTCTCCTTTCTCGCCTGGAACGCCGACACGGGCGTCGCCGACGCGAAAGCGATCGTCGATTTCGCCGAAGGAACCTACGTCCAGGGCGTCGTTCCGGGCTACCAGTACGACGACCCGGTAGCGGGGCTGATCGACCGGGCGACCCAGCAGGCCGGCAGCGAGGACAGCGGTGCGAAGCGAGGCGGGACGCCGCTCTAGCGGTGGTCTGGGTTCTCGCTCTCGTTCACTGCAGTGAGAGCTAGATGAGCAGCGCGCTGGCGGTGAAGCTCGTGGCGGGCGTGGATTTCGCTACGGAGAGGGGAGCGTAGACCCGAGAGTAGCTGTTCGCACGAGCAGTGCCAGCGACGAGCCCGCGGCGAAGCTCCCATGCGAGGAAACGCACGCAAAACCGTCCGCTTAGTCCATCGCGATGTACGTCCGCGTGTCCTCCACGCCGTCGATTGCCTGGATCGACGTTGCGGAGACGTCCTTGACCTTGCCCGGCGATTCGACCTCGACCTTCGCGATGAGGTCGACGTCGCCGGCGACGATGTGGGTGTCGACGACGCCCTCGATGTCGTCGATTTCCGAGCGGAGCCGGTCCGCGTCGCCGGTGTTGGCCTTGATCATGACGTAGGCAGTCACCATCAGTTCACACCTCCGGCAGCCGCGCGTCCGGCTTCGCCGACGACGAGTTGACGAACGTCGTCGAGGACGTCGAAGTCGGCGAGGACGACGATCCGGTCACCGTCTTCGAGGGACTCGTCGGACGAGGGGATGCCGAGTGGGCCGTCGGACTTCCCGAACGCGAGCACGGTGGCGTCCGCGGGCAACTGGAGTTCGCTGATCGAGTAGCCGCGGATCGGCGCCTGCATCGTGATGGTGAGTTCCACGACCTGGAGGTGCTGGGCGATGTCTGCGATCGCCCGGATGTCGCCACCAAGCAGAGCGTTCTTGGCGCCGATCGCGCCGAGGCGCTCGGGGTAGACGATCTCGTCGACCTCGGCGGCGTACTTCCGGTAGATCTCTTCGCGGTAGTCCTCGTCAATGCGGAGGACAGTACGCGCGCCGCGATGTTTCCCGATCATACAGGCGGCGAAGTTGACGTTGAGGTCGCCAGTGAGCGCACCGAGTGCGTCGGCCTCCTCGATCCCGGCCTCCTCGAGCATCTCCTCGCGGGAGCCGTCGCCCTCGACGACGTCGTACCCCTGACCGCGAGCCCGTTCGACCTTCGCCGAGTCGCGCTCTACGAGCACGACGTCGTGGCCTTCCTCCTTCAGAACGCGTGCCGTGCGGAGCCCCACACGACCAGCGCCAATGATAACGAACCGCATGTCGGAAACTACACCCCGCCACCAAAAGAAGGTTTGCACCAGCGGCGGGAACCGCCGGCAACGGAAGGGGTCGTCACTGGAGGCCAGCGGAATTCGGCCGCGCTCGATCTACGGTTCCACCAACAGCACGTCCCACCGGCGTGGCAGCACAGCGGTCCGCCACAGGGCGGGACAAGTATTTTGCTGCATGGGAACGTACCGCACAGTCGATGGTCCACGCGTTCGTCATGGTGAAGACGGCAGCGGGTACGTCGGAAGGACTCGTCGACACCCTCCGTACAGTCAGTCCCGTCACCGAGGCGCACATCGTCGCCGGCGAGTACGATATCATCGCCGAGGTCGACGTCGAGAAGGTCTACGACGTGCTCGATACGGTCGCGAACGAGATGCGGTCCCTCGAGGGCGTCGCGGACACCCGAACCTACATTTCGATGAAGTGAGGCGCGACGACGTTTCGATGGAGTGAGGCGCGACGACGTTTCGATGGAGTGAGGCGCGACGACGTTTCCATAGAGTGAGGCGCGACGATATTTCGCTAGGTAGAGCCACAGTCCGGCAGCGTCGCTTCCACCGCTACCGCCCTGGAAGCGGATACCTTCTCGCGCCAGACGACCGTTCCGACACCCGCAAGTGGGATCAGTCCGTACCACGAGGCAATGTCGTTGCTGACGGGAATCGGCGTCGCCGTCATCGTCGCGATCCACACCGTCGTCGCCGTCGTCTTGACCCGGTTCTTCCGCCTCCAGCTAGACACCAACTGGGGCGCCGCAGCCTACACGCTCGTCCTCGTACCGATCGCACTGATCGTCTCCGCGACGGTGCTGAGCGGCGTGCTCGGACTCGGTGGAAACGTCGGCGGGCGCGACGTGGTGTTACTCCTCGTCATCGCGCTGCCGCTCTCGCTGGGAATTACGATCGACTACTTCTGGATGCCCGCTCCCGAAGAGATCGAGCTGCCGGCCGAAACGACCGAGCAGTAGCGCACCGACGACTCGGCGGAACCGACCAACTGCGTTTCAGATCACGCCGGTGTAGGACGCCGCCTGACGCGCTGCCGATTCCTCCAGCCCGTCGCCGAGAATCGTGTACCGATCGCGAATCTCGTATGCCGTCGTCAACGCCTCGACGACCTGTTCGTCCGACACGCCGAGGTCGGCCGCAGTCGTCGGTGCGTCGATCGAATCCAGCGCGTTCCGGATGTCGCTCCACATGCCCCGCTCGCCGGCGTGGAGGTACGCGGTAACGATCGATCCGACGCCGGCCTGGTGCCCGTGGAGGGCTGCGCCGGGGGCGATCCGATCGAGCTGGTGGGAGAAGAGGTGCTCCGCACCGCTGGCCGGTCGCGAGGAGCCGGCGATCGACATCGCGACGCCGGAGGAGACGAGCGCCTTGACGACGACCCAGGCGGATTCTTCGAGCCCCGGCCGAACGGAATCGGCGTTGTCGACGAGGATCTCCGCGGTCATCTCGGAGAGGGCAGCGCCGTACTCGGAGTAGGAGACGTTCTTGAGTCTCCGTGCGAGTCGCCAGTCGAGGACGGCGGTGTAGTTCGAGATGATGTCGGCACAGCCCGCCGTCGTCAGTTCCCAGGGCGCGTCCGCGAGGATCTCCGTGTCGGCGACGACCGCCAGCGGCGGCTCGGCGGCGATCGAGTGGCGGGTTCCCTGGTCCGGCACCGACGCACGGCCGGAGACGATCCCGTCGTGACTCGCCGCGGTCGGCACCGAGACGAACCCGCGATCGATCTCCTCGGCGGCCATCTTCGCGATATCGATCGGCTTGCCGCCGCCGACGCCGATCAGGAAGCCTGGCTCGACCTCGCGGGCGCGATCGATCACGTGCTCGATCGCATCGAAGTTCGCTTCCTGGACCTCGACGATCACCGGGTCCTCACCGTCCGCGGCGAAGTCGGCGGCGATCCGCTCTGCGGCTAGCTCCCGCGGGGTCGGGCTCGTCACGATCAGCGGTTGCCCGTGAAGGTGGAGGTCCGCGACCGCCTCCACGGTGTCGTCGACGACGCCGTGGCCGACGACGACGTTCCGCGGGAGGCGGATCCACGTCGATTTGTCGAACATAGGGGACCTATTCGATGGCTCCGTTTAGTAAGTGCGGGTCGGTCAGCGGGTGCCCACTCGATCAGTTGGCGTCCAGTCGATCGAGTACGGTGTCGGTCTCGGCAGGATCGGGTCCGGGATCTCGCTCGATCTCGTACTCCGTCGTCACCGTCTCGGCGATCGCATCCGCGGGATCGACGGGGTCCCACCCGAGGTCGTAGAGTTTCGTCGTCGAGAGCACGTGCGGGTTCGGATTGTACAGCGGGAAATCGGTCGGTTCCAGGTCGTCGGCCACGAGTTCGCGCTCGCTGGCGGTGACGAGTTCGACGTCGGCGTCGAGGCCGGCGGCGATCGTCTCGACGACCTCGCCGAGTGTGAGGACCCGGTGGTCGCCCACGTTGTAGGCTTCGCCAGCCTCTCCCTGCTCCGCGACGGTCCGGATCGCACGCGCGACGTTTTCGACGGCGACGAGGTGGTGAATATTGGTGCCGTCGCCTGGCACCAGAACGCGATCCTGCTCGCGGACGCGTTCTGTCCAGTAGTTCAGTCGGCCGGTGTAGTCGTGGGAGCCGTAGACGATCGTCGGCCGGACGCTCATCGCGCGAACGCCGTCCGCTGCGGCCTCGAAGACTGCTCGATCGCCTTCGGCCTTTCTCGCGCCGTAGGTCTCGTGGCTGTCGTCGACGGCTTGCTCCTCGGTACACGGTTCGAGGTCGGTCTGGCCCTCCCGCTTGGGTATCTCGTCCGGGCCGTAGGCCGATCCGCTCGAGACGAAGACGTACGCGTCGACGTCGGCGAAAATCTCCGTCGCGATCCGCACTTCGCCGGGATAGTACGCGACGCAGTCCACGACGAGGTCCGGATCGACCTCGTCCCTGGCGTGCTCGAGCGCAGCGTCGCTCTTGCGGTCGCCCTTAACGTGCCCGACGTCGTCGTGGTTCGCGAACGGGTTATCGTGGTTCCCACGGTTGAAGATCGTGACCTCGTAGTCGTGCTCGAGCAGTTCATCGACGAGGTGGCGGCCGATGAAGCGGGTGCCGCCGACGACGAGTGCACTGTCCATGAGGCGTGCTTCTCGGGCAAGCCTCAAAATCGAACGGATACGGATTCAGCTCAGCGTTCCGGCTGATCCGGTAGCGCGCTGTCGATTACCTCGACCGGGTGCGCCGCGTCGGTACCGCGAAGGTCCCAGAACTGGGATCGACAGGACGTGCCGGGCGCCACGACTGTCGATGGCCCCTCGGTGCTGGCCTTCGCTCCATCGACCTGCTCGAAGAGGATCCCACCGATCGCTTCGCTCATCGAGAAGTGCTCGGCCTCGTAGCCGAAGGACCCGGCCATGCCACAGCAGCCCGAGTCCAGCACCTCGACCTCGTAGCCCGCCCGTTCGAGGACCCGGGGAGCGTGGCGTTCCCGGCCGATCGCCGTCTGGTGGCAGTGACCGTGGTAGACGAGCGAGCGGTCAGATGCGCCCGCATCGACGCTCGGGACGGGAAGATCGAAGCTATCGAGGTACTCCGCGACGCCGTAGGTGTTCTCGGCGACGGTCAGCACCCGCTCGCTCCCCAGTAGCGTCGCGTAGTCCGACTGGAACATCGCGGCCTCGGAGGGCTCGACTGTGACGACGTCCCAGCCCTCCTCGATGGCGGGTTCGAGCGCTGCGACGTTCTGCTCGGCCCGTTCCCGGGCACGGTCGAGGAGCCCCTTCGAGAACGCTGGCCTGCCGCTGTCGGTGACGCCCTCGGGAACGTCGACGTGGACGCCAGCAGCTTCGAGAACCCGGACGGTCGCCTTCCCGATTTCCGGTTCCATGTACTCGGTGTATGTGTCGGGGAAGACGAGGGCGCGTCGCTCGGCGTCGGCTGGATCGACGCCCGCGTCGCGATCTGCCATCCAGGCGGTGAAGGAGGTGCGAGCGAAGGTCGGTAGCTCCCGTTCGCTCGCGATACCGACCGTCTGCTCCGCGAGCCACCCAGCGCCAGGGAGCGACGCGAGCCAGTTGGAGACCGGCGCGGTCGCGCTGCCGAGTCTGGCCCACCGACGGATATCCCCGAAGAGGCGATCCCGAACGGTCGTGCCGTGCTCCTGGTGGTGCTGGTGGGTGAGTTCGGCCTTGAGCGTCGCCATGTCGACTTCGCTCGGGCAGTCCCGTGCACACCCCTTGCAACCGATGCAGAGGTCGAGGATCTCCTCGACGAACTCCTCGTCCGTCGCCTCGGCGGGGAGGTCGCCGCTCATCGCCTGCCGGAGCGCGTTGGCGCGGCCGCGCGTCGACAGCGACTCCTCTTCGGCGGCGCGGAAGGTCGGGCACATCACGCCGCCGGTCTGGTCCTGCTTCCCGCGACACCCGCCGCAGCCGTGACAGAGTTCGACCATCCCCTGCATGCCGTTGGCGTTCTCCCACTCGAGCGTGGACTCGAAGCCGGATTCGAACGCGTACTCGGGGTCGAAGCGGAGGTGCTCGCTCATGTCGATCGCGCCGGTTTCGTCGCCACAGATCTGGCCGGGATTGAGGAGCCAGTCGGGATCGAACGCGGCCTTGAGGTCGCGTGAGAGGTCCCAGATCTCCACTCCGTAGAGCTTCTTGTTCCACTGGCTTCTGGCTCGGCCGTCGCCGTGCTCCCCCGAAACTGAGCCGCCGAGTTCGGTGACGACGTCGGTGACGGCGTCGGCGATGCCGACCATCTGCTCGACGCCGTCGAGCGTCTTCGTGTTCACGAGCGGCCGGACGTGCAGGACGCCGGGGCCGGCGTGGGCGTAGAACGACGCGAAGGTGTCGTGGTCTTCGAGGATCGCCTCGAAGCGTTCGACGTACTCCGCGAGGTGCTCGGGCGGGACGGCGCAGTCCTCGATGAAGGAGATGTGCTTCGCGTCGGTGGTCCGCGAGAGGAGGATCGGGAGGCCGGACTTCCGGAGCTTCCAGAAGCGGTCGCGCTCGGCCTGGTCGTGAGCCTCGAAGCCGGCGAAGGCGCGCAGTGCTGCGTCTGTGCTGACGTTGCCGGGTGGCGAAAATTCCGTCTCTCGGACGTCTGCTGGCACGCGATCTGCGAGGAGGTCAGCCGTCTGTTCGCGCCCGCGGGCGTCGTCCTCGGCGTAGAACTCGACGAGGAGCATCGCACCCGCACCCTCGGGAACGACGGTGTTCACGAGCGCGCCGAACTCCTCCGTGTCCCGCGCGAGATTGAGGAGCACGTCGTCGAGCACCTCGACGGCCGCCGGATCGTGTTCGAGGATCGGCTCCACGTCCTCCATCGCCGTGACGAGGTCCTCGTACGCGAGCAGGGCGACGGCCTTCGTCTCGGGGATCGGTTCGAGCGAGACCGTTGCTTCGGTGACGATCCCGAGCGTGCCTTCGCTCCCGGCGAGGAGGCGGGCGAGATTGACGGTCCCGCTCTCGCCGAAGTCCTCGCCAGTCGGACCGATCCCGCCTCGGGCCTCTGCGACGAGTCGATCGAGGTTGTACCCCGAGACGTTACGCTTCATGTCGGGATACGCTTCGTCGATTTCGTCGGCGTATTCGTCGACGGCCCGGCGGACGGCCTCGTAGATCCGCGGGAGCAGATCGCCCGAGTCTGGCGCCGGGTCCGCCTCCTCGCGAATCGTCTCGAGGTCGACCTCCCCCAGCGTCGTCATGGTTCCGTCGGCGAGGACCGCCTCCACGGACTCGACGTACGCGTCGGTCTTGCCGTACTGCAACGAGTGCGCGCCGGTCGAGTTGTTCCCGATCGCGCCGCCGAGCGCGCTCTTGTCGCCCCACGCGGGATCGGGCGCGAACTTCAGATCGTGATTCTCACAGGCCGCGTTCAGTTCACCGAGGGTGACCCCAGGCTGAGCGCGGGCCGTGCCAGCGAGGCCGGCTTCGCTCGGATCGACCGCGAGCACGTCGTCCATGTGCTTCGTGAAGTCGAGGACGACCGCCTCGTTGACAGTCTGTCCGGCGAGACTGGTACCGCCCCCGCGGGGGAGCACCGGAATCTCTTCCTCGGCGCAGTAGGCCATCACCGCGGCCACGTCATCGGTCGATTTCGGGAAAACGACGCCGACCGGCGTAACCTCGTACGCGCTGGCGTCGGTCGCGTAGAGTTGGCGGCTGTACTCGTCGAAACGTACCTCCCCGTCGATCCGCTCGCGGAGTGCGGCGACGAGCGCCGGGCGGTGTTCCTCGCCGCCCCGATAGTCGTAGTTTGCGCGGGGGTCAGTGGACGGATCGGCCGTCGTTGCATCCGCCCCATCGACTCCCGTCGGATCCTCCCGCTGAGCCATACTGACACTGACCTGCGTGGAAACAAAAACCCGGCTGTCCGGGAAGATACGCCGTGTTGCGACCAGCCATTCCGCCAAGAGTTAAGAGCCAGCACCCCGACGCCCGGCGTATGGACACGATGCACGGCGGGCTCCGGTCGGACGGCGGCCTCGAGGAGCTCACCACGCTCGTCGGGCGCGAAGTCTACTCGAACAACGGCGTCTACGTCGGAGAGGTCGAGGACGTACGCCTCGACGTCGACGCCAAGGCCGTCACCGGCCTCGCACTCGGGGAGATCAACGCCGACCTGCTCGCGGGCCAGCTCGAGGGCGGCCAGCGCGGAGCGATCGTTCCCTACCGGTGGGTGCGCTCCGTGGGCGACGTGATCATCGTCAGCGACGTCGTCGAGCGGCTGGGGGTCGACAACGACGACGAAGTGATGGCCTGAATTTTCGGCTTGAAACCGTATTTCGTAGCTCTGCTCCGCTCGTAGCCACAGCTTCAGCCGCATTGGAAGCCCCCGCCCGCTCGACCGTCCGCGACTTGCTGTGCTCCTCGGTTCGCTCGCTGACGCTCGCTCACCTGCGGTGCTTGCTTCGTCGGGGACGGATCGAGCGGTCGGCCCCTTCCAGTCCCACCCGCTAGTGCCGGTCGAGGATCACGGAATCCCGGTGGAAGGCGATATCTCACGGTACTCGGCGGTTGCGCCGGCGATAGAAACGGTGGTTAGCTCCCGTTCTCGCCGCTCTCGACGCCCATCGCCTCGAAGAGTTTGGTCTTGACCGCCTCTTCTGTGAGCTGGAGGAGCGTTTCGCGGTTGTCCTCGTTGACCTCGATGCCGGTGAAGATGCCGAGCGGGATGTCGGCGCTGGCCTGCGTGGAGTGACCGGCTGCCTCGCCCATCTCGCTGAAGGCGTCCTGGAGGACGCGGCCGATGTTCAGCCGGATGTCCTTCGAGCGGGCGGCGAGGTAGATGTTGTCGTCGGCGATGCCGAACACGGCGGTGGTGGTGATGCCCTCGAGATTGAGGAGGTGCTGGGCGGCCTGGGCGAGGGCCTCGCGGTCGGTGATGAAGCCAGCGTTCGAGACGAGGTGAGAGCCCTTGACCTCGCGGTTGGTGATCGCCTCCGCGAGCACGTCGAGCGTCTCGGGCGACATCGACGGCGACTCGACCTGTTCCAGCGTGTCGTGGTTCGCGAAGGGGTAGAGGTAGGCCGCTGCGGTGAGGTCCGCAGGGCTGGTGTCGCGTTTGAAGTCGAGCGTCTCGGCGCGGATGCCGTAGAGGAGCGCCGTCGCGACCTCCTCGTCGACGCTCATGTCGAACTCCTGAATGTACTTCGTCATGATCGTCGACGTCGAGGACATGTTCGGTCGCACGTCCACGAACGCCGCCTCGTGCTCGGAGTCGGCCTCGAAGTGATCGATCAGGATGTCGACATCGAAGTCGAAGGAATCGTCCGTCGCCTGTTCGTGATCGACGAACGCGAAGGTGTCGTACTCGTTACGCTCGACGTCGTCCCAGTCCAGGAGGTCGATCCCGAGGAGGTTGACGAACGCGCGATTCTCCTGGTGGCCCACCTCGCCGACGTAGATGATGTCGGCCTCGACGCCGACGTGCTCGGCGATGGCCTGGAGCGCGGCGGCGCTCGCGATGGAGTCGGGATCGGGATTGTCGTGGGTGACGATCGCGACACGTGACTCGGAACCCGTGAGGACCTCTTCGAGTTTGGCAGCCTTGTGCTCGAGTTCGCCGGACTCCAGCGAGCGAAGCGCGAAGTCGGCGATGACGTTGGAGGGGTTGATCACGACGTCGGCGCCGAGGTCCTCGAGTTCGTCGACGGCGACGGGGTCGCTCGCGCGGACGACGACGAAGGCGTCCCCGCTCTCGGCGCGGATGTTACGGACGGCCTCCTTGTTCGCCTCGACGTCGGAGGCCATGACGAGGACGACGTCCATCGACGCGACCTCCGCTGCCGTCTCCTCGTCCCGAATGTCCGCCGTGCGGGCGTTCAGGTCCTGGTCCCGGAGCGCCTCGACGCGGCCCTCGTCGCGGTCGATGATGAGCAGATCCTTGCCCTGCTCGGCGAGTTCCTCGGCGACGAGGTGGCCGACGCTGCCACACCCGAGGATGGCGTAGGTAGACATCGACGTGACGGTGACCCCGGTACTCATGTGCGCCGTCGTACCGTATCCGGCCCCTTAACGCTCCCGACCTTTCTCTCGGCGTGAAACACGCCGCAGGGAGCGAGTTCGTAAGGCTTCCGGCCGACGGAGCGAAGCCGACTCCAGGAACGAACACTCCTCGAAGCGGGGCACCGGAACGTCCTGCCGCGACTTTCGAATCGAAATACATTTTCCCCGACGACAATCCCGGGTGGACGTGGACGACGACAGACTGCAGTTCTGGGCACTCTACCTGACGCGCTTCGCGCAGGGATTCGGCTTTATCTCGCTGATCACGCTTCTGGGCCCCTACATCACGGAACTCGACCCGCAGGCGACGACGATCCTCGGCGTCACGATCAGCGCCGGACTCATCATCGGGATGTTCACGACGGGGTTCACGCTCGCCCAGACCGTCGCAGTCGTGCCGCTCGCGTGGGCAGGCGACCGGTACGACAAGCGGACGGTCCTGCTGATCGTGCTCGCGCTCGGCACCGCGATCTACGCGCTCTTCCCGATGGTCGATTCGAGCGCCTCGTTCATCGCGATCCGAGGCTTGCAGGGCATCGCGGTGACCGGCGCAGGCCTGATGAGCCTCTCGCTGGTCGGCCAGATCGCCGACGTTGGATCGCGGGCGAACGCGATCGGCAAGGCCAACGCAGCGAGCTTCGCCGCCTCGATCCTCGGCTCCGGCTCCGCGGGCGTGATCTACGACGCGTTCGGCTTCGCACCAGTATTCTACATCATCGTCGCGATGATGGCCGGCGCGTGGCTCGGCGTCTACACCTTCCTCGAACCCGACGAGACGCGGATCGAGGGGTTCCCATTCACCGATCTCGCCGTCAACCGCAAGATCGCGACGATCGCCGGCTTTCGGGCGCAGTACGCCGTCGCCGTGACGCTCGTCCGAACGTGGGTTCCGATCTACGCTGGGGTCTCCGTCGCCGAGGGCGGTCTCGCCGTCAGCGGGCTCGCGATCAGCCTCACCGTCATCGCCGAGAAGTTCACCAACATGCTCTGCCAGCCCGTCACCGGCCGCCTCTCCGACCGCGCCGGCCGTTCGGCGTTCGTCTTCGCGGGCGGTGGGGCCTACGGACTGATCGCGATCGCCATTCCCTCCGCGACCTGGATCGGCACGGCGATCGGCACCGAGGTTACACTGCCGCTCCTCGGTTCACTCCCCGCGGCGTACTTCCCCCTCGTGTTCTTCTCCGGGTTGCTCGGCATCGCCGACGCCTTCCGCGAACCTGCGAGCATGGCACTGTTCGCAGACGAGGGCGCCGGCGAGGGCGTCGCGTCGAGTTTCGGGATCCGCGAACTGATCTGGCGACCCGGCAGCGTCGGCGCACCGCTGCTCGGCGGCTGGCTCATGACCGCCGTCGGTATGGACTGGGTGTTCTTCGTCGGCGGCGCGTTCGCGTTGACTGGCGCCGGAGCGTTCCTCGCTATTCTGGTCTGGGATCACGGAGCCGGTGCGCTGCAGGAGTGGTAACGAAACGCCTTTACTTGCCAGCGGGAAAGCGGTGAGCGAGGGCCGGTAGCTCAGTTAGGGAGAGCGACGGACTCTTAATCCGTCGGTCGGGGGTTCAAATCCCTCCCGGCCCGTGGACTGAACCGCTGAGCGACGCGAACGGAGTGAGCGAGCGAAGCGGTGGGGGTACCGGGCGGGTGGGATTTGAAGCAGGGAGAGCGCAGTCTCGCGAGCGCAAGCGAGCGAGGAAGCGATCGACCGTGGTTCAAATCCCGAAAGACTCGCGGTGCTCGTCTTTCGACCTTCGCGATTCCCGCGGAATCGCTCAGTCCCTCCCGGCCCGCTCCCACTTTTTACTCGTTTGGTTTCCTCACTCGCTCCCTGCGGTCGCTCGTTGCGGGAACCACTCCTCGCAAAACTTGGGAAAAACCACGTCGCTGCTCGCTCCGCTCGCAGCGAGTGAACCGCGCTCGCCTCGCTCGCGCGGACGATTCCCTGCACTGGGGCGCCTCCGCTGACGCTACAAATGTGTGCAACCTGAACTACTTGTGTAATCCTTCAAATTCACTTCCGCCGTGCTTTTATCGCGGAGATTCATCCCGGATCATCTGCTCGGATGCGGCATGGACCTCGAAACGGATCCGACCGAAATCACGGAGGACGGCAGGTACTGGCTCAGGGCCCAGCGCGTGACGGGCTACCCGCGGATCGCACGGGACACGTACTTCCCGAAACACGGGGTGCAACGACCCGCGGACGTCACCGAAGCCGACCTGCCGGAAACAGACGACGAAGCCGTCGCCGAACTCGATCGGGAGGCGCTCGCCGAGGGATACGTGAGCGGCAAGTGGCAGGTGATGGCCCCCGAGGAAGACGTGCCAGCGCTGTGGGCCGACGTCCTCGACGACATCGAGAAGGAAGTGATCTGGGACGCGAAAGTCGCCACGGCCCGGGGCTACGAGGAACTGCCTTACGACGAGTACGTGATCACCGTCTACACGCCGAACTACTTCGAGACGCACGACGTCGAGCGCGTCCGAGCACGGTTGCGCGAGGAACACGGAGTGGCGCGAGCACTCTCCTACAAACCCGACATCTACACCAGCAAGGGGATGGTCGACGAGAACGCCGACGAGTGGGGCCTCGAACGAGCCGCCAGATTCCGGGACTAGCGCTTCCAGCCGGGAGTGCACGTCGAAATACCGCTCCCGGCGACGTGCGCAGAAACCGCCACGTTTTCCGGGCCTCCCCGAACAGTCCCGGGTAATGGTCGATCTCGCCACCGCTATCAGACTGGTCGCTGGCGTCGGCCTGCTGCTCGGCAATGGCTTCTTCGTCACGACGGAGTTCGCCTTGACCCGGGTGCGTCAGTTCGACGAGTCGGAGTTCGAGGGGCGGGGGCTCGAGCTGGCCTGGGAGATGACCGAAAAGCTCGAGATCTACCTATCGGGCTGTCAGGTCGGCATCACGATCTGTTCGGTCGGTCTGGGATTCGTCGCAGAGCCCGCGGTGGCGGCGGTGCTCGACCCGGTGCTCCACGAAATCGGGCTGACCAGTCCGAGCGGTGCGGGCCACAGTGCGCTCGCAGTCGGTACCTCGCTCGCGATCATCAACCTCCTGCACGTGATCGTCGGCGAGCAGGCGCCGACCTACCTCGGCATCGAGCGGACGAAGTTCGTCGCGCAGTATGGCGCACCAGTCCTCTTCGCGTGGACGAAGGTCATGTCGCCGGTCATCCTGCTCTCCGACCGCGTCGCGAAGGGCCTCCTCGGCCTGTTCGGCGTCGAGATCGGACGCTCCTGGACCGAAGAAGAGCTGGAGGAAGGGGAGGAGGGAGCGATGACCCGCGGGGAGCTCCGGCGCCGTATGGGCGACGCGCTGTCCCAGGTCGAGGACCTGCCACCGGAACGTCGGGAGGAGGTCCTCGGCGCGCTGGACATCGGCACGATCGAAGTCGAGGATATCATGATCGACGAGTCGGAGATCCTCGCGGTGAGCACGGCGGACCCCCTCGAGACGAACCTGGAACGCATAGCCGAATCGCCGCACGTCCGCTTCCCTGTCGTCGGCGAGTCGCTCGACGACTTCCGTGGGGTTCTGTACACGCCGCTGGTGCTCCGCCACCTGGAGGAGCTACAGGAAGGGACCCTGGACCTCGAGGAACTCGCGACGCCACCGATGACGGTCTCGCCCGAAGCGACCGTCGCGGCACTGATCGATCAGTTCCAGCGTGAGAACCAGGAGCTGGCGTTCGTCACCGAACCGACCGACGCGGACGGTGACGATCGCGTTCTCGGACTGGTCACTGCGACCGACGCGTTCGAGCAGATCACGGGCGATCTCGAAGATCCGATGGACGTCCAGCAGTCCTGAGTGACGGCGCCAGTCCCGGCGAGTCCGATCCCGCCGGGAGAAAACCCCTTGTGGCTCCCCCGAGAGGAACGGGTATGGACCTCGCGGCACTCGCGCGATCGCTTCGATCCGAGGCAGAGCGGTCGGAAGAGCGCCGCGGCATCGTACTCGCCGGGGAGCGGGAGGCCGGGCTCGAAGCGGCCCGACTCGTCCTCGGCGCCGCGGAGATCGAGTTCGGCGACGTGACCGTCGTCGGGCCGCCGAATCAGCTCCCCGCGGACACCGTCTCGACCAACCGCGCCGACAAACTCCTCGGGACGACGAAAGACGCTGTCGTGCTCGACGCTCACGAGGAACTCCGCCCGAACGCCGTCGGACAGGTGGTCGGCGCCGTCGACGGCGGCGGACTGTTCGTGGTGCTCGCGCCACCGCTCTCTCAGTGGGCCGAGCGCCGCGACGGCTTCGACGAACGGCTCGCCGTCCCACCGTTCGAGCGCCGGGACGTGGGGGGACGGTTCAAACGCCGATTCCTCGAACGGCTGCAAGTCCACCGCGGCATCGCGATCGTTGACGTCGACGGCGAGTGGGTCGAGGACGACGGGCTGACAGATCCGGCGCCACGGCTGGAAGACGGTCGGAGCCGGCGGGGGCCGCCCAAGGAGTCCACGTTCCCACCGAGCGTCTACGACCGCTGCCTGACGGGAGATCAGGCAGCAGCAGTCGGTGCCTTCGAGGTGCTGAATCCCACCGACACGCGAGCAACCGACCCCCGTGCCATCGTCCTCGAGGCCGACCGGGGTCGCGGAAAGTCCAGCACAGCAGGGCTCGCTGCGGGTGCCCTCGCTGTGGACGGAGCGGACGTACTGGTGACCGCGCCACAGTACGACGCCGCGGCGGCGATCTTCGAGCGTGCAGCGGAGGTGCTGGCAGACCTCGACGTCGCTGTCGACTCCGACGGCGAGCCACCGAAGGAACTGCGAGTCGGCCGAGATCCGGACGACACCGACGACGAGCGTGAATCGGCCTCGGGACACGTCCGGTTTCGCACTCCCAGCGATGCGGTGGAAGTAGCAGGCGACGCAGACCTGGTGATCGTCGACGAGGCGGCGGCACTGCCGGTCGCGCGCCTCGAAGCGTTCCTCGCCGCGGACCGCGTCGCGTTCGCGACGACGATCCACGGGTACGAGGGCGCCGGCAGAGGCTTCTCGGTCCGGTTCCGCGACCGTCTCGCGGAGAGCCGGCACGACGTGGACGAGGTCAGACTCGACGAGCCGATCCGCTACGCGGCCGGCGATCCGATCGAGGCCTGGGCGTTCGACGCACTCCTGCTCGACGCCCGACCCGCCGTCGATCAGGTCGTCGAAGACGCGACGCCGGGGAGCGTGGAGTACCGCCGGCTCCCACCCGAGGACCTCCTCGCCGACGAGCACCTCCTGCGAGAGGCGTTCGGCCTCCTCGTGCTCGCTCACTACCGGACCGAGCCGGACGACCTCGCCAGGTTACTCGACGCGCCGAACGTCGCCGTCCGTGCGCTCGTCCAGGACGGCCACGTCGCAGCCGTCGCGCTCCTCGCACGCGAAGGCGGACTCGGACCGGACCGCCGCGCCGCGATGTACGACGGCGAGCGCATCCGCGGCCACATGCTCCCCGACGTCTTCACGAGCCAACTCCGGGACGAGCGCGCTGCGATCCCAGTCGGGGCTCGCGTCCTCCGCATCGCGACCCACCCGGCCGCCAGACGGCGGGGCCTCGGCTCGCGGCTTCTCGCTCGCTTGCGGACCGAGGCGACCGACGGATTACCGGAGTGGAACGGGGCGCCCCGGCCCGCAGAAGCGTCCGACCGCGACGGGCTCGACTGGCTCGGCGTCGGCTACGGCGCGACGCCCGATCTCCTGCGGTTCTGGGCGAGCTGTGGCTACCGGACGGTCCACCTCGCGACCACCCGGAACGATCGCAGCGGCGAGTACTCCGCGCTGATGGTCGATCCGATCTCCGAAGCTGGGCAGGAGCTGCACGATCGAACGGCTCGACGGTTCGGCGGGCGAATCGGCGACGTACTTGGAGACGCCCTAGACGACGCGGAGCCGGACGTGGTTCGGGCCGCGCTTAGCGCGACAGACGCGACGGCGGCCCCACCGCTCAACCTGACCGACTGGGAGTGGCGGGTCGTCGCGAGTGCGGCGTACGGCCCAGGGCTCGCCGACGTGGCACCCGGACCCTTCCGCTCACTCGCAGCGAGACACCTGATCGACCCGCTCGATCCGGAGGCGCTGGACGACACAGGCGAGCGGCTGCTCGTCCGGAAAGCGCTCCAGTCCTGGGACTGGGACGCCGTCGCGTCCGACGTGGGGTATCACTCCACCGGCATGGCGATGCGGGACTACGGCGACGCCTTCGAGCCGCTCGTCTCCCTGTACGGGACCGACGTCGCGCTGGAAGAGCGGGCTCGGTACGTCGAAGCCGACGAGACGCCGGCGCTGGAGGGCGAGACGCTTCCGGGGAGCGGCGCGAATGCTGACGAACCAGGTACAGCGGAGCAGCATCTCGACGAGCCTGACGACGGCGCCTGATCGAGGGCTGCTGAGCGAACACTGTCAAGCGAATGCAGTCGAACGAGAAACGGCGAGCGACAACTGCCGAGCGATTCGATCAGTCCCGCCGCTCGACGTACTCCGGTGGAACCCGATCGGCGGTGAAGACGCCGTTCCCTCGCTTCGTGATTCGATGGCCCTTGGCGACCATGCCGGCCGCGTCCACCCGCAGCACTTCCGGATCCGCCGCGTGGCGAGCGCCGACCTCGACCGCTTCGGCGACCGAGCCCGAGAGGTGAACGAGTTGCCGAGACATCGGCCGGATTCCCTCCGACAGGATCGCCTCCACAGAGTCGGGTGCAGTCCCGTGGTAGAGCACGTCCGGAATTGGCGCGTCGCTGGGTTCCAGTTCGACCGGGACGGAGTGACCGTACGCGGCTCGGACCCGGTCGTCGTCCACTTCGAAGCGTCCCTTCGGATCGGTGGCGACCACTGCAGCAACCGCGGCGTCGTCGGCCCAGTCGTACTGGCGTCGGGCCGCGTCGACGAGGCCAGGCCGGGCGGTCCAGCCGCGCTCGTCGAGATCGATCCCCGCGTCGTCGGGAAAGTGTCGGAGCGCGCCGCTCAGGTACTTCGAGAGGCGACGTCGGCGCTCGGCGTCGATGACTGGCTCACCGACGTTACCACAGACCGGACAGCGATCTCCCTCGTGAAACCCGTGCGACGAGCAGCGACGAACCTCGGGCACGGACGAGGGTTCGTGAGAGCGAGCAAAAAGGAGCGGGAAAAGGAGCCCGGAAAGGAGCGGGAAAAGGAGCCCGGAAAGGAGCGGGAAAAGGAGCCCGGAAAGGAGCGGGAAAAGGAGCGGGAAGAGGCAGTTAGATCGCGTCGCGTGCGTCGTCGACGGCCTCGTCGATCCGGTCGTACGCCGACTCGGGGACCGCGCTCAGGGGTGGCCGAACCGCGTCGCTGTCGATCACGCCGCGCTGGACGAGCGCGGCCTTCGATGCCGTCGCGAAACCCACGTCGAGACAGACGTCGAAGAGGTCGGCGATGGCGTCGCTGGCGGCTCTGGCGCGCTCGCTCTCTGGCTCGTCGACGAGCACGGCGAAGACCTCTGGGACGACGTTTGCGAGGGCGTTGACGCCGCCATCGATGCCCATCCGGAGACCGGGAACGAGCAGCGTGTCCCAGCCCTGGAGGACGAGGAAGTCGTCTGGCGTCTCCCGCAGGAGGTCGAGCGTGTAGTCGAGGTCGCCGCTGGAGTCCTTGACGCCGATCACGTCGGGGCGCTCGGCGAGGCTCGCGACGGTCTCAGTATCGAGCGAGGTCCCGACGTAGACCGGGATGTTGTAGAGGATAATCGGGAGCGGCGAGCGGTCGGCGACGGTCGCGAAGAACTCCTCGATGCCGGTCTGGTCGTCGGACGTGTGGAAGAATGGCGGCGTGAGGACGGCGGCGTCAGCGCCGGCCGTGGCGGCGGCCTCGGCCTTCGCGACGGCGTCGTCGATCGCCGTAGCCGAGACGCCGGCGACGACGGGAATGTCCGGACTGCTCACCTCGACGACGGTTTCGGTCACGGCGAGTTGTTCCTCGTCGGTCAGGCTCGCGAACTCGCCGGTCGTCCCACAGGGGAAGAGCCCGGTCACGCCGTTGGATTCGACGTGGTCGACGACGGCAGCCAGTGCGTCGTGGTCAACGTTCCCGTCGGCGTCGAATGGCGTCACGAGCGGCGGCGTCTCGCCGGTCAGCGCAGTCTGGAGATCGGACATACGTCGGTCTGTGCCACGCGGGGCGAAAGCACTTGTCCTCGCGGAAGCGAGATAGCGGTCACGGCCGAGCGCAGCGACCGTGGAAACCGGCGGTTTCGCCACGCTCGCCCCATGTGGAGGGCTGCCACGCCGGCGGTCGTTTGAACACGCTTTTAATGGGCCCCATCGATAGTTCGGAGTACAGCCTGCACCGGGTTGATGAAGCTCCTAGCCACACAGGACTATGCCCGCTCACGGCGGGGCCGGTACGCCGAAGAGGCGGCCGGGATGGCAGGGGAGCCCGAGCCCGAGTGCAGGAGGTGATCCAATGCCAGTATACGTAGATTTCGACGTGCCGGCTGACCTTCAGGACGACGCCCTCGAGGCGCTGGAGGTTGCCCGGGACACAGGTCAGGTGAAGAAGGGAACGAACGAGGCGACGAAGTCCATCGAGCGAGGCAACGCTTCGCTCGTCGTCATCGCGGAGGACGTCACGCCCGAGGAGATCGTCATGCACCTCCCCGAGCTCGCCGACGAGAAGGGCGTCCCGTTCGTCTTCGTGGACGAGCAGGATCAGGTCGGCCACGCCGCCGGTCTCGAGGTCGGCTCCGCCGCGGCAGCCGTCGTCGACGCCGGCGACGCCGAGGACGACGTCGAGGACATCGCCGCCAAGGTCGAGGAACTCCGGTAATCGCCCATGAGCGCCGAAGAGTCCGAGGCCGGCTCCACGCCGGCTGAAGTCATCGAGGTCGTCGGCAAGACCGGCATGCACGGCGAAGCCATGCAGGTCAAGTGCCGGATCCGCGAGGGCGACAACCAGGGACGAATCATCACGCGCAACGTCCTGGGGCCCGTCCGCGAGGGCGACGTGCTCCAGCTGCGCGAGACGGCCCGCGAGGCCGACTCCATCGGAGGCCAGTAACGATGCCCCAGACCCGAGAGTGCGACTACTGCAGTAGCGAAATCCCGCCGGGCACGGGCACCATGTTCGTGCGCACCGACGGCACCACGATCCACTACTGCTCCTCGAAGTGCGAGAAGAACGCCGAACTCGGCCGCGAACCCCGCGACCTGGAGTGGATCCAGGACGAGGAGGCCGAGCGACTCGCTCGCGCCGAGGAGGGCGCCGAGGAGTCCGTGGAGGAATCCGTCGAGGAGCCCGACGTGACCGAGGAGGATTCCGAGGACGACTCCGCAGACGCCGACGAGGCGGAAACGTCCGACGAGGCCGACGCTGACGAGACCGAGGCAGACGACGAAGACGTCGAAGAGGACGACGAAGAATGAGCGAGCGCACCTTCGTGATGGTCAAGCCCGACGGCGTCCAGCGCGGGCTGATCGGCGAGATCGTATCGCGACTCGAGGAGCGCGGGCTCAAGCTCGTCGCCGGCAAGTTCATGCAGATCGACCAGGAGCTCGCCGGGGACCACTACGGCGAGCACGAGGACAAGCCGTTCTTCGACGACCTCGTGTCCTTCATCACCTCCGGACCAGTCTTCGCGATGGTCTGGGAGGGGCAGGACGCGACGCGGCAGGTCCGCCGGATGATGGGCGCGACCGATCCCGCCGACGCCGCCCCCGGCACGATCCGGGGCGACTTCGGTCTCGACCTCGGCCGGAACGTGATCCACGGCTCCGACCACGAGGACGAGGGCGCGAACGAGCGCGAGATCGACCTGTTCTTCGACGACGACGAACTGGTCGACTACGAGCGCATCGACGAGACCTGGCTGTACGAGTAGTCAGCGTTTCGGCGTTCGCGGCGGTTTTTCGCGGTGCTGTGCGCTTTCGAACAGGGACGACCCCGTCACCATAGCGGCGAACCAGTCACTCGGGCCGCAGCTATAAGCCACCGGAGGCAAATCTTGCGCTGTGGTCTCGGAGCACACGCGCAGGGCGATCCTCGGGGCAGCGCTCGGGAGCGGGATCGCGATCAGCGGCGTCCCGCAGATCCGCCGGTACCTTCGACTGTTCGCGCCCCTCTCCGGCGGCGCGTGGGACGCCGCGCGACGCGATCCAGGCGGCGACTTCGCGAGCCCGTACGGCGACGCGACGATCCGCAAGGACGAGTACGGCGTCCCCCACGTCGACGCCGAGAGCGAGGAAGCCCTGGCATACGCCACGGGCTACGTCCACGGCACCGACCGGCTCTTCCAGATGGACCTGTTCCGCCGGCAGATGCGCGGGACGCTCTCGGCAGTCGCCGGCGACGCGACGGTCGAGTCCGACGAGTTCCACCGCCGCATGGACTTCACCGCCGCAGCGGAGGCGACGGTCGAGCAACTGCGTGGCACCGAGACGGAACCGATCGTCGAGGCCTACGTCGAGGGCGTCAACGAGGCCCGCCGAACGGAGGGGCTCCAGCTCGAGTTCGAGTTACTGGAGTACGAGCCCGATCCCTGGACGGCGACCGACGTCATGCTCGTCGAGAAGCAGATTTCCTGGGGCCTGACCGGGAACTTCCGGCCGCTCCAGCAGGCCGTCGTCGCCGACGAGTTCGGCGAGGACGTCGTCGAGCGGCTCTACCCCGACCGGATGGACCACGACTCGCCGATCCTCCGGGAGCAGACGCTCGAATCAGGTTCCCAGGAGCTTCCGGGTAGCGGTGCGGCTGCAGAGGCGTCTGCGCTGATCGGTGACGAACTCAAATCGGTGAGCGATCGGGCTGACCGAAAACCGACCGGACCCAGCGGTACCGGCGGCCATCGCGTCGGCCCCGAACTCGCCGACTACTGCTCACAGTTCACCTGGCCGACCGGCGTCGGCTCGAACTCCTGGGTCGTCTCCGGCGAGCACACCGCCGACGGCGAACCGATCGTCTGCAACGATCCCCACCTCCTCCTGCTCGCGCCGCCGGTGTGGTACGAGCAGCACCTCGAGTGTGCGGCCTTCGAGACGCGCGGAGTCGCCTTCCCGGGCGCGCCCTTCGTCGTCATCGGCGAGAACGACTCCGGTGCCTGGGGATTCACCAACGTCGGCGCGGACGTCTGCGACCACTACAGCTACGAGACCGACGGCAACCGTTACCGCTACGGCGACGAGTGGCGCGAGTTCGAGACGGAGGAGGTCGAAATCGAGGTCGACGGTGCGAGCAACGAGACGATCACACGCCGGAAGACCGTCCACGGCCCGGTCGTCGAGGAGGCTGGCCAGGAGGTCGCCGTGCAATGGACTGGGCTCGCGGGCACAGAGACGTTCGCCGCGGTCAGAGACCTCGCACACAGTGAAGGGCTGGAGGACGCGGTTGCGGCACTCCGGCGTTTCGACGCGCCGACGCAGAACTTCGTGTACGCCGATACGGCCGGCAACACCTTCTACTGGACGACGGGGCGGATGCCGATCCGCCGCAGCGACGGCGAGATCGTCCGCGGCGACCGAATCTTCGACGGCTCTGCGCGGGAAGGCGAGTGGACCGGGTTCGAGCCGTATGGGCAACCGTCCTGGGAGGGCTTCGTTCCGTTCGAGGACAAGCCTGGCGTCGTGAACCCCGACTACCTCGCGACGGCGAATCAGCGCGTGATCGACGAACCCGGGTTCTACGTCGCGGACGGGTACGCGCCGCCGTTCCGCGGCGCGCGGGCCTACGAACGGCTCGACGCAGCGGTGGCCGAGGGCCCAGTCGACCTCGATACGATGCGCGACGTCCAGCAGGACGTGCTCGACCGACGGGCACGATTGCTCGTCCCAGACCTCCTCGAGGTGCGGGACCGGCTCTCCGGCGGCGCAGCGTCGCTCGCCGACGACCTCGATGGATGGGACGAGCGGACGACGACGGACTCTCGCGGCGCGCTCGCCTTCGACCACCTGCTCGACGCGTTCCGCGAAATCGTCTTCGAGGAGCCCTTCGAGGCCAGGTCGGCCCTCGACGACCTCGATTCGCTGCCGACCCCGAACGACTGGATCCTCCTCACGCTCCCCGCCGACGATCCGTGGTTCGATCGCGACGCGGTGCCGGCACGCGAGGACGCACTGATCGAAGCCGCCGAGCGTGCAGCGGCCGAAATCGACGACGCGGGCCACGGCACGTACGGCGACGCGAACCGACTCGGCATCGAGCATCCCCTCGGCGTTGGCTTCCTCGCCTATCCGAGCAAGCCCGCCGAGGGCTCCGACGTGACGCTCAAGAACGTCCGCGTCGACGACGACGTCGGCAGCAGCTGGCGGATGCTCGCGCCGCCGAACGGCGACTCGGAGGCGATCCTCCCCGGCGGCAACGACGGCGACTACTTCTCCGAGCACTACCACGATCAGCTCTCGATGTGGCTCGACGGCGAGTACAAGACGATGGCACGCGAGCACCGCGGCTCGACGTTCGCGACCTTCTCCGGCGACGGAGGTGATGGAACGTGAGCGTCGTCGCCGAATTCACGACCGAACTCGATCGGATCCGCGCCGAGCGTCGCGCCCGCTGGACCGCGACGGCGATCGCGCTCGGCATCGGGATCCTGGCCGCCTTCCTCGATCCGCTCGGGATCGTCCTCGGCGCGATGCTCGTCGCACTCCCGGCGATCGATCCCTACCGCGGCCTGCTCCGTGGACTGGGCTTCGGCGTCCTCGTCGTCGGGCTGCTGGCGATCCAGTTGTTCGTCGCAGGAACGCTGGGCCCCGCAATCGGACTCGGGCTTCCCTTCTACCTCGCGATCGGAATCGGGGTGGGGTTCGGCCTGCTCGGCGGGCTGGTCAGGGGAATCGTCTGAAACCGCAGCTGCTGGGAAAACGGCGGTCGGCAGTTAGTCGTCGGCGCTGGCGGGAGCCTGCAGGACGTCGATTTCGCCGGCGTCGAGTTCAGCCTCGACCTCGCGAGCGGCCTGGACCATGTTCTCCAGCTTCTGGTAGGCTGCGTTGCGGGGCAGGAGCTTCACGCCACAGTCCGGCGAGACGACGAGCTGTTCGGGCGGAACGATCTCGAGGCCCTTCTTGATGTTCTCCTTGATCTCTTCGACGGACTCGACCTCGGCAACGTGGGCGTCGAGGACACCCATCGCGAGGTCGGCGGTAAATTCGGGCTCTTTGAACACGTCGACCTGTTCGAAGTCGCCGTTTGCGAGTTCGAGGTCGAACTCGTCGACCGGGAACTCGAGGATCTCGGGGTAGATCCGGGAATAGTCGCCGTAGCAAACGTGGAGCCCGATGCGGACGTCCTCGGGGAGGTCCTCGACGACGCGCTCGAGGGCCTCGCCGACGATGGCGTGATCGTCCTCGTGCTGGGCGAGCGCGGGCTCGTCGATCTGGATGTAGCGTGCGCCGGCGTCGACGAGCTTCTCGACCTCCTCGTTGACGAGTTCCGCGAGGTCGTTGGCGAGGTCGGCGGTCGTCTCGTAGTGCTCGTTGAACACCCAGCGGGCCAGCGTGTAGGGGCCCGTGATCGGGACCTTGACGGGGCGGTCGGCGACCTCCGACGTGAACTCGTACTCGTCGACGAGCCACTGCTCGCCGTACTCGACCTCCGAGACGACGGAGGGCTTGTCGAAGTAGTTGTGGCCCCAGACCTTCACCGGCCCGTTGAACTCGTAGCCCTCGATTCGTTCGGCGAAGTACTCGACCATCTCCGTCCGGCGCATCTCACCGTCGACGACCACGTCGAGCCCGGCGCGTTCGTGTTCCTTCGTGATCAGGCGAGCCGCGTCGTCCTCGGCCTCGGCCAGCGTCTCCTCGTCGACGGGCTCGAGTTCGACCTGGTCGACGTCCTCCTGGTGGTGACACCGCTCGCGGACGCGGTTGAGCCACTTCGGCTTCGGGTAGGAGCCGACGACCGTTGTCATGAGGAAGTGGTCGTTCGGGTGGTCCTCGGGACGGAACTGCTCCTTCGTCATGCTTCCACCTCCGTGGTCGCGGCAGCCGCACCGAGCGCCTCCAGCTTCTCGCCGAAGCGGTTCGTCGGCAGGAAGAACAGGTCGGTGTTCGCCGTCGCGTAGATCCGACCGTAATCCGCGGCGGGCGTCTGCTCCTGGAACCACTCGACGCGCTCGCGGATCGTATCGGCGGACTCGACGAGCGTGTTCCGGCCGTCGACCAGCCCGAGCAGGACGTCGTCCGTGGCGCCGTACTCCTGCGCGTTGTAGACGTTCGCGTCGTGGTCGGAGACGAGGTCGAAGCCGACGGCGTCGATATCCGCGTCGAGGAGGTGCGCGTAGACGCGCTCATCCAGTGCGCCGTAGACCGGCTGGACGGCGACCTCGGCGTCGATCGCTGTCGCGACGGTGTCGATGGCCTGACTCGCGCGCTCGTCGAGGCCCTCTCCAGGCGCTGCTTCGACGAGGGACGGCTCGAGGAGAGTCAGGTGTGCGACGTCGGGGAACTGCTCGGCCTCGTCGGCGAGGAACGCGGCGACGGCGTCCACGAACTCTGCCTCGTCGCCGTAGTGCTCGTCCGTCGCGAGGTCGGCGAGCGTGTAGGGACCGGGCAGTACGGCGGCGAGATCGGCGTCGGACTCGTGCTCTGCGGTGATCTCGGCGGCTGCCTCGAGTTCTGCGGCGACGTCGCCGCTCGCCTCGAGGTCGTCCGTGACCACCGGCTCCCGGTAGAAGTTGTTGTTATTGTAGTACCGGACGATCCCGCGCGTATCAACTGCGTCGGCAACCGCGAGCGGGTGGGCGAGCATGTCGTCCCAGCGGAGCTGTCCCTCGACGACCAGGTCGAGCCCGGCGTCGAGTTGCTGCGTTACGACCTCCTCGCGAGCCTCCTCATACACGCCCGTGATCTCGGCACCTTCGGTGCCGTCGATCAGATCGTGCTTCTGATGCCCTTTCAGTTCCTCCAGATCCCGCTTGGCCCAGTCGGGCAAGGGGTACAGTCCCGGCGTCGTCGAGACGAGTTCCGTCATGCTACCGCCGACTACGTAATGACGGGCTTTAATATTTGCTCTTCAATTTTATACGTTGTAGTAATCTATCTCGGTCACCGCTTGCGAATGACTCCCACTATCAGACCAAACAGGAGGGCGAGTGCTGAATGGAAATGGACCTACCGGAGCGCTAATGGGAACTGACCTGACAAAGTGCTATATGGAGACGGTATGGCCGCGTTCGAATCACCGGACGAGTTTCAGGACGCTCAACGTCTCGAAGGGGAACGAATCCTCGGCGACGGCGGCGGCCGAGAAACCGGCAGCGGACGCGAGTTCGACGACGTCGTCGACGCCGGTCAGCGACGACACGAGTAGCAGTACGACGCCATCTGGTCGAAGGGCGCGGCCGACGTCGGCCAGGAGCGGTTCGATCACCGCCAGTCCTGACTCGCCGCCCGAGAGCGCGACCTCCATCCAGTCCGATCGCTCCTCGTCGGGTTCCGTCGGCAGATAGGGCGGATTGCAGACGACCGCGTCGAAGCTATCGGCAGCGAACGGATCGAGGAGGTTCGCCCGGAGCGCCTCGACGCCACGCTCTCGGGTCTGTTCACACGCGTCCGGGTTGAGGTCCGTGCCGATCACGTCCGCACCGGTCTCCTGGGCGATTGTCGCTGCGACGTATCCAGATCCGGTACCGACCTCGACGACGCGGTCGTCGGGTCCGAGGTGCTCGATCGCAGCGGTCGCGAGCAACCGGGAATCCTCCGCCGGCTGGTACACCGTCTCGGTCTGGCCCCTGCGGGCCGCGAGGTCACGCTCCGGCGTCATCGCCGTCCTCCTCGGAGGCAGGCCCGCCGTCGGCCGATTCGACGCCACCGTCGGCGGGTGCATTGTCGCGATCTGGTGCCGCGGCGGGCGCGTCTGCGTTTGCCGACTGTGCCTGGGCGTCACCGAGGACGCGGAATCCGCCCTGCTCTTCGCGACCGGTGAGTTCCCGCTGCGGGAACGGGATCTTGACGCCCTCCGCTGCGAAGCGATCCTTCACCGCGCGGATCATCCGGGTCCGCGCGCGCCAGCGGCGCCGCGAACTGGGGTGTTCGATCCAGCCGCGGACGCCGAGCGTGATCGACGAGTCGTCGAACTCCTTGACCACTGTCTCCGCCCGCGGGACGGACATGATCATGTCGATGTCGGAGACGGCGTCGGTGGCGACGTCGCGAGCGTGCTCGACGTCGGCCTCGTAGTCCACGCCGACCTCGACCTCCATGCGGAGGCGGCCCTTCCGCGAGCGGTTCTTGACCATCCGGTTCCCGATCACGTCGTTTGGCACCATCACGAACTCGCCGTCGAACGCCTGGATGCGGGTGTTCATCAGCGTGATGTCGGTGACGATGCCCTCGGCTTCCTCGGCGCCCTCGCCGACGCCGATCCAGTCCCCGACCTCGAATGGTCGAGAGAACATGAGCACGAAGCCTGCGAGCAGCGATCCGAGCGTTTCGCGGGCAGCGAAGCCGACCACGATCCCGAGGAACCCCGCCCCGATGAGCAGGCCACCGAGGTTGACCTCCCAGACGCCGAGGACGAAGACGATCCCGACCGACCAGAAGAGCAACTGGGTGAGCCGGTAGCTGATCTCCCGCTCGTGTTCGCTCATCGCGTCGCTCTCCTGGGTCACGTCGTTCAGGAGCCGGCGGGCGACGCTCGTGAAGACCTGGACGCCGACCAGCACGGCGACGGTGACGGCGATCTGGGGTGCGCGCCGTTCGAGTTCGAGCAACCCGAACTGGCTCGTCAGCGTCTCCGTCTCGCCCCAGAGATCTGCGACGGCGACGACCGCCCCGACGATGATCGCGATCGACAGGACCGAGCCGATGAGGTCCACAGCGATCGGCGCGATCCGGTCGGAGAGTCGCTGGCGAAGCCGCCGGACGAGATACGCACCAGCCAACGCGACGAACGCGATCGACAGTGAGACGAGGATCCGCGCTTCGACGGAAGTCACCGCGTCCCCCAGACCGAGCGCCACGGTCAGGCCACCCCCTCGGCGAGTGCGAGACTCGCCAGTTCGGCGAACCGCTCCGGCGGCAGTTCGCCAGCGCGTGCGCTCATGAGGTCCTCGTCCGCGGCGGCGACCACTGCATCGGGGTCGTCGAGGTCCGAGATGTGGGCGGTGTTCCGGATCGCGTTTCGCATCGTCTTCCGCCGCTGGGTGAACACCGCCTTGACGAATCGGAGGAAGAACTCGTCGTCTGCGACGTCGTACGTCGGCGTCCGTGGGGTCGCGCGGACGATCGCACTCTCGACGGCCGGCGGTGGGGAGAACGCCTCCGGCGGAACCGGTTCGACCAGGTCGACGTCGGCGTAGTGGCCGGCGCTCACCGTCAGGCGGCCGTACTCCGGGGTGCCGGGTTCGGCGGCGAGCCGTTCGGCGAACTCGAGTTGGACGGTCAGTACGAGCGGCTTTCCGGTGGGAAGCAGCCGAAAGAGGAACTCGCTGGAGGCGCCGTAAGGAAGGTTCGAGATCGACGCGTCGAAGTCGGGGTACTCGACCGCGAGGGCGTCGCCCTCGATCAGGTCGAGTCGTCCCGCCTCGATCGCGTCGGCGAACTCCTCACGAAGGAACGTTGCGAGCGTGGGATCTCGTTCGATCGCAGTGACGCGGTCGAACCGCTCGAGCAATCGGTCGGTGAGCGCACCGGTTCCCGCACCGATCTCGAGGACGTGCTCGATCTGGCCGCTGTCAGCGGCGGCAGGATCGAGGTGGTCGGGCAGCCTGTCCAGCACCCGGTCGTCGACCAGGAAGTGCTGATCGCGGTCGGGGTTTCCCGATACCCCGGCGCGAGCGAGCAGCCCGTCTGGATCCCTCATCGTCGCCGGATTGGCCGTGGTCCCACCTTAAAGCTCCGGCACGGAGTCGGGAGTGGGTGCCCGGCCACCAACCGACGGCCTACTCGTCGTCACGGACCGCGAACAGCCGGTACTTCAGGTCGTCGCCGCGGATCTCCTCGAAGATGCGCTCGCGGATCACGCCCTTCGGATCGTGCAGCCCGTCGACGCGGTCTGCGACGTCGTCGAAGCTCTCGAAGGGGCCCCGGCGCTTGCGTTCCTCGAGAATCGAATCGCGGAGTTTGTCGCCGATGCCGGGCAGCAGATTGAGCTGGTGGAGCCGGAGGGTGATCGGTCCGGCCTCGTTGTAGACGTTCACGAACCGGTCCGACTCGTCTTCGAGCAGTTCGTCGATCACGTAGTCGAGTTCCGAGTTCGCGCCGCTCGGCAGGTCGTCGTACTCGATCTCGCGGACGTGATCGACGTCGTCCCAGGCGTCGGCGGGAGCGACGTCGATCTCGTCGCCGATCGACGTCTCCCCGTCGTCGGCGAGCGCGAACTCGTAGAGGTGGAAATCCTCGGTATCGACGCCGTACCCGACCGCAGAGCGGCGGTACTGGGGTCGGTCGTCATCGCTCCGACCGTGGGGGAGATAGTCCAGGACGACCGCGCGACGAACCGTCTCGTCGCTCTTGGAGTCGCTCATGATACGTTCCGTACGGCGAGTGGATACTTAAAGAATCGGCCACGGCCTCGTGGAGGGTGCCGGGGATGGCAGGTGACTCCAGCGAAGAGAATCGAACGGATCGAATCGAAGAACCAGGTCCGCGGAGCGGTCAGGCGTACTTCGCCACGACCTGCAGGATCTCGTCGAGTTCGTCGCCGTCGAGCGTGTAGCGCTCCTGGGCGAAGACCGAGCGGAGTTCGTCGCGGTTCTGGGGAAGGAGGTCCGCGATCTTGTAAGCCGTCTTCTCGTCGACCTTCTCCAGGTCTTTGAGTTCCTCGACGAGTTCGACGGACTCCTCGGCGTCGAGGACGGCGAAGCGGTTGACGTGCTCGACGGCCCGTGCGAGCTCGTAGCGCATCTCGCGGTCTTCCTCGATGGCCCGCTCGTCCTCGATGTCCTCGAGGAGCTGCTTGGCCTCCGAGATCGTGAGGTACTCCTCGTCGATCGTCTCCTTGAAGATCGTCATTCCTGTGCCGTCAGGTGCGCAGCCGTCGCGATGATCGTCTTCGCTTTGCCACCGTCGTCGATGCGAACCTTGTACGCGGAGCCCTGCTCGCCGACGACGACGCCGGTGTGACCGTTGAAGCGGGGGTGGAAGCGGCCGTCCGAGACGCTCGGGTCGAGTCGGAGGTGGACGGACTGACCCTCTTCGAACTCGGCGATAGCGCGCTGGGGCGGGGACGTCCCGCGGTCGCGTGGATCGTTCGAGAGCTTCTCGCGGGTTCCCCGGCGAGGTCCATGAGAGTCGGGCATAGTTCTGGCGAGTGATATCCCGGCCGCGGGTATAAAAGGTGCGTTCTCGGCTCGTCCGCGAGCGCCGAACCGTCCGGGGTTGGACCGACTGAGGCAGGACCGTTCAGGGCCGGACCGTCCGGGGCAACACCGTCGGGGCTTGACCGTCCGGAGCAGGACCGACCGAGGCAGGATCGGTCCGCGGGCGGGACTGACCACCACATCGGCCACCGACCGGCGCGACCGAAAGACGCCCCAGCCGACGCCAGACCTGGTGAGCGATGTACAGATCCCTGGCAAGGACGACCACCAAGGATTACCCTGAGGCAGTCGAGGTGTCGACCATGGAACGGTTCGAGACGCGGTCGATCCACGCGGGGCAGGCCCCGGACGACGAGACGGGTGCCGTCATGCCCGCAATCCAGCTTAGCACCACGTTCGAGCAGGACGCACCCGGTGAGGACAAAGGGTACGAGTACGCGCGCACGGGAAACCCCACCCGCGCGGCACTGGAGGCCAACCTCGCGAGCCTCGAAGGCGGGGAGTTCGGCAGGGCGTTCGCCTCCGGGATGGCTGCGATCGACGCGATCCTCCACACGCTCGAAGCGGGCGATCGGGTGGTCGCAGGCAACGACGTGTACGGCGGGACGCACCGGCTGCTTACCCAGGTGTACGACCGCCACGACCTCGAGACGAAGTTCGTCGACGTGACAGATCTCGACGCCCTCGAGGCTGCAATGACGCCCGACACGGAGCTCCTGTGGCTCGAATCACCGACTAACCCACTACTCTCCGTCGTCGCCATCGAGGCTGCTGCGGAAATCGCCGACGAGTACGACGCGCTCTGTGCCGTCGACAACACGTTCGCGACGCCCTACCTCCAGCGTCCGCTCGACCACGGCGCCGACCTCGTCTGCCACTCGCTGACGAAGTACCTGGGCGGTCACTCGGACGTCGTCGGCGGTGCGATCGTCACCGACGACGAAGGCCTCGACGACCAGTTCGGATTCGTCCAGAACGCGGCCGGCGGGACCCCAGGGCCGTTCGAGAGCTTCCTCGTCCTTCGGGGGACGAAGACGCTCCCCGTCCGGATGGACCGCCACTGCGAGAACGCCGCACAGCTTGCTTCGTGGCTCGAAAACCACGACGCAGCCGACCAGGTCTACTACCCTGGACTGGACTCCCACCCAGGACACGAGATCGCCGCCGAGCAGATGGACGACTTCGGCGGGATGGTCTCCGTCGAGTTCGACGCGAGTCTCGACGAGACGTCGGAGCTGGTCGCCGCGACGGAGGTGTTCACGCTCGCGGAGTCCCTCGGCGGCGTCGAGAGCCTGATCGAGCAGCCAGCCGCGATGACCCACGCTGCGATCCCACGCGAGGAGCGGATCGAGGCGGGCCTCCGGGATGGATTAGTCCGTCTGTCCGTCGGGCTAGAGCACGTGGAGGACCTCCAGGCGGATCTGCAACAAGCGATTGAAGCCGCTATCGAGTAGTCCCCTTCGGTGGATCGCGTTCCCGAGAAACGACTGGCGTTACGCGTTGTTCATCCGCTGGCTCGAGCGCTCGCCGCACTGCTGGCACTCCTTGACCCTGTAGGGCTCGCGCGAGTAGTGCGCGTTCTCGGAGGTGGTGCTCTCGGTCTTGATCTGGACGTTGACCTCGTGTAGCGTGTCCATATCACACGCTTCACAGTGCTCGGTCATGCCATCGATCGAGTTGTCAGTCGTTGCCATACCACAACAATCCGGAGGTCCCACATAAGGGTATCCGCGGAATTTCATCGATTGAGAACCAGTCGTATCAGCTGATTAACTGCAATAGGAAGCACATACTGGCCGTTTCCGGGGAGCCTCACCGAGGCCCAATCATCATCGATACAGTGGTTTTTCTACCTGATAATGATCGTGCTACTCGAGGACCCGGGGTGCTCTCAGATGAGCTACGAGCTGCTCGACGGGCCTGGGCGATTCTCAGGTGTGCTACGACTACGAAGCAGTGACGCACGAGGCAGGATTGACGACCACTGCGATGTCGGTACCACGTCGACCGGCCGTCACCGAGTAGCCTGGTTCCAACGACCGTCAGCACAGTCCCCGGAACTACCCCACTGTAGCACGATAGCACTGTGCAATGCCCGCTCCTCCCACGAGCGTTTCGACAACCGTTTTAGGCCAGGGTGATTCCTCTTCTGCAAATGGGTTCTTGCATCATCTGCGGGACGACCGTCGATGGCGAGGTCTGTGACGTCCATCAGGAGGACGTCGGCTTCGTCTTCGAGGGAACCTCCCCCAACGAGCTGACCCCGAACCGATATTACAGAGGCACCGTCGACGGCTACGCCGACTTCGGCGTGTTCGTAGACATCGGCGACTCCGTCACCGGCCTCCTCCACCAGAGCGAACTCGACCAGCGCCTCGAGAGCCTCTCCTGGGAGCCCGGCGACGAGGTTTTCGTCCAGGTCACGGGCGTCCGTGACAACGGCAACGTCGACCTCGCCTGGTCGATCCGACAGGACGAGCGCGAGTTCCGCGGCCTTCTCGTCGACAGCCCCGATGGCGAACGACGACACGAGTCAGCAGAGGACTCGAACGCTGGTCCAGACGCAGCGACGAGTGGGGGCGAGTCGTCGGGAAATGAAGACGTCCGTCAGCGCCAGAGCGACGGCGGCAAGACGCCGTCGCCCGCTCGGGACGCCTCGAGCGGCGGTGCTGACGGGAGCGAAGACGACGAGCAGTCATCGAGCGTCGCCGAACCCGCCAGCGACACCGAGTCTGTAACCGACACCGAGCAATCTGACGCCGCTGTGACCGCCGAGACCACCAGCAGCGGTGGCGACGGCGCCACCGCGACGACTTCCGCAGCGACCAGTGCTACATCGGCGACCAGTTCTGACGCGTCCGCCGAGCCCGAATCGATGGACGTCGGTGACCTCGAAGACGCCGTCGGCGAGTTCGTTCGTCTCGAGGGCGAGGTGACGAGCATCCACCAGACGGGTGGCCCGACGATCATCGAACTCCGGGACGGCGCCGGTACCGTCGACTGCGCTGCATTCGATGGCGCGGGCGTTCGCGCCTACCCGGAAGTCGACGTCGGGGACGTCGTTCGGATCGACGGCACCGTCGAGCGCCGCAGGGGCGATATTCAGGTCGAGACGGAAACGCTGGAAACACTCGTCGACGACGAGGCGTCCGCGATCACCGAGCGCGTCGCCGCCGCGATGGCAGACGCCGTTCGCCCCGACGACGCGCAGTTCGTCGCGGACGACGATCCCGCCGCTCCGCTCGCGGACGGCATCGTCGAGGCCGCGACCGCGGTCCGCCAGGCCCTCGCCGAAGAACGGCCCGTCGTACTCCGACACCCCGCAACTGCGGACGGGTACGCCGCGGGCGCTGCGATCGAGCGAGGCGCCTTCGCCCGGGCCCGGACCGATGCCGGCGGCGCCGAGCCAGATTACCACGTCGTCCACCGACGTCCGCTCGACGACCCCCTCTACGGGATGGACGCAGCGACCTCGGACCTGACTCGGATGCTCCAGGACCGCGAGCGCCACGGCGAGCAGCTACCCCTCATCGTGCTCGTAGGCGTCGGGAGTTCCGTCGAAGCCCAGGAAGCCGTCGAACTCCTCGACGTGTACGGCGTCGACCGGATCGTGCTCGACAGCGCCCAGCCCGACGAGGGCGTCGAGCGCGTCGGCGACGTCGTGGTCAATCCTCACCTCGCTGGCGTCGACGTCGACCTCTCGAACGCTGCCCTCGGCGCAGCACTCGGTGCGACTGTCGGCCCTGCGGCCACCCAGGACCTCGCTCACGTTCCTGCCGTCGGCTACTGGGAGGACGTGCCAGAAGCCTACAGCGCGGCAGCGACGGACGCAGGCTACACGCACGAGGAGCTTCGCGCGATCCGCGAGGCGCTCGCGCTCGAAGCCCACTACCAGCGATACAACGACAAGCGCGAACTCGTCGCCGACCTGCTGTTCGACGGGGCGATCGACCTCGCCGAGCACGTCGCCGGCCAGTTCCGGGAGAAGCTCGACACCGAGGTCGCGACCGCCCGGGACAACCTGGTCGTGCGCGAGACCGGCGGCGTCCGCTTCGCCGTGCTCGACACAGACGCGTTCACGCACCGTTTCGACTTCCCGCCGACGGCGCTCCTCGTCGACGAACTCCATCGTCGTGAACGGGACGCGGCGGCCGGCGCCGTCGTCACGATCGGGGCTGGCGAGGACGAACTGCTCGTCCGGTCGACCGAGTCCGTCGACGTCCGCGAAATCGCATCCGCTGCCGACGACTCCGCGCCCGCCATCGAAGCGGTCGGCGGGGCCGACGGCCACATCGAGTACCTCCCGGGCGACCGCGACGCAGCCATCGAGGCAGTCGTGGGCGTGCTGGCGAGTTCGATCGAGGCCTGAACGCGGCGCGTTTTTCGTTTCGTTCCTGATCACGACCGCTTCCCGATCTCGAATCCAACAGCCTCAGCGCCGCGAGGAGAGGTGCTGGCTCAGTTTGATCGTGACCGTCATGAGCGACGCCGCGGTGACCACGACGAAGACGGCGGCGACGGCGCTCGCGACGGTCGGAGAGGCGACGCCCAGCGCGAGAGCCGGTGCCACGAGTGCGCCGCCAGCGAAGACGAGGACGGGGACGGTCTGGCGGAGGAGCGTGTCGATGAGAGTCCCGCGCGTGGCAGGCGTCCGACTTCGTCTGAACTGGAAGTAGAGCCCGTATCCGACGACGGTGAAGCCCGCTGCCGCGGTGAGGACCGTGAAGATGCGACTCCGACGAACGAGCGGCCCGACCGAGATCACGAGCACGATCGCCACGAACCCAATCTCGAGCGCACGGCGAAGTCTGTACTCACCGAGGCGATCGAGTTCGGCGTTCGCGAGCGTCGTGTTGAAGTATGCCTCCCGCATCGCCAACGCGAAGAGTACAGTGAAAGCGAGCAGGAGTCCATTCAGGAAATCGAGGCGGACGTCGAGCCAGTGCTGCAGCAGTGTGAAGCTACCGTAGAGCACCCCGACGACGCCCGCGAAGCCGAAGTACTCCCACAGCGCCGCCTGGGGACGCGCGACGCTGGTACGCGTTCGGACGGCGAGAAACGTGAGGCGGAGGGAGAGCAGCGTTAGCATCGCGGCACCGACGATCGAGACGACGGCAGTGCCTACGTCAGGTGCTGGGCTGGTTTGCAGTGGAGCGAGCAGCGGCTGGCCGGCGTGCTGGATCGGCTGGAAACTGGCCGGGGCGATCATCGTACGCCCTCCAGGACCGTCATGTCCCGTCCTCGACCTCCGAGAGTGCGCTCTGCAGGTCGCGGGCGAACTCGTCGGCGCTCTCGTAGCGAGCGATCTTGTGGGTCGCCATCGCCTTGGCGACGATCCGATCGGCTGCGACGGGGACGTCCTCGACGACGCTTGAGGGCGGCTCGTAGGAGAGGCCGGCCGGACCACCATGGGAGACGAGGGATTCTCGATACGGTGGTCGGCCGGCGAAGGCCGTGTAGAGCACGGCTCCGAGCTGATAGACGTCGGTGAGCCAGTCGACTGCACCGTGAGACGAGTCGAACAGCTCCGGTGCGGCGAACCTGGAATCGAGCGGGAGCGGGCCGTCCACGGCCTGGAACGCGTCGACGATCCCGAAGTTCGCGAGTTTGCCGACCGGGCGGCCCTGCTCGCTATCGAGCGCGATGCTGCGAGGATCGAGCGTCCGGTGGGTGATGCCCTTCTCGTGGGCGTGAGCGAGACCCTTCGCCGCGTCGAGGCCAACCCGGAGCGCCGCCTGGACCGGGAGGCGACCGACCGATCTGAGCGTACGCGGCGCATATCCGGTAACGATCCAGGGGTGTGGTCGGCGGCCAAAGTCGTGGACTGTCAGGACGTTCTCGTGATCGTCGACGCCGTCCCAGTCAGCGAGCACGTCCTCGAAGGCGCCGGAAAACGTCGAGTGGCGTGCGCCCAGAGGCGACCGGTAGGTCCGCACGAGTACGGCGTGGCGTTCCGCGTCGATGCCAGCCATGCCGGCATACGTCCAGGAGTGACGATCGGACTCGACTGGCTCGACGATCTCGAGGGCGTCGAGGTCGGTCCGTGCGAGTTCGATGGTGAACTGGCCGTTCTGGACCACCTCGTCCGGTCGTTCGCGGATCGGATCGCCCGAATCGGTCGGGTCGTCGCTCGACTCTTCGTCGCGCTGTCGGTCTACGTCGTCGTCAGCGTCCGCCCCGGACTCCGAGCGTCCTGAAAGCTGGGTGGACGGCGATTCGTCGGCGGAGTCGGCCGGGTCGTCGGCGGAGTCGTCTGCGCTGGACGAGGGGGGAGCAGGGCTCGAGGCGGTCGAAGCCCCGGCGTCGACGTCTAGCTCTCGGCGGATCCAGTTCGCGGCCATCGCCGCGGTGTGGCCGTGGCGACCGTCGAGTCGGCGGACGATCACCGGCGCGTCCGCTGGATGGGCTGTTGCCACGGCGCAGATCGCCCAGGCGACGCCGGCGCGGACCACCGGATCGTCGTGGTCGAGCGCGTCCACGAGCGCCGGAACGGCCTCGCGAGCGTCCGCTGGGGCGTCGAGCGTCCGGCGAATGAGGGCACGGACGCCCGGTTGATTCTCTATCGCCATGGCTGGCCGATGGACGGCGGTACGAACCCGATCGTTAAACCGTTGGTTGCCCCGAGCCCGATATCGGCCGGAATTCGGCGGTGTCCCGCCCCAGCGAGGCGTGGGCCCCGATCGATTGCGGACGAGATGGAATCGGGTGCTCCGGGTGGCGGTGCTCCGTAGCGTCACCCTTAATCCGCGCCCTCCCCGATCCTTCAGCCGATGAGCACCGGCGACGGCTTCGAGCAGGCCTGTGAGGAACTGGTCGAGAGAGTCCTCGCCGGGGAACTCGAGCGGGACGACGTCGAGTCTGCTAAACTCGAGGTCTGCTCGAAGTACTCCGCCTCGAAGGTGCCCAAGCACACGGAGCTGCTCGACCGGGCGCCCGACGGCCGTCGGGACGAACTGGCCGAAGTGCTGCACCGCAAGCCCGTCCGGACGGCGTCCGGCGTTTCGCCGGTCGCGATCATGACCAGTCCGGCGCCCTGCCCACACGGGAAGTGCCTCTACTGCCCAGGCGGCCCTGACTCGGAGTTCGAGTCGTCTCAGAGCTACACCGGGTTGGAGCCCGCCGCGGCGCGCGGCGAGCAGAACGACTACGATCCCTACGGCCAGGTCACGCTCCGGCTCAACCAGCTTCGGGAGATCGGTCACCCCGTGGACAAGGTCGAGTTGATCCTCATGGGCGGAACGATGACCGCGCGGAGCCACGACTATCAGGAGTGGTTCGTGAAGGAGGCGCTGCGGGCGATGAACGACTTCGATCCCGACGCCGAGCCGAATCCCGCCGAGGACGAGAGCTTCGCGCCCGAACGGCCGGCTGCACGCGACCGCTCGGTCGCCCGGACTCCCGGCGAGTACCACTACACGGAGGACGTGATCGCCCGGAACGAGACTGGCGACGTTCGCGCGATCGGAATCACGTTCGAGACGAAGCCCGACTGGTGTGACCCCGAGCAGGTGAACCGGATGCTCCGTCTCGGCGGCACGAAGGTCGAGGTCGGGGTGCAGACCACCTTCGAGCGGATCAACCGCGAGATGCACCGCGGGCACGGCATGGAGGCCGCGGTGTCGGCGAACCGGCGGCTACGCGACGCCGGGTTCAAGGTCGGCTTCCACATGATGCCGGGGCAGCCCGGTGCATCCAAGGAGATGGTACTGGAGGACTTCCGCCGACTCGTCGAGCGGCCGGAGTGGCGCCCGGACTACCTCAAGATCTACCCGACGCTGATCGTCGAGGACACCGTCACGTACGACATGTTCCGTCGCGGCGAGTTCGAGCCCCTCGGGAACGACGAGGCCGCCGAACTCGTCGCGGAGATCAAGTCGATGCTGCCCCGGTACACCCGCCTCCAGCGGGTCCAGCGCGACATCCCGGCGACGATCATCGAGGGCGGCGTCTGGAAGTCGAACCTGCGCCAGCTCGCACGACAGCGGATGGACGAGCACGGCTGGACCTGCGACTGCATCCGCTGTCGCGAGGTCGGGATGAACGACGAGGTGCCGGAATCCCCAGAGCTTCGCGTCGACACCTACGAGGTCGCAGGCGGGACCGAGCACTTCTGCTCCATCGAGGACTTCGATCGCGACCTCCTGATCGGCTTCTGCCGGCTCCGCGAACCGGGCGATCCGATCCGTCGCGAGCTACAGGACGCGGCCATCATTCGGGAGCTCCACGTGTACGGGAGCGAACTCGGCATCGGCGAGCCCGGAGGCACCGAGGACGATGCCGCGCAGGCGGACGAGGCCGACGCTGGCTTCCAGCACCAGGGGCACGGTCGGCGCCTCGTCGAGCGCGCCGAGTCCATCGCGCGGGAGCGCGGCTACGAGAAGCTGGCCGTCATTGCCGGCATCGGCGCACGCGAGTACTACCGCGAGCAACTCGGCTATCGCCAGGACGGCCCCTACGTCTCGAAGCGTCTCTGATCGCCAGGTGGTACCGAAGCACGGTCGCCAGCCCGAGCGCTGACGATCCGACACGAACGACAGCCACCCTGTCGCTTGCTTGCTTTTTCTGTGAACGTGTCAATAGAAATTTGGCCACAATGCTTATTGGATCCTGCACAGAGATTTATGTAAGAATGCGGTCCGAGCAGGCCGGCGGCACACAGGACGGCTCGGCGTTTTCGGAGGCGCTCGCGACGCTCAAACGCAACGGATCGAACGTCGTGGTCGTCGGTGCGGAGGACCGGACCGCCCACGAGCGCGTTTGTCAGCGACTCCTCGGAACGGACGCACCACGCACCAGACTCGTCGTCAGAACGACGCCCGGCGGGACCTGTGGCTGGCTCCCGCCAACCGACGCCGATGGCGAGACGCACCTGATTACCTACGGCGATCCAGGCGAGGAGCGCGACGCGACGATCGTCGACAGCGACCTGCTGGGGCCGCTCGGGCAGGCCGTCGCCGACAAGATCGACGCCGTCACCGCCGGCGAGGGGCCCGAACCCGCCGAGTTCCGAGTCTGCCTCGACGCTCTCGGCCCACTGTTCGCCGAGCACGACCCCGAGACGGTGTTTCGGCTGGTGCACGTCGTGACGGCACGCGTCCGTGACGTCAACGGCATGGGGCACTTCCACCTCCGGCTCGCACCCGACGACGACCACATCAAGCTACTCGAACCACTGTTCGACGCCGTCGTCGAGGTCCGAACGACGGGGGCGGGCGCCCAGCACCGCTGGCGACTGCTCGACAAGAACGTCGACAGCCAGTGGATCGAACTGTAGTCGAGACGATCTCCCCGTAGCAGGCCCTGCGACGCGACGCCGCCCTTTTTCACCGTCCGGTGCCGACGAGTGGACGTATGCGAGGAGCCTCCGGTGACGATCCGGATCCGGCGGACGACCCGCCGGAAATCGACGGGGTAGAGGAGACGGACGGATCGACCAGTCCCGACGCCGACACCGCCGCGCCAGACGGCGCCGAGGACGAACCGGTGACTCCCACGGAGCGTGCTGCCGATGATGTGGCCGGCGACACGTCGGGCGCAACTGACGACACACCTGAAGCGCCCGACGACGCACCGGACGCAGGCGAGATCGATCCTGCCGAGTTGACCGTCCCCGAACGGTCGCTCCATCCGCGCATCCGGACGATCTGGATCGTCAGGGCGCTGGGCTGGTCACTGTTCCTCGGTGCGATTGCCGTCGGAGCGACCTGGCAGTGGCTGGAGGTCACCCTGCTCGCGCCAGCCGGTCTCGCCGCGGTGATCCTCGTCCTCTCCGTCACCCACGCGATCTTCCGCTACCGCGCCTGGCAGTACGAGTTCCGTGAGGACGCGATCTACCTCGAACGGGGCGTCCTGACTCGCGTCCGAACCGTCGTCCCGTTCGTTCGGATCCAGCACGTCGACACCGCCCGCGGTCCGGTCGATCGGGTGGCAGGGCTCTCGACGCTCGTGGTGTACACTGCCGGCTCCCGGGGCGCCGACGTGACGATTCCCGGCATCGAAGCCGATCGTGCCGACGAGCACCAGCGCCGGCTCAAACAGCTCGCGATCGCTGCGGAGGACGACACCGCCGTATGAAGCTTCACCCGCTCTCGGTCCCCTACCGGGCGGCCAGGACCGTCGGGAACCTGATCGTCGTCCTCATCTTCGCGTTCTTCGGGATTCCGCAGTTCCTCGACGGCGCGCTCGCCGTCGCAGTCACGGGCGTCCTGATCATCCTGGGACTGGTCGCGATCGTCGGCTGGCAGTACGCCTACTACCGACGCTTCGAGTACACGCTGACCGATAACACCCTGGACATCGACGCCGGCGTACTCTCCCGCCGGTCCCGCGAGATCCCCTACGGCCGCATTCAGAACGTCTCGATCGAGCGGACGATCGTGCAGCGAGCACTTGGACTCGCTGAGGTGCGGGTCGAAACTGCTGGTGGGAGCCAATCGGAAGCCCACCTGCAGTTCGTCGGGAAGGCCGAGGCCGACCGCCTGCAGGACGAACTCAGCGAGCGGAAGCAGCACAGTCGCGAGCAACGAGCGGCGGAAACCGGAACCCAGGCGAGCGTTGCGGAGGCCGAGGCTAGGCCCGCCGATCGACGGGAACTCCTCTTCGAGATGACGTCGCGGGAACTGGTCGTCCTCGGCATCGTCTCGCTGGACTCCCGGATCTTGCCGCTCGTGTTCTTCGCGCTCACGCCCTTCCTCTCCGAGATCGGCGAGTTGCTCGGCGGCTCGGCGGGTGTCGCGGTACTCGTCCTTCCCGCCATCGTGCTCGCGATCTACCTCGCGACGGCGGTCGTGAGCGCGGCCTACGCCGTGACGAACTACTACGGGTTCAGACTCTACGAGATCGGCGACGAACTCCGCTACGAGCGCGGGCTCCTCCAGCGGTTCTCCGGGACGATCCCCCTCCCGAAGGTCCAGGCAGTCACGATCACCGAGAACGTCCTCGCCCGCCGATTCGGTTACGCCTCCCTGACTGCCGAGACCGCTGGCTTCTCGCCGGGCCAGGAAGGCGGAAGCGAGGCAGCGATCCCGATCGCTCGCCGCGATCGGGTCGTCGACCTCGCCGAATCGATCGAACCCGTCGAGTTGCCGACGTTCGAACGGCCGCCGAAGCGGGCGCGAACGCGCTACGTCGCCCGCTATTCGATCGTCCTGGGCATCCTGACTGCCGTGAGCTACGGTGCGGTGGCCGCGGGCTGGTGGGGCGGCCAGTGGTGGCTCGTCCTGCTCGCCGCGCCGTTCGTGCCCGTCGCCGCTCACCTCAAGTGGCGCAACCTCGGCTACGCGCTGACCGACGACCACGTCGTCACGCGCAACGGGTTCTGGAGTCGCACGACGAAGATCGTGCCGTATCACCGCGTGCAGACCGTCGCAGATACGCAGACGATCTTTCAGCGTCGTCGTGCACTCGCGACGCTACACGTCGACGTCGCCGGGTCCCGGAGTCTCGTCAGCGACGACAGCAAAGCGCTGGACGTCGATCGCGAGGTCGCCGCCGAGCTCAGGGAGACGATCGCCAGCCGCCTGCTGGACGACCTCGCCGAGCGAGCGGATCGGCCGGAGGATCGGTTCCGGGACGCGCCGATCGAGCCAGTCGAGGAGACGGCGCCGTCGGGCGGCCCCAGCAACGAGTCAGCCACGGGCGGTAGCCAGCCAGAGTGACGCTCGTCGGGGGAGCGGCCTGGCTGGGGTGCCTACAGCAGCCCCAGAAGGAACCCGAGGCCCATAACGACGAGCACGATCGCCGAGAAGGCCGGGAGATAGGGTGTAATCGTCTCGACGCGGTCCTCAAAGTGCTGATAGCCCGCGAGGAGCGCCATCGTCAGCGCGACGATGCCGAAAATGACCGTGAGCGCGTAGGCGAGCATGAGTTCCAGACAGTGCGCGGACCCGGTACAGAGCGCGATGATCTCGAACTCCTCCTCGTGAGCGAACCCGAGGACGAACGCGACCCACGCGATGCCCATGAGTCCCCTGTCATGGGCGGTGGATTCGTCTAGGTGCTCGTGCCCGCCGCCACCGATCGGCAGCGCGCCGCGGAGGCGCCCGAGCACGCCCGAGGGATCCCCGTCTTCGTGATGGTCATGGGAGTGATCGTCCGCGTGAGCGTGTCCATGCTCGTGGACATGATCGTCCTCGTGGGCTTGCCCATGCTGGTGGGAGTGGTCGTCACCGTGGGAGTGACCCGAATCGTGGGCGTGAGCGTTCCCTCGTGAGTGACCGCCGCCGTGGGAGTGCTCGTCGTGTGGCTCCGAAGATCCGTGTGCGTGACCGTGTCCGCCGCCGTAATACTCCCGGATTCCAAGTCCGATCAGGAGGATGCCGGCGACGATCCCGAGCGGGCCGCCGACCTGGACGCCAGCGACGACGATCGGCTCGTCGAGGCTGGTGAGATCGAAGTAGGCGATCGCGAAGAAGTACGCGACGACCACCGCGATCGAGCTGATCAGGTGCCCGACGCCGAGCAGGAGACTCGCCGCGAGCCCCGCGCCCCAGGTGTTCGATCGGTCCATCGCGTACGCGGCGGCGACCGGCCAGCCGTGACCCGGTTCGACGCCGTGGACCAGACCCAGCACGATCGCGCCCGCGAGCACCCCAGGTGCATCGACGTGAATCATCGACCGTGGTATCGGCGTCGTCGACTCGCCCTATAGCGATTGTTATGACCTCAGCAGGGACATCGTCATACCGCAGGCTCTTGGTCGCGCGGTACGAGGGTGCGAGCGTGCGAACGAGTCTGAACGTTCCCGACGACCTGCTCGCCGAGTTCGACGAGGTCTGGCAGGCCCAGGGCATCGAGAACCGCTCACGGGCCGTCCGTGAGGCGATGCTCGAGTACGTGGAGGCTCACACCCGGCTGGAGGACGTGGAGGACGAACTCGTCGCGCTCGTCGGGTTCGACTACCGCCACCACGACGTCATCCAGGAGCTACACGGCGTCCAGCACCAGTTCCAGGACGTCATCATCAACACCAGCCACACCCACCAGGGCGACCTCTGTCTGGAGTCACTCTTCTGCCGGGGCGACGCCGACCGAATCCACGGACTCACCAACGAACTCAGGGACTTCGACGCCGTCAGGCGCGTGAAAGTGATGGTCATCCCCGACGGCGCCGAGCACGAGCATCCCCATCCCCACGAGCACGTGCACGATGCTGGTGAGGCCCACGATCACGGCGAGAACGGCGACCACGACCACCAGCACTGACCGGCGCATCGGTGGTGTGTCGGTTGGCGATCCCAACCGAGGAGCAACCGACTCTTCCTGATACTCGACCTTCGACTACCGTTACCTTCGACCACTGTTACGTGTCACACCCGCATAGTATGCTAACTCGATGGAGCATACAGAAGCACGGTATCCCGTCCCGAACTCGGGCGCTTCGCTCGCGCGACGGACGACAGCGGCTGCTGGCGTTGCGATCCTCGCACTGGTGGTCCAGGCCATCGTCGACGCACTCGGCGTCGAACTCGGTGCGTCCGGCTCCACGTCACCGTTCCAAGCCGCTCCGCTGATCGGCGCCACGGTCGTGGCCGGCGTCGGTGCTGCGATCGCCTACGCAGCGATGGTCAGATTCACGAACCGGCCAGTGCGGAACTTCGTCGCCGTCGAGGTAGCTGTGTTCGCCGTCATGCTCCTCCCCGTTTTTCTGGCACCACCGTCGGGTATTACTGCCACGGGACAGGGACTGCTCGTCCTGTACCACCTGCTGGTCGCCGGGCCGCTCGTCGGGTTCATCGTCGGCGCCGTCTCGGTGTAATCGTGCGATCGCCCACGGGATGCTGGACGAATCGCTGGGTGCTGGTGGGTTCGACCGAGGAGATTGGGAAAATCGTCAGCGACTCTCCCGCTGCTCGACCTTGTTCAGTTCGATCAGCAGCCGGAAGATTGCCTTCACGAGGTTGGCGTCGACGTCGAACTGCTCGGCGTTCTTGCCAGCGCGATCCATGACGCGCTGTTCCTGTTCCTCGTCGGTCGTGGACAGGTCCTGCTCGTCCTTGACCGCCGCGACCGAGTCCGCGACGTACGTCCGCCGGGCGATCAGCTCGACGAGTTCGCGATCGATCGACTCGATCTCTTCGCGAAGTTCGTCGAGGGACATGTCCTGCATGCCCTCGTGTTCACCGCCGTCGGATCGAAGTTGCGGCGAGGATGGCCTCGCACCGCTCGACTCACCCTCATCTGCGAGCAGTCGCTCGATCGGTTCGGTCTGTTCACCATTCGCGTCGTCCGTCCTCGAGTGCTCTGTCATTGGATGGTTGCACCCTCGATCTGCGTGGTCGTCAGTCGCGTCGTCCCCGGCCGTTCTTGCCAGATCGCCTCGACGGCCTCGAGTTCCGTTCGCTCGCCGACGGCAACGACGCTCGGGCCCGTGCCCGACAGCGAGACGCCCTCGGCGTGGGGCAGCGCCTCGATCATCGGCTCCGTGGGGAACTCGAGCGCCGCGGAGAAGGCGAACCCGTTGACCGTCATCGCCCGGGCGAAGTCGCCCTCGAGAGCGTGCTCGGCGACGAGGTCCGCCGTCGCGGCGATCCGCTCGCAGCGATCGACGTCCGCGTCGGCGGTGAAGGCCTGCTCGTCGGGCGTGTAGACGAGCACGTCCCAGTCGCGCTCCTCTCGGGCAAGCAGGTCGTCCTCGGTGTTGTCCGTCACCGTCACGCCACCCAGCATGCTCGCCGAGGCGTCGTCGAACGCGCCAGTGACGGTGACGCCCACGTCGCGTGCGGCCTGGACGCCGATGCGACAGGCGTCGGCGCGATCGATGGCGCCCGTTTCGACGAGCGTCGGATCCTCGTCGGCGACGCCGAGCGCGTCGAGCGTGGCGAGGACCGTCGCGTTCGCCGCCGCGCTGGAGGACTTCAGCCCGGCTGCCATCGGCACGTCACTCTCGGTCCGCACCGCGCCGCCTTCGCCATCGCCGAACCGCTCGACGACGAGTTCGACGCAGCGCTCGATTAACGCCGTGTCCGCGTCTGGTGCCCCGGCGATCTCGCCCGTCACGACCTCCAGTTCCGTATCGAGCGAGACGCTGGCGGTGGTATAGGCCTCGATGGCGAACGCCGATCCGCGCCCGGTCGCCAGTGCGTTGAGCACCGTCCCTGCACCCGGTGCCCGTGCCCGACCGTCCATATCCGTCCCTCCGGATGCCACTACATACCGTTGACGGTGTGGCGGCGCGAGCGGAGAACGCTCCTGAGCCAACGGCGGCCGCGAACGCGGCGCTTTTCCCACGCTACGCCCAATCGTCGCGCATGTCCCATCGTTCGACAGTCTCCCCTGCGACCCTCCCCGTCGAGCTCCGGGAAGAGGGCGTCGTCGTCGAGTACCTCGACGAGCGGGAGGCCTTCTATCGCGGCGTTCCGCAGAAACGCGAGGGGTCGGTCCGCACTCGCCCCGGCGTGCTCGTGCAGGTGCTCGTCACCGATCCGACCGACAGCGAGGGCGTGCTGACGTACGTCAACGATCGCTCGACGCACGACGACATCCTCGAAGAGACCGGCGTCGGCCGCGTGTTCGTCGAACCCGGCGAAGAGACTGAACTGTTCCCCGGCGTGACTGCCCGCGCCGACGGACACGCCATCGTGATCGAGGGCGAACCCGAGGTCGCACGAGGGCGAATCTTCGTGTTCGCGGAGGACGAGATGGCCGAGCAATCCTACGAGATCGTTTCGCCGGAGGAGGACGAGTCCACCGAGGAGCCGGGCGACGCGACCGAACCGTAACTCATGCCCCTGCGCAAAGCCTGGAACGACCTCACCCGCACGACGGTCGGTAAGGCACCCGAGCGCTACGGCGTCTACGAAGTGGGCGACGCCGACGGGGAGGTCCTCGAGGTCGGCGCCGGGGTGCTCAAGGACGAACTCAAAGAGGCACTGGCCTACGGCGCCGGCGAGCAGGTCCGCTGGGAGCCGACCCCGTCACTCGAACGAGCGGAGGAACTGGCTGCCGAGCATCGCGAGCGGATCTAACCCGGAAGCAACCGGGAGGACGGGTCAACAGGAGCGGACGAGCGACGACCGGACGGGTCGCAGACGGGCCGGCGTCGGACGGTGCGAGCGGAAGGAACGACGACCTTACTGGATGTAGGAAGGGTCCTCGGAGTCGCAGTTGCCCTCGTGTTGTTTCGCGTCGCTCCGGTCGTCGAACAGCAGTCCACACTTCTCACACTCGTACCACGTCATGTCGTCGCGCTCCGTTTGGACTACCATGCGTGAGTATGACACGTTGATGCGTATAGGCGTTTCTCCGATGAGACGATGGAATCACCGACGCGACGGACGGAACAGCGGGTCCCTGCTCGCGTCCGGCCGTTACACCGACGCGTAGCTGTTCCAGAAGATTTCGGTCACGCGGTGCCGGTCGTTGTAGGCCTCGACGCCCTCGCCCAGTAGCCAGCGGAGGTGGAGGTCGTCGTAGAGCGTCGAGTGCGTGTAGTCGACGAAGGTCGCGGGGATCACGAGTTGGTCGTCGTCACGGATCGCGCTCGCGAGGACGGTGTAGGAGTGTTTGTGCCGCTCGTCGTAGACGCACCCGGCAACGATCGGTGGCGATTGCTCCGTCGCCGGGACGGTGTGGAACGCCTCGATCGAACGGTTGACCAGTTCCGTACAGAAGAGCCCCGAGTTCTCGCCGTTGGCGAGCGCGTGGAAGTCAGTCGGCGACTCGAAGAATTTGCGGAGGTCGACGGCGCCGAGCAGGATATTGTCCTCGACGGAGCCCGCGGCGTACCGGGGAACGTCGTAGTAGCTGTACTCACGGAAGCCGTCCTTGAGGCCCTGGACGAGACCGCCGGCGTCGCGAGGATCCACGTCGGCGAACTCCCCGACGAACTCGGCGTCGGGGCTGTCGAAGACGGGGCCACGGAGAGCGTCGACGGTGAACGGCCGCGCTGCAGCACTCGTGACGCGCTCGAGGAACTCGTCCGTCTGGAAGAACTCGTAGGACACCTCGTTATCGGCGAGCGCTCGCATGTCGGCCTGTAGCTGCGCCACCGGCGATCCGTCGAGACCGTACGTAGCGTCGATCCGCTCGGCTGTGCCGGCATCGTCGTCGATCGTGACCCCATCGAGTCGCTCACCGTCGGTGTACACCCCGACGGAATCCCCGTCGGACCAGACCTCGTACCCACTCACGGCCGTCACCCCGGAGCGGACCTCGAAGTGCTGGTCGACGAGGGCGGCGGTGTCCTGGTCGCGGACGTTCGTTCCAGCGAGGACGCCGTATCCGAGCACGACGTTGTGCAGTGCTTTCCAGCCGCCCAGACCCACCCCGGCGCCGCCCGCGTAGGCCAGCGCCTCCCGACGGCCCAGGGCGATCTCGCCGTCGTCGTCCCGGAGGTCGTCGAGAACACCGCTCCCCGCGAGACGATCGCGTGCGGTGTCGGTGAACGACTCGTCGCCGCTGGAGGCGCCGCGGGTCGAATCGCCACCGAGCGAGTCGCCGTCGACCGACGCGTCGCCGGAGTGACCGGTCCCCGAGGACGGCGGCTGCGTCATTGGCGAACAGTCCGTGCGCTCCGCCTAATCGCTTGCGCTCGATTCGGGACTCTTTCGGCGCCCGTGAACTGCGTCAGTCCGGATCGTCGGGCCGTTTCTGGGAGAGCACGGTCCGCTCGAAGGAACAGACCAGCACCTCGCCGTCGTCGTTCGGATCGCGAACCGGCCGCTTCGCGTCGGCAGTGGCCTCGTCCCGCACCGGATCGACCACGAACGCCTCTACGTGCATCGTCACGATGCCCCGCTCGCCGTCGCTGGTCTCGCGAGCGTCGGTAACCGTCGACTGGGCGCGGATCGTGTCGCCGTGGAAGACCGGCGCCGGGTGCTCGACGTCGTCGTAGGAGAGGTTCGCGACGATCGTCCCGTCCGTCGTCTCGGGGATCGTGAGACCGACGGCCAGCGAGAGGGTGTAGAGGCCGTTCACGAGGCGGTCGCCGAACTGCGTGTCCGCGGCGAAGTCGGCGTCGAGGTGGAGGGGCTGCTGGTTCATCGTCATGTCGCAGAAGCGCTGGTTGTCGGACTCGCTGATCGTGCGGCGCTTGTCGTGCCGGATCGTCTCGCCGACGTCGAACTCCTCGAAGTAGCGCCCGGGCATGGTCGAGGCGTCGACCGGATCCGGGAAAGTGATTCCGGTGGACGGGGAGCCACGTCTACGGTGCCGAGACGGGAGTCCGCCGCCGGTTCGGGTCCGCTCGCAGCGAGGGCCATGTCGAAGTACACCGTGTCACCCAGGCTCGCGACGGACCCAAGAGGCCCCAGTGCGTACCGATTTGTATGACTACCACCACGAAACCACGACGCGTGACCGTCCCGGAGCTCGAGGAGCTCGTCGAAGCGGAGCCTGCAGTCCTCGCGGAGTTCTACTCCCGGAGCTGTCCGGCCTGTGACGCACAGGAGCCGATCCTCGGCGGCGTCGCCCGCGAGTACGAGGGCGTCGTCGCGATGGTCGACCCCGGCGAGGACTTCTCCGCGCTCTCCGAGTACGGCATCCGAAGCACGCCGAGTTTCGTCCGCTTCGAGGAGGGCGAACCGGCCGGGACGCTCGCCGACGGCGTCGTCGGAGCCGACCGGCTGCTCGAGTTCGCACGAACCGGCGCGAACTAACGCTCCCCGACTGATCGCGCGACGAGGCCCGACCCAGCGGGGAGGGGACTTACGGTTCTCGCTGACGATTCCCCCGACATGCCACGGCGGAGCGTGCTCTTTACCCCAGGGGATCGCCGCGAGATGCTCGTCGGTGCGGCAGACAGCGACGCCGACGCCCTCGTCTTCGACCTCGAGGACGGCGTCGCACCCGCGCGCAAGTCCGAAGCGCGGGAAACCGTGCGATCGGTGCTCGCGGACGACGCGTTCGCTCCCGACGCCGAGTGCTTCGTGCGCGTGAATCCGATCGAATTCGAGCGTGGTAGTGGACCGAACGGACAGGGCGCGGTCCGCGAGGACCTTCGGGAGATTGCAGCGGCAGCCGACGCGATCGACGGGATCGTGCTCCCGAAGACGAGCGACGCCGGCGACGTCCGGCGGCTCGGCGGACTGCTCCGGACGCACGGCCTCCCACGATCGATACTGGCACTCGTCGAGACGGCCGCTGGCGTGCAGGAGGCCCCGGGGATCGCCAGTGCGGGCGGAACCACTGGACTCGTCCTCGGAACCGAGGACCTCGCCGCCGACGTCGGCGCCTCGCCGAGTGCAGACCGAACAGAGAGCAGGTACGCTCGACAACGGGTCGTGACCGCCGCGGCCGCAGCCGGCGTCGACGCGATCGACACGCTCTGGACCGACTTCGAGGACGAAGCCGGCCTTCGGGACGATGCGGCCGATGCAGTCCGACTCGGCTTCGACGGCAAACTCGCCATCCATCCCGCACAGGTCGGACCGATCAACGAGGCGTTCACGCCGGACGAAACCCAGCGGGACTGGGCGGATCGCGTGCTCGCCGCGCGTGAAGAAGCGGGGGATCGAGGGGCGTTCGCCGTCGATGGAGAGATGATCGACGCACCGTTGCTGGCGCGCGCCGAGCGGATCGCCGAGCGCGCTCGCGCAGCAGGGTTCGATTCCGTCGGGGCCGCCACCGAGGAGTGACCGTTCGTACAGATTTTGGTCGGGCCGCGTCGTGCGTCGCTGCGATTTGAACGTACGTGCAGATCCTGATTCTCCGAGGGCAGTAGCCGTAGCACAGCATCAGGCGCTCTATTCCGGATTCTCGGCGAACGGCCGTCCAGAGCAGGCCTGAACCCACCGCAATTAAACTCCTTATACGATATTAGGTAATGAATGTCCAGCAATTAGGGCCGACTGCCCGCTATTTTGGGACAATTGACTACAAGTTCGGCACACTTATCAATCTGTTATGCGACCCAACGGGTATGTCGGACGACGTCAATCCGTTCGAGAGCCTGCAAGAACAGATCGACGACGCGGCAGCCCACCTCGACGTGTCCGACGGGCTGATCACGCGCCTCAAGAACCCCGAGCGGATCCTCGAGACGAACCTCACGGTCGAACTCGACGACGGGAGCCTCGACACCCTCCGCGCCTACCGTTCGGAGTTCAACGGGGATCGCGGGCCGTACAAGGGCGGCATCCGCTACCACCCGGGCGTCGACCGCGACGAGGTCAAGGCGCTCTCCGGCTGGATGGTCTACAAGTGCGCGACTGTCGGCATTCCCTACGGCGGCGGCAAGGGCGGCATCTCGATCGATCCCAGCGACTACAGCGAGGAGGAACTCGAACGCATCACCCGGGCCTTCGCCGTCGAACTGCGGCCGCTCATCGGCGAGGACAAGGACATCCCCGCCCCGGACGTCAACACCGGCCAGCGGGAGATGAACTGGATCAAGGACACGTACGAGACCCTCGAGAACACCACCGAGCCGGGCGTCATCACCGGCAAGGACATCGACAGCGGTGGAAGCGAAGGTCGCGTCGAGGCGACGGGTCGCTCGACCGTCCTGGCGGCCCGCGAGGCCTTCGAGTACCTCGGCCGCGACATCGCCGACGCCACCGTCGCCGTCCAGGGCTACGGGAACGCCGGCTGGATCACTGCCAAACTCGCCGACGAGATGGGCGCCACCGTCGTCTCCGTCTCTGACTCCTCGGGTGGTATCTACGACGAGGACGGGATCGACCCCGTCGCCGCGAAGGACCACAAGCGCGAGACCGGGAGCGTCGTCGGCTTCCACGGCGCCACGGAGGAGATCAGCAACGACGACCTCCTGACGCTCGACGTCGACCTACTCGTCCCGGCGGCCCTCGAGAACGCCATCGACGCCGACCTCGCGGAGGACGTCTCCGCGGACGTCATCTCCGAGGCCGCGAACGGCCCGCTCACGCCCGACGCCGACGACGTCCTCGTGGACGAGGACGTGCTGGTCGTCCCCGACATCCTCGCGAACGCTGGCGGCGTGACCGTCTCCTACTTCGAGTGGGTCCAGAACCGCCAGCGCTTCTACTGGTCCGAGGAGAAGGTCAACGACGAACTCGAGACGATCATCGTCGACGCGTTCGACGACCTCGTCGAGGCCTACGAGACCCACGACCTGCCGAACTTCCGCACCGCCGCCTACGTCGTCGCGATCCAGCGCGTCGTCGACGCCTACGACCAGGCCGGTACCTGGCCCTGAGCGCGGTCAGAACACACCTCGATTCGCTGCGCTTTCTCGCGTCGCAGAAAGTGGCGTCCGTTACAGGATTCCCAGTTGTGCGCCCGCGACGAACGCGGCACCGATCGCTACGAACGCGACGCCACCGTAGCGGACGTACCCGATGCGGGTGGGATTCGTCTCGAGCACCTCCTCCGGGTAGCGCCACCGCTGGAACGCGAGCATCTGCTCTGGGAACGCGACCATCAGGACGCCGAAGATGGCGATCACGACGCCGGCACGCAAGAAGACCATGCTGGGGTAGGCACGCGCCGGTCCAATAGTTCTTGGCACGTTCACCCCGGGAGACGCTGCCGGGTGAGACACCGATCACTCGAGGCGACGGATCGAAAGGTCCTCGAAGCGGGCCTCGATCGCCTCGCCTTCGGCGGCGCTGCAGGCGAAGAGACCGACCGCCACCTCGCTCGAGAGGTCGAGCGAGCGATCGTCGATGGGGATCCACACGTCACCGTCGACCGAAATCGACGTGTAGCACTCGTCACCGACCCGGTCGATCGCAATCCAGTCGAACGACTGCTCGACGCCCTCTGCCTGGACGCTGTAGCCCCGTTCGCCAGGTGCGTCCCGCCAGAGGACTTCCGGGCACTGATCCGCGATCCGACAGATGGCACCGTAGGCCGCGTCCTCGTCGAGTCCGGAGCGGATCATCACGCCGGCCTTGCTGTGCTCGCTGGCGACGTCCATCTCGGTCACCCTCGCTTCGATGCGAACGTCGTCCGTCACGGTCGCGTGGGCGAAGTGGAACTCGTTGACTTTACCCCAGACGTTGGCGCCGGCTCCACGCAGCGTCGCGACGTCGCCATCGGTCCGGGTCGATCCAGCGACCGAAACGTCGCCGACGTCCCGCGAGTCCTCGAGTTCGAAGCGCTCGTCGCCGACGTCGGCACCGGATAATCTGCCGAGGAGACACCCCGAGAACGTGAAGCTGGCACCGCCGAGGTCGCTTCGGCCTGTTTCGACCTGCCAGCCGTGGAGGTGGGCGACTTCGCGGACGATCGCGAGTCCGAGTCCGGCGGCGTTGGACGCCGACGTCGTCCCGGTCGCGAACACGTCTTCGTCCGACCAGTCGCCGAGTCCTGGGCCGTCGTCGCCGACGACGAAGCCATCCCTCGTCAACGTCACCCGGACGGTGACGCGGGGCCCTGCGTGATCGATCGCGTTCCGGAAGAGGTTCTGGAGGAGCGGGCGAAGCTGGTCCTCGTCCGCGAGCAATCGCGCGTCGGGATCGGCCTCGAGTATCAGTTCCGTCCCCGGGAGGGAGACGTGATCCCAGACCTCCTCGACGGTGCGGGCGAACGGCACGGGGGATCGGGCCTGCTCGCTGGACGCACTGCCGTCGACGAGCCCGTGGAACTCGGTGAGTTTGTCGCTCATCCGATCCAGCGCTTCCTCCACCGTGTCCAGCGCCCCGGGTTCGCCCTCTCTGGCCAGCTGGACGTACCCCCGTGCGATCGCCAGCGGATTGCGCAGGTCGTGGGTCAGGTACTTCGGGATGCGCTGGAGGTAGCCGACCTGCTGGAGGAGCGCCCGCTCGCGATTCTTCCACTCGCTGATCTCCATCGTGAGCCCGACGAGGCCGCGCGTCTCCCCGTCCTCGATCCAGGGAACTTTCGAGGTCCACTGCCAGCCCTGCTGGAAGTCGGGGTACCGCTCGACCTTCCCGAGGACGTTGCGACCCTCACGAATCACGGCCAGGTCGTCCTGATAGGCGTCACTGAGCGTCTCGTCATTCGTGCCGAACGCCTCGAGATCGGTCAGCCCGAACAGCTCGCGGCCTTCGCCCGTCGTCGTGTCCGAGGGGTAGACGAGGTGACGAGCCTTGTCGTCCTTCGCGAACACGCTGACGTCGAGTCCGTCGACGATCGAGTCGAGAATGCTTCGCTCGACGGCGTCGTGTCGCCTGTCGACTGCCTGGTCGACGGCGTCCACCAGGCGCGTTGCTCGCTCGTCGATCGTCGTGGCTGGTGCGACCACGTCGGCAGCACCGAGCGCCGTCGCACGATCCGCGAGGTCGATGTCGCCCGCTTCGGGAGCGTACACGATCCTCGTCAGCGGCGCCTCGTTCGCGACCGACTCGAGGAACTCGAGCCAGAGTTCCGTCGGGGAGTCCGCAGCGATCCAGCAACAGTCGACCACCGGCCGCTCTGCGAGCCTGTCGAGTGCCGCGCTCCTGTCGGCGACGCGTTCGATCTGGAGCTCCACCGAACCCTCCACGGCGGTAGCGAGGTCGCTCGTCCGCGCGTCGGTCCCGACGAGGAGCGCGACCGGCGGATGATCGATGTCCCAGATCTTCCGGTGGGGCACTCGTTCGGTTTCGCAACTAGGTTATATAATGTCGACGGCCACATACGGCAATACACCTGAACGAAACTGCGAGTTCGCGGAGTAGGAGGCCGTGAGGGACGCTGTCTCTCCCTGGTTCTATGCGTCTTCGTGGCTCGCGTGTTGTCCTGGGCTCGCTCGGTGGAATGGAATCTCGGGCTAGAGCCCGAGTTCGCGGCCGAGCACGAGGTGCTGAATCTCGCTGGTACCTTCGCCGATCTCCATCAGTTTGGCGTCCCGGTAGAAGCGCTGCGGTGCGAAGTCCTCGGTGTAACCGTAGCCGCCGAGCACCTGCACGGCGTCCTCGGCGACCTCCCGGGCAGCTTCCGAGGCGTCGAGTTTCGCCATCGCGGACTCCTCGACGACGCGTTCGCCCTGATCGTACCGCCAGGCGGCCTCGTGGGTCAGGAGGCGGGCGCGGTGGGTCTTGCGGTGCATCGCGACGATCATGTCCCGGACGGCGTCGAACTTCGAGATCGGCTGGTCGAACTGCTCCCGCTCGGTCGCGTAGGACTTCGCGGCCTCGAAGGCGCCCTGGGCGAGGCCGACCGAGAGCGCGGCGATCGAGATCCGCCCGCCCTGGAGCGTCTTCATCGTCTGCTTCCAGCCCTCCCCTTCCTCGCCGAGCAGCCGATCCTCGGGAATCCGAACCGAGTCCAGTTGAATCTCACAGGTCGGCGATGCATTCAGCCCCATCTTGTCCCAGACGTTGGAGATCGAGAAGCCGTCGTCGTCCGGCGAGACGATGAACGTCGAGATGCCGTCGTAGCCAGCGTCGGGATCGGTAACGGCCTTGACGAGCACGGAGTTGGCCTCGCTCGCATTGGTGATGAACTGCTTCGTGCCGTCGATGACGTACTCGTCGCCGTCCTTCTCGGCGGTCGTGTTCATGTCGGAGGCGTCCGAACCGCTGCCCGGTTCGGTGAGCGCCCACGCTCCCATCCCCTCGCCGGTCGCGAGCGGTTCGAGCCACTCCTCCTTCTGGGCCTCGGTGCCGAACAGTTCGATGGGCTTTGATCCCAGCGAAACGTTGGCGGCGTAGGAGAGCCCGACGGATCCGGAGACCCGGCCCAACTCCTCACAGACGAGCGCGTACATCAGCTGGTCACCGCCGAGCCCACCGTACTCCTCGGCGATCGGCATGCCCATCACGTCGAGCTGGCCGAGCTGCTCGAAGATTTCCGCCGGGAAGCGGTGCTCGTTCTCGATCTCCTGGGCGATCGGCTCGATCTCGGCCTCGCAGAAATCGCGGACGCTGTCGCGCATCATGCGGTGCTCGTCCGGCAGCGAGAAGTTCATGATCGATCGTTGGAGGGCGAGAGCAAAAAGGCAGCGACGGCGAGTCGACCGATGGCTCGCGATCCCAGGCACAGCGCCGGGGAAACCCGCGCCGATGCACACATCGAGTCAGTAGTGTCGCTTCTTCGTCGCAGAGAGCGCAGGAGCGAACTACCCCGCAGTCACTCGATATCCACGTCGCCGAACTCGAAACGGGCACCGCCCTCGTCGCTCTCCGTCACCGAAACGGTCCAGCCGTGGGCATCGGCGAGACGTCGCACGATCGTGAGACCCATTCCGGTCCCGTCCGGTCGCGAGGAGTGGCCGAAGGCGAACACGTCGTCGCGTTCGCCGTCGGGAACGCCGACGCCGTCGTCCTCGACGTACATCGTCCGCTCGTCGGCACGCCCAACACTGACGGTAACGCCATCACCGCCGTGCTGGACGGCGTTGCGAAGCAAGTTCTCGAAGACGTGTCGCAGTCTGTCAGGATCGGCCGCGATGGTGAACTCGTCGTCGATCTCGAGGGAGGCGTCGTCGGTCTCGATGGACCGCCAGCACTCACCGATGGCGTCGACGGCGTTTACGGGTTCGAGATCCCCGACGCGTTTCCCGTTCCGTGCGAGGGTAAGGGTGTCATCGACGATCGTCTCTATCCGATCCAGGGCCGATTGTAGCGGTTCGAGATGTTCGCCATCGCCTTCCTCTGCGAGGAGCACCGCACGGCCACGTGCCACGTTCAACGGATTTCGCAGGTCGTGTGCGATCACCGTCGCGAACTCTTCGAGTCGCTCGTTCTGTCGCTGCAGCGCGCGGCGCCGCCGAAGTCGCCCCGAGACGTCTCGGAAGATGCCCTGGAACAACGATGAATCGCGCCCGTCGTGGTCGATCGTCCACGCGTTGATCTCGACGGGAACGCGTCGATCGTCGGCGGTCTGGACGAACACCTGATCGCCGTCATCGAACTGCGACACGACGGCGGGTTGATTCTCGAGGTGGTCCTCGAAGAGCTGGCGATAGCGGTCCCGTTCGTCCGGGGGATGGAGATCGAGTACGGACATCGTTCGCAGTTCCGCCTGGGAGTAGCCGAAGAACGTCTCTGCCGCTTCACTCGCCTCGACGATCGAGGCCGCCTCGGGGTCGGCGATCACGATCGCGTCCGGAGAACTCTCGATATAGCCGCGAAGGTCCGGGTGCGACGTATCGTCAGCGGACATGCACGTTGTAGCGAGAGAACGGCAGACACTTAAGAACATTAATTTGATTCGGCGGTTTTGGCTGCAACCCTAAGATCACACAGCTAGATAGTTGCGACCATGGAAATCGGCAAGTGCCCGACCCGACAAAGACTGCCGATCAGGAGGCGAATCATGGCGAGGTGTTCGCCTTCTCGAACGGTTCAGGCCCGCCAGACCGACGATAACCGTCCCCACGCAGCGGCCGATCGGACGCCCTAGCAAGCATTTTACAGCCACCCCACATTTTCCGGGTGTGGACCTGCGCGAACTCGTCCGCGGAACGGTCGACTGGGAGACGCTCGAAGCGATCGCACGGGAACTCGCCGAGCGCTCCGACCGGGACGTCGTCCGGATCGAGTTCATGGAGGCGGACAACTGGCTCTCGACGCCGCTGGTCGTCGACGAAGAGTGGTTCGTGAAGGTGATCACGCCACAGAACGCCCGCGTGCACGGCGTGCTCACCGGTGCGCGGAACCTGGGGATGTTTTCGAGGGGAACGGAGGGCTTCTTCTCGCGGTTCGACGGCCCCGTCGAGATGGGCGAACACGAGATCGAAGCGACCCGGAGGATGCGGGAGATCGGCCTCGACGCCCCGGAGCCACTGGAGGTATTCGAGGCCCAAGGACTCGGGGTCGTCGTCCTCGAATACCTCGACGACTATCGGACGCTCGAGGACCTGGACGTCGAGGCGCTCGATGGCGTCGCTACATCGACCGCCGCAGCCCTCTCGACGATGCACGAGCACGGTCTCGCTCACGGTGACTTTCGGGAGGAGAACGTGCTGGTCGTCGACGAGACGCCCCACTTCATCGACGCGACGCTCGTCGACGAGGCGGGGCTCGCAGACGCCAGAGCGTACGACCTCGCCTGCCTGCTCGCGGTACTGGAGCCACGCATCGGCGCGGCGCGCACCGTCGAGATCGCAGCGGCGTCGTACGACGTAGAGACGGTACTCGACGCGAGCCGGTACCTGGATTTCGTCAACCTCCGACCGGACCACGAGTTCGACGCAGCACTGCTCAAGGGCGAGATCGAGAAAACAGCCGACGCCTGAGCGCCCAGCGAACAGCCGACTTCCTGGCGACTACCCGTCGTGTTGGACGCCACCGGCGAGCGTCTCGTAGCTCGCTCGCCCGCGATCGGAGAGCCGTCGCGGATAGCCCCCGACGGCGAGGACGTAGTCGTCGCCGGAGCCGACGGCCTCGGACACCTGGAGTTCGATCTCGACGGTCTGGCCCATGTTGGAGAGCTCTGCGTCGCCAGTGAACCGGGTGACGTTCGCCTCCTTGCCGAGCAGGCTGACCGTCAGTTCGCTTCGCTGCCGGAGGTTGCCGAACCCGTCGTAGCGGTTCTGGGCCCGGCCAATGATTTCCGCAGGCGACATGTCCTTGATCGGATTGAACGACTGGCCGAGGACATCCACCTTCGGGGTCGCGGCGGCCGTGAACGTCGCCGCTCGCTGATCGCCGAGGCCGACGACCGAGAGGTCGATGCTGCGGTCGTACTCGGCGTAGACGTTGGTGACCTCGACCGACCGACTTTCGCCACCGACTTCGAACGACTTCTCGAAGCTCTGCTTCTTCGTCCGGCGCTGCTCGTAGTCGGTCTCCCGAAGCGCGGCGTCGGAGACGCTTGCCTCCGATGCCGAGAAGCTGAGGTCGTCACCGAGGATGAAGTCCAGACAGCCAGCAGTGGCTGCGATCGCACCCACTGTGCCGGTCGCGAGGAAAGAGCGGCGTGATTGCATTACCCCGGCTACTTGCCCGATCCTTGAATACTCTGTGGGTCACCCGACGAGGCGCCGTTCCGGTCGTCCTGGCTTCGTGGCGCTTTTGCCCGTGCGAGGGGTACGATTGTTCGAATGATCTCCGAGGGCTGCGAGCAGTGTGCCAAGGGCGGGAAGCTCGTCCTCTTCGTCTACGGCTACTGCGACGAGCGCGACTGCTTCTACTGCCCCCTCGGCGAGAACCGGAAGAACGTCACCGACGTCTACGCCAACGAGCGGAAAGTCGAATCCGACGAGGACGTCCTCGAAGAGGCCCACCGGATGGACGCGCTAGGCTCCTCGATCACCGGGGGCGAACCCCAGGAAGCCCTCGGGCGGACCTGTCATTACCTGGAACTGCTCAAGGACGAGTTCGGCGAAGAGCACCACACCCACCTCTATACCGGCATCACCGGCGGCCGCGAGAACATGCGCCGCCTGAGCGAGGCCGGTCTCGACGAGATTCGCTTCCACCCGCCGCTCGAGCAGTGGGGCGACCTCCACGGGACCGAGTGGGAGGACATCCTCTACATCGCCCGCGAAGAGGGTCTCACGCCCGCCTTCGAGATTCCGGGCATCCGTGCGGAGGAGGAGTTCCTCGAGTTCCTCGACGAGGGCGCAGCGGACTTCTGTAACGTCAACGAGTTCGAGATGTCCGACGGGAACTTCCGCCGGATGCAGGAGGAAGGGTTCGAGCGCAAGGAAGACCACATGAGCGCCGTCGCCGACACCCGCGACGAAATCCTCGATGTGATGGGCGACCACGAACGGGTGTACTTCTGCACCTCCGTGTTCAAGGACGCGGCCCAGCACCGCCGCCGCCTGAAGCGAATGGCGCGCAACGTCCGGCGCCCCTTCGACGACGTGACCGACGACGGCACGCTGGTCTACGGGAAGACGTGGGCAGATCCCGAACGGTTCGAGGCGCTCGGCGTTCCCGAGGAGTTCTACACGGTCAAGTCCGACCACGTCGAGGTCGCCTGGTGGCTCCTCGAAGAGATGGTCGCGGACGGCGACCTCGAACGCGGGGAAATCGTCGAACAGTACCCGAACTACGACGGCCACGTCGTCGAGCGGACGCCAGTGGCGTAGGGACGCTGTCGATCCTGGTTGCGGTTTTTCGTACAGCGCTTCGCACCCCGTAGCTCTTCACACCACTTGGGCCGGGCCACTCGCCCGCCTCGAGGGGCGCGCGAAGTGTGCAACGACTGTTTGAGTTATCGGCACGGGCTTTATCACGGCTACCGTCGGTCAGACCGAGCATGTCGACCAGCAATGCCGGGACGATCCTCCTCGTCGCAGTCGTCCTCGGCGTCGCCGTCGGGCTCGGCGGTGCGGTGGTCCTGACCGACGCCGGCGACAGCGACGGTGCACCGAGCAGCACCGACCCGTTCGAGGACGGCTCGGTCGGGTCGGTCGAAACGTTCGACTCCGCCGCGGAGTACCGGGAGTACATCCAGCGTGGTTCCTCTCAGTCTGTCCACAACTTCTGGGGCGGGCCGCTCGTACTGACCGACGTCGCCGTCGAAAGGGACGACGCCGGCGGCGATGGAGGCATGGAGACCGCACCGACCGGCGACAGCAGTGCAGAGTCCGGAACGGACGGCGGCGGCTCCACCGACGATCGCCGGACGTCAGGGACGAACGTCCAGGTCCAGGGGATCGACGAGCCGGACATCGTCAAGACCGACGGAGAGTGGGTCTACTACGCCGGCTCGAACGGACGCTACTGGGAACAATCGGAGCGAACGCAGGTGCTCAACGCCAGCGACACTGCCCATCCCGCCCGTTCGGGTGCCATTCCGGCTGGCGGTCAGCTTCTCCGGTCCGGGGACACGCTGGTCGCTATCGAGTCGGACACGCTCTACGGCATCGACGTGAGCGACCCGGAGGATCCGGAAGAGCAGTGGCGGGTGCCGCTGAACCACTCCGTGCAGACGGCCCGCCTCGCCAATGGCTCCGTCTACCTCGTCCTCAGCGACCAGCCGACGGCGGACGGTCCCTGCCCGATCGAGCCACTCGGAGACGGCCGCGCCTCCATCCCCTGCACCGAGGTGTACCACCCCGGCGGCGGGGCTGGCGGCGACACGACCTACACCGCGCTCTCGCTCGACCCCGAGAGCGGCGACGTGCAGGATCGGGTCAGCTTCGTCGGCAGCGCGCAGAACACCGTCGTCTACGTCTCGCAGGGCTCGATCTACCTGACGTTCGAGGACTCGCCGACCCGCTCCGAGACGCGGCTCGCCTTCTTCCAGGGTCCCGGGAGCGAGCACCTCGACCAGCAGGCGAAGGATCGCCTCGAAGAGATCGCGAGCTACGACCTCTCGCCGCAGGCTGCCAGCATCGAGATCGAGACGACGATCCAGCGCCGGATCCAGCGCCTGCCCGAGGACGAACGCGAGCAGGCGATGCGCGAGATCGAAGAGGACTACCAGACCTACGTCTCCGAACACAAGCGCGAACTCGTCCGGACGGGCATCGTCCGGGTCGGCATCGACGACAGTTCGCTCGCCGTCGAGGAGACTGGCGAGGTTCCCGGACGGGTCCACGGCCAGTTCTCGCTCTCCGAGCGGAACGGCTACCTCCACGTCGCGACCTCCGTCACGCCGATGGGCGGCCAGTGGGAGAACGACCTCTACACGCTCGACTCCAGCCTCGAGATCGAGGACTCCGTGACTGGCATGGGCACCGACCAGCGGATCTACTCCGTCCGGTACGTCGACGATCGCGCGTACCTCGTCACGTTCCGGCAGGTGGATCCACTCCACGTGATCGACATCTCCGACCCGACCGACCTCGAACTCCAGGGCGAGCTACAGCTCCCTGGCTACTCCGACTACCTCCACCCGATCGGTGACGACCAGCTACTCGGGATCGGCGAGGAGGACGGCCAGGTCAAGGCGACGCTGTTCGACGTCGGCGACCCCAACGATCCGGTCGTCGCGGACGATATCCACTTCGAGGATTACGGGACCGCGATCTCCCAGACCCATCACGCGTTCCTGATCGACCAGCGCCACGGCGTGTTCTTCCTGCCCGGTAGCCAGGGCGGCCACGTGGTGAACTACGAGAACGGATCGCTGGATCGGGTCACGACGGTCGAGACCGACGGTCCCGCGCTGCGCGCCCGGTACATCGGTGACCACCTCTACGTGTTCGGCACGGAGGAGGTCGTCGTCGTGAACGAGAACACCTGGGAGGAAACCGAGCGGATCGATCTGGGCTGAATGTTCGACTGACGTCGAATATGTTTACTTCCACCGCCCTCCACTAAACCGTTTAACCGGTGCCTGTATTCTTCATCATATGGCAGGCAGTTGCGAGAGTTTTGTAGATTCGGTCCTCGAAGATAGGCACACCGCAGTGCTGAACCGGTACCTTCAAATGCTGGATAATGCTGACGACGAAAAAGTCGAAATTCCGAAAAGCGAACTACCTGCATTACCCTGCGAATTCGAAGAACACTATCCGGCCAATGGAATGCAGAGAGATGGAGCCGAAGCTTCGTACCGTGATCAACGGAAGACGGACAGCGTTCACATCATCGAATACCCAGATCACTGGACAGTTCACATCGATGACCACAACCCGAAGCACAATGATCAGAAAATCCCACACCTTGTCAATGACGCGCCAGGAGCCCTATTGCTTGCAGCCGTTGTAATCGGTGTTTTTCTACACCATAATACCTGAGCTATTCAGAAACTGTTGTTTCTCGATTTATGTGAACAATATTGATGGATTGGCTCCTCAGTTCCCTTCAATCGCGTCAATGACACAAGCAGCGGCAACCACCGCGTCCCGCGGCACGTCCGTGGCGTCGTCGATGCTGACCTCGTAGGTGTCCTTCAGGCTCAACTGGCCCTCGATGTCGCCGACGTGATCGTCGTCGACGTCGGTGATCTCGTACTTGTGGGGCAGGAACGTGCCGTACGGGACGAACCGGCGAACCAGTTCCGAGACGACGCTCTGGAGTTCGATGGTCGCGACGAGCGCCTCGTTCTGTGGATGCCGGATCTTCCAGACGTCGTTGAGGAACGACCAGTTGTTGTCGAGGACGACGATGGGTTCGCCGGTCTCGGCGTCGGTGAGCGTGTAGTCGCCCGCGACGTCGAGGATCCCGCCGGCCGTGACGGTGAAGAGTTCGTCTCCGTTTGCGTCGACGAACGGGAACTCCTCCTTCATCTTGAACATCTTCTGTTTGCCCTTGAACACGAGATCGCCGTTCGAGTCGTAGGCCTCGTACTTGTTCCGGACCAGCGACTGGACGATCTCGTACTCGTCGTCGTCGAGATCGACACCCGATATCTCGTCGATGTCGTCGGTGACTGCGCTCATTCCATTCGATACGTTTGTCGGAGTAATATAAAAACTGGCGCTCTGGAGGCGTCGATTTCGAGGATTTCGTCCAAGATCGGTTCCGATGGCGGAGGGATGCAATCTGACTCGGCGATTCCCGATCAGGGTAGCGGTGGGGCGTAGGCGCGGGCCTCTCGGTGGGATCCATTCGATGGCTAGTCCAGTCGGCCGTAGGGCTCAGCGGGGGTGTGGCCGGGCGCTAGCGAGTGTCAGCCGAGAGAGCCCCCGGACCGATTCCCAGCAGTAGCTGCTGTCGTCGCGATCCAATCGCGGTGCGAGCAGACCCCGTCGCAAGCGAGTTCGCCGGTAGTGAATTCCGGCACGTGACCGCGGCGGCGAAGCCGCAAGCGTTTACACTGCCGCCACGCCAAGATGCCCTATGGCCAACTGTCCGCTGGCGGACGAGTGTCCCAGCTTCTCGGAGCGTATCGAGGGCATGGGATGCACTCACTACGGGGACCGGGGTGGCAAGGAGTGGTGCAACCACTACAGCCAGCCCATCGACGACCTGAAGACCCAGCCCGTAAAGCAGGGTGAGGAAGTCGTCGTCGACGTCGAGGACATCCACGAGAGCGGCGCTGGCGTCGGGCGGACCGACGACGGCTTCGTCGTCCTCGTCGACGGCGTGTTGCCCGACGCACGCGCGAAAGTCGAGATCACGAAGGTCCACTCGAATCACGCGAAGGCCGACGAACTGGAACGGCTCCCGATGGAACCCGACGAGGAGGAAACCGCCGAGGACGCAGAAGCGACGGACGAAGCCGAGGACGCGGAGGACGAGGACGAGCGACGGCCACACCTCGGCAGCCGTGAAGACTTCTGGGGCAGCTAACCACCGCCTCGTTCCGGGTAGCATCGCCATGACTACCGACGACCAGAGACGATGACTGACAGTGATCGAGGAGACGGATCGACCGTAGCGTCGGTCGGAGCAGTCGCCGATTCGGAAGCGGCCGACATTCTCGCAGACGCCGGCTTCGACGCCGAGGCGAGCGTCTTGACCCCACGACAGGCAGAGGTGCTGGCACTCCGGGAACGGGGCCTCGCTCAGAACGAGATCGCCGAGCGACTCGGAACCTCGCGGGCGAACGTCTCGAGCGTCGAATCGAGCGCTCGTCGAAACGTCGAGAAGGCACGGGCGACCGTCGCCGTCGCCGAAGCGCTCCAGGCACCGGTCCGGTTGCAGTTCGAGCCCGGTACCGACGTCTACGAGATCCCTGATCGGGTATACGCCGCCTGTGACGACGCTGGCGTCAAGGTCGACGCCGCGACACCGGAGCTCATTTCGATCGTCACCGAGGCGGCAGGCGGGGCGTTCGAAGGACGCAGACTCGTCGATCCGGTGACGATCGCAGTGACTGCCGAGGGCGAGATCCGGGTTCGGACCGCGTAGCAGGCGCTGGCGTTAGAAAATGCCCCACTGCTCGCGGAGGTCCTGGTAGCAGGACTCGTACTGTTCGAGCACCGTCGACTCGTCGAACGACGCGAAGGACTCGTCGATCGCTAGCCGTTCGAGGCCGCCGGCGTCCCGGATCGCCTGCGCGGTCTCGCGAGGATTCGTCGTCCGGAATCCGCGATCGCGGCCCTCGACGAGTTCATGCGCGCTCGAATCGGCATGATACTCGACGATCCCGACGCAGCCACAGGCAAGCGCCCAGCAGAGTTCTGTCGCGAAGACGCACCGGCGAGCCGTCTGCACGAAGGCGTGAGCGCCCCTGTAGATCGAGACGCGCTCCTCGCGGTCGCAGGCGCCAACGAAGGTGACGCGGTCGTCGATCCGGAGGTCCTTCGCCTGCTGTTCGTACTCGTGGCGAGCGGGGCCGTCGCCGACGATCGTCGCCGACCACCCGCGATCACGAAGTTCCGCGAGGCCGAGAAAGAGGCTCTCGAGATTGGCGTCCTCGTCGAGTCGGCGAGCGTAGACGACGTCGCCCTCGTCGGCCGGATCGACGGACTCGATCTGGTCGAGATCGATCGCGTTCGGGATCACCTGGAGTTTGGCGTCGTCGGCTCCCAGTTCGAGGAGCTGTCGACGGGTGAGCCGGGAGGGCGTCACGATGCGGCCAGGGCGCTTGAGTGCCTGGCTCGTCGTCCAGCTACCGCCCTCCGAGAGCGAGGGGTCGTACCACTCCGCGAGCACCGGTGCCCGGGCGATCGTCGCACCGACGCGAGCGGCGACGACCGTCGAGGGCGGCGTGGCGACGGCGTGGATCACGTCGGGGTTGCACTTCCGTATCGCCAGCGGCGTCCACGTCGCGAACGACCGATGATCAGTCGCGTCGGCCACGACGGCACGATAGGTGATGCCGTCGACGGTGACTGTCGATTCGACGTCGTCGTTCGATCTGGCGTCGTCTTCGGTCGCGAAGGCGTCGCCCTGGGAGGCTGCGACGCCGGATTCATCAGGAGCGCGATCCGCATCCTCGCCAGCAGCGGGCGTTCCGGCAGGCGGCAGTTGGTCCGGATCCCCCGTCGGCAGGTCGTCAGTATCCGCAGGCGACGTCTCGTCCGGATCGGCGTCCGCGACAGGTCCGTCCCCGGTCTCAGCGTCCTCACCGTCCCACCAGCGTCCACAGCAGACGGTGACCTCGTGGCCACGGTCGTCGAGCCCACGGACGAGCCGCTGGAGTCGCCGGGTGTCGTCGGCGTCCCGGTGGTGGATCGTCTCGGGCGACACGACGGCCACGCGCATATTCGCCGAGAAGCACAGCCCGGGTAAAAATCCCACTGGCCTGCGACGGGACGGGAGCAGAGGCTGGCCCCGGTCCACGCCCAGCACGTACCGGCAGACTGCCACCCGGACGCGGGGTTTTTGCACGCAGCGGCGAAATCGCGCCCATGTCCTTCAGCCTCGAGCGATACCTCAACGTGCGAAGCGCCTACGGCGCCTCCTGGTCGCCAGCCGGCGATCGACTGGCATTCCTCCTCGATACGACCGGCGTCCCGCAGGTCTGGACCGTCGACGACCCCGGTGCCTGGCCGGCCCAGCACACGACCTTCGAAGAGCGGGTGACCTTCGTGGACTACTCGCCGACGCGAGAGGAACTGGTCTTCGGGATGGACGAAGGCGGCAACGAGCGCGCCCAACTCCACCTGCTCGACGTGGACGGCGGCGAAATCGAGAACCTGACCCAGCACCCGGACGCGAAGCACCGGTGGGGTGGCTGGGCGAGCGACGGCGAGCGGTTCGCGTTCGCCTCCAATCGCCGGGACGAGGCAGTCTTCGACCTGTACGTCCAGGACCGCGATGCCCGCGGCGAGGACGCCGAACTGATCGCGGAGGGCGACGGCTGGCTCTCGCTGGCGGGCTGGAGCCCGGAGGACGACCGGCTGCTCGTCCACGAAGCCCGTTCCAGCTTCGACCACGAACTCCACCTCTGCGACGTCGAGAGCGGCGATCTCAGGCAGGTCACCGACCACGACGACGATATCCGCTACTCCAGCCCGGAGTGGGCGCCCGACGGCGAGGGGATCTACCTCGCGACGGACGAGGACGTTGACACCCGCTCACTGTGCTATCTGGACCTCGCGAGCGGCGAAATCGAGACCTTCTGGGACGGCGGTGACTGGGAGGTCGACGGCGTGGTCGTCGACGAGGACAGCGACCTGGTCGTCGCGTCAAGGAACGTCGACGGCGAGACCGACCTCGCCGTCGGGAGACTCGCTGGCAGGACCGAGATCGATCCGCTCCCCGTGCCCGATCTCCCGGGCCCGATCGCTGGCGGCGTCGACGTGGCGCCGGACGGCGACCGGTTCTCGATTACCGCGACCGGTCGGAGCCACAACGCGAACGTCTGGGTCGTGGACGTCGGGGACGGTTCTGCGGCTGCAGCGGCGGACGCCAGTGCCGCCGGCTTTGGCGAGAGTGAGGCGGGCGACGCTCCAGTCGAGCGCTGGACGGCGGCGCCGACGGCCGGGATCCCACGTGAAACGTTCCGCGATCCGGACCTGATCCACTACGAGACGTTCGACGGCCGGGAGATCCCTGCGCTGTTCACGCTGCCAGACGGTGCGGCGGACGCGACGGCAGACCCAACGGACGGTGATGGTTTGCCCGTGATCGTCGACGTCCACGGCGGTCCCGAGAGTCAACGCCGGCCGTCCTTCAGCGCCGTGCAGCAGTACTTCCTCGCTCGGGGGTACGCCCTGTTCGAGCCGAACGTCCGCGGCTCGACAGGGTACGGCCGCGAGTACACCCACCTCGACGACGTCGAGAACCGCATGGACTCCGTCGCGGATCTCGCGGCGGCCCACGATTGGCTCGCCGAGCGACCGGCGATCGATCCGGATCGCATCGTGGTCAAGGGCGGCTCCTACGGCGGGTTCATGGTGCTCGCGGCCATGACGGAGTACCCAGATCTGTGGGCTGCCGGCGTCGACGTCGTCGGGATCGCGAACTTCGTCACCTTCCTCGAGAACACCGGCGACTGGCGTCGGGAACTCCGGGAGGCCGAGTACGGCAGTCTCGAGGACGATCGGGAACTCCTGGAGCGAATCAGCCCGATCAACTCGATTGACGAGATCGAGGCACCGCTGTTCGTCGCCCACGGCGCGAACGATCCTCGGGTACCACTCGGGGAGGCCGAGCAGGTCGCCGACGCCGCGCGGGAGCAGGGCGTCCCCGTCGAGTTGCTCGTCTTCGACGACGAGGGCCACGGCTTCAGCAAACTCGAGAACCGCATCGAATCCACCGAACGCATCGCGGCGTTCCTCGACGAGCACGTCTGAGCGTCCGAGGAGACGTGCGCACTGATTTGGGAGTCACGGTCGAATCGACCCGGCGACGCCCGCCGGTCGAGATGGCGATGCGCACGTCACCGGTGGACGTCCCGCCGAAGATGTTCGCCCGATTCCCGCGATCCGGGGGACGGATATCCGCTTAAGCGTCGGTCGCCACTTGCTTCGAACGAAATGCCCGAGAGCTACTCGCGGCGGCAGTTCGTGGCAGGCACCAGTGCTGTGACCATCGCGGCCCTTGCCGGCTGTTCTGGCGGTGGTGGCGGTGACGGCGACAGTGACGACGGCGACGGTAGCTCCGACGGAGGGGGAGGCGGCGACAACATTGTCGCAGTTGGACCGGGCGGCGACCTGGTGTTCGAACCGGATGAAATCACGATCTCGACGGGCGAGACGGTCACCTGGGAGTTCGAGAGTCCGACGCACAACGTCTCTGCGTACCCCGACATGAGCGAAGAGATCTCTATCCCCGATGGTGCGTCCGGGTTCGGGACGATGGAGGAAGGCGGCGACGCCTACGAGACCGTCTCGGAGGGCGAGACGTTCGAGCACACCTTCGAGACGGCGGGTGAGTACACGTACGTGTGCGTACCACACGTCGCGTCCGGCATGATCGGGACGATCGTCGTCGAATAAGGGAGCGCCCCGTTCGACCGAGGGAACGCCGAGCGTCAGGCGCCCCCGCCTCGAACGAAGCCGTTCGTTGCCGTGCGTACTCCGCGGTACCGAGTGATGGTTTGTTGAGGCGCCGAACAGCATCTGTGGCCACCGGATGCTATCTGTACCCCGAGCGGAATCCGCCGTCACCGTTCGCAATCGGTCGGTTTCGGCGCGTTGCAGTGCCTGCAGAAGTCGGAAAGCTTGAAGGGACGTTCGCCTACAGTTTCTCCCGTATGCCCGCTATCGAAACGAACGGACTCTCCAAGACGTACGGAGAGTCCGTGACCGCCCTCCAGGACCTCGACCTCACGGTGGAGTACGGCGACGTCTACGGGTTCCTCGGTCCCAACGGGGCCGGGAAGTCGACGACGATCAACCTCCTGCTGGACTTCATCCATCCGACGGACGGCTCCGCGGAGGTCCTCGGCTACGACACCCGAACCGACTCCCTCCAGATTCGAGAGAACATCGGCATCCTGCCAGAGGGCGCCGAGCCCTACGATCGGCTGACCGGCCGCGAGCACGTCGAGTTCGCGATGGAGAGCAAGGACGTCGACGGCGACGTGGACGCGGTCCTCGATCGGGTCGGCCTCTCCGGCGAGGACGCAGATCGGCGGGCTGGCGGCTACTCGAAAGGGATGGCCCAGCGACTCGGCCTCGGAATGGCCCTCGTCGGCGACCCCGACCTCCTCATCCTCGACGAACCCTCCACTGGGCTCGATCCGGCCGGCATGGCCGAGATGCGCGACCTCATCCGCGAGGAGGCGGCGGACGGCACGGCCGTGTTCTTCTCGAGCCACATTCTCGACGAGGTCGAGGAGGTCTGTGACCGCGTCGCGATCCTCAACGAGGGGCGACTCGTCGCCGACGACGATCTCGACGAGCTCCGCGAGGAGTTCACCGGCGAGTGCGACGTTACGCTCGACGTCGCCGAACCGCCGGCGGGAGGCGTCGATCTCGCACCCGTCGACGGCGTCGTCGAGACGGCCGTCGAGGACGACGCGATCATCGTGACCTGCGAGCACCCGCGAGTGAAAGCCGACGTCGTCCGGTACGTCGACGACCACCACGACGTGACCGACGTCATCTCGGAGGAGACGTCCCTCGAATCGATGTTCGAGCGGTATACGAACGGCTCGGTGGAGGAGAGCGACTCAGCAGCCGACGGCGCTACGAGCGAGGCCGCCGAGCCCGCGGAGGTGGCACGATGAGCTGGTTGGCCATCGCGAGGAAGGACTTCCGGGACGCCCGACGCGCGAAGATCCTCTGGGGCGCTACCGGGATCTTTCTGTTCTTCTACGCCGTCCTCCTCCTGACGAGTTCGCAGGGAGGACAGCCCGCGGACGAAGCTGCGGTCGACGCGATCGGCGGGCTGATCTTCGCTGGCGCGTTCTTGCTCCCGCTCGTCATTATCTCGATGGGGTACCTCGCGATCGCCGGCGAACGCGAGTCCGGCTCCATCAAGTACCTGCTCGGACTCCCGAACTCCCGCCGCGAGGTGCTGATCGGAAAGTTCGTCGGACGGTCGGCGCTCGCGCTGACGGCAGTCGGTATCTCGCTCGTGGTGGGAGCCGGGATGCTGCTCTTCCAGTTCGGGACCGTCCCCGTGGAGTACCTCTCCTACAGCGCACTGACCTGCCTCTTCGCCGTCGTCTTCATCGCGATCGCCGTCGGGCTGTCCGCGCTCGCCGATACTCGGGGGAAGGCGATGGCCGGGACGATCGGGACCTACGTGCTCTTCAGCTTCATCTGGGTCGTGCCGGGGATCAACCCCAACGATAGCGTGGCGTTCGTGGTCGAAGATCTACTGGGGATGGACGCGACGCCCGAGCTCTACCAGTTCGTCCAGAACCTCAGTCCAGTATTCGCCTACGGCAACGCCGTCGACGCGATCGTATTTGGCCCGCCCGAGGGCGGCAGTTCGGGAACCAACCACCTCGATCCCGCGGCTGCAGATACGCCGTTGTACCTCTCCGATCAGTTCCTCGTACTCTTGCTCGTCGGCTGGGTCGTCGTGCCGCTCGCGATCGGCTACCTGCGATTCCGATCGGCGGAACTGGGGTAACTGCAGGAGCCAAGTTCCGCGAAGCGGGTCCGCTAACCCGCTTTCAGTACGGCCAGTCGCCGATCACTTTCATCCCCTCCGCGAGGTCGTCGTCCTCGAGCTGCGCCGCGATCGACTCGGGCGTCCGGTGCTCGATCGTCGTGTCGCTATCGGCGAGGTGATCGACGAGGTCGGCGATCAGGATCGACTGCTCTCGCAACGTCCGCTGTTCGAGTTTGTCGAGGGTGTCCGCGCGGGTGTGGCCCCAGCCCCGTCCTTCGTAGTCGGTCTCGCTCATGAGGTGGAAGCCCGGGACGCCCCACTGGACGTAGGGCCAGTGGTCGCTGTGTGGATTCAGTTTCGGCGTGGTCTCGATCGGGTGGTCGAAGCGGTCCGCGACCGTCTCGGCGGCCGCTTCGAGTTCGTCGAAGTCGTGCGTGTAGCAGCGGAGCGTCCGGCCTCTCACGACGCCGTCGCTGTTGACTATCGCCTTGATATCGTCGTGGTCCCGCTGGTCGCTGTCGTAGGCCGAGCCACAGAGGCCGACCTCCTCCGCGCCGTAGACGAGCAAGTGGACCTTCGTATCGAGTTCGTCCTCCCGCGCCGCGAGCGCCTTGGCGGCCTCGACGACCACTGCTGTTCCGGCACCGTTGTCGCCCGCGCCTTCCGCGATGTCGTGCGCGTCGACGTGGCTCGTGAGGAGGACCTCTTCGTCGGTGTCGGGGCCGAGCGTCGCGTGGACGTTCCGGCTGGTCGCGTCCGAAATCTCCGCCTCGACGTCGACCGTCACGGAATCGCCCTCCCAACGGCGGAGCAGCCGGTCCCCGACCTCCTTCGAGACGCCGATGGCAGGCACGTCGCCGATCGGATCGTCCTCCGTGCCGACGCTGCCCGTCGGTGCCAGGCAGCCCTCGACGTGGTTTCGGAAGACGAACGCAGCGGCACCGGCCTCGACGGCGTGGTAGTACTTCTCCCGCCGATGGAGGAACCGGTCGTACCAGCCGGGGACGTTGCTCGCGGCCATGACGACGGCGCCCTCCAGATCCTGCTCGAAATCGCTGGGCAGGCCGTACCCGACGTCGATCAGTTCGCCGGTAGCTTCGCCGGAGGGGCTCCGGGGCAGGGCGATGCACTCCTGGCTCGTGTCGCCGGCGCGAAGTTCGGAGGTGCCGCGGGTCCAGCCCTGGACGTCGAAGGACTCGAGGTGGGCGTCTCGCGCGCCGACCTCGGCGAGCGCGTCTCGCGTCGCCGCCGCTGCCTCGCGTTCGCCCTCGCTCCCCGCCATCCGATCGCCGACGTCGACGAGCGTCTCCAGGTGGTTCCAGCCCGCGTCGCTCGTGAACGCCTCGCCGATCCAGTTGGTCATGTGTTCTCACGCGAGGACGATCCCGAAAGTTCCTCGGGATGTTCTCACGGCCCAGTCGCTGAAGGGACGGGATTCGATCACTCGACCGCCCCCGCTCCCGGTGTGACCCGAGTCAACACGTATCTTACCACCGCAGAGACCGTACCGGTACCTCATGCCGACGATCCGCACCAACGACGCGGAGACCTACTACGAACGACGCGGCAGTGGACAGCCCATCGTCTTCCTCCACGGAGCGATCCTCGATCACTCGCAGTGGGACCGGCAGGTCGACGCGTTGAGCGAGCAGTTCACGACGATCACCTACGACGTTCGCGGCCACGGTCGCACGGGTAGGACGCGACGAAACCCCTACTCTATCGAACTGTTCGCCGAGGACCTCGGGGCACTCCTCGGCGGACTCGACTTGGAGCAGCCCGTGCTCTGTGGCCACTCGATGGGCGGGTGCATCGCTCAAGTCTACGCCGCGAGGCACCCAGAGCGCGTCGCGGGGCTGGTCCTCTCGAGCACGTTCGGACCACCGGTGTTGAGTCGGTCCGAGTGGCTCCAGCGCTCGCTCGGCTTGCGGTCGACCGTTCCACCCGTCCGAGTGTTCGGCTACGAACGCGTCGAGAAGGCGATGGTCGGCCTCACCGAACTGTTCCAGCGAGAAGCGAGCGGCGACTACGACGCCATCGAAGCGCTCCGAGCGGACGCCCCACCCATGACGACGGACGAATTCGTGAAGGTGATCCGGTCCGTCGATTCGTTCCGAAGGTCGAACGTCGACCTGGCCGCGATCACGATGCCGACCCTCGTCCTCTACGGCGAGAACGAACCCGGGTTCGTTCGCCAGCATGCCGCCCGTTTCGCAGCGACGCTCCCGGACGTCGCCGTCGAACGACTACCAGGGAGCGGCCACGCGTCGAATCTGGACGACCCCGAGCGCTACACGGAGACGCTCGAGCGGTTCCTCGAGAACCGGGTCGATCCGGACCAGTCCGAAGCGTTGATGGACGAATCCGGATCGGAGCAATCCACATGAGCGACGACTAAATCGTCAGCCGTCGGCCCGCTCGTACTTGTTCCTGAGCACGATCGCAGTCCCGTTCATCACGAGCAGGATCGCCAGCAGCGTCACGACGCCAGCGGGGACGACCCCCTCGCGGAACGCGCCAGGATTGTTGTACCAGGCGAACAGCTGCAGCGGCATGGCGATGGCAGTGTCGAAGAGTTCCGAGGGGGCGGACGTCGTCGAGGACGCGGCGCCGATCAGGATGAGCGGCGCCGTCTCTCCGATCGCTCGGCCCAGCGCCAGGATCGTACCGGTGAAGATCCCGGGGAGAGCCTGGGGAATGACGACGTTCTTGGTCGTCTGCCAGCGCGTCGCGCCCATCGCGTCCGAGCCTCGCCGGAGGTCGTCCGGGACCGAGCGGATCGCTTCCTGTGCGGAGATGATCGTGATCGGAAGGATCAGCAGTGAGAGCGTGAGGCTCGCCGTGACGATCGTCCCGAGGCCGAGCCCGAGCATGTTGGCGAAGACCGCGAGACCGAGTAGCCCGTAGACGACGGACGGTACGGCCGCGAGGTTCGCGATGTTGACCTGTACGAGCCTGGTGATCGATCCAACGAGCCCCTCGTCGGCGGTGTACTCTTCGAGGAAGACCGCCGTTCCCACACCGAAGGCGAAGGAGAGGAGCGCGACCAGTGCGATGACGACGACGGAACCGACGATAGCGGGGTAGAAGCCAGCTGCTTCGGCAGGGCTCCCCTTCACGCTCGTCAAGAACTGCCAGTCGAGCCAGGGCTCGGGCCCGGCGAGGCTCAGCACGTCCACGAGACCGAGCGCGAGCGCGACGCCCGCGATGAGAACGAGTGGCACGGCCAGTCCGAGCCGACTCGGATGTGAGCCGACCGCGCGTTCGGCGTACAGCCCGGCGGGGATCAACCCGAGAAGTACGAAGAGCGCGTAGCTTGGAGGGAGTCCCAGGGCCCCGATTCCGAGACTCCCGAAGACGAGTGCGAGAGCAGTGACGCCGCCCGCAATTACGCCGGAGGCGTCCGGCCGAGCGCTGCGGTAGGTCAGCCCCACGGCGACCGCTGCGGGGATAGCCAGCGACCAGACGTGGAAGACCCAGTACGGGGTGTAAAAGATCAGGAACTGGTGGATTGCTATCGCCGCAGCCGCACCCACTGCTGCCGCGGGCACCCGGGCGATCCCGAGACGCGTGTCGGGATGCCGGCGTGCGTAAACCGTGATAGCGACGAAGGGGAGGACGCCGAGCGTGTAGAGCAGGAACCACAGCTGAGGTTCGACCACGACGAAGAGGATGAGGATCGCGGCGCCGAGCACCAGACCGCCGATCGCCCGCCCGAGGAACCCCATCGCCACCGAACCCACGGGACTGCGCGTACCAGCGGAGAGCACGACGCCCGCGACCGGAAGCACGACGGTAAAGAGATAGAGCAACTGCCACTCGAGGAGCGCCGCGTTCACACCGATCGCACCGAACGCCAGTTCCGCGGCGAACGCCGCCGGGACGCCGAGGACCAGCGCGGCAGCCGCCCGGACGCGAACCGCGGCGTCGTCGAGACCGACGGTGCAGAGCGCGAGTGGTGGTACGACGACCAGCCCGACGATCGTGAGGATCCAGCCGCCATCCGCGGCGTCGAGCCCGAGCGCGTCGACGGAGACGATGGCAAGCAGGATGCCAAGGGTGACGATACCGAGGAGCGAGGATCCCAGCGACAGCGCCTCGAAGAGCGTTCCCCGAAGGCGGCTCACGTGACCGAAGTCGGTCGAGTGATCGGTCGCCATCGTCAGTATTCCTCCCTGTAGCGTTCGGCGATAACGTCGCTCACGACGTTCAAGACGAGCGTGACGACGAACAGCGTCAGTCCGAGCGCGAACAGCGCGTCGTAGGCGATCGAGCCACCGGTGAGTTCGCCGCCCCGCGAGTGAATCATCGCCGTCGTGATCGTCATCCCGGGTTCCATGAGGACGTCAGCCGGGTGGATGTACGGCAACACACCCGCAGCTTCCCGGACCTCCGGCATATTGGCGAGCGTCCCGGTGGCGACCGCGAGGATCATCGTCTCCCCGATAGCTCGGGAGACGGCGAGGATGTACGAAGAGGCGATGCCAGACATCGACGCCGGCACGACGATGCCAGTGGAGACCTCGAACTTCGTCGCGCCGAGGCCGTACCCGGCCTGGCGCAAGTCGTCCGGCACTGCGCTCATCGCGTCTTCACTGATCGAGGAGACCATGGGGATCGTCATGACCCCGATCATCAACGAAGCAGAGAGGACGTTGAACGTCGGCAGGGAAGGGAAGACGACCTGAAGGGCGGGCGTGATGTAGATCAGCGCGAAGATACCGTAGACGATCGTCGGGACGCCGGCGAGGATCTCGAGCATCGGTTTGAGGACCGCTCTGGAGCGCGTGCTCGCGTACTCGCTGAGGTACACTGCAGTGAGCGTTCCGACGGGAAGGGCGATGAACCCGGCGACGACGGTGACGGACAGCGTTGCGATCACGAGTGGGACGATCCCGAAGACCTCGTTTGCCGCCCTGAACGTCGTTCCGGTCAGGAACTCGCTCACTGAGTACTCCGTGAAGAACTGGCCAGACCGGTACAGCAACATCGCTGCGATCGAGAGCGTCGTGACGAGAGTCACGGCCGCACAGGCGACGAAGAAGGCCGCCCACCCAGACTCCGTGAGATCCGTGAGCGGATCGTCGCGCGTGAGATCAGGAACGTCGGACTCCGTGCTCATTCCTGAACCTCCCGAATTGCCTCGTTGAGTTCCGCGAGTTCGACGCCCATCTGTTCGGCCGAGTTGGGGACGTACCCGACTTCGTCGGCGACGAGGCTCCGGTTCGCGCTCTGCTGGACGACGTAGCGGGCGAACTCCGCGACGTGATCGTGGCGGAGCGAGGACTTGGCTGCGTAGGTGAACAGGGGCCGGGATAGTATGTCGTAGGCGCCAGAAGCAGCGGTCTCGAGACTCGGAACCGTGCAGCCGTCCCCGCTGTCGATGCCGATGGCCTTCACCGAATCCGGATTGTTGTAGTAGTAGGAGAAGCCGAGGTAGCCGATCGCGAACCGGTTCCCCTGGACGCCGGAGATGATGTTGTTGTCCTGCTCGGTTGCCTGGTAGTCGAGCGTGTGCGTCGCGTCCTCTCCCAGCACGTTCGTTTTGAAGTAATCGTACGTTCCGGAGGTGTCCGCGGCGCCGAAACGGGCGATTCGCTCGTCGGGGAACGACGACCGGACGTCGCTCCAGCGGGTCGCGCCGTCCTCGCGCCAGATCGACGCGAGCTCTTCGACGGTGAGGCAATCGACGAAGTCGGCGTCGTTGTTGACGACGACGGTGACCGCGTCCGTCGCGAGCTTCAACTCGACGAACTCGACGCCGTTACTGGAGCACTGCTCGACCTCTGGGTCCCGGATCGCGCGGCTCGCATTGTTGAAATCGGCGTTACCGGTACAGAAGTGGTCCGCGAAGCCTGCTCCTGAGCCCGTTGGGGCGATGTTGATGCTAACCGCGTCGTTGTTTCCCGCGAAGCGCTGGGCCATGAGGTCCATGAGCGGGTACACGGTCGAACTTCCCCGGATGGTAATGGACCCCGAGAGCCCGGATCCCGAGGCCTGCGCGCTTCGGAACTCGACGCAGCCAGAGAGTGCCGCGCCGCCGACCCCCGCGATGGCAGCGAGGGCATCCCGACGCGTGACGGTCCGCCGATCGGACGATGTGCCGCGAGGCATTGGGAGTTCGTACCCACAGATAGCACTAATACCGTGCTATTTCACGTATATATGACGTCCCCCACATACACAACCATACATATACCTATATAACCAGAGTCGGTTCTACCCAAGTGTCGTGGGCGAAATCGCGGACCGCGAACCGATCGACCGATTCGGAACACCCGCTGGAGCGCAATCGCTTTGGGTCGACTACCGTTAGGATCTGGCATGACGACGGAGCTCGGCCCGCTCGCCGACCGAGAGTGGCGGCTGATTCCCGAAGAATCTCGCACGGGGCCGATGCAGATGGCCCTCGAGGAAGTCGCCGCCGAGACGGCCGTGGCGGGCGGCCCGCGGACGGTCCGCGCGTTTCGCTGGGAGCCCAGTACCCTCTCGCTTGGCTACCGGCAGGAGCCCCACACCGTCGACTGGGACTACTGCGAGGCCGAGGGAATCGACGTCACCCGGCGCCAGACCGGCGGCGGCGGAATCTATCACGATCACGACGCAGATATCTCCTACAGCGTGATCGCACCGGCCGACGAACTCCCCGGTGACCTCATGGAGACCTACGCGATGCTCTGCTCTCCGGTCCTCCACGCCTTCGATCGGATGGGCGTGGACGCGGCATTCGCCGACGCCGAACAGCCGGCGATTCACGAGCCAACCTGCTACCTCCGGGCTATCAATCCGGCACACGACATCGTGGCGACGCCATCGAACGATCCAGACGGCGCGTCCACCGAAGCCACGCCGAAGAAACTCAGCGGAAACGCCCAGTACCGGCAACGCGAGGCCGTGATCCAGCACGGCTCCCTGTCCTACGCACTGGCAACGGATCATCACCTCGGCGTCTTCGCCGATCCGGGCATCGACGAGGAGCGATTCCGCGAACGAGTGACGTCGCTCCGTGAGCAAGCCGGCGTTTCGCGTGCCGACGCGGTCGACCACCTCGAAGCGGCCCTGACCGAGTGGGCCGACGCCGAGGTCGGCCAGTGGACCGACGCCGAACTCGATCGCGCCCGAGAACTCGCGGAGACGAAATACGCGAGCGAGTCCTGGCTCCGAGAGCGGGTCGTCGCGGAGGACTGAAGCGTCGCGTCGAGCGTCTTCCTCGACGACGGCAGGGCAGCCCACATCGAAGTCCCTTTGCTGGTCGACTGGCTCCCATCTGGCATGAAGATCGGAGCACACGTCTCGATCGCCGGCGGCGTTGACAACGCCGTCGATCGACAACTCGACGTCGGGGGGAACTGCGGCCAGATCTTTACGACCTCGCCGCAGGTCTGGCAGGAACCGAGCATCGACGAGGAAGAAGCCGCGTCGTTCCGGGAGCAGACCGCCGAGAAACTCGAGGGCCCCTGGCTGATCCACTCGTCGTACCTCGTCAACCTCGCGACGCCGAAGGACGACCTCCGCGAAAAGTCGATCGCCAGCATGCAGGCCGAACTCGACGCGGCCGAACGACTCGGGGTCCAATACGTCAACGTCCACCTCGGAGCCCACACCGGCGCGGGCGTCGAGGGCGGCCTCGACAACGCAGCCGAGACGCTCGACGCTCTGGACGTCCCCGACGGGGTCCAGATCCTCGTGGAGTCCGACGCGGGCTCCGGCACGAAGCTCGGCGGCGAGTTCGAACACCTCGCTGGCGTCCTCGATCGGAGCGAGCAGGACCTCGGCGTCTGTCTGGACACCGCTCACAGTTTCTCGGCGGGCTACGATCTCTCGACCGAGGACGGTGTCGAGGAGGCAGTGGCGGAGTTCGACGACGTCGTCGGCCTGGAGCACTTGAAAGCGCTCCACCTCAACGACTCCAAGCACGGGCGCGGTACCAACAAGGACGAGCACGCCCACGTCGGCGAAGGCGAGATCGGCGTCGAGGGGATGACCGCGGTCCTCTCCCACCCAGAGCTACGCGACCTCCCGTTCGTCCTCGAGACGCCGACGGAGAACGGCAAGAGCTTCGAGTGGAACGTCGACCGGGCCCGGGAACTCCAGCAGGACGCCTGAGCGCTCGTCCGTTCGCTGACGCACTGCGCCGCTACTTTCTGACACGGGGCCTCCAAGCAGAGCGACGGGTAGAGCGAATTTTTCGAATCCGACGAAAGCAGTCGATCCTTCCCAGGGTCCGAAATCGGAGCGTTCACTCGCAAACCGTCTTCACGAAAGCCACGGGAAGATACCTTACTTCCACTGATTATCGTTGTTGTATGTATAAATATATGGTGCAGTTATTACGATCAGTTTAATAGCTTGTGGCCATTGGGTGAGTCCAAGTGGCCACTAACGGCCATAGATTACCATGACAGATCTCGGAGGCCTACTCGTCGGCACCCTCGGGATGGTGGGGACGGTCGCGTCTGGGTGGTACGTGATCAGGGGTCCGTTCTTCGGGTACCCGGTCCCGCCGGCAGAGTACCTGCTGGCAGCCTGTGGCGTATTCATCCTCGCGACCTATCTCTTCGCCTGGGGACTCGACAGGAACTACCGATCGTACAAGACGGAACGTCCGAACATCGACGAGGAGCAGAACCAGACGCTCGACATGCCGTTCGGTCCGCGATAGCACCGCGAATCGTCACGCGGACGCGTCGTCCTCGGTACCGGGCAGTCAGTCACCGCTGTTCTGCGCGCTCCTCGCTACCCTGCTCGTAGCTTCGACACGGTTTGGCCGTGGAAGAGGAATGACGGCCGATCCGGCAGCAACGGATCCGATCAGATCGACGCCGGGTGCTCGATCCCGCGCAGGAGACGGTGAATCTCGGGCGCTTGCTGGGCGAGCGCCTCCGGGTGGACGCCGATACCGATCACGAGGTCGTCCTCGTGTTGCACCTTCGTGACGTGTACGTAGAGCGTGACCTCCCGACCCTCGATGGTGGTGGTCGTCTCGAAGACGCTGACCGCCGCGGCGTAGCCGAGGACCGGCTCGGTTCGCTCAGAGACCTTCGTGAGATTGCCAAGCTGGCCGACCTCCGATTCGAGCTCCCCCTGGAAGCGTTCCACGAGTTCGCGGTTCGACATCCTGGCGGCGGGGTTGGCAGACTCCCCGGCGACCGAGACGTCCGGCGTCGAGATGACGACGAACCCGCCGGTGTCTCGCTCGAAACGCTCCAGATTCGTGGTCCGGTTGTAGATCGTCGCGTGCGCCGAGGCGTTGATCTCGCGCTCCTGGCCTGCGACTGCCACCGTCTCGTTGAGCCAGAGCGTCCGATGGTCCGAGAACTGGAAACCGGTTTCAGCGAGTGCCTCGTCGCTCACTGCCGCCGGCTCGGAGTCCATCTCGAGACCGTCGCCCAGCACCAGTCCGACGCAACCAGTCGTGACGAGTAACCCGACGACAGCGAGGACGAGCAGCCCCTGCCGCTTCATGCCCGTTCAATTGGTACCAGCCGATAAAGGGTTTCCGGGGGGCGAAGGCCGAGCCTACCGAGTCGGTGGGCGGAGGACAGCGTACGAAGCAACGACGACAGCTAGCCGGAGTAGTGGAGTTTCGCCAGTCGGGCGAGCGTCGGAACGTCCCGGAGATGGAGCAGGCTCGCGATCGCGCGCTTGTTCCCCTCGTTCGCCTCGGCGAGGGTGTTCTTCGCAGCGCTCCGGAGGTCGTTCATGAGCTGATCGTAGCGACCGTTCGGAGCGAGGTAGAGCAGCTTCGTCATCAGGAGCCGCTTGTTGACGTTCGGGGCGACGTCCTGGTGCCAGAGCTTGTCGTAGATCGACAGCTTCTCCGCGGAGGTGTTCACCTCGCCGGTCAGCGCGTGGTCTGCGACGATCGCCGCCGAGCGAGCGGACTTCATGCACTTGTGGATGCCCTCTCCCCAGAGCGGATCGATCGTCGGAACGGTGTCGCCGATCGCCATGAACGAGTCCGTCGACAGCGACGTCGGGGGCTGGATGTGAGCCGATCCACGGTGTTGCTTGCCCTCGAGTCGGGTGGCGTCCTGGAGCCGGGGATCTTTCCCGACCCAGTAGTCGAGGTAGCCGTCGATCGTCCGGTCGGCGGTGGCGTAACGCTGGTAGCTCTCGTTCTGGATGTAGCACAGGCCGACCTTCGCCGTGTCGTCGCCCGTGTGGAAGATCCAGGAGTACCCACCCGGCGCGAGGTCGTGGTCGAGGCGGAGCATCATCGCGTCGGCGAGGTCGGCGTGGCCGTCGGCGTCGAGATTCACGCCTTCGAACTCGTACTCGATCCCGATTGCCTGGTTCCGTCGCTCGAGGTTGCTGACGCCCAACTTCTTGGCGAGCGGCGCGCTCGGCCCCGTCGCGTCGACGATCACCTCGCCGCGAACTTCCTCGTCGCCGTTGTAGGTGACGCCGACCAGTTCGCCGCCCTCCGTGAGTGGCGCCGTCACCCGCGCGTCCCAGATGTAGTCGGCCCCCTTCTCCTGGCTGTCGGCCACGAGGAATCGTTTGAAGTCGGCGAACTCGAGGACGGCACCCGGTTGGTCCTGCACGTAGAAGTCGTTCGGAGATTCTAGCACTACCTCGTCGGTGAACTGCATCACGACGTCGTCGGGGATCCCGAAGGCTGCCATCATCGAGGGGAAGGTGCCCCCGGTGGACTTGTTCGACTGTGCGGGGAACTCGTCCTCGGCTTCCGTCTCGAGGACCACCACGTCGTATCCCCGCGCGGCCACGTCCCGAGCGCACTGCGCGCCAGCCGGGCCCGCGCCGGCGATCACCACGTCGTAGTGGTCGTCCATGGGCGAAGGTCCGCCCTGACGGTTATGAATATTGCTGAATGCAGTGGCCATGCCGGCGAATCCCGGCGTTTGCCGCAGGTCAGATTTCGCTGGCTGCCGAGCGTGACTCTCACTCGACGGTACCGCGGTCGCCGGCTTCCCAACGCCTTTCATCTGACGGTGGCAAGTGTCGGCCGATGAGTGAGCAGCTTCCAGCAGCGGCTGATTGTCCGACAATCGACGGCGTCCCAGCGCTCGGCATCGGGACCTGGGAGAACGAGGACCCAGAACAGTGTGCCGAAAGCGTCCGGACGGCCCTCGAAGCGGGCTATCGCCACGTCGACACCGCACAGATCTACGGCAACGAAGAAGCGGTCGGCAACGGCATCGCCGCTGCCAACGTGGATCGCGAGGACATCTTCCTCGCGACCAAGGTATGGATCGACAACCTCGACCACGACGACGTGATCGCGACGACCGAGGAGAGCCTCGAGAAACTCGGCGTCGACCGCGTCGACCTCCTCTACGTCCACTGGCCTGCGCGTGCGTACGATCCCGAGGACAGCCTCTCGGCGTTCGCCGAACTCCGCGAGCGCGGTTTGATCGACCACGTCGGCGTGAGTAACTTCCTGCCCGAGCAGGTCGATCGCGCCATCGAGGTCTCGGAGGCGCCCATCGTCGCCAATCAGGTCGAACTCCACCCGTACCTGCCACAGTACGACCTGGTCGAGCACTGCCAGGACCGCGACGTGACCGTCGTGGGCTACTCCCCGCTCGCACGCGGGAACGTGCTGGACGACGACACCATCGGTGCCATCGCCGAGAAGCACGGCGTCAGCGAGGCACAGGTCAGCCTCGCCTGGCTGCGCCAGCGCGACGTCGTGACGATTCCGAAGGCTACCAGCGCCGAACACGTCCACGACAACTGGAAGAGCCTGGACCTGACCCTCGACGACGAGGACGTCGAGCAGATCGAATCGATCGAGCACCGCGAACGGCAGGTCGATCCGAGCTTCGGCCCCTGGAACTAGGCCCGGTTCGCTCGGCAGCACGGTCGGTGCTACGACCGGTGGCACGATCGGTGGTACGTTCGGCTTACCGATCCCCACCTCGGCGAGCAGGATTCCGCCGTCGTTCCCCAACATTCAATTCCCGGCGGCGCGCAGGCAGTTAGTATGGCAGCCGGCTCTGCGCGCGGCGGCGTCCTCGACGGGGTCAAGATCGACCTCCGACGGCTCCACGACACGTGGATGGAGCTGATCTTCCCCCGCCAGCGGCAGGCGCACTCCGTCCTCGGTCGATGGACCCCGAACACGACCTCCGGGCAGATCCTCTACAAGATCTGGGGCGCGCTCGGCATCCTCATGGTCGGGATCCTCTATCCGCTCGCCCTCTTCGGCGTCGTCACGCGCTTTTACTCCCGTCGCATCGACACGATGATCGCAGGTATCGGCATCCTTGGCGTGGTGCTCGTCGCCGCCGTCGTCTGGGGCGGCCTCGCGATCGCAGCACACTTCAGACTCTCCTGGAATGGATTCGTCGCCGTCGCCGCGGCGGGCGGCGTCGCCACGATATCGGCGGGGATCGCGGCGCTCTGCACGCGCTACGGTGGCCGGGGATTGACCATCGGCATCGCCTATCCAGCGGCGATGACGGCCATCTTCCTGCCGCCGATCGTCGCCGCGCTCTTTTCGGGTGTGGTCGGTGACGCACTCTTCCCACGGAGCGAGGACCTCGCGATCTGGCTACTGGACAACGTCCTGTTCGTCGGTGGACTCAACGAGCAGATTCGCGACGCCTTCGAACTCGAGGGATTCAGCTACGTCCTGATGTGGCTGGGCATCTCCATCCCACTGGGCTGGCTCCTCGGCCTCGTCGTCTCGCTCGCGGGCGTCATCCGCCCGAGCGGGGAATCAGCCTAATCGCACCCGACGATGCGATCCCGTCTTTCCGGCCAGTCACACCGATACGCCCGGTATTTTTAGGTCGGAGCGCCTTCCACCGATCATGGTCGAATTCAACGCAGTCACGACCGCCGTCGCGTTCCTCGCCGTGATCGTCGTCGGCATCGGTGGACTGCTGGGAATGGGTTTCATGACGTTCCGGACGACGATGATGATGGTCGCCCCGTCGATGGCGATCTTCGGGCTCATCTGCCTCGCGATCGGCGTGCAGTTCGGTGAATACCGGGCGGCCCAGTGACCACCCGGATCTGACTGTTCTCACGGCTCCTCGATCGCCGCTGCCGTCGAAGCAATAGCTACAGGCAGCGTCAGCGGCATCGCTCGGCGTTGGGGTCAGATGGAGACCCCCGGACCGAATCGTGAACAGCGGACAAATCGGCTCACTCGGCCGTCCGCCTGCGGGGGCTAGAATTATCGTACGCAGGTCCGGTGAGGGTGACTTCTGCAGGCAGACGGTTCACGCCGCTCAGCGTCGTCGAATCGCAGAAGCGTCCTGGCGGAGTCCTGCGCGAGCGGAGCGAGCGCAGGGCACGCCAGGACGTGAACGTAGTGAGTGTAACGAACGAAGTGAGCGTCCTGGCGGAGATTTGAACTCCGGTCCCCGGCTCCGCAGGCCAGGAGGATAGTCCACTACCCTACCAGAACTCATTCTATGATAGGAGCAGAGCGCACTAAAGGAGTTACGAATCGGTGCCGGCGTGGGTGAAGGACTCGTTTGAACGTTCGGTACTCCCTTTTGAGTGGGGAACGAATTGAGTGTATGAAGCGACGCACGGTCCTCTCGACCGTTGCAGCCGCCAGTGCCGCCGGAGTGGCGGGATGTCTCTCGCGTGGCGACGACGGGTCGGACGATAGCGACGGCGACTCGAATTCCGACGCTACCGACGGCGATTCCGGCAGTGACGTCACGAACGACAGTGGAAACGTCACCAACGGCGGAAGTGGGGGCTGTTCGGATCCCTGCGAAACACCGGCGATCGGCGAGCAGTCGATCGAAACGACCTCCACGACCTGTGACGGTCAGGACACGTCCGAAGCGTCGGCGCGCGTCGACGATCACGACGTCGTGGTGCAAGGAACGCTGTCGGCGTCGACGCCATGCCACGACGCGGTACTCACGGACGCGTCGATCGAGAACGGTCAGCTCCGGGTGACCGTCGACGTCACTCCTCGCGACGGAGTCTGCGCCCAGTGTATTGCAGAAATCTCGTACAGAGCCACGATCGGCGTGACGAACGTGGACGCCATCGACGGAGTGCAGGTGCGCCACGTCGGCGGCCAGGAGCATTCCTGCGAACTCGACTAGCGGGGAGCCCTTCGAGCACCGGCGCGATCGATTCGCGGGCCACACCTTCTTGTCGGAAGCCGGGGCAAGCCGGGCCCGTGTACCGACGAACCCCCGGCGACGATCGTCAGTCGACGCGAGTCGAAAACCGACAGCCAGCGCGGCGATTCCGCGCCAACGACAACGCTTAAACGGCGGCCTACCATGCTGAGCGATAGAATGGGCGTCATCGAGGAGATCCACGAGGACCTCGAGGCCGACGTGGAGTTAGCGGAGTTCCGCGACGCGGTCGAGGAACGCGTCGAGCGGATGGGGGGACTCGCGGACGAGGAGACCGCGGCGATGCTCGTCGCGCACGAACTCGACGAGGACGGCGGCGAAGTCGAGGGCGTCGCGGAGATCGAAGCGGGCATGGAGGAGGTCAAGTTCGTCGCGAAGGTCGTCTCCGTGGGCGAACTGAAGACCTTCGAGCGAGACGACGACGGGAGTGAGAACGACGACGTCGACGAAACCGAAGCAGAGGAGGAACCGGCTGCCCGCGAGGAGGGAGCAGCCCAGGACGAACAGTCCAACGAGGGCCGCGTACTCAACGCCGAGGTAGCCGACGAGACCGGGCAGATCCGGGTCGCCTTCTGGGACGCACTCGCCACCGACGCCGCCGAGCGGATGGAACGAGGCGACGTCGTCCGGATCGCTGGCCGGCCCGCCGAGGGCTACCGGGGCCTGGAAGTGAACGTCGACAAGGCAGAACCGGATCCAGGCGTCGAGGTCGACGTCGATCTGGAGGGCACGACCAGCATCGACGACCTGACGCTGGGCCGGTCGGACGTCAACGTCGAGGCCCTCGTACTCGACACCGAGTCCGTCCGTACCTTCGACCGCGACGACGGCTCGGAGGGGAAGGTCTCCAATCTCGCACTCGGCGATCCCTCGGGGCGCATCCGGGCGACGCTCTGGGACGGCATGGCCGATCGCGCCGAGGAACTCGAACCCGGCACCTCCGTCGAGGTCGTCGACGGCTACGTTCGCGAGCGCGACGGCGACCTCGAACTCCACGTCGGCGAACGTGGCGCAGTCGAGGAAATCGACGAGTCGGTCGAGTACGAACCGGACTCGACGCCGATCGGCGAGGTCGAGATCGACCAGCAGGTCGACCTCGTCGGCGTCGTCCGTTCGGCCGATCCCAAACGCACCTTCGACAGGGACGACGGGTCCGAGGGCCAGGTCCGAAACGTTCGCGTCCAGGACGACTCGGGAGACATTCGCGTGGCCCTCTGGGGCGACAAGGCGGACCTCGACATCTCACCGGGTGACGAACTCGCGCTTGCGGACGTGGAGATCCAGGACGGCTGGCAGGACGACCTCGAAGCATCTGCAGGCTGGCAGGCAGCGGTGACGGTGCTCGAGCGCGACGACGGCCTCCCCGCAGGTGGCGGCGGGACCGCCGACGGCGACGCGGACCTCTCGGCCTTCGGAGACGACGGCTCGGGCGACAGTGGCGACGAAGCGGCGAGCGAGGGCGCGACGGACGACGCCGAATCCAGCGGCGCGGAACGACCGGTGGCCGAGGCAGCGGACGCGACCGCAGAGGGGCCGGGCGCCCAACGGGGCACCAGTTCGGAGTCGGTCGACGACGCCGACGACGACGCGGTCGTCGCCGTTGGCGAGACTGTCGAGTTCACCGGCGTCGTGGTCCAGGCTGGCGATCCGATCATCCTCGACGACGGCGAGCAAACGGTCCGCGTCGACGCAGACGCCGACATCCACCTCGGCGACGAAATCACCGTCCGGGGCGAGGGCGTCGAGGACGACCGGATCGCCGCCGCCGACGTCTTCTGACCGCTCTCGCGTTCCGAGGACGACGAGCGATACTCCGTCGGCTGGTCGCGAGTGCAGCGATCCTCGCTCGCGGGACGAGCCAGACGGAGAGCATCTGAACGCCACGCAGAGCAAAACGTTAACGGCAGCGCTCCCCCGAAAGCAGGTATGAGCGTCGAGCTCCCCTTCGCACCAGTCGATACGATCATTCGACGGAACGCCGGCGACCTCCGGGTGAGCGCGGAGGCCGCCGAGGAGCTCGCCAGACGAGTCGAGGACCGCGGTGCCGACCTCGCCGTGGACGCGGCCGAGCACGCGACGGCAGACGGGCGGAAGACGCTGATGGCGGAGGACTTCGGCGTCGAGGCGACGATCGACAAGAACGCGCTGGAGCTACCCGTCGCGCCGGTCGATCGCATCGCCCGTCTGAAGATCGACGGGCAGTACCGCGTCTCCATGGACGCCCGCATCGCACTCGCCGACATCCTCGAGGACTACGCAGACAACGTCGCCGAAGCGGCGGCGATCCTCGCCCGGCACGCCGATCGCCGGACGGTGAAAGCCGAGGACGTCGAGACCTACTTCGCGCTGTTCGACGCCACGTGAGATGCAGTTTGGGTACAGCGACCTCTGTCTCGAGCACGATCCAGGGCGGCGGCACCCGGAGTCGCCGGACCGTCTCCGGGCGATTCGCGAGGGACTGAAACGCCAGCACGGCGTGGAGTACGTCGACGCAGATCCGATCGACCTCGACGCCGTGCGGGAGCTCCACGACCCCGACTACGTCGAGGAACTACAGTCGTTCTGCGAAGACGGCGGCGGCGAGTGGGATCCCGACACCGTCGTCGTCCACGGAACGTGGGACGCGATCCTGAAGAGCGCCGGACTGGCACGCTGGGCCGCCGAGCGCGTGATGGCCGGCGACGACGGCCGCGACACGCCATTCTCGATCGGCCGACCGCCAGGCCACCACGCCGTGGCCGACGACGCGATGGGATTTTGCTTCGTGAACAACGCCGGGATCGCCGCCCAGACCGCCCTCGAAGCCGGTGCCGACCGCGTCGCCATTCTCGACTGGGACGTCCACCACGGCAACGGTACGCAGGACCTGTTCTACGATCGCGACGACGTCTTCTTCGCCTCCATCCACGAGGAGGGCATCTACCCGGGCACCGGGGACAGCAACGAGACCGGCACCGGAGCCGGAGCAGGCGCGACCCTCAACGTCCCGATGCCCCCGGGCGCTGGTGACGCCGCGTACGGCCTCGCCATAGAGTCGCTGGTCCGACCCGCACTCGAACGAGTCGAGCCGGACTGCTTCCTGATCAGCGCGGGCTTCGACGCCCACCGCCACGATCCGATCTCGCGGATGAGCGTCTCGACGGAGGGCTACGGCTGGCTGGCGACGCTCGCGCGGTCGATCGCGGACGACGTCGGTGCAGGCCTCGGATTCGTGCTCGAGGGCGGCTACGGACTCGACGTGCTCGCCGAGTCCGTGCGCACCGTCCACGAGGTCTGTGACGGCTACCAGCCGGTGGAGCCCGACGAGGAGCCGAGCGAGGCCGTCCGGTCCCGGATCGACGCGATCGCGACGGCACACCAGGCGGTGCGGGGCGACTGAGTGACGATTCGCGGAGCGGTCCGCGGCGACCGCTCACGGACTCGGGTCGAAGTACTCCGCGAGTGGATCGGCGAACGCCGGGAGCAAGTCGACGAGGTCGTCGCCGACCAGCACCTCGTACTCGCTCTGGAGGCGTCGCTCGACGCCGGCGCCGTGTCGCACGTCGAAGAGCGAGTCGCCGTCGAGGAGGTCGATCGCGTTCGTCGCCTCGCGTGGTCGTTCGACCACGTACCGATCCTCCTCGACGAACGGGCCGTAGACGTCGGGATCGTCCGCGTAGGCGTCGTAGAAGTTGTCGGCGTGCTCGCGGACCTGGACGGGCGGTCCTTCGTGGCGCTCGACGGCCGGTCGGTGAGTGACCTCGAGTTCGACCAGGAGGATCGCCTCGCCCTCGGCGACGGCGGTCGTCGAGCGAAGGACGTCGAAGCCCTTGCGCTCGAGGAGTCCGACGACGCCGCCCAGCGACGCCCGAAGCTGCGGATAGAGGTCATCGTCGACGAGGTCCGGCGCAGTGAACCTGATCGCCACGGGCGTGGTATCCCTGCGCTCGACGTGTTCGCAGAGCCCCTCCGCCGTGATCGCCGGCACCTCGCTCGGTGGGACCTTCTCCGTCTCGAAGTAGGCCGGATCCGGGTCGTCGAGGAACTCGCGGGCGTAGTGCTGGAGCCGCGCGACGTTCGCCGCCGAGCAGACCGCCGCGACGTTCCGCTCGGGATCGGTGGGATCGATGACCACGAGCGGATCGTCGAACGTGGCGGTGCCGTGATCGACGGGGTCGAGGACCACCGGCGGTTGCCAGTCGGCAGCCGCCTCGAGCAGGCCACGGAACCCGCCGTACACCAGGACGAGCAACTCGGTGAGGTAACCGGAGAGGCCGCGGGTGCGGAGGTTGCTCCCGTAGATGCCGATCGTGGTCGCGAACGCCTTGGCGAGTCTGACCTCGGTCGCGAGGTCGTCGTCGAGGCGATCCTGGACGTACTCGGTGTGGAACGGCGTGCGATCGACGGCGGATCGTATCTCCGTCGCGTCCTCGAGGTCGTAACATGGGACGACGTCGACGGCGATCGCGTCGAGGGAGCCTTCGGCGACCGTCCCGGTGACGTACGGGTGCTCGGCGTACTCCTCGTGGCCGTTTCCGAGGACCGCGTGGCCGACCGCGAGTCCGTGTTCTTCCAGGGATTCGCGACCGAGGTCCGCCGGGAACTGCAGGAAGACGTCGACGTCACGCTCGCCGGGCAGCCAGGTCGATCTGGCAGTCGAGCCCACGAGCGCGATCTCGGCCTCGACCTCGCGGTCCGCGATGGCGCGTTCGGCGCGCTCGCACAGCCGCTCGGTCGCCGTCGCGAGTGCCGAGCGTTCGGCCTCGTCCGGTGTGACGAGTTCCCGTGCCCGGTCGAGCACGGCGTCGAGGTCGTCCATCTCGCCCGAGCGTTCACCTGTCTGGGCCGAAAGGGTTCCGGTCGGTCCGAGGTGGGGTGTCCGGGGCAGACCGTGCTACGCCCTGGCGTAATCCGGGGAAAGCGAAAGCCTAATCAAATGCTTCCGGGCTATTTGTGCCTGCAGCGGGCCGCCATAGCTCAGTTGGTAGAGCACCACGCTGTTAACGTGGTTGTCCCAGGTTCGAGCCCTGGTGGTGGCGCTCCTTGCTTTTTCGCGACGTATGATCCACGAGTCGGCGGTCCGGCCCGCCGAACAGGCGAGGAATTAGGAGTCGGTATGCCCAACAAGAGCGGCATGGACGAGTCCGTGACGCGCCGGAGAGCACTCTTCCTCGGGGGCGCAGCCGTCGGCATCGCCGGCTGTATCGGCACAGACGACGGGACGGAGAGCAACGACGATGGAGACGGAACGGGCGACGGCGCACCGGACGGGGCCGGTGGTGGACAGGATGGAAGCGACGACGGGACCGACGCGGAGGTGCCACTGCAGAACGTCCCGGACTCGATCGCCCTCGATACGCTCGTTGACGGCCTCCAGGCACCGGTTGGCATCGAATTCTCACCCGATTCCGAACGCGCGTACGTGCTCGAGCAGGGCGGTCGGATCCTGGCACTCGACGGGAGCGGTTCGCTGCTCGATTCGCCAGTGCTCGACCTTCGAGAGCCGATCGTCGCGGGCGGCGAACGCGGCCTGCTCGGACTCGCCTTGCACCCCGAGTTCGCGAGCAATCGGCAGGCGTTCGTCCGATACAGCGCGCCGTCACGCGAGGGCACGCCCGACGGATACGACCACACCTTCGTGCTCGCGTCTTTCGAGGCGACCGAGGACGGCACCTCGTTCCGTCGCGAGAGCGAGCAGACGATTCTCGAGATTCCCGAACCCCAGAGCAATCACAACGCCGGTGACCTCGCGTTCGGGCCCGACGGATACCTCTACGTCCCGGTCGGCGACGGTGGCGCTGGCGACGACCAGGGCGCCGGCCACGTCGACGACTGGTACGGCGAGGTCGCGGGCGGGAACGGCCAGGACGTGACCGAGAACCTCCTCGGGAGCCTCCTCCGCCTCGATATCGACGGTGGCGATCCGTACGCGATTCCGGACGACAACCCGCTCGTCGGAGAGGCCGGCCGGGACGAACACTACGCCTGGGGATTCCGGAACCCCTGGCGGATCTCCTTCGACGCCGGCGGCGACGGTACCGATCTCTACGTCGCCGACGTCGGCCAATCGAGCTACGAAGAGGTGAACCTGGTCGAGGCCGGTGGGAACTATGGCTGGAACGTCCGCGAGGGTGCGCACTGCTTCCAGACGGAGTCCTGCCCCTCGAGGACGCCGGACGACGTCCGAGGCGGCGAACCACTGCTCGATCCAGTCGTCGAGTACCCACACAGCGGCGGGGAGGTCACGGGCGTCTCGGTCATCGGCGGTCACGTCTACCGCGGGGCAGCAATCGACGGCCTCGGCGGCGTCTACGTGTTCGGTGACTTCGCTCCGCGGGGCAAACTGTTCGCTTCAGCGCCCGGCGAGGGAGGGTCGACCTGGCCGATTCGGACGATCGCGATCGATGGAGCCTCCGTCGAGTCGCTGTACGCGTTCGGGCAGGACGGCGAGGGCGAATGTTACGCACTCGGGAGTGGCGCGAACGGCGGGACGGTGTGGCGACTCGGCCCGGCCGAGTGAGACGCGGTGGAGCGATCACTCGTGCGAGCACGCGAGGTCCAGCGACGCCACGGTCGGGGCAGTCGGAGTGCCCTGACTGCCGCTGGGCGCGACCGAACCCACCGACGGAGGCTACTTCGCGTTCTGAAACCGCCACTACCGTTTGATAATCACGGAACGCATGGACACAGGTACATGCCAGAGGGGAGCGATGCGTATCCGGGGGAAGAGGAAATCGAATGGGGGAGCGACCCGGGGCCGGCCACCGATCCAGACCGACAGCGCGTCGTGACGATCGCCTCCGACGACGTCGTCACCGTCGCGGAGCGGGACGAACTGGAGCGTCGGGGTGCGACGACGGCGTGGATTTCGATGGACGCAGAGCACGTCGTCGACGTCGCGGATCGCCAGTAATCGTCAACTCGGATCGCCTTCTGCCGCAGGTCGCTATCGCGCCGGTGCGATGCCGCCCTCGTCCCTGGTGAGCAGATAGAGCACGAACGAGGAGAGCCAGTGTGCGCCGGCGTAGTCGTCGGTGAAAGCCACCTCGAGGCCGGCCTCGGCGTGGCGCTGTGCACTCCGATCGAACAGACCGGAATAGGGGTGCGCCTCGAGCGTCGAGGCCAGCCCCGCGAGGGCCCACGCCTTCGAGACGTTCAGCCCGACGAAGTGGAGGGCGAGGCCGTCGTCGGGATCCGGGTCGACCTCGATCGGATCGAGAATCGAATCGTAGGGCTCGATCGTCAGATCGGGGAAGAAGTCGTCGACCCAGGCGGCGAACTCGTCGGGAGCGAGAACCCTGCGTAGGAGGTCGGCCTCCGCGAGCGCCGGCGAGAGGAAGTCCCAGCCCAGTGGCTCGTACTCGACCGGATAGGAGCGATCGTCGAGGTAGAAGCCCCGCGTAGCGTCCTCGACGGCACTCGCGAGCGACTCGTCCGCCACCGTCCGCGCGTAATCGAGGACCAGGCCGAGCGCGAACGCCGTGTTCTGGTGCGTGCCGACGCGGAACGGCTCGTCCTGTGTGAGAAACTCGGATTCGACGAGCGCACGAATCTGCTCCTCCAGCGACGCGAGCGTGGATTGCCACCCATCGGCGAGGTCGTCGTCCCACAGCGACAGCTCCGCGGCGAGCTGTAGCAACCACGCCCAGCCGTAGGGCTTCTCGAAGGTTGGGTGTTCCTCGAAGTAGCCGACCTCGGCCTCGATCGCCGCCGGCGTGAGACGGTCGTCGATCGACGCCACGATCCGCTCCCGTTCTGGGTGGTCCTCGAACAGTCGGAGCTGCCGGACAAGCGCCCAGTGGCTATGCACCGCGGAGTGCCAGTCGAAGCAGCCGTAGAAGACCGGGTGGTCGGCTTTCGGCTGGACCTCGTCGTCGGGGGCGTCGACCGACCCGACGTAGTGGGGAAACTCTGTCTCGATGGACTCCAGCGGGTGGTGGGCGAGCGCTGCCGCCTCCTCGGTTCCCATCCACTCGGACGTCCCCGACAGGAGCGTGGTCGCTTCGACGGACGTGAACGCAGTCATTCGTCACGTAGTCTCGACTGCTGCTCAATAAATTGGGAGCGTAGCGGTCTCGCTGATCGTGGGAATCGAACGGCGGTGACTCAGAATAATCACGTCAGTCGTCGCCGGGACGGAGACAGCAGGAAGCCGGTGGAGGGATTTGAACCCTCGGCCTAATCCTTACGAAGGATTCGCTCTAGCCAGTCTGAGCTACACCGGCGTGCACTCACTGGTATCCAAGTTCGAGAGTTAAGGGTTCCGAAACTCCGTGCGGGCTCACCGACGGCGGAGGCGAACGTCGAGACAGACGTTCACCTCATGTGGCGCGTAGGAACGGACGACGCGCTCGGTCTCGACGTCGACCTCGTAGCCGGCAGCGTCGGCGGCAGCCTCGATCGCCTCGGTCCCGGGGCCGAACGGATCGTCCTCGTGTTGGATATCGTAGAAGTGGAGGACGCACTCGTCGCCGGCGAGCAACATCGCCGTCTCGAGGAATTCGTCGGCACTGTGTGGGAGGTTCATCACGAGTCGGTCGGCCCAGTCGCCGTACCCATCCGTCGTCTCGCGGACGTCCGCGGCGAGAGCAGTCACCGATTCTGCGACGCTGTTGCGCTCGGCGTTCTCGCGGAGGTACTCGATCGCGACCGGGTTCTTGTCGACGCCGACGGCCGTCGCACCGCGCTTCGCGGCCGGGATCACGAACGGCCCGACGCCGGCGAACATGTCGAACACGTGTTCGTCCGCTTCGACTTGTTCGGTAACGCGGTGGCGCTCGGTCGCGAGACGCGGCGAGAAGAACACCTCGGCGAGGTCGACGAGGTACTCAGAGCCGTACTCGCGGTGGACGGTCTCTGTCGTGTCGCCGTGGAGGACCTCCCACTCGCGGACCCGCAGTTCGCCCTCGATTTTCGAGGCGCGGTTGAGGACCGTCTCGACAGGGATGTCCGAGTCCACGATCGCGTCGGCGAGGGCCCGCGCTCGCTCGGGATCGTCCTCGTCGACCACGACGACGTCGCCGATGCGCTCGTAGCTTGCCTCGAACTCGACGAGGTCGTTCGGGACCGTCTGGGTGTCGCGCTCGCCGGTGGCGTGATCGACGACGTCGAGGTCGTCCGGGATGGCGCCGGGATCCATGACGGGAACGAAGATGGCGTCGCCCTCGACGGCGATCTGGCGATCGTGATCGAGGAGGTCGGCCGCCTCGAGGCGCTGCCTGACCGCCTCGCCCTCGGTTCGCGGAACCGTCACGCACGGCGACTGCATGCACTCGCCTCGGATCCGGCCTTCGGTAAGGCTGACGCTCCACGATCGGCCGGGGCGAGAGCGCGGTCTGCGCGGAACCCCCGCGACCCGGAAAGATATGGGACGGGCCACCGATTGACTCTGCATGGACCTCGGACTCGACGGCAACGCTGCACTGGTCACGGCGAGCACGAGTGGCCTCGGCCTCGCGAGTGCACACGCCCTCGCACGCGAGGGCGCGAACGTCTCGATCTGCGGACGCACCGAGTCGCGACTCGACGAGGCGAAGGAGACGATCGAAGCCGACGCCGCAGGCAACGTGATGGCTCGGCAGGTCGACGTCACGGATCCCGACGAGGTACGCGCGCTCGTGGAGACGACCGCCGAGGCGTACGGCGGCATCGACCACGTCGTGACCTCCGCGGGTGGCGTCCCGAGCGGCTCCTTCCTCGACATGGAGGATCGGGACTGGTACCAGGCCTACGACACGCTCGTGATGAGTCACGTCTGGACGCTGCGTGCCGCCCACCCCCATCTCGTCGAGAGCGACGCGGGCTCGATCACCTCGATCACGTCGACCAGCGTACAGGAGGCGATCGACGGGCTCGTACTCTCGAACGCAGTCCGGCGCGCGGTCGTCGGCACGATCGACACGGTCGCACGAGAGTGGGCGCCGGGGATCCGTGCCAACGTCGTGATGCCGGGCGCCCACGAGACGCCCCGTATCGAGGAGCTGATCGAGCAGGCGCTCGATCGCGGCGAGTACGACAGCTACGAGGAGGGACTGACTGACTGGGCCGCACCGATCCCGCTCGACCGGATCGGCGACCCAATGGAGCTGGGCGACGTCGTTGCGTTCCTGGCGAGCGAGCGGGCCAGCTTCGTCACGGGCGCGACGATTCCCATCGACGGCGGCCGGACGCGGAGCTAGGGCGTATCGGCGAGATCGGTCTAGACGGACGGTTCACCAGGTCTCGACGCTACCCTCGCGCACGGCCTCGACGCAATCCTCACAGTCCTCGTTGCCAGCCTCGTAACAGGAGGGCCGACCCTTGTCGTCAAGCGGTGCGAGCCGTCGCTCCTCGTAGCGCCTGCAGACGAGCCGAACGCGCCCCTCCTCGTCCGTCGGGAGGGACCCGGCGCTGCGGGCGTTCGAGAAGGCGTCTTTCGCGTCCCCGAGCTGGCTGCGTGCGTTCTTGATGTTCCCGAGGAATCCGCTGGATCCGGACTCCTCGTCGGTGGATGGTTCACGTTCCGCGTCTTCTGCGTCCGTGGAGTCCCGCGGCGTGGCCGCATCCCCGTTGGGTTCCGGATCGTCCGCGTCCGTCATCGTGACCACTCGCTCATGAGCGGCACGTAGCGCGGCACCCCCAAAAGATGGTGGGTACGCGTGGCTACCAGATGGCGGCTCGCCGGCCGAGGAGACTACCCCATCCCGTCGTGAGGTACCCGCAATGACACGGCCAGTAATGGATTCACTCGCGTTAGCAAGAAAGCCTTTTTACCCAGTGGTATCTCCTCACAGCCATGTCAGAATCCGAGGCGAGGCATCCCTACGAGGATCCCTCGCTGTCGACCGAAGCGCGGATCGACGACCTCCTCGACCGGATGACGCTCGAGGAGAAAGCCGGCCAGCTGGTAGGGATGCCGCTCGGCAACTTCGAGCGGGGACGCGACGTCGACGAAGCCAAGGAGCTCGTCGACGAGCACCACCTCGGGTCCGTCGCGCCCTTCGGCTGGGGCGGCGCGTTCTACTGGACCCCGGACGAGTGTGCCGAGGTCGCCCGGGAGCTGCAGGAGTACGCCCGCGAGGAGACGCGCCTCGGGATTCCGCTGCTGTTCAACGCCGACGCCGTACACGGCCACGCCTACGTCAAGGGCGCGACGACCTTCCCGAACGGACTCGGGATGGCCGCGACGTGGGACACTGAACTGACGAAACGCGCCGGCGAAGTCACCGGCCGCGAACTTCGTGCAACCGGGATCCACCAGAACTACGGTCCGACCTGCGACGTTGGCCGCGACCCCCGCTGGGGCCGTGCCCACGAGACCTACGGCGAGAGCCCCTACCTAGTGAAGGAACTGATCGGTGCCGAAGTCACTGGCCTCCAGGGCGAGCACGGAAACGTCGACGACGAGTCCGTCATCGCCACTGCCAAGCACTTCCCGGCCTACGGTGAACCGCGTCGCGGCGAAGACGCCGCACCCGTCGAGATCTCGAACTCTACGCTCCGTCGGGTCTTCCTCCCCTCCTTCGAGGCAGCCGTCGAAGCAGACGTCTGGTCCGTGATGCCCTGCTACAACTCGATCGACGGCGAGGCAGTCCACGGCTCCCGACGCTTCCTCACCGAACTCCTCCGTGAGGAACTCGGCTTCGACGGCCACGTCGTCTCGGACTGGGGCGGCGTCGATCACCTGCAGAACGACCACAAAGTTACGCCCGACGACGAGGCGAGTTCGCGGCTGACCCGGCAGGCCGGTCTCGACGTCATCTCCGTCGGCATGGGCCGTCACGCCGAGCACACGGTCGACCTCGTCGAGTCCGGCGAACTCTCCGAGGACCGCATCGACGAGAGCGTCCGTCGCGTGCTCCGCGCGAAGTTCGAACTCGGACTCTTCGAGGGCGAGACCGCCGATCCCGAGGAGGCAGAAGCGACGCTCCGTGACGAGGAACACGTCCAGCTCTCCCGCGAGAGCATCCAGAAGTCCATCACCCTGCTCCAGAACGACGGCGACGTCCTGCCCCTGGACGATCCCGACGAGATCTTCGTAGGCGGTCCGAACGCCGACGACCTCATCGCCCAGATCGGCGGCTGGTCGATCATGGACGAGGAGGGCGTGCCCGGCAAGACGATCCGCGAGGGGCTCGAGTCCGTCACCGACGCGGAGATCACGTACGAGCGCGGCGCCGGCGTCGCCGAGTACGACGACGTCGAAGCCGCCGCCGAGAAGGCCGCCGAGGCCGACGTGGCCGTCGTCGCCGTCGGCGAAGACTGGTACATCCACGAGTTCGGGCCCCAGCAGGACGCTGGCCACCCAACCGGGGAGTTCCCGACGCGGACGGAACTCGAACTGCCCGATCCCCAGATCGAACTGGTGAAGGCGATCCAGGAGACCGGTACGCCGACGATCGGCTTGCTCGTCACCGGCCGACCACTCGCCATCCCGTGGATGGCCGAGCACCTCGACGCGCTGATGATGACCTACTTCCCTGGCAGCGAGGGCGGCGAGGTCGTCGCCGAAGCGCTGACCGGCGAGATCGAGCCCGCGGGCCGGCTTCCGGTATCCATTCCGAAGTCGAGTGGCCACCTGCCCACGTACTTCAACTACCTCCGCCACCCGCGCCCGATCGGCGACGACGAGCACACCGACTCCTACGACCCACTGTTCGAGTTCGGTCACGGACTCGGCTACTCCGAGATCGAGACGACCGGCCTCTCGCTGTCCGCCGATGCGATCGGCCCTGGCGAGACCGTCGACGTCGAGGTCACCGTCGAGAACGTCGGTGACCGGGCGAGCAGTGAGGTCGTCCAACTGTACGTGACCGACGAGTGGAGCACGCGCGTCACCCCGATTCGTGAACTCAAAGGCTTCCAGCGCGTCGAGGTCGACGCTGGCGACACGGCGACCGTCACGCTGGAACTCTCCGGCGAGGAGCTCGGCGTCGTCGGACCGGACACGCCTCACCACGTCGAGGATGGCGTCTTCGAACTCCGGGTTGACGACCTCGAGGCCGAACTGACCGTCGAGAGCGAGTACGACTACTGACCGCGCCCCCGTAGTGGGTATTTTTGTAGGCACCCAAATTCGAGGAGCTCGGATGGTCGAACGCTCTCGCTTCACTTCCGCCGAGCATGCCTCTGGTTTAAGTACGATAGCGACCTAGCCCTGCGTGCCTCCCACCCCAAACACAAGAGGAGGCGAACGCAACCATGGCAGATCTACGCCAGCACGCGGAGGAAATCCGCGACCGATTTGAGGATCACCTCGATGTCGACGTCGAGGAGGTACAGGAACGACTCGAGACGCTCGTCGAGCAGTACGCGGTCCCCGTCGAGGAAGCCCGACGCAGCGTCGAGAGCACGTATCGCGAGGAAGCAGGCATCGAGCGCGAGGACGTCGCTGGCGGGTCCAGCGACCTCGTCGAACTCGCGGCGATCGACGCCCCCGAGGAGTGGGTGACCGTCGAGGCGACGGTCGCCGACCTCTGGGAACCCCGCAGCGACTCGATCGCACAGGTCGGGCTGCTGGGCGACCCATCCGGCACGATCAAGTTCACGAAGTGGGACACCTCCGACCTCGAGGAACTCGAGGAGGGCCAGTCCTACCGGCTCGGCAACGTCGTCACCGACGAGTACGAGGGCCAGTTCTCCGTCAAACTGAATCGCACGACCACGATCCAGCCACTCGACGAGGAGATCGAGGTCGGCGACGATTCCGAGGAGATCGAGGGCGCCCTCATCGACGTCCAGTCCGGCTCCGGCCTGATCAAGCGCTGTCCCGAGGAGGACTGCACCCGCGTCCTCCAGAACGGGCGGTGCTCGGAGCACGGCGACGTCGAAGGCGAGTTCGACCTCCGCATCAAGGGCGTTCTCGACGACGGCAACGAGGCCCGCGAGGTCATCTTCAACCAGGAGGCCACCGAGGACCTCACCGGCATCGAGCTGGAGGAGGCCAAGGACATGGCCATGGACGCCCTCGACACAGAGGTCGTCGCCGAGGAGATGACCACCGACGTGCTCGGGCGCTACTACCGCGTCTCCGGGCCAACCTTCGGGCGCTACCTGCTCGTCGACGAGATGGAGCGCCTCGGAGCGCCAGACGGAATCGAGGAGACGCTCATCAAAGCGAGGTCGATCTGAATGTCCAGCGCACCCACCCGCGAGGTCGCCCGCCGCGTCTTCGCGCGCGAGTTCAACGACGCCAGCTACACGTTCAAGGAGTCCGACGACGAGCGCGCGCCCAACTACGCGCTCTTGCCGACCGGCGAACGCGCCAATCGCGTGTTCTTCGTCGGCACCCTCACCGAGAAGGAGGACGTCGGCGACGACAGCGAGTACTGGCGTGGCCGCATCGTCGACCCCTCCGGCACGTTCTTCGTCTACGCCGGGCAGTACCAGCCCGAGGCGGCGTCCATGCTCCGGGAGCTCGAAGCTCCCGAGTACGTCGCCGTCGCTGGGAAGCCCCGGACCTACGAGACCGAGGAGGGCCAGGTGAACGTCTCCGTACGACCGGAGTCGATCACCGTCGTCGACGAGGGCACCCGCGACCGCTGGGTCGTCGAGGCCGCCGAGCGCACCATCGAGCGCATCGAGGCCTTCGACGACGAGACCAGCGAGTACGCCACGATGGCCCGCGAGGAGTACGGTGACGACACCAGCGACTACCTCGAGGCCGCCATCGAGGCGCTCGAGACGATCGAAGGCGAGCCCGCGCCGACGCCCTAGGTCCCCGCGATTCTCACACGCTCCGCCGGGACCGGTTCCCGGCATACAGTACCCATGAAGCCTCTTGCTCAGCTGCGATCGTGCTCAATCAGCTCCGCTGGTACTTCAGCAGACCTGGAGTTTCGTACTCGGGCAGCGTTTCAGACACCTTTGGGAGCCACCACTGCGGCCAGTGACAGTGGAGATGCTCGGACGAGTCCGGGATTGCGAACCGCTCGGTGTCGATGAACGATTGCACCCGGTCCTCGAATACGAACGCACACGGGAGATCGCGATTAACGGTCAGTGCGAGGCGCTCTGCGATCGGCCGCTGCTCGGCGCGCGAGGCCGTTGTTCGCAGTCGGGAAAGCTCTTCATTCGCGTCAATTTCGGTATCGTCGACTGCAACAGTCTCGGCCTCGTACCCGGCGAAGTGTTCGTCGGCGTCGGGATCGCCACGGATGAGAAACTCGAAGGCGAAAAACGGGTGATAGCGCTGCACTCGTGGTTCTGGACCAGTCCGTGCCGCGACGAGGTCGACACCGTCGAGAGCGATCAGGTCGGCGGGATCTCCTCGCTTCGCCTCGGCGGTGACCGTCCAATCCGTATCATCGAATTGGTCCTCGATCGACCGCACAGCGAGTCCCCACGAAGTCTCCTGCTCAGGGAACGCGATCGTCACGTCGAGCTCGTCAGGCTCGTACCCGATCTCCGTCAGAAGTGATTCTGCCCGCTGCATCCCGCCGTCGTACGTGAGAAACGACGACTCGTCGGAGGGAAGTGACCAGTTCGAACGGGTCGCTGCAGAGAGCCCAGTTGGCGTCGGATCCACGAGGCTCGTGGATGAGCCTATCTCGTCGAGGACCGCGTCCCGATCGATTGCGTGGAGCAACGCCTGTCGGGCCGAACGATGGTTCCAGGGCTCGCTGTCGGGATCGAACCAGAGACCCAGGCCGGTGCCCGCCGGAAACGTGATTTCCCGCATCGTTTCGGGGAACTGCTCCCGGGTCTCAGATGTCGTAAAGAGGTCGGAAATGCCGTCACTCTCGCCCGCGATGAGGAGGTCATAGACGCTGACCTCGCTGGAGCCCGAGCTGACCTCATATCCAGACCAGTTGTAGTGGCGTGCGAGTGTATGATCGGAGATTTCATTGATGTCGTTCCGGACGGTGAACCTCACATCGTCGCGGCTCAATTCGGTGACAGCGAGAGGACCAGATGCATCAGGTGACGTAACCTCAACAGCACTCGGGTCGTCCCTCCAGTCTTGGCCCTCCCAGGAATCGGGGGGATATCTGCGAGTAGCGGGAGGAGGGTGTACTCTACAAGGTCGGGATTCAGATCCGTGGGGTAGGAAATAGAGAGTTTGAAATCGCCTGATACGGACACATCGTGAACAAACCTCGTCGCGGCGTGTTCGGCAACTTCGTAGACCTCCAACTGGAACGCGAGGTTATCAGCCGTGATTGGTTCACCCGTATTTGACCACGTGAACCCCTCGGCAAGGTCCATGTTGAGCTGACCCTCGCTGTGTCTCCAGGACTGGACGAGGTGTGGGTGAAACCGATCAGCGCCAACGAGGTACTGCGTCCATTGGGCGAACACTCCACGGCTGCTGTCAGGCCGGACATCCACAAAGGGGTTGAAGTCGTAGGCTGTGACGGGGAGATCTTCCAATGCCGCGTCGAATAGGGCGACGCCCCGGTCATCGGAAGGGGACTCGTCATTGGCATCGGTAGCTTCCGTGTCGCCAACGTCCTCATCGCTTGAGGACGGTAATGCTGTGCAACCGGAAACCGCGAGGCTGCCCGCCGAAGCACTTCCGTAAAGAAACCGACGCCGTCCGACAGACAGATCCACCGTACATCTGTCGCCGTCACAATCCATTGTCGCCATAGTTAATTCATATTTATTACAGATATATTTTGTGGAGTCCGGACAGTTCGGTATCCCGGTATTCAGTAGCCCTCGTGATTTCTTCCTGAAACTACCGAGAGAACAGACCGGTAAAACGGCTGCATGTGAACGGGTCAGTTTAGAGATAAGAGGATTAGGCCCTTAGTCGGTTCTCTGGAAGCCCTCCATAGCCAAACGAATGAGCTTCCAAGGCGATCCATGCTAAGCTACAATTTGAAAATTGATCTGCTGCGTATGCGATGCTGAACCTCTCAAGCGCTAGACGCGCGTCTGACGAACGATTAAGTACGAGCACTACCCATATCGATGACACCATGGGCAACAAGAACAAGACGATCTCCTTCCGGGTCAACGAGGACTCCTTCGAGACCCTGCGGGAGATCGCCGAGGAGCGCGACATCTCCCTCTCCGCCGTGTTCCGCGACTACGTCGACATGCTGGTCGCACACGACGGGCAGGTCGAGGTCGTTCCCGAGCACGAGGTGCGGGACAGCGCGGAGGAGGCGACCGCGGAGTTCCCGCCGAAGGTCACCGTGCCGAAGAGCTTCGTTCGCGAACACGAGCGCCTCGAACTCGAGGCCGAACACCTCCGCGAGCAGCTCGACGAGCACAAGCAGTACGTGACCGCGCTGCGCGAGGAGCTCGATTCCTCGGCGGACGCCGACGACGTCATCCACCTCGAAGAGCTCGACGAGGACCGAGGTGAGTCAGAGGAGCCCTTTCGTCTCGGCTGAGGCGGGCGGCTACGGTGGCCGTCTCGCTGGAGACAGCTCCGAGAAGGAGGATCGCTCCGACGTGCGTCGCTCCGAGGAAGCGGACCGAACCTCGACTACCCCTCGAGCCGACGAATCGCGGCTGCTGCCCGACGGCGGGCGTCGTCGTTCCCCTCGACGACGGCCAGGTCTTCGACGGCCTCCAGAATCCGAACCGCGCGATCGAGGAAGGATAGGACGTCGCCGGAGTACGCGTAGACCATGTACTCGGCGGACATGACGTCGACGATGGCCTCCGGGGAGTGCCCCTCTTCTCGCAGTTCCAGCAGGTAGACGAGGAACTTCTCCTCCGGGCAGCCGCAGTAGGGATTCGAATCGCAGTCACAATCGAGGAAGTCCTGCGCGAAGTCCAGCACCTTCTCGCGCGTCGCCTCGTCGAGTTTCTCCAGCCCGTCGCCCTGGAAGAGGAGGTCGAGGGTCGCGCCGGAGAAGGCACCACGCGGGATCGAGGTCTCGAGCTGGCTCGAGAGCTGCCGGTGGTTCTTGACGTAGATCTTGTCGGTGATCGCCACGTTGGAAGCGGATAGACGGAGGAGCGCAAAAAGCGACTCGTCCCGTTGCCGCAGCCGCGGTCGACGCTCGAGCGTGTGGTATCGCGGACGGGAATCCGTGGCACGCGTCGGGGACAGTCGTAACCTATAACACCGCACCGCGGGGTACAATCGAATGCGCGTCCGGGTTGGGGTAGTGGTTATCCTTCAGCCTTGTGGAGGCTGAGACGCGGGTTCGATTCTCGCACCCGGACCTTCCTGCCGCGAGGAACGTAGTGACGAGCGGTGACGCCGGAAGGCGAGAATCGAACCCTGGAAGACGCAGCCCACGAGCGACCGAAGGGAGCGAGTCGGACCGTCTTCCTCAGGTTCGATTCTCGCACCCGGACCTTCCTGCCGCGAGAAACGGACGTGAGGAGTGGAAAAGCTGGAAGCGGTGAAGGGGCAGACCGTCTGAAGAGTGCCGCTGAATCGGACTACGATTCGTCGGCACCGACGGTTGGCGTGATTTCGCCGCCCGTCGTGGCCATCGCGGTCCGGTTGTTGACCGTCACCGTGAACGTCGCCCCGTCGGCCTGTTCGATGAGCACGCTCCCACCGCTGCCGGGTTCGCCATCGTAGACACGGCAGGTCATGCGTATGTGAACGTCCGTCTCCTGCGTGCCACCGTCGGAGTCGGCCTCAAATACCGAGACGTCGTACTTGTTGGCAGAGTCGAGCAGGTTGCTGCCACTGCCAGCGATCGCGTAGCTCTGCTGTCCGTAGGGTGCGCCGTACTTGAACTGGAAGATGCCGTCGGTCCCAGTGTCTTGGGTGTAATCGTTGGAACCGCCCCAGTTAGCGCCGAGTTCGCCGTAGTCGGAACCGTGGCTCCGCCAGTTGCTCCAGCCACCACCCGTGTTGACGCGGGATTCGACCCGGTACCAGCCGTAGGTGGCTTCCTCGTCGAGTCCGTCCCACTCGAAGCGGAGTCGGCCGCCGAAGGCCACGTACTGGATCTCGCCGTCGTCGGTCGTAACCGCGCTCGGATTCGACGCCTCGAGGCTGGTGTCGGCTGCTGCAACCGTTCCGCTCAAGGCGAACAGACCCAGGCCGCCGACTACCCCTGCAGCGCCCGCACCGCCGACTCCCTTGATCACTGTCCGTCGATCGAGCCGTGGTATGTCGGTCGACATACATTGTTCTCTACCAACAAATGTGTGTTTGTAATAATCCGTCTTCGGCCGGGGTAGTAGTGGTATACTATCTGGTCAGTACAGATTCCACGAGTGACAACTTCCGTTACAACAGTCGGGCGAGGAGTGGAAACGAGATGCTATGCGAATTAATACTATACCGAGCGTATCGGGTCATCCGGACGACGACCGCCAGGAATAGGAACGGACGTGAAGAGAGGAACGACGTCGACGTACGGAACTACAACACCAGCTGCTCCAGCTGCGTCCGCCGCCGATCGATGTCGACTGCCGGGTCGAGTCCCGGATCGTTCGCCAGCCGATCGAGCGCGAGCATCGGGTCGGCGCCGTCGGCCTCTATCTCGTCGATGAGCCCCTCGATGTCGGCGCGGTTCGTCGCCAGCGAGTCGAGGAGATCGACGAGCAGGAGCGTACCCACGCCGGCGTCGCCCTCCGGAAGGTCCTCGCTGATCGCGTCGAGATCGTGACCGCTGCCTCCCTCCCCAGCTTCGACGGTCAAGCAGTTCGTGCAGACCGAGACAGTGGCGCCTTGCGCGTAGGGCTGCAGCGACTCCGGAACGACGAGATCGACGGTCGGCTCGTCACAGCGAGTACATGACATACTCGCCGAGTCGGGAGGGGTAGTGAAAAGGGCCAGGAGATGGATCGACGGCGATCCGACTGGGGGCAGCGAAGAGAGAAAATCGGAGCAGCGCGAACGCTAATCGGACGTCCCGGCAGCGACGGCCTCCTCGGTCTCGGAGGCTGCCTCCTCAGCAGCGGCTTCGGCCTTCTCTGCCGCTTCCTTCTTCGCCTTGATCTTCTTCATCCGGAAGATCTCCTCGCGTTCCTGTTCCTCGAGCTTCTGCTCGATGTACTCCTTGTTCTCGTGGAGTTCGGGCAGGAGCTTGAACTCCAGGGCGTTGACGCGGCGCTTGGTCTTCTCGATCTCGTCGAGCATCTTCTTCATCGCCGTCTCGACCTCTGCGGCGAGGATGATCGACTCGATCAGTTCTTCGTAGGCTGCCGCAGTTTCGTCGATGCGCGCGCTAGTGCCGAGGACGCCGTAGCCGCGCTGGTCGAGACTCTTCTGGACGCTGGAGGACTCGATCTGGGGCACGACGACGCCCATGATGTTCTTGGCCTCGGTCGTGATCTCCGGGTGGTCCTTGAGCGCGGACGCCGCCCCACGGACCGCGACGTCGCCCTCCATGGCGCGAGCCATGTCGATGGTCTGCTGGGCCTGCTCGTAGTCGGCCTCGACGTTCTCCCGAACGGACTGGGCCTGATCGAGGATCTCCTTGAACTCCATGATCAGCCCGTCGCGCTTCTTCTCGAGGGTGTCGTGCCCACGCTCGGAGAGCTCGATCCGGTCCTCAATCTCCATGAGGTTCTTCCGGGTGGGTTTGACGTCCTTGGCCATTGGCGGAGCCTTGCCCACGGATGGGGGTAGTCCTTACGATTGGTGGCGGGGGACGTGTGGCTCTGGAGGGTCGTAGGAACGGACCGCGTGGAAAGGAAGGCCGCGGCGATCAGCGAGCGGATCGCCGGCGCACCGCAAGCAGTCCGCCCGCGACGAGGAGCGCGATCCCGGGGAGGACCGCCGAGGGTGCCAGCTGCCCGTCGCCACCGCCGCCGGACGTCGTCATCGTCACTTCAAATCCGGAGAGATCCGCTTCCGCCGACCACGTCGCTTGACCGTCCGCCTGCTCCGTGGGCGTCACCGACGTGTCGACGATCTCCTCGCCCTCCGGGGCCCGCACGACGAGGGGTCGGCCCGAATCGAAGCCGTCGTCAAAGGGCGCGGAGAGCACGAGTTCGTCGCCGTCAATGGCAGCGAGATTCGTCCAGGTCGCTGAGAGCCGGACGACCCCGACGCCGTCGCGTCGGTCGAACGTCGCCTCGACGTCCTGGATCGCCATCTCGCGGCCGGTCTCGTTGCTCACGCTTTCTGCGACGCCCCAGAGTCGGGCCTCGTATCTGGTGGAGAGGTTCTCCCGCTCGTCCTCGAGGTTGGCGAAGGATTGCTGCTGGGCGTCGTCTTCGAGGTCGTACGTGTAGACGGTGGTGACGATGGCGTCACCGTCCGCCTGCAAGTCGACGTTCACCCGCTCCTGAGGACGGTCCTGAGCAACCGCACCCGTCGCCCCGACCAGCGCGATCAGCGTTGCCACCGCGGCGAGCGTCGCGGCGGCGCGTAGCGTCGCTCGCATCAGTCGTCGCTGTCGTCGCCGTCGTCCTCATCACTGTCCGAGTCGTCCGACGAGTCGTCGCTGTCGTCGCCGTCGTCCTCATCACTGTCCGAGTCGTCCGACGAGTCGTCGCTGTCGTCGCCGTCGTCCTCATCACTGCCCGAGTCGTCCGACGAGTCGTCGCTGTCGTCGCCCTCGAACTCCATCTCGAGTTCGCCCTCGCTGTCGCCGTGCTCGACCTCGACGTCGAACCCGTCTTCGCCGACCTGCACCGTCACGGTGCCGTTCTCGTCGGTTGTGCCGCCCGCACCGTCGTCTACCTCGACGTCGGCGCCAGCGACGGGGTTACCCTCGGCGTCGGTGACGCGGATCGTCACGGTGTCGTCCGTGGCGGGGTCGCCGTCGACCACGGTGATGGTGAGCTCGCCCTCGGACTCGTCGTCTTCCTCGTCGTCACCGTCGTCCTCGGCTTCGCGCTCGATCTCCTCCTCCAGCGAGAAGACCGCGTTCTCGCGAGCGTCGACGCTCACCTCTGCTTCCCCGCTCGAGGACGGGCCCTGGTACTCGAATTCGAACTCGTAGTACCCGTCGTCCTCGGTCTCGGCCTCGTCGAGGGTCCAGGTCCCGTTGTCGTCAGGCGAGGACAGCGCCGCCTCGGCCGTGGCCTGCGCCTCGCTCCGGTTCACCTCGAAGGTACCGTGCTCGGGCTCCTCGCCCTCGAACCCGCGGGAGTACTCGCCGTCCTCGGACTCGACCTCGACTTCGAGGCCGTTCTCGGTCTCGACGGAGAACTCGCCGTCGGACTGCCCGGTGAACTGCGCGAGCAGTGCGGCGGTGCCGCTTCCGGAGACCGACCGGAGCTGCTGACGGGCCTCCGCGACTTCGGCGGCGTTGTAGCCGGCAGCCTCCAGCGCGTCGGGCGAGGTCTGGGCCGCGGCGACCGAGACGCGGTCGAACCCGTTCTGGATGGCGTCAGCGCGGGCGTGGAGTACCGCGAGCCGTTGCCCGTACTCGGCCGCCGATAGTTCACCCTCGTCGTAGGCCATCGTCGCCGCCTCGTAGTCCGCGGCGATCTGGCCCGCCCGGTCCTGCAGCGTCGCGGAGAGGTTCGCGATCGCGGCCGCCCGCTCGGAGTCGTTCTCCGCGTCGAGCTCCGCCTCGAGCGACCCGACCTCCACGTCGTGGCGGACCTCCTCGTCGGTCACCTGGATGACCGTCGCGAGCTGCGCGCCAGTCGAGGCGTTGGTGGTCGCCGCACCGTCGTTCGCCGAACTGTCCTGCGTGCCGACGCCCACATCAGCCGCACCCACGACGCCCACGATCGGGGCGAGCGCCACGAGTGCGACCAGCGCGAGCAGCACGGTGGTCGAGTTGCGCACTGACATCGATCACTCCTCTCCCCCGCTCCCTCGTAAAGGGGGAAGACCCTCCCGGCCCGTTGCGGACCGTTGCGAACAGTTGTGGCTCGATTTTGGACCGTTGCACGGCTCGGCCGAACCGTTGCAGTCCGTTGTGCGGGTGAAATCGAGGGGCCGCACCGGGGCTGGACTCGCACTCGTTGCGATTCGATTACACCCGCATGCACCGACCGAACGATCGTGAGCCGTCGAACCGTCGGAGTCCCGCTCGCGCTCACCGTTCGGCGCTCGCCCGCGAAACGCGACCGCGACCCACCGCCCAACCGCGACGCGACACACAGCCCGACCACGACGCGCTGGCCGGGACCGGCCCCTTTATCAACGAGCCGCCGATTCCTACCGCTAATGCGACGCGGGGGTCCCAGGCTGCAAACCGTTCCGGCGTGCGCGGTCGTCCTCCTGTTGCTCGTGGCGCTCGGCGGTCCCGTCGCTGGCGGTTCCCTCGCTAGTGGTTCCGTCGCTGGTCTTCCGGCCGTCGGTACCGCTGCCGACGGTTCCACGCTCCCGCAGCACTCGCCAGCCTCCACGCTGGCCGCCCAATCGGACGACGTCTCCTTCGTTTCCCTCCAGGACCAGCCGGAGGCCGACGCGACCGTGACGCGGATCGTCCTCCACGAGAACGGCTCCGCGATCTGGACGATCGAGGTCCGCACGCGGCTCACCAGCGCCGAGGAGGTCGCGGCCTACGAGTCCTTCCAGGAGCGGTTCCGCTCGAACCGGAGCCGGTTCCGCGAGGAGTTCGAGGCGCGGATGACCGGCGTCGTGGAGAGCGCGAACGGCTCCCTCGACCGGCCGATGCGTGCGACGGCGTTCTCCGCGTCGACCAGCATCGAGGAGGCGCCCCAGCGGTGGGGCGTCGTCACGTACACCTTCCGGTGGGAGGGCTTCGCGGCGACGGAGGGGGACGGGCTGGTCGTCGGGGACGTCTTCGGTGGCAACTTCTTCATCGAGGAGAACAGCGTCCTCGAGTTCGTCCTCCCCGAGGGCCACGAGGTCGAGACCGTCTCGCCGTCCCCCGATAGCCGATCCGGCGAAACCATGCAGTGGGAGGGTCCGGCCAGCTTCGGAGACGGCCAGCCCCGGGTTGTGACGACCACCGGCGACGACGGCCTCTCGCTGGTGTGGATTCTCGTCGCCGCGATCGTTGTCCTGGCCGCACTCCTCGCACTCGCGATCGCGTGGCGCCGCGGGAGCATCGGCGGGCGGGCGGACGAGTCCGAAACTGCCGCAGCGTCCGCCGGCGACGAGCCCGAAGGCGGCGACGCCACGGCCGCAGAGCCCGGACCGCTGACCGACGAGGATCGCGTTCGGGAGGTGCTCGAGGCCCACGGCGGCCGGTGCAAGCAGTCCCAGATCGTCGAGGAGCTCGACTGGTCGAAGTCAAAGACCTCGCGGGTGCTCTCCCGGATGGCGGAGGAGAACCGGGTCGAGAAGCTCCGGATCGGGCGCGAGAACGTGATCGAGCTGCCCGGGAAGGAGCGAGCGCCGACGGCAGACTTCGAAGAGTGACGACCCGGTCGTCGCCCGGATCGCTTATCGGCGCCGCGACGTCGGTTCGCAGTCAGGGAGCCGCGAGTTGCTGTAGTCGAAGACGAGGTAGCCGAGCGGCCCGGCGAGCGCGAGCGAGGCGGCGGACTCGACGAAGAGGTCGCTCCCGACGAGGAAGCGGAACACGACGAAATTGATCACCACCCACAGGAGGAGCGTGTAGGTGACGTACTCGCGCAGCGCCTCCGTTCGGCTTCGCATCACGCGAACGATTCACAGGGACCGTATTATAGTTTACTCTCGAGTAGCTCGCAGGAAAAACGGCATTATCAATCGTCCCCCACGGAGCTGGCTGGCGATTCTATCGGCTGATTTTTCCTTCCGACGAACTGGCCGCCGAACGGCCCGATGCCGGTCGACGGCGGGCCGCACCCGACGCCGGTGACTCGGCGACCGACTGGCGGGCGTCGACGTCCACGCTATCGATCGGTGTCGCTGAAGAGAATCGACTCGAGGACGATCGCCGTCAGCATACGATCGAAACGAAAAAAAAAAAACCGACGACGGCGAACTCCTCAGTCCGCGGCGACTTCCTCGGCTGCGGACTCCTCGTAGTACTCGTCGATGAGCTCCTCGTCGATCCGGTTGAGCTCGTCGCGAGGCAACATCGAGAGCAGCTCCCAGCCGATGGTGAGCGTCTCCTCGATGTCGCGGTCAGTCGTGAAGCCCTGCTGGACGAACTCCTCCTCGAAGCGGTCCGCGAAGTCGAGGAAGCGGTTGTCCCGTTCGCTCAGTGCTTCGCGACCGACGATGTTCACGAGGTCGCGCAGGTCCTCGCCCTCCGCGTACGCCGCGTAGAGCTGGTCGGACACGTCGCCGTGGTCCTCACGGGTGAGGCCCTCGCCGATCCCGTCGTCCATCAGCCGTGAGAGGCTGGGCAAGACGTTGACCGGGGGCTCGATGCCCTGAGAGTTCAGGTCGGGGTCGACGATGATCTGCCCCTCCGTGATGTACCCGGTGAGGTCCGGGATCGGGTGGGTGATGTCGTCGGACGGCATCGTGAGGATCGGAATCTGCGTGACAGACCCGTCCTCCCCATCGATCCGGCCCGCGCGCTCGTACAGCTGGGCGAGGTCGGTGTACATGTACCCGGGGTAGCCCCGGCGACCCGGGACCTCCTCGCGGGCGGCACCGATCTCGCGGAGCGCTTCACAGTAGTTCGTCATGTCCGTGAGGATGACGAGGACGTGGTAGTCCTTGTCGAAGGCCAGGTACTCCGCCGTGGTGAGCGCGAGTCGCGGCGTGACCGTCCGTTCGACTGCGGGGTCGTCCGCGAGGTTCATGAAGACGACAGAGCGCTCGAGTGCCCCCGTGCGCTCGAAGTCCTGCATGAACTCGTTGGCCTCCTCCTGAGTGATCCCCATCGCGCCGAAGATCACTGCGAACTCGGAGTCGCCGTCACCCTCGCCGTCGGCCTCCTCCGGCACGCTGGCCTGCCGCGCGACCTGAAGCGCCAGGTCGTTGTGGGGCTGACCGGAGCTGGAGAAGATCGGCAGCTTCTGGCCGCGAACCAGCGTGTTCATGCCGTCGATGGCGGACACGCCGGTCTGGATGAACTCCTCGGGGTACTCCCGGGAGTACGGGTTGATCGCCTCGCCGACGATGTCGCGGCGCTCGTCGGGGACGATGTCGGGGCCGCCGTCGATCGGTCGGCCGGAACCGTCGAGCACCCGTCCGAGGAGGTCCTCGGTGACGGGCATCTTCATGGTCTCGCCGAGGAAGCGAACGGAGGCCTTGCGGTTGATGCCCTCCGTGCCCTCGAACACCTGGATCGCCACGAGGTCCGTGCTGCTCTCGAGGACCTGGCCGCGCTTGGTCTCGCCTTCCGGTGTCTCGATCTCGACGATCTCGTCGTAGCCGATCGGCTCGTCGACCTCCGCGAAGACCAGCGGTCCGCTGATCTCGGTGATCGTCTGGTATTCCTTCATGGTTAGTACAGCTCCCTGAGTTCCGCAGCGATGTCGTCTTCGATCTCCGAGACGAACTCGTCGGCCTCGTCGTCGGGGGTCGTCCCGATGCGGTTCAGCCGGTTCACGGCGTCGATCTCGGTGATCTCGTCGACGGGAACGCCTGCGTCGAGCGCCTCGAAGGCCTCGTCGTTGAACGCCTTGATCCCCTCGAGGATGCGGAACGTCTTCTCCGGCGGGCAGAACGTGTCCACGTCGTGGAGCGCGTTCTGCTGCAGGAACGCCTCGCGCAGGTACCGGGCGACCTCCAGCGTGAGCTGCTGGTCTTCCGGCAGTGCGTCGCGACCGACGAGCTGGACGATCTCCTGAAGTTCGTCCTCCTCGTCGAGCGTGTCGATCGCCCACTGGCGCACGTCCGGCCAGTTCTCGTCGACGTTCTCGACGAACCAGTCGTCGAGCTGATTTCGGTAGAGCGAGTAGGACTCGTTCCAGTTGATCGCCGGGAAGTGGCGGCGCTCTGCGAGGTCGGCGTCCAGCGCCCAGAACGTCTTCACGATACGGAGCGTGTTCTGGGTGACCGGCTCGGAGAAGTCACCGCCGGGCGGCGACACCGCGCCGATCGCGGAGATTGAGCCCTCCCGGCCGCCGATCGTCTCGAACTTGCCGGCGCGCTCGTAGAACTCCGCGAGCCGCGCCGCGAGGTAGGCCGGGTAGCCCTCCTCGCCGGGCATCTCCTCCAGTCGGGAAGAGATTTCGCGCATGGCCTCGGCCCACCGGGAAGTGGAGTCGGCCATCAGCGCGACGTCGTAGCCCATGTCACGGTAGTACTCCGCGATCGTGATCCCCGTGTAGATACAGGACTCGCGGGCCGCGACGGGCATGTTCGAGGTGTTCGCGATGAGGCACGTCCGGGCCATCAGGGGCTTCCCTGTCTTGGGGTCCTGGAGGTCCGGGAAGTCCTCGATTACCTCGGTCATCTCGTTGCCGCGCTCGCCACAGCCGATGTAGACGACGATGTCCGCGTCGGCCCACTTGGCCAGCTGCTGCTGGGTGACGGTCTTCCCGGAGCCGAAGGGCCCGGGAATCGCGGCGGTCCCGCCCTTGGCGAGTGGGAAGAGGCCGTCCTGGATCCGCTGCCCCGAAACGAGGGGCTCGCGGGGCGTGCGCTTCTCCTCGGCCGGTCGCTGGCGGCGGACCGGCCACTCCTGGCGCATCGAGATCTCCTCGCCCGTGTCCAGTTCGACGACGGTCTCCTCGACGTCGAAGGAGCCGGACTTGGCCGAGACGACCTCGCCGCCCTCGGATCGGGGCGGGACCAGTACCTTGTGTTCGATGCTCTCGGTTTCGGGAACCGTTCCGAGGACGTCGCCGGGCTCGACCGCGTCACCCTCCTCGACGACCGGCGTGAACTCCCAGGTTCGATCGAGATCGATCCCGGGAGCGTCCACGCCGCGGTCGAGAAACGCAGAGCCCATCAGGTGCTCGAGCTCGTCGAGCGGGCGCTGGACGCCGTCGTAGATGGTGTCCAGCAGACCGGGACCGAGGTCGACCGACAGGGGTGCGCCCGTGTTCTCGACGGGCTCGCCTGGGGCGACGCCGGAGGTCTCCTCGTAGACCTGGATCGTCGTGACGTCGCCCTCGATCTCGATGACCTCGCCCATGAGGCCCTCGGTACCGACGTAGACGACGTCGTTCATCCGGGCCTCGAGTCCGGTCGCTGTGACGACCGGTCCGCTGACGCTCTCGATCTGCCCGTCCTCGCGAACGGTGTCAGTGTCAGTTGTCGTGCTCATAGTGTGTTAGTCCATCAGGTCGATACCGATGGCTCGTTTGATCTGGTCGCGCAGCGCGCCGCCGCCCGCATCACCGCCGATGGTGACGACGACCGGTTCGACGCTCGTCTCGACGGCTTCCCGCACGTCCCGCGAGAGGTACTCGAGGTCCTCCTGGTGCATGACGACGATGCCGACGCCGTCGTCGGCGAGCGTGTCCTCGACGGCGTCGTCGAGGTCGGACTCCTTCTTGTCGTCGGGGACGTTCGCGAACCGTCGAATGCCAGCGAGCCGGAAGCCGGTCGTGAACTCGGGGCTGCCGATCACAGCGATCTCCTGGCTCATAGGATCACCAGCTCGTCTTCGATCTGTTGCTGGTCGAGGCCGACCTCCTTGCCCCGGGCGATCGCGCGGATGTTCTCGACCTCGCGAGTCTTCGCGAGGACGTAGGACATGACCGCCGTGATCGATACGGGGTAGACGTGTGAGAGGTGGTCAGTGTATTCGAGCAGCGCCGCGTCGAGCGCGTGTTCGAACTGGATGAGGCTGTCGGCGTCTCGCAGCCCGTCGAGAGCTGTTGAGAGCTGGTCGCCGTAGTCACTCTCGCGGAGCAACTCGACGAGCTGGTCGAGGTCGCCCCCGACCGCACGGAGTTCGTCAGCGCCGAACAGCTCGCCGCCCTCGATTGCGTACTCTTCCGGATCGATGTTTGCGCCACTGCGGGCGACCCGCAGTGCGTTCCGCGCGTTGAGGAAGTCGATCTCGGCGACGAGGAACTCCTCGTACAGCGCAGTCGGCCCCTCGCGCTGCTGGCCCTTCTCGACGCCGGCCAGCAGGTCGGAGTAGAACGCGCGGTCGACGGCATTCTCGAGTGGAACCAGCACGTCACGGCTCTCGAACTCGTCGTAGGCCGCTTCGAGTGGTTCGCCGAAGATCGTTCCCTCGAGCGTCTCGACGATTTCCTCGATCGAGTCGGCTTCGACGATCCGGTCGAGGGTCGCGTCGTCGAGTGCGCCGGCCTGTATCAGGTCGACCCTGATCTCGTCGGGCGACGCGCCCGAGTAGACGCCACGGATGGCGGTTTTTACGTTCCAGGCGTCATAGCGCCGCAGGAACTTCGCGATCAGCTCGTGGAGTTCGCCCTCCGCCCACCGAAGGAGGTCGTCGAAGTGCTTCGCGAGGTTTCGGTTGAGTGCGTACTCGATGAGGTCCACCCCGTCGTGGCGGGACGCGAGTGCGTTGATCTCCGTCTCGTACTCGGACTCCTCCATGAAGCGGGCGATGCCGCCAGGGCCCATGCGGACGAGCTTCCGATAGTCCTCGTCGTCGAACAGCGCCGCACGACGCGACCGGACGCGGGCGTTGACGAACTCGGGGTTCGAGCTGCCCGTGGAGTCGCGAGTCGTGCTGGTTGGACTCATTGTTCGAACAGTCGTTCGCTGACGGTCTGTAGGTTGTCCTCCCAGACGGCCTCGAGGATCGAATCGAACGTGTTGTTGATGCGAACTCTCGAAGCGTCGCTCTCGACGACCACGCCACCGAGGCAGTCGTACTCGCCCGCGTATGCGAAGCCGTCGTACTCCGTACAGAGTTCGGAGACGAGTGCCTCGTCGTCAGCGCGTGCGTAGACCTCGACGTCGTCGTCGACGTCGAGTTCGTTCGCTGCCGATTCGAGTAGCGCGGCGGTCAGCTCCTCGCGGCGTTCGCCCTCGAGCTCCGCCAGCTCGGCCTCGACGCGGTCGTGGACCCGCTCGAGGAGCTCTCGTCGGGCTTCGAGACGCTCCTGCTTGGCCTCGAGCTGGGCTGCGGAGATGCGCTGCTCGCGCTCTTGCTCGATCTCGCGCTCGACCGACGCCTCGGCTTCCTCGCGGATCCGATCGGCGTCCTCGCGGGCCGCTTCGAGGAGCTCCTCCGCGCGCTCCTCGGCCTCCTCTTCGATCTCCTCGGCGCGCGCGTGGGCTTGCCCCTTGATGTCTTCGACGACCGTGTCAAGACTCATTTGTGGAAGAGGACGGCTATACGACGAAGATGGTGACCAGCGCGATGATGATCAGCGTCTCCGGAAGTGCCGTGAAGATCAGCCCAGGGACGAGGTTGTCGTCGTCCTCGGCGACGGCACCGACGGCGGCCGACCCGATCCCACGCTGGGCGTACCCGGTACCGATCGCGGCCAGGCCGACGGCAATGGCCGCTGCACCGGAGTTGTTCAGCATGAGCTTCTGGATGCCTTCCTGCTGCAGTACGATACTCGCCGTGTCTGCTGCAATGTCGAACATTGTTGAGTTTAGTTAATCCTCTGTGGTGTTGTCTCGATCGTAACCGAACGGGTCGAATCTCTTCCCACTGCCCTCATAAAACTTCCCAAAGAACTCGACGTACTCCAGGCGAACCGCCTGAATCATGGCGCTCACGCCGATCGCGAGTACGACGAGATGGCCGATTAGCAGCACGAGCAGCCCGCCGATCTGGCCGGCGAGGCCGGTGTGGTAGAGCCCGGAGAACACCATCTCCGCGCCCTCGTGCGTCTCGACGTAGTGGGGGCCGTGATCGATGAGGTAGTGGTAGGCACCTTTCTCGTCCTGATACGCGCCAAAGTACAGCATGTTCACGACCAGTGCCATCCCGGCCTTCGAGAGCAGTACTGCAGTTAGCCGGGTGTAGGATAGCGTGTGCGCGAACGGCTGTGCGACCTCCGGCAGCTCGTAGACGGGACCCACGATCAGCAGGGCGATCCCGAGTGCGAGCAGCCCGAGTCCGAGGAAGCCCACCGTGGGCGAGAATCCTGCGAACCCGAACGCGAACGGCTCGCCGTCGAAGGTGGCGAAGAGGAGCTCCGGCTTGGTGCCCTCCAGGTGAGTGCTGAACACCCACAGCCAGATGCCCGTCAGCATCGCGATCCACGAACCCGATTCGAGGACGGCGTCCGTCAGGCCGTGGAGCGTGTAGTTGTCGACGAAGTCGAGCGCCCACCCGATCGTGAGGTGGACCCAGCCGGCGAGGACCGCGACGACGAGCCAGCCCGTTGCCCACTCGCCGTAGCTCAGTCCCTTCCGGAGCGGCGGGTGGCCGCCCCAGATCCACTCGCCGAGCTGGTGAAGCCCGAATATCTCGCCGTAGAACACGCCGAAGGCGATCGTGAGAATGCCGGCCCAGACGACGACCACGCCGAACTGCTGGATGGCGTCGCTGTCGAACCGGCGCATGGCGAACAGCCCTATCAGGGCGTAAATCACGCCGTAGCCGACGTCCCCGATCATGAAGCCGAAGAAGACGGGGAACGTCAGGAAGAGCACGATCGTGGGGTCGAGTTCGCCGTAGTTCGGGCGACCGACGGCCTGGACGAGCACCTCGAACGGCGTCGTCGGTTCGGGGTTGCGCTGGACGGTCGGCGGGTCGTCCCGAACGGTGACGACACCGCCGTCCGCCGCGACTTGCTCGTCGGATTCCTCGGCCGCGTCTGCCGTCGTTTCCGCACCGGCGGACGCGCCGGCGGTTGCCACACCGTCGCCGCCGGACTCCTCGGCGACGTCGTCGTGGTGAGCGACCTCACCGTGGCGGTCGTACGCCGCACGCTCCAGTTCTTCGAACTCGACGTGGTCACCGACCGCGTCGCGGATGGATGCCTCGACCGTCTCGAGTTCGGCCGTAGGGATCCACCCCTCGGCTACGAAGCTGTTCTCCGTCGTTGCGAAGCGTAGCGGTGCCTCGCCCTTCTGGACCTGGATCGTCAGGTACTCCTCTGCAGCGAGGAGGAAGCCGCCAACCTCGAGTTTCTGCTCCCGGAGTTCGGCGTTGAGGCTCTCGATTTCCGCTTCGAGTCGACGCTTCTCCGTACGGAGATTCTCCACGGCGTCCTCGGGGGAGCCCTCCGAGTCGGGTACCTCGATGCGGGTGAAGTCGACGCCGACGAGTGGATCCGCGGCGGCGTCCTCCATGTCGACCCCCTCTGCAGGGGCGACTGCTGCTGCGACGACCCCGTCCCCGCCGAACAGTTCGACGGCGCGGACGTCGTCGGACGCCTCGTACGCCGACCGGATCGAATCCTCGTCCCCCTCACCGACCACGACTTCGATTGCGTCGTACCCGGTGAGCAGGTCGAGGTCGATTCCGAGTCGGGCAAAGGGCGCCATCGAGCCGATTCGCTCCTCGACGGTCCGAAGCTCCTGACGGAGCTCCTGGCGGCGGTCGTCCAGATCGTTGACGGACGACCTGACCTCTGCGAGGCGCTCGCCGAGCGTCGACGGGTCGAATCCGCGCTCGGGTGGCAGCTCCTCGTCGTCCAGGTCGAGCGTACTCTCGAGTCCGCGGACGGTGACGAGCCGCTCGGAGGCCTCGTCGGCTCCCTCGCTTGGGTCGCCGTTGTCGAAGGCCTCCCAGGACCCGTCGTAGTCCGTGAGGTGAACCCGGTTCAGCTCGTGCAGGGCGTCGATGACCTCGTCCAAGATGGACTTGGAGCCGGTCACCGAGACCTTGCTCATTCGCTCAGGTCTGAGCATGCACCGCCGTCTCTACGAGTTCGAGGACGTCATCGACCACGTCGTCGAGGTGCTCTTCGGCGTCGGCAACGAGCTCCTCCCGGTTGGCGCGGCCGTCCTCGAGAATTTGTTCGCGTTCCTGTTCGATCTCCTCGCGGGCAGCCTCGAGTCGTCGTTCGCGCAGATCGCGCGCCTCCGTCTCCGCTTCTTCACGGATTTCCTCGGCACGCTCGCGGGCTTCCGCGAGGCGCTCCTCGCGATCAGCCTCGGCCTCCGCGACGATATCGTCGGCCTCCCGCTCGGCCTCCTTGACACGTTCGAGAACTTCTGGCCTCGGCATATGCGATACGCAGCGGAGAGTTGTCAGGACCTGCTTAAACCGGTTGCGAAACCGCCCGATGGACGAACGTGCATAGCCAGCGTTATGCCAGCGACGTACGAACCTCCGTCAAATGGGATTCTTAGAGGACAAGGCCCGCGCGCGCCTGTTCTACAAGTACCTCTCGCGGATCTACGATCGAATCAATCCCTACGTCTGGACCGAGACGATGCGCGACGACGCCATCGACCGCTTTGACGTCGACGACGATGACCGGGTGCTCGACGTCGGCTGTGGCACCGGATTCGCGACGCAGGCACTGGTCGAACGGACCGACGACGTCTACGGGCTCGACCAGAGTCCCCACCAGCTCGAACGGGCGCTCGCCAAGCTCGGAGACGACGACCGCGTGGAGTTCCACCTCGGCGACGCCGAGCGGCTTCCCTACGAGACCGACAGCTTCGACGCCGTGTGGTCGTCAGGCTCGATCGAGTACTGGCCCGAACCAGTCCGGACGCTCCGGGAGATGCGGCGCGTCTGCAAACCCGGTGGCACGGTCCTCGTCGTCGGTCCCAACGAGCCGAAATCTCGCATCGGCAAGGCACTTGCGGACGCGATCATGCTCTTCTACGGCGCGGCGGAGGCCGATCGGATGTTCGAGGCCGCTGGCTACGAGTCGGTCGAGCACTGGACGGACGGCCCCTCACACAAGCCGGACGTCGCAGTCATCTCGATGGCGCAGGTGCCCGAGTAACCCCCGACAATCCGTTGCCCGTCCATTCGCTTCTCCCGCTACTGCATCAGATTCCGTCGTTATAGCACCAGGGAACGGCGGGATTCGGGTCCAAGGACGAACGTCGCGTTCCTGACAACGTCGTTACGCCCAGGTCACGGACACGCTCGCCGATGCGTCCCCCGTCGAAACCGATACGTCCGAGCCGTTTCGCGGGAGGACGACCCACGCCGTGCCGTCGGCGTTCGTCTCGCCCACGACGGTGCCCTCGACGGCGAGCGTTACGTTCGACGCTGGTTCTCCACCTTCGGTGACGGTCACGCGTGCGGGGCCGGTGTCGTACGTCGGCCGGACCGAGACGGTCAGATTCCCGGTTTCGTTCGTGCTGGCGGCGCCCACCGGAAGCGTCTCGTCGAGTGCCATCCGCTGGTACTCCCAGAAGACGTTCTCCGAGACGGCGTCGACGTAGCTACGGAGTGCGCCGTGTTCGTAATTCAGCGCACCCTCGCCGAGGACGAGATAGAACTGACCGGAGACGCCCTGGCCAACCGACCCGAAGTCGTAGTTGGACCGGTACACCGGGTACAGCTCCTCGACCGTGAGATCGGCGACCTCCGTCGGTGAGATGCCGCGCTCGGAACCGCCCACGAGCAGGTCGCTCCGATATGCTTCGCGGTGGTACGTGTCACCGTCGATCGTCGACAGAACGGTTCCGTTGGCCGACGCGAACGCGTAGAGCCGCTGTGGGGAACTCGAACCCGTCATCGCGTCGCCGACCTGCTGTCGCACGGGCCCCCGGAGTGCGATGATGTCGCCCCGAAGCGTACCGAGTTCGATCGACGCATCTGACGCCGAGTATACGTCTGCGTGGCCGTCGCTCTGTGGATCGATCGGGTCGATGTCGTCTGCCAACCGTTCGAGTTGTCGCGCCTCCTCGTCGATCGCCCGAAGTTCAGCGAGGAACGTCTGTGTGCTCATTCCACCTCTGAGATACGCTCTCCGTACTTCTTTTTCGCGTGCGTGGAGGCGCTCGATGGATCGGTTCATCCCGCTGACCGTCTCCGCGAGAAGCTGCTGACGTCGGGTATCGTTGTCGGCCTGCGCTAGCTGCGCGTCGAGGAGGTACCGATCGTAAGCGCCGTCGAGACGACTTCCCGATCGATCGACCGAGGCGCGAACGTTCGTATCGACCACCGTCGTTCCTGATCGCAGATCCCCCGGGAGAACGACGCGTTCGGGAAGCGCGAGATCGCCAGGCGCCGGCTGTGGCTGGACGTCCTGGGCCGTATCGTTCTGGCCCGCAGACTGGAGTCCAACCGCCCCAGCGCCCGTCACGATCAGTAGCGCTGCGAGGCAAAGTGCGAGGGGTAGGGAGAGCCGAGTGGAGGGCAGCATGGTCGGCACGTATGTAGACTCCCACTATAAGCTAACCGACGGCGAGTCGAAGCGAGGCTCGACCGAACCCGCACAGACTGTTCACGCCAGAGAGCGGCCACGAGAAGCGTCGAAACCGTTTCAAATGCCCTGAGACGTTTTATCTGGCATAGAAAACATTTTCTCCCCGCATCGTGGAAGCCGTGGTATGCGGACGACCGCTGCCGCCCTGACCTGCTTCCTCCTGGTCGCGGCCCTCACCGGGGCAGCGGCCGTCTCGGGGACGCCCTCCACGCAGGCCCCCGGCGCGAGCGACGCCACGGCCGACCTCGTTGACACCCAACCGGCACAACAGTTCAACGGTTCGAGTCCGGAGACGATCACGATCACCATCCAGAACGACGGTGACGCGCGGTTCGTGCTCTCGAAGACGTTCCCTGCGGGTACTGAGAGTGAACGTGCGGCCTTCGAGCGCCTCGCTCAGGACTTTCAAAGCGGTCAGTACGGTCGACTCGGGTACGGGACCTTCGAGTCGATCGTCGACGACGTCGCCGCCGAAACCGGACGTGAGATGACCCTCACCGACGCTGGGCCCGCGACCACGGTCGACGGTGACGTCGGTCGACTCGAGTACCGGTTCACCTGGACGAACTTCGCACAGGTCAACAGCGACAACGTCACCGTGGGAGACGCGTTTCGGACTGGTGAGGGCCTCTGGCTCGACGGGTTGGGCGACGGCGATCGCCTCGTGATCGAAGCGCCCGACGGATACACCGTCGCGGAGAGCCCCTCCGGACCTGAGATCGTCGACGACTCCCTCATCTGGAGGGGACCGGCGACCTTTGGGCCCGGTGATCTCGAGGCCACCTTCGAGGAGTCCCAGGGCGGATCGGCGTTCCCGATGACGGCGCTGCTGGCCGTCCTCGGCATCGTTCTTGCAGGACTCCTCGCCGTCGTCGGCTGGCGTATCGCCGATCGACAGTCCGACGAGACGTCGATCGGCGACCGGATCGGGACGCTCGTCGCTGCCAGCAGTTCGACGTCGGACGACGAGCGAGACGACGTCCCCGACGCCGAGGGGGGCACGAGCACCGGCGGCTCGGCAGCCTCCGAGGGCACCGCAGTTCCTGCCGACGTGGCCGCTGCATCCGCGGCCGACGAAGCCCCGTCGGCGGACACTGCGAATGGCGAGGAGACGGTCGACCCCGAACTCCTCAGCGACGGGGAGCGCGTCGAACACCTGCTCGAAGCGAACGGGGGACGCATGAAACAGGCGAACATCGTCACGGAGACGGGATGGTCGAACGCGAAAGTCTCCCAGTTGCTCTCGCGACTCGACGAGGAGGACCGCGTCGACAAACTCCGGATCGGTCGCGAGAACCTGATCACGCTGCCGGACGTGGACGTGACTGACGACGAGTAAGCAACAGAACGCGAGTTTACTCAAACCAACCGGGCGATTGTAACGGGCGCAACCCCTCGATATTCCTCGATTTCTCTGCGAAGCGAGAACTCTCGGAGCGTTGCTAGTAGTTCCGCAAGGATTTATCTTGTAACCGGTCCACCATCCAGTATGCAGATTCTGGTCACGGTAAAGGAGGTCGGCCAGCTCGGCGACGAAGTCGTCATCGACGACGGCGACGTCGCCGAATCGGCCCTGGAGTACGACCTGAACGAGTGGGACGAGTACGCGCTCGAGTCCGCCGTCCAGCTCTCCGAAACGCTCGACGACGTCGAGGTCGTGACGGCGACCATCGGCCCGGAGCGCAGCGAGGAGACGATCCGGATGGCGCTCGCGAAGGGCGCAGATCGGGCGGTCCGCATCTGGGACGACGCCATCGCGAACGACGACGGGGACGGACTCCTCGACACGCGCACCCGCGTGGAGCTCCTCTCCGCAGTCGTCGAGCGCGAGGAGCCGGACCTCGTCCTCACGGGCGTCCAGTCCGCAGACGCCACCTTCGGCTCGACGGGCGTCGCGCTCGCAGAGGCCATCGACACCGCGTGGGCAGCGGTCGTCAACGACCTCGAAATCGACGCAGACGCAGGTACGGCCTCCGTCCACCGGGAGCTCGAGGGCGGCATCGAGGAGCTCACCGACGTCGAACTTCCCGCAGTACTGACCATCCAGACCGGGATCAACGAGCCCCGGTACGCGAGCCTTCGGGGGATCCGTCAGGCGCAGTCCAAACCGCTGGACGTCCTGGACCTGGCGGAGCTGGGCGTCCCGGCCGACGCCATCGCTGGCTCCCTGGTGACCACCGCGATGTACGAGCCCGAGTCCAGCAGCGACGCCGAACTCTGGGAGGGCGACGCCGAGGCGACCGCCGGGCAGCTCGCTGACTTCCTGCGGGATTCGGGGGTGATCGAGGGATGAGCGACGTCCTCGCAGTCGCCGAGCATCGACGAGGCGAACTCCGACCGGTCAGCCACGAACTGCTCACCGTCGGTCGCGAGGTCGCAGATGCGAGCGGTGGCGACCTCCACGTCGCCGTCATCAGCGGAACCGTCGAGGAGTACGCAGAGGACCTGAACCGCGAGGGCGTCGACGCGATCCACACGATCGCGAACGGCGAGGAATTCAACCACGACCTCACCGTCGAGAGCCTCGACGCGCTCTGGGCCGACCTCGACGCGACCTACCTCCTCGCGCCGAACTCGGTCAACGGCCTCGACTACGTCCCTGCGATCGCCCAGCGCCTCGACCTCCCGCTCGTCACCGACACGATCGACGTCTCCCTCGACGACGGGCTCGAGGTCACTCGCGAACGGTACGGCTCCAAGGTCGAGACCACGATCGCCGTTGACGTCGAAGCCGAGGGCGGAGCGGTCGTCTCCGTCCGCGACGGCGAGTGGCCGCCAGCCGAGGGCGTCGGCGACGCCGCGATCGAGGCCTTCGATCCTCAGATCGACGAGTCTCGGATCCGCTCGACCGTCACCGGCTTCCAGGAGGTCGGCGCAGGCGACGTCGACATCTCGGAGGCCGACTTCATCGTCTCGATTGGCCGCGGAATCGAGGAAGAAGAGAACATCGAGTTGATCGAGGCCCTCGTGGAGGCCACCGGCGCGACGCTGTCGGCCTCCCGGCCCGTCGTCGACAACGAGTGGCTCCCGAAGAACCGACAGGTCGGACAGTCCGGGAAGACCGTCACGCCGGACGTCTACATCGCGATCGGTATCTCCGGCGCCGTCCAGCACGTGGCCGGGATGAAGGGCTCGGACACGATCGTCGCGATCAACACCGACCCCGACGCCCCCATCTTCGACATCGCTGACTACGGCATCGTCGGCGACCTCTTCGACGTCGTGCCAGCGCTGATCGAGGAGTTCGGCGGCGAGGCGCCCTGACGACTCCGCTTCGGTCCGCAGCCTCCGAGCGGGTCCTGAAGGATAGCAGGTCCCTCGGTCGAGCGCCGATCTCCTTTCGACACTCTCTTGCCTGAATTGCCCCAAGCGACTGTAGATGGAGTTCCTCCAGCGTCGCCGGTCACTCGTGGAGGACCGACTTACCGAGGTCGTCTCGGCGGTCGACCCAGCCGAACTCTCCGCCGAGATGGAGCACGTCGCGCTCGCCGGTGGCAAGCGCGTCCGGCCGATGGTCACGATTCTGGCCTGTGAAGCCGCTGGTGGGGAGCCCGAGGACGCCGTCGAGTTCGGCGTCGGCGTCGAACTCGTCCACAACGCCTCGCTCGTCATCGACGACATCATCGATCGCTCCGAGGTGCGCCGCGGGACCGACAGCGCGTGGTTCGCGTTCGGACACGGTCCGGCGATCGTTGCGAGCGACGGGTTGCTCGGCGAGGCGTTCGCACAGTTCGCCAACGACGGGCAGGCGACGGAAGTCGTGACGGCCGCGATGGTCGAACTCGGCGAGGGCGAGGCAACGGAGCTGCAAGCAATCCCCGACGGCGAGGCGGAATACCTCGAACTCGCTCGCCGAAAGACCGGCGCCCTCTTTCGGGCCGCCGCGGAGCTCGGAGCGATCGCCGCCGACGCCGACCAGGAGGCGATCGACGCCTTCGGCGAGTACGCCGAGCGGGTCGGCGTCGCCTTCCAGATTCGCGACGACGTGCTCGACGCGACGGCAGCCGCGGACGACCTCGGCAAGCCGACGGGCCAGGACGCGGCGATGGACCGCCCGTCGATCGTCCACGTCACCGACCTCGATCCGGAGGCGGCCAACGACCGGGCTCGCGAGGAGGCAGACCTCGCGCTCGCGGCACTCGACCGGGTCGAACTGGAGAACGACACCGCCGAGGGCTACCTCCGGGATCTCGCGGAGTTCGTGGTCGTCCGGGAGCGGTAGCCCCGCGTCACTCACCGCCGACTGCTTTTGCACTGCACTGGCTAGGAAATAGCAACGATTGCGACGAGGATCCGGTGCCGTCGTCGTCCCGAGAATGGTGGCTACGACGCTGGATCTGCGTCGCGTGGGAACCGCGACTCGGCGATGGCGAACGTCAGCGTGCTCGCGACGCCGAGGAAGAAGCCGCCCGCGAGCGCCACGGCGAGGAAGGAGAGGCTCACCTGGTCGATCACGTAGCCACTTGCAGCGTAGAGCACGATCGCGATCGAGCCCACGTAGAAGGGCGCGTTGAGATAGCGCCACTCCATCGTCCCGGCGAGGTATTCGTCGGTGATCTGGCCGAAGCTGGTGGTCAATCCGGCGGCTGCGAACCACGTGATCGCGCCGTAGGCGATCGCAGCGCCGATCTCGATCGCACCGAGCGCGGTGTCACTGTCGGCGCGGGTCGCGTCGAGTTGTTCGAGCCCATTGATGCCACCGACCAACATGATCACCAGGGCCACCATCGTCGTCACGATCGTCACGCGCCCGTCGTAGAGGCCGGTCCGGAGCCGATCCACCGTGCGATCGAGCGTCGAGCCGAGACCGAGCCCGCGGCCGAGGAGGTAGAGCCCGATGAGCCCGCTCGTGAGTCCGAGCACGACGCCGGGCATGTCGAAGTAGCTCGCGACGACCGCGAGCGGGTAGATCATCAGGAGGATTCCGAGGGGAACGAGCAGGGTGCCACGCGTCTCCGGGTCGTCGAGCACCTGTTTGATCGTGTAGTACATCGACTCGAGGTCCTGGGCCTGGCGAACGACGACCCGGCGGACGCCGTCGACCTGCACGCGCGACCGGATCACCGGCATCACGCTCTCGTCCTGGGCGCCGTCGGTGACGACGAGCGCGCGAACCTCCTCGCCCGTCTCGAGGCCGGCGAGAATCTCGTCGACCTCCTCACCGACGCGGCGATTTGCGCGAACGTCGTCGCCGTTCTCGCCAGCGACGGCTGCGACGACGACGGACTCGTCGGTCACCTCCGTGTCGACGTTGACCCCTTTGAAGAGGACGTTCACGTCGGAGTCCTCCGGATCGGCGGTCGCGAGCGCAACCGCTGCCTCTTCGACGCACTCCCGACCGACGACAGGGGTCTCGATCCCGGTCTTCCGGCCGATGTCGTCGTCGAGGTCCACGCAGAGGACCAGCAGCATTGCCAGGTGATTCGTCGTGGCCCCATACAACAGTTCCGGAGGCTTCAGCGCGCGCTGGAGCAAGGAGCGAATCTGCCACGAGTTTCGCCACCGGATCTGCAACGAGTTCCGTCGGAGAATCCGCCACGAGTTTCAGCGCCGAATCAGCCGTTCGCTCCCCCGCACGCCCGCGAAGCGCTGCCGAGTTCCCCTCTTGTACCCGCCGCGTCCGAATCCTGCGATCGCGTCACAGTCGGGCGTCGTGCCACCGAACGAGAAAGATTTATATAGAATTGCTAAGTACATTCTACCGACTCACAATGGCCGAATCACAGCAGCGACGCATGGGCGGACAGCCCCTGTTCATCCTCAACGAGGACAGTTCGCGAACGAGCGGTCGGGACGCCAGGCAGGCAAACATCTCCGCCGGGAAGGCCATCGCAGAGGCCGTCCGGACGACACTCGGCCCGCGCGGCATGGACAAGATGCTCGTCAGCGACGGCGACGTCGTCATCACGAACGACGGCGCCACCATCCTCGAAGAGATGGACATCGAGCATCCCGCCGCGGACATGATCGTCGAGGTCGCCCAGACCCAGCAGGAGGAGGTCGGCGACGGCACGACGACGTCCGCGATCCTGACGGGACGTCTGCTCGCGCAGGCCGAGGACCTCTTCGACGACGACGTCCACCCGACGACGATCGTCGAAGGATACCACGCGGCCGCCGAAATCGCGGCCGAGGCCATCGACGACGTGGCGATCGACGCCGCGATCGACGAGGACGTGCTCCGGACGGTCGCCGAGTCCTCGATGACCGGCAAGGGCACCGGCGGCGTCACCGCCGAATCTCTCGCGAAAGTGGTCGTCGACGCCGTCACGCAGGTACGCGACGGCGACGACGTCTCCCGCGAGAACATCACGGTCCACACGCAGGCCGGGGCCTCCTCTGCCGCCACCGAACTCGTCGAGGGCATCGTCCTCGACGAGGAGGCTGCCCACGGGCAGATGCCCAAGACGGTCGAGGACGCGAGCGTCGCCGTCCTGGACGTCGAACTTGGCGTCCGGACCGGCGACGTCGACGCGGAGTACACCGTCGAGAGCGTCGACCAGCTCACGAAGGCCATGGAAGCCGAGGAAGGCGAACTCCGCAAGCACGTCGAGGCGCTCTCCGACGCCGGCGTCGACGTCGTGTTCACGACGGAAGATATCGACGACCGCGTCGCCGCACAGCTCGGCCGCGCGGGCATCCTCGCCTTCGAGAGCCTCAGCGGCTCCGACGCGACCGCAGTCGCCAACGCCACCGGCGCCTCCCGCGTCGGTGACCTCGACGACCTCGAGGAGCCCGACCTCGGCCACGTCGAGACCGTCCGTGCCGAGACCTACGAGGACGACGAGCTCGCGTTCGTCGAGGGCGGCGCAGCCGCGAAGGCCGTCACCATCTTCTGCCGCGGCGGCACCGAGCACGTCGTCGACGAGGTCGAGCGCGCCATCGAGGACGCGCTGGACGTCGTCACCGCGGCCGCCGAGTCCGGCGAGGTCGTTCCCGGTGCCGGTGCCGCAGAGATCGCCATCGCGGACCGCGTTCGCGAGGAGTCCGCGAGCGTCGAGGGGCGCAAGCAGCTCGCCGTCGACGCCTTCGCCGACGCCATCGACGCCATCCCCCGTACGCTCGCCGAGAACGCTGGCGCCGACCCGATCGACACGCTCGTGGACCTCCGCGCCCTCCACGACTCGGAGGGCCGCGCCGGCCTGATCGCCGAGGACCGCGAAGCGGAGGTCGGTGACCCCGTCGAGCACGGCGTCCTCGACCCCGCCGCCGTCAAGCAGGAGGCCGTCGAGAGCGCGACCGAGGCCGCGACGATGATCGTCCGCATCGACGACGTCATCTCCGCGAGCTAATCGACGTCGTAGCGACCTGCGAGCACTTCGTTTTCGACACCCTCATACGGGTAGCACGGTTCGTACTGGTCCGGTTCCGTTCTTCCCCTCGGGGGCCGACGTCCGGGGGCGACGAGTCGATAGCGCACAGCACGTTCGCCGCGGTCGCTGGCGCCCTGCTCGTTCCGGTCGCGTTCACTCTCGCGGCTGGGGTGCGACTGACGGAATGCGTCGACGAGCAGGCTGGTCGGCCACAGTCCAGATCGGCACCGACCGAGTCACGAGAAGCGGATCGCAACGTCGTCGCCGACGCCGACCTCGAAGCGGTCGGCGCCGCGGCCGCGATTCACGGCGAGTTCGACGTTGCCGTGGCTGCCGACCGTAACGAGGCCGTCTCCGACGTCGACCGCGGCGTAGTGATCGGCGACCGGCCAGGCCGTGCCATCGACGCGAATTCGATCCCGACCGTCGAGCAGGTCGCCCGGTACGTTCGTGATCGCGTTGCCGAACCCGTCGACGACGAGTACCTCGCCGTCGGCGCCGTCGCCACGCTCGATCGGCACCGGGAACTGCAGATCGACGAATTCGTCGACAGGGTCGAGGAAGGAGCACGTCTCCATCGAGGCCACGCCGCGCTCGTGAATCAGGGCCGCTGCAGGTGCGAACACGTCCCGGCCGTGGAACGTGGAACTCGCCGGGTCGTCGACGGCGATCTCGAAGGCTTCGATGGCTGCTGGTTCGGCAACAGCTGATATCTCGTCGCCGTCCGGGGATGGGTCGACGCCGCGGAGGCCGCTTCCTGCGGCGGGCATTCGTTCGCGCAGCCGTCGTGCGGCCGGCACCACCAGTCCGTTATCGGGTGCGATCAGCGCGTGCTCGCCGACGCGGAGTGCGACCGCTGCACGATCGGAGCCGACGCCTGGATCGACGACCGCACAGTGAACGGCCGGGGCAGGAGCGTACGGCAAAACCTCGCGGAGCCAGAACGCTGCCGTTCGGACGTCCTGGCGGGGGAAGTCGTGTGCGACGTCGAGAATCTCGCAGTCGCTGTACTGGCGAACCGCGGCGCGCATCGCGGCGGGGTAGGGCGAGCCGAAGTCCGAAGCGAGCGTGAGCATACTTGGAAGTGACCGTGGGAAAGCGGGTCGCGGTCAGTCCTCGGCCACGTCGTCCGCTGCGACGTCGCGCAGGCGGCCGACCCCGTCGGCCTCCTCGATCACGTCGACGACCTGGTCCGGCACCAGGTCCTCCCAGGGGTCGCCGGAGAGCATCCGCTCGCGGATGCCGGTACCCTCGTACTCCTGCCGATTGAACATCGGAAGGTCGTGTACGTCGGTCCCCGACTCCTCGAACAGCCGTGTGACCAGCGGGTTGTTCGAGTAGACGTCGTCGAATGGCGGGCAGAGGCTACGCACGTGGCTGGTCCAGAGTGCGTTCCGATCGACGTCGACGAGGGGAACGACGTACGCATCGACGTCGATCGTCTCCAGCGTGCGCGTGAGCATGACGTGGCGTTCGCCCGCAGTGAAGGGGTTATCGACGCTGTGTGACTTGTCGGCGCTCCCGATCCCGACGACGAGTTCGTCCCGCTCCCTGGCGATCTCGCGGAGGAGGGCCTCGTGGCCCTCGTGCAGGGGCTGGAACCGACCCACGTAGAATCCGCGTGGCATGTGTACCGTGTGTGCACGCTGCATTTATAAGGGTGGCGAGAGGGTGTCGTCGGCCGAATCGGCCGCCAGACCGCCTCTCCCGCCCGTAATCACTCGGTCGCAAATAGCGCACTGGGGGAGAAAGTATATCAGTCGCGCTACCTTCCTCCGATCTAGCGACAACGGTCTATGAGCAAGGATACGGAACCCGAGGACGAGCCCTCCGATCCCGGGGCAGACGACGGGGGAGCGGCCCCAGTCGCCGACGAACCGGACGGAGGTGGTGACGAGCATCGCGCCGAGGAGGCCGACGGTCCCAGCGGTGACGGGAGCGAGGCCGAGCGCGGCGAGGGCAGCGGGGCCCCCACCAGCGACGGCGCCGATGCCCCTGGCACCGACCAGCCAGCGCAACACGGCGACGGCGGAGCGACAGACGAGACGAACCACGGGCAGGAGGATTCGGACCTCCCGACGTGGGAAGAGCGCTTCGGCGACGCCGACGATACAGATCTCGAAGAGGGCGTCGCCTTCCCGCAAGAGGAAGGCCCCGAGAAGATGTCCGAAGCCGGCGGCGAGGCTCTCGGCAAGGACGTCGAGCAGGACCTCATCGCCGACGAGTTCGATCCCGACGACGACGATCTGCTCGGCGGCCTCGACATCGAATCCACCGACGAGATCCCGATCCCCGACCGCCTGGTCGACCAGGTGATCGGACAGGACGACGCACGCGACATCGTCATCAAGGCGGCCAAGCAGCGCCGCCACGTGATGATGATCGGGCCGCCCGGCACCGGGAAGTCCATGCTGGCAAAGGCGATGAGCCAGCTGCTCCCCAAGGAGGAGCTCCAGGACGTCCTGGTCTACCACAACCCCGACGACGGCAACGAGCCGAAGGTCCGGACGGTCCCGGCGGGCAAGGGCGACCAGATCATCGACGCCCACAAAGAGGAGGCGAACAAGCGGAATCAGATGCGGATGTTCCTGATGTTGATCATCGTCGCGATCATCCTCGGGTACACCATCCTGACGCCGACGAACATCCTCCTCGGCCTGATCGCTGCGATCGCGGTCTACTTCGTTTTCCGCTACATGCAGCGGGGATCCGACGCGAACATCCCCAACATGATCGTCAACAACGCGGACCAGACGGTCGCGCCTTTCGAGGACGCGACCGGCGCACACGCCGGTGCGCTGCTGGGCGACGTCCGCCACGACCCGTTCCAGTCCGGCGGGATGGAGACGCCCAGCCACGACCGCGTCGAGCCAGGGGCGATCCACAAGGCGAACAAGGGCGTCCTGTTCGTCGACGAGATCAACACCCTGGACATCCGGACCCAGCAGAAGCTGATGACGGCCATCCAGGAGGGCGAGTTCGCGATCACGGGCCAGTCCGAGCGCTCCTCGGGGGCTATGGTCCAGACGGAGCCCGTGCCGACGGACTTCGTTATGGTCGCCGCGGGGAACATGGACGCGATGGAGAATATGCACCCTGCCCTCCGATCGCGAATCAAGGGCTACGGGTACGAAGTGTACTTCGAGGACACCATCGAGGACACCCCGGAGATGCGCCGGAAGTACGGCCGCTTCATCGCCCAGGAGGTCGAGAAGGACGGCCGTCTGCCCCACTACACTCGCGAAGCCGCGGAGGAGGTCGTCCTCGAGGCCAAGCGCCGGGCTGGTCGCAAGGACCACCTGACGCTCAAGCTGCGGAACCTCGGTGGACTGGTGCGGGTCGCAGGTGACATCGCACGCGCGGAAGACGCCGATGTCGTCACCCGCGAGCACGTACTCCGGGCCAAGAAGCGCTCGCGCTCGATCGAGCAGCAGCTCGCAGACGAGATCATCGAGCGCCGCAAGGACTACGAGCTTCGCGTCTCCGAAGGCGAGGTCGTCGGGCGCGTCAACGGCCTCGCCGTCATGGGCGGGGACTCCGGGATCGTCCTCCCCGTCATGGCGGAGGTCACGCCCGCACACGGTGCCGGCGAGACGATCGCCACGGGCCAGCTCAAGGAGATGGCCCAGGAGGCGGTGCAGAACGTCTCCGCGATCATCAAGAAGTTCTCCGACGAGGACCTCTCCGAGAAGGACGTGCACATCCAGTTCGTCCAGGCAGGTCGCCAGGGCGTCGACGGCGACTCCGCGTCGATCACGGTCGCGACGGCAGTGATCTCCGCGCTGGAGGACATGCCGATCGACCAGTCCCTCGCGATGACCGGCTCGCTGTCGGTCCGCGGTGACGTGCTGCCCGTCGGCGGCGTCACCCACAAGATCGAGGCCGCCGCGAAGGCCGGCATGGACCGCGTCATCATCCCTGCCGCGAACGAGCAGGACGTGATGATCGAGGACGAGTACAAGGAGATGATCGAGATCATCCCCGTCTCGCACATCAGCGAGGTGCTCGACGTGGCGCTCATCGGCGAGACCGAGAAGGACGGCCTCGTCGAACGCCTCAAGTCGATCACTGGGAGCGCGCTGGACAAGCAGGTCGGTAGCGGGTCCGGCTCCCCCAGCCCGCAGTAAGCGTGCCCGATTGGACGGCCTTCTGGGCCGTCGTGGGCTTCGTACTGTTTCTCGTACTCGGTCTCTCGTGGCTCACGAGCGGTCGCATCGGTCGTCGAGACCCGCGCATCGAGGAGTGGACACAACCCGAACGGAGCGAGCGCGAGGAGCCGTCGAACGACGCCGACGGACGACCGGTCGAGGACGACGGTCGACCGAGCGCGGACGAAGCGCCGAGTGAGGATGTATCGTCCCAGACTGATGGAGCACCGACCGGAACTGCATCGAACGATACCGCATCGATCGGGACTGCATCGACAGAACGTGGCGAAGAGAACGAGTGGGGATCCACCAACCGAGGCGCGCCACCGAACGATCGCTCGGCAAGGAACGAACGCCCAGCGTCAACGTCGGAGGACGATGCAAGGGCGAGAGAGCCCGATGCCAGAGTGACCGAGTCCGATGCCAGGACCTTCGAACCCGATTCCGGGACGACCCAGTCAGATTCCGCGGGAACGGAGCCAGACCGAGCGATCGAGACTGCCGCCGTGCGTAGCGGGCCCGCGGACGGCGACGGCCTCGACTCCATTCCGACAGCGGCGTTGCTGGCGAACGTCCTCCTGACCCACGGTGGGCTGGGCCTGCTGGTGCTCGGCGCTGCTGCACTGACAGGCATCCCAGCCGCAACGCTCGGCGTCGACGGTTCGGCCTGGAGTACCGGCGCGCTCGCCGTGGGCGGTGGACTGGCGTTCGGTGGCGCGCTCGCAGCGCTCAACGTCGCGCTCGCCGCATCGCTGGACCGCATCGGCGTCGACTACAGCGAGGCGCTCCGGGCCGCACTCGCGCCCGATTCGGCACTCGGGTGGGGCGTCCTGCTCCTCCTGATCCTCCCACTCGTGGCCGGCTTCGAAGAGTTGCTCTTCCGCGCGGTCCTGATCGGTGGCGCTGCCGCAGCGACCGGGCTATCGCCCTGGCTGTTCGTCGTACTCTCCTCGATCGCGTTCGCGCTCGGACACGGCGTCCAGGGCAAGGGCGGCATCGCCGTGACCGGGTTGCTCGGCGGGGTGCTGGGCGTGGCCTTCGTCCTGACGAACAGTCTTGTGCTCGTCGTGATCGCTCACTACGTCGTGAACGCGGTGGAGTTCCTGCTGAAGGAGTGGCTCGGCTGGAATCTCGACGGGCGGCTCTGAGGCGGGCGACGAGTGACGATGGATTCGCGTGCTCAGGCCGCTTCCAGGCGCTCGAACGTCTCGGCGACCATCTCGCCCGTGTCGTCGACGATGGCCTGCATCTCGTCGTCGTCCGGGACGATCCCGAGCAGCCGTGCGATCTTCATGATGGAGACGTGGTACACGCGCTGCTGGCCGGGTGCTTCCTCCCAGATCACCATGTTGCAGGGGAAGAGCCCGCCCATTTCCTTGCTCACGTCGAGCACGCGATCCGCGACTGCTGGATTGCACGCCCCGAGGACGTAGTAGGGATCGCGGTCGGCGTCGACCTTCTCGTTGAGCAACTCGGAGGGCGAGAACTCGACGGGAACGCCGAAGCCGACGTCGAGACAGACCTCGCGAACGTGCTCGATCGCCTCATCGTGGTCCATCTCGAGGACGGTCTGGTGCTCGCCGTAGTCCGCGGGGTCGATCTGCGACGGGTCGATCGGGAGCGACATGATGCTGACTGGGGCGGCCGTGACCGAAAGTCCGTGGGTTGCGGTGCGTAGTACCGACCCTCCGAGGACGGGGCTGCGGACGATCGCAAAGCCTCATACCCTCGCCGCCACAAACGCGCCCCATGGCAACCTCGAGCGCCCCAGGGAAGGTCTTCCTCCTCGGGGAGCACGCAGTCGTCTACGGGGAGCCCGCGCTGCTGGCCGCCATCGAGCGGCGCGCGCGGGTGACCGTCGAGGAGCGGTCCGACGGCGGGCTCCGGGTGGATTCGGAGGACCTCACGCTGGACGGGTTCACGATCGAGTATGGCGAAGACGCGGCGACGGATCCGAACGTCGACGTCCCACAGAACCTCCTCGAGGCGGCGACGGGGTACGTCGACGAGGCGGTCGCGCAGGCCCGCGACGCTGCCGATGCACCGAACGCCGGCTTCGAGGTGACGATCGAGAGCGAGATTCCACTCGGGGCGGGGATCGGCTCCTCGGCCGCAGTGGTCGCGGCAGCGATCGACGCGGCGACGAGAGAACTGGGCGTCGAACTCGATCGCGAGGAGATCGCCGACCGCGCGTACCGGGTCGAACACGCCGTCCAGGACGGGCAAGCCTCCCGCGCGGACACGTTCACGTCGACGATGGGCGGCGTCGTCCGCGTCGAGGGCGACGGCGGTCACTCGATTCCGGCACCGGAGCTACCGCTCGTGATCGGGTACGACGGTGGGGCGGGGGACACCGGAAAGCTGGTGGCGGACGTCCGTTCCCTCCGCGAACGGTACGGCTTCGCGGCGGACACCGTCGAGACGATCGGCGACGTCGTCGACGAGGGAGAGCGAGCGCTCGACGACGGCGACGTCGAGACGCTCGGCGAGCTAATGAACGCCGACCACGGACTCCTCTCGGCGCTCGGCGTCTCGTCGCGATCGCTCGACGCGATGGTCTGGGCCGCCCGGGACGCCGGCGCGATGGGTGCGAAGCTGACGGGTGCCGGCGGCGGTGGCTGCATCGTCGCACTCGACGAGAGCGACGAGAGCCAGACGGCCCTCGAGTATACGCCCGGCTGCGAGGAGGCGTTCCGCGCGGAGCTGGCCGAAGAAGGGGTGCGTCGGAAGTGAGTCCGAGCGATCGGCGGTCGCGACTGGCTTCCAACCACGCCGCGCCAGGGCGGAGGTGGTCGCCGTGACGGCCGTCCTGAAGCTCGGCGGGAGTGTCGTGACGGACAAAGACCGCCCCGAAACGCTCGACGGTCCCGCGCTCGACGCTGCCGCGGCGGCGATCGGAGAGGTCGCCGCCTCAGTCCGTCCGTCGGATCCCGAGAGCCTCGAGCCGGCCGACCTCGTCGTCGTCCACGGCGGCGGCAGCTTCGGCCACCACCACGCCGAAGCGCACGGCGTCTCGACGACCAGCGGGACCCACGATCCGGAGGCCGTCCTCGCGATTCACGGTGCGATGACGACGCTGAACCGCTTCGTCGTTCAGCGCCTCCGCGAGCAGCAGGTCCCCGCCGTGCCGGTCCACCCCTCCTCCGCGGGGCACCGCAACAGCGCCGGCGACCTCACCCTGCCGGCCGGGCAGGTCGCGACCCTGCTCGGCGAGGGGTTCGTGCCCGTCCTGCACGGCGACGGCGTCGCCCACGTCGGGGAGGGCGTCTCCGTGCTCAGCGGCGACGAGGTCGTCGTCTCGCTCGCCGAGTCGCTCGGTGCCGAGCGCGTCGGCGTCTGCTCGACGGTCCCGGGGGTGCTCGACGAGCAAGACGACGTCGTCGATCGAATTCCGGCCTACGACGCCGTCGAAGATCTCCTCGGCGGGAGCGAGGCCACGGACGTCAGCGGCGGGATGGCCGCGAAAGTCCGCGAACTACTCGCGCTCGAGGGCACGGCCTCGATTTTCGGCCTCGACGACCTCCCTGCGTTCCTCGCCGGCGATCGGCCCGGGACGACCGTCGGTTGAAATCCGGGTTTACGGCGAGCAGTAACGTTGTGTGGTCAGGTTGGTTCTACGCGGGCAACGCTCCCTACTGGCGGTGGTCCGGTACCGTCGCGCGGGGCGCTGACAGCCCTCTTCCTGGTCCAGTTTCGGTGGTAGCCTCCTTCCACCTGACGCAGCGACTATGCTGATTCGACGAGACGCACGTCAGTCGCTCGGCGGAGTGGGTAACGCCTAACAGGAACGGGGGTGAGGCTCGCGTATGGGCGAAGGAGATACGCTGCTCAACGCGGTGATTGGTGGCGGGTTCACGATCGTGACTGGGAATCTCATTCCGCTCGCGCCGGTCGTCGGGGGTGGCATCGCGGGCTACCTCGAAGGCGGGTCGCGTGAAGACGGCGTGCGCGTCGGCGTCTACGCCGGCCTGATCTCCCTGATTCCCGTCCTCGTCTTCGCCTTCCTCGTCTCGAGCCTCTTCGGCCTGTTCGGCCTGTTCGCCGGCGAGGTACTCCCCGGAATCGCCGGTACGATCTTCTTCGTCGTCGCCCTCGCGTTCGGCGTGCTCTACTTCGTTGGCGGGGCGGCGATTGGCGGGTGGCTCGGCAACTATGTGAAGTACGAGACCGACGTCGAGATCTAACGACGGGAATCGAATGCTGAGCGGGCAGCAGTACGCCAGCGTCGCTAACCGTTCACACGCGAATATCCACGCCCTTTATCACGCTCGGCCCAATAGATCTGGGTAACCGAGCAAACGGTCGCCCCGGGCACACGTGGGCGACCGGCGATCCGCCGGGAGACGTCGGCGTCGGGCACCGCTGCCCACGTCGGCCGACGGCGGACGACTCGACGCAGTCGGGACCCGCGGTCGGTTGGCGGAGCCAACCGTGCTGCAGGGCGCCGGTCGCTCGCACGGGGTGTCCGCCTCGGACACCAATCATGGAAATCGAAATTGCCACGATCGGCGGCTACCAGGAAGTCGGCCGCCAGATGACTGCGGTGCGAGCAGGCGACGACGTCGTTATCTTCGACATGGGCCTGAACCTGTCGAAGGTCCTCATCCACGACAACGTCGAGACCGAGCGGATGCACAGCCTCGACCTGATCGACATGGGTGCGATCCCGGACGATCGCATCATGAGCGACCTCGAGGGCGACGTGCAGGCTATCGTGCCGACGCACGGTCACCTCGACCACATCGGCGCCATCTCCAAGCTGGCCCATCGCTACGACGCCCCCGTCGTGGCGACGCCGTTCACGATCGAACTGGTCAAGCAGCAGATCGAGAGCGAGCAGAAGTTCGGCGTCGAGAACGACCTCGTCAAGATGGACGCGGGCGGCACGATGTCCATCGGCGACTCGGGCGTCGAACTCGAGTTCGTCAACGTCACCCACTCCATCATCGACGCGATCAACCCCGTCCTCCACACGCCGGAGGGGTCGATCGTCTACGGGCTGGACAAGCGCATGGACCACACGCCCGTCATCGGCGACCCGATCGACATGAAGCGGTTCCGCGAGATCGGTCGCGAGGACAACGGCGTGCTGTGTTACATCGAGGACTGTACGAACGCTGGCAAGAAGGGCCGAACGCCCAGCGAGTCCGTCGCACGCAAACACCTGAAGGACGCGCTGTACTCGATGGAAGACTACGACGGCGGCATCGTCGCCACGACGTTCTCCTCGCACATCTCCCGCGTCACCTCCCTCGTGGAGTTCGCGAAAGACATCGGCCGGCAGCCAGTGCTGCTCGGCCGCTCGATGGAGAAGTACTCCGGCACGGCAGAGCGGCTCGACTTCGTTGACTTCCCCGAAGACCTCGGGATGTTCGGTCACCGGAAGTCCGTCGACCGCACGTTCAAGCGGATCATGAACGAGGGCAAGGAGGACTACCTGCCCGTCGTCACCGGTCACCAGGGCGAGCCCCGCGCGATGCTCACCCGGATGGCCCGTGGCGAGACGCCCTACGAACTGGACGCCGGCGACAAGGTCGTCTTCTCCGCGCGCGTCATCCCCGAGCCGACCAACGAGGGCCAGCGCTACCAGGCAGAGAAGCTGCTGGGCATGCAGGGCGCCCGGATCTACGACGACATCCACGTCTCCGGCCACCTCAACAAGGAGGGCCACTACGAGATGCTCGACGCGCTCCAGCCCCAGAACGTCATCCCCGCTCACCAGGACCTCAGCGGGTTCTCTGACTACGTGAACCTCTGTGAGGACGAGGGCTACCGCATGGACCGGGACCTCCACATCTCCCGCAACGGCAACCTCATCCAGCTCGTCGACTAGCGATGTCCGACCCGGAGGCACGAGAGGCGGCCGTGCTCGCGACGATCCGCGAGCGACGCGAGATCGTCAACGAGGCCATCCCGGAAGAGATCCCGATCCAGACGCCCGAACGCCTCTACGAGGCCTCGCGCTACCTGCTGGACGCCGGTGGCAAGCGACTGCGTCCGACCATCTCGCTCCTCGTCGCCGAGGCGCTCGCGGACGTCGAACCCGGGAGTACGGACTACCGGACGTTCCCGACGCTCTCCGCGGAGGTCCCCGAAATCGACGTACTGTCCTCGGCCGTCTCGGTGGAGGTCATCCAGTCGTTCACGCTGATCCACGACGACATCATGGACGACGACGACCTCCGGCGGGGCGTCCCCGCGGTCCACCGCGAGTTCGACCTCGAGACGGCGATCCTCGCGGGGGACACGCTCTACTCGAAGGCGTTCGAGATCATGCTCGGCACGGGCGCGGCAGACGAACGAAGCGTCCGCGCGCTCGACGTGCTCGCCCGGACCTGCACGGAGATCTGTGAGGGGCAGGCGCTCGACGTCGAGTTCGAGGACCGCGGCGACGTCGCGGTAGAGGAGTACCTCCACATGATCGAGCAAAAGACCGCCGTGCTCTACGGCGCGGCTGCGAGCCTGCCAGCATTGCTGATGGGCGCCGACGACGAGACCGTCGACGCGCTCTACCAGTACGGGCTGGACGTCGGCCGCGGCTTCCAGATTCAGGACGACGTCCTCGACCTGACGGTTCCCTCCGAGAAGCTCGGCAAGCAGCGCGGCTCCGACCTCGTCGAGAACAAGCGGACGCTCATCACGCTCCACGCGCGCGAGCAGGGCGTCGACATCGGCACTCTCGTCGAGACGGACTCCGTCGAAGCCGTTACGGAGGCAGAGATCGACGACGCCGTCGCGACGCTACAGGAGGCGGGGAGCATCGAGTTCGCCCGCGAACGAGCGGAAGGGCTCGTCGAGTCCGGGAAGGCCCACCTCGAAGTGCTCCCGGACAACGAGGCGCGGGAACTGCTCGAACAGACGGCGGACTACCTGATCGAGCGCGGGTACTGAGCCAACCGCGTTCCCCGGCGCAGCGCATTTTTGCCAACCGCCACCCAACGACCAGCCAATGGGCTACTCGAAGGTCTCACTCGACGAGGTCGAGGCGCACCGGCTGGAGGAACCCGAGCGGACGATCCTCCCGATCGGCGTCGAACTTCGCCCCGCGAAGATGCGCCCGAGCGTGTGGGAGTACGAGGCCGGCGAGACGAGCAATCGGCACCGGCAGCGCGAGCAGGAGGAACTCTACGTCCCGCTCGCTGGACGCTTCGAGGTGGCGATCGCTGGGAACGAAGGAGGCGAGGATGGCACGGGAGACGAGGAGCTTCTCGAACTCGAGACCGGTGACTACCTCGTGGTCGATCCCGAGACGACCCGTCAGCTCACGGCGGTGACGGACGGGCGGATCCTCGTGGTGGGGGCGCCGAACGTGACGGACGACGGCGTCGTCGTGGACTGAAGGCGACGACTGCGACGCGACGGCGCTACAGCCCGGAGACGAGGTCTCTGAGCGCGGCAGCCGGATCGTCCGCCTTCGCGACGCCGCTGGCCAGCAAGACGCCCTCCGCGCCGAGGTCGCCGGCGGCGACGACGTCGTCGCCCGTGGAGATGCCGGCTCCGCAGTAGACCTCGACGGCGGGATCGACGTCCGCTGCCGCTGCCACGGCACCCTCGACGATGTCCGGATCGGCTTGACTGACCGGCGTTCCGGTCCCGATGAGTTCCGGAGGTTCGACGGCGACGGCGTCCGGTTCGAGCGCAGCGACGGCGGCGACCTGCTCGGGGTTGTTCGCGCAGGCGACGACATCCAGATTCGCGCGCCGTGCGGCGTCGATCGAGGCGTCGATGTCCGCGAGCTTCAGGCGGCGCTCGGAGTGGTTGAGCAGGGTTCCCTCCGCGCCGGCGGCGGCGACCGACTCCGCGAGCGTCGATCCGGTGTTCGAGCCGTGTTCGACGGGGCTGACGTGCTGGGCCCACGTCTCGACGCCGGTCTCGGCGACCGCCCGGAGGTCGGCGGCCTGCGGTGCGACGGCGATTCGCGCGCCAGCGTCGTCGGCGACCTCGGCCGCGGCCCGGCCGATCGCGACCGGATCGCAGTCGTAGGCCTTCAGATTGACGAGGACGAACACGACTAGAGTCGCGGTCGGGAGCGGCAAATAGGTTCGTGGTCGGACGGCGATCCAGCGGCGGGCCCAGCCACTCGAACCCGCCTATCGCACGATGTGGTCGGTGATGTCCTCGCGGATGATCGTCTCGCAGTAGACGCAGCGAACGCCGGAATCGAGCACTTCGAACTTCGTCTCCACCGGCTCGTCGCCGGACGTGATGCAATCGTGGTTCGGGCACGCGAGGACGCCGCTGACGGATTCGGGACGGTCGAGGCGTTTCTTCTCGACGACGTCGAACTCACGGATGATGTTGATCGTCGCCTCGGGCGCGATCAGGCTGAGGACGTCGACCTCGTCCTGGCTGAGTTCTCGGTCTTCGACCTTCACCACGTCCTTGCGGCCGAGGGCATCGGACTCGACGTTCATCCCGATCGAGACCGTCTCGCCGCCGGTGCCGTCGATGCCCAGGACTGCGAGGACGTTCAGCGCCTCGCCGCCGGGCACGTGGTCGATGACGGTCCCGTTCTCGATCTTGGAGATCCGGAGTTCGCGCTCGCTCATCGCGCATCACCCCCGATGGCGCCGACGGCTGCCCCGTCGAGGAGCAGATCCAGAAGGGCCATCCGCACCGGGACGCCGTTGTGGGCCTGCTGGAAGTACTGCGCGTGCTCGGTGTCGTCGATCTCGGGCGCAATCTCGTCGACGCGCGGGAGCGGGTGGAGCACGGCGAGGTCGTCGTCGGCCGCTTCGAGCGTCTCGGAGTCGATCCGGTACTCTCCGGCGACCTTGCGGTACTCGTTCTCGTCCGGGAAGCGCTCGCGCTGGATGCGGGTGACGTAGAGCACGTCGAGACTCGGCAGCACCTCCTCGAGTTCGGTGTGCTCGCGGACCTGCGCGCCGGCCTCGTGCAGGTCGTAGCGCACGCCGCGGGGGAGCTGGAGGCTCTCCGGGCTGATGAAGTGCTGGCGCGCGTCGAAGGTCGTCAGCGCGTGGGCGAGCGAGTGGACCGTCCGCCCGTACTTCAGGTCACCCATGATCCCGATCGTGAGGTCGTCGAGGCCCTGTGCCTCCCGGATCGTGAACAGGTCGAGCAGCGTCTGTGTCGGGTGGTGGCCCGCACCGTCGCCGGCGTTGAGCAGCGGGACGTCGACGAACTCCGAGGCCATCTTCGCCGCGCCCTGTTTGGGGTGGCGCAGGACGATCGCGTCGGCGTACCCCTCGATGACGCGCATGGTGTCCGCGAGGCTCTCCCCTTTCTTGACGCTCGAGGACTCCACCGAGCCCATGTCGACGACGTCGCCGCCGAGGCGCTTGATCGCCGCCTCGAAACTCATCTTCGTGCGCGTGCTCGGCTCGAAGAAGCAGGTCGCGAGCAGCGCACCGGCGTGACGGTCCGACACGGCGTCGGGGTCGGCGGCGATCTCGGCCGCCCGGTCGAGGACCTCCTCGACGTCCTCCCGCGAGAGTTGTCTGGCGGTGAGCACGTGGTCGTGACGCATTAGCTGATCGGGAGTGCCGCGGACCCTTGAATGCACAGGGTCGGCTGCGATGAAGTCGTATAGTTGATGGAGGGGATTCCGAAAGTGACGGTACGGCGACCGCATCCGGAAGCCCACTCCCGCTCGACCGTCCGCGACTCGCTGCGATCCTCGGCTCACTTCCGCTCGCCTGCGATCATTGCTTCGTCAGTCCGCGCGAGCGATCGGGGGCTTCCGAGACAGCTGCGGAGAGCACAGTCGGTTCTTCAATTCCAGTCGAATTCGACCGCCACAGCTTCAAGTACGAACCCGCGGCCAGGCCCATCCATGATCGCGATCGCCGGCGGGAAAGGCGGCTGTGGCAAGACGACGACCACGCTAGGCATCGCGCGATCCCTCGAAGCATCCGGGATCGGCGGCCGGGCGATCGACCTCGACGCTGGGATGCCGAACCTCCATCGCATGGCCGACGTCGATCGGGAGCCCCCGCTCGCGGCGCTCGTGGACGAGGAAGGTGGCGCGGAAATCCAGCGCGACTCGCACGGTGTCGAAATCGTCCCCGCACCGCGGGCACTCGCGGCGCTCGACCTCTCGTCGGCGCTCGACGCGGTGCAACCTCGCGACGGGGTCGCGCTGTTCGATTGTCCTGCGGGAGCCGGTCCCGCAGCGACTGCGCCGCTCCGGGAGGCCGAGGCCGTGATTCTGGTCTCCACGAGCAGGGAAGAGAGCGTCGAGGACGCCGCCAAGACGGGGCGAATGGCGCGCAGTCTCGGGGTCCCGGTGCTCGGAGCGGTCGTCACCCGCACCCAGCGAGTGAGTCGCGGGGTCGCTTCGGAACTGGCCGCGGAGCAGACGGTAGCGATCCCGACCCGAGGGGAACCGCTGACCGACGATCGGGTTCGAGAGTGCTACGACGCGGTCGCAGGCTGGATCGAGACGTGGCTGCAACGACGGGGACGAGAGAAGTACTCCGAGGCAGAGCGTAGTGATACGACCGTGACTGTTCGAAAGCCAGCGATACGCGGCGACCGCTCCGAGTCGAGGACGTGTCCCTGCTGTGGCGGGATCCGCCCGGCCCGGAGCAGCGACGAACGCGCTACAGATCGACGCGATCGCCGATCTCGACGATCTCGAGCCGCTCGGGGTACGCGAAGCTCCTGGCGTGGTGGTGGAGCACTTTCGGGTCGGCGGTGAGACCCTTCCACATGTCCCAGTGGCTCGGGAGCAGCCGGTCGAACTGGAGGTCGCTGGCTGCCTCGACGATCTGATTCTCGGTGTTGTACCACTTCGTTCGCACGGGCTCGCCGGTCTCCTTGTCGTCGATGGTGCCGATCGTGCCGAACGCGAGGATCCCGAGGTCGACGTCGTAGGCTTCGCCGAGTTCCTCGAAGTCGTCGTGGGGCTTGGTGTCGCCGCCGTGGAACAGGGTCGCGTCGCCGTACTCGATCACGTAGGAGACCGGATGGGTCGCGTCGGGGTCGTGCGCGAACTCGACGTGGACGGTCACCTCGCCGACCTCGAACGTGTCGCCCTCGGCGACCGCCACGAACTGGTCGTCGGCGATATCGTGGTCTGCCTGCCAGTCCTCCTCGTCCCGGGCGACGGCGAGGCTGTCGTCGGGCGCGTAGAACGGTGCGCCCGTGGATTCGAGGATCGGTGCCTGGCTCGGGCCGTGCACGTGGTCGGTGTGCTCGTGGGTCGCGAGCACGGCGTCGGCCGCCTCGACGTCGGCGGGATCGAACGGCACCGGAATCATCCGGACGGTTCGCGGCGGATCACCGAGACCGACGTAGGGGTCGATCCAGATCGTCGTGCCGTCGCCGGCCTTGACGACGAAGCCGTTGCAGCCGAGGTACCACGCTGCGAGGCCGTCGGGATCGGCGACCTCGATATCGCGGACGAGCCAGTCGTCCCAGTCGCTCGTGGGCATACCCGAGCGTGGCGCCGGGGACCGCCTAAGCGTTCCGTTCGCGTCGCTCGTCGACCCCTCGCGTCATCGATCGAGGCAATCGTTGCAGCGATCCAGTTGCGAAGAAATATATGCGGGCGGGCACTATGTGAATGTATGACACGCGAGCAGCTTCAGTCAGCGAGCGACCGCCTCAGCGCGGCAGCCGACGACGCCACCGACGACCTGGCAACGGCGCTCCAGGACCAGGCCGATCGACTCCACGATCTCGCCGAGCGCGAGTACTCGGTCGACCACGGGACGCTGGCCCGCGTCGAGACGAAGCTCGGTCACCTCGAAGAAGACGCTCCCGAGGCGATCGCCGAGGCGGTTTCCGCTGCCCACGACGACGTGATCGCCTTCCGGAGCACCGTCGAGGGCGTCTGAATCGAGACGAAACCGAACGCGGACGACGCCACGCCACGCACCGAAACGGAGAGGAAGCCGAACAGCGACGAAGCCGAACGAGCCCGACGATGAAGAGGGACGAAGCCGAATGAGGCGGCACCGTCGTAGACGACGGTCTCGAAGTCGGCGTCCTCGGCCACGTGGACGGCGACGTCGAGCGAGAGTCGGAGGTCGTGTGAATCGAGTTCCGCGAGGAGTTCCGCGTGGTCGTCGTCACCCCGACGCGGCTCGTCGCGACCCCAGAGGTCGGCCATAGGGCCGGGGTCTCCGTCGTGCGGGAAGCGCGTTTTGGGGTCGCGAGTCGTCGGCGGCGCACACGCCAGGAGCAGCAGCCTGCGTGGAGTACTCGACGCGGGTGGCGAGTATCCAATAGTAAAGAGTTGGTAGTACGACACTGTATGGATTTATTTACATGCCTCACTACATGCATCTGCATCGCGAGTGGAAACCACCACGATTCAAGGGGAGGGTCGAATAGCGTTGTACCATGTACCGGCTGCAGCATCGCCTCCGTCACGCCGCAGGTGGCGTCGCGGACGCCATCCTCCCCGGCCGGTGTTACGGCGTGTTCACGTTGAAGCCGAACGAGTTCGTCGGCTATCTCGACGTCAGCCTCTCCGAGGTCAAGGCGCTCCTCGAGGCGCGATCCTACTCCTACAGTCCGATTTCGGCGAAGAAGCTCCACCCCGACCACCCCGTTTCCGACGACGGGTCGTACCGCCGCCTCGATCCGGCCGACCGCTCGAAGCAGTGGCACGTCCACCTGTTCGAGCGGTCGGAGGGCATCGAGGTCTTCAGTCACTACGAACTGCGCCCCGAGCCCTGGGATCCGATCGACATTCGACGACCGGTCGACCACTACTGGCCAGAGTGGGGCGAGACCTGCCTGCTGGGCCAGCACTGTCCAGGCCTCAAGTCGCTGCTCGAGACCTACGGACGGTACGAGGGCGACCGATCCGCACTGGGCACCGCCCCGCTCCAGCGCCGACCCTCACCGGAGGAGCCCGCCCCGACAGCCGAGGAGACGCCGTCGCTGGATTGAGGACTGCTCCGTCGACGACTGCACCACCACCCGGAGCGATGCTGCCGCCGGCAATCCGTGTGGCGTGGTACCGCGACTTCCGCGGCACTTTAAACGGCTCCGGCTCCTATCGATTGGCATGAGCGAGGAACAAGAACGGCGGAATCTCCGGATGCCGTCGGACGACGAGGTATTCGCGGTAGTCACAGAGCACAACGGCGGTAACCACGTCCGCGTCCAGTGCGCGGACGGTGAGGACCGAATGGGCCGGATTCCCGGCCGCATGAAGTACCGAACGTGGATCAGCGAGGGCGACGTCGTCCTCGTCGAGCCCTGGGACTGGCAGGACGAGAAGGCCAACATCGAGTGGCGCTACTCCGAGCAGGACGCCGACCAGCTGCGCGAAGAAGGCCACATCCAGTAACCGTTCTGCGATTTTCTGCAGCACGTATCGCCGAAGAGCGGCCGTGTCGACCGTCTGCGGAACCCTCCGTGGTGACTACACCCAGTCCCAGACGCGGACGTACTCGACCTCCATCCGCTGTGGGAGCTGCGTCGCACTGTCCGGATAGCCGGGGAAGCGTCCGCCGACGGCGACGTTCAGGACGACGAAGAACTCGTCCCGGAAAACCCAGCTATCACCGGCGTTTTCCACCTCGTGCTGCGTGACCGTGTGATAGTGGGATCCGTCGACGAACCACTTGATAGCGTCGGGGTACCAGGTAACCGTGAAGTCGTGGAACCCGTTCGAGAAGTCTGGACCGCTGTAGGAGTCGTTGATCCCGCCGCTGCCGGAGTAGCCCGGGCCGTGAACCGTGCCGTGAACGGTGTCGACGTCGTGGCCGAGGAGTTCCATGACGTCCACTTCGCCACAGTCCGGCCAGCCGACGGAGCCGATGTCGTGGCCGAGCATCCAGATCGCAGGCCAGAGTCCCTGGGTCTCGGGTAGTCTGGCGCGAACGTCGATGCGGCCGTACTGCGTCTCGAAGCCGCCGGCGGTGTTCAGGCGAGTCGACGTGTAGGGGTTCTCGCCGTTCGGTGCGAGTTCCGCTCTGGCCTCGATGACCAGCCGGTCGTTCTGGAGCCAGGCGTTGTCGCCGTCGGTGTAGTACTGCTCCTCTCGGTTGCCCCAGGTGCAGTCGGTGTCGTGGCGCTGGTGTTCGCCGCAGCCCCCGCCGACTTCGAAGGTCCACGTCGAGGTGTCGATCGAACCCTGGTCGAACTCGTCGTTCCACGTGAGTCGCCAGCTCGTGTCGTCGAGTCCGGGGTACGGATCCGTGATCGCACCCTCGCTGCCTGCGAGCGAGAAGTCGAGCCAGTCGAGGTTGACACCCGCCGTATCGAGGGAGATGGCGATCACGTGATCGCCGGCGTCGAGATGGACCTGTTTCGTGATCGTCGTCCAGGACTGCCAGCCGCCAGTGTCCGGCACCTCGAAGGTGGCCAGATGGACCCGACCCTGCTGGAGAACGAAGGTTCCGCCATCGGCCCCTGACGCGACCTTCGCGGTCACCTCGTAGGTCCCGGCGGTGTCGACGGTCGCGGAGTAGGTGCGCCACTCGCAAGCGTCGGTCCAGCCGACGTCGTAGTCGTCGCCTGCGATCTCGACGTCGACGTCCACGTCGTGATACGTGCCGCCGCTGTCGCCTGGCGTGGTCTCGGTGAAGGCGACGCCCGAACCGTCGGCGTCGAAGTTCTTTGCCTCGATACGACCGGGAATCGCGGGCTTCGACTCACCGTCGAGGATCGCGGTCGGACTGGCGATGAGACTGGTGGCGGCAGTCGCGGCTGTGCCGAGGAGGCGCCGTCGCTTCCAGTCGCTGTCCGCCGCGGATCGGTCGGCGGGTGACTCGGCGGGGTCGGACTCGTCGTTCATACTCCCACTTCATCGACAGATGCTGGCCGTTTTTCCACCGAATCCCCACAGATCTCCCTCATCTACCAGTACGGCACTGAGTGACACACCACGGCCAGTTAGTACTGGTGGGCAAGTGAATCGGCGACGAGGGCGTACACGCAGTCGGCACAGCAGGCATCGACAGGTATATTAAAATCGTGTTCTAAGTTAATAACAAGAATGGACGTCGCAACGTCGCGAGACGCCGTGACGCCCGAGGCATACCTCGGCGTCGCGTCCGTGCTCGTGCTGATCGTACTCTCGGCAACGGCAATGACCGTGGAGCCAGCGCCGAAACTGCTCGTCATCGGCTGGGTCGCCTTCGGCGCGATGGCCGGCGGGGCGGTGCTCGGTCTCCGCACCCGGAGCGAACACCCCCACGGCATGGTCTGGGGCTACGGACTCGCAGCGGGTGCGATGGTCACCAGCGCCGCGCTCTTCTTGATCCCGCAGGCGACCGCCGCGGCACCGCGCCACGGTGGTCTCGGCGTCGCCATCGGGCTCCTCGTCGGCTTCGCGGGCCACACCGTCGGCCACCGACTCACGCACCTCGACCTGCCGATGGACCGGACCGTCGCCGAGTTGAGCGCCCACTCGGTCTCCGCGGGGATCATCATCGGCGTGATCTACGCGGCGATGCCCGATCTCGGGCCACTGCTCGGACTCGCGATCGTCTCCCACAAGGGGCCGGCCGGGTACGCCGCTGCGCGGCGACTCGTCCGATCCAACCGGTCGGTGCTCCCAATCCTCCTGCCCTCGGCGGGACTGGGCGTCGCCGCCCTCGCGGTGAGCCTCGTGGGCGGCCCCGCCGGAGCCGACGTACAGGCCGTCGTCTTCGGCTTCGCCGCAGGGATCTTCCTCCACGTCGCGATGGACTTCCTGCCGCGCTGTGAGACCGGCAGCGAGGTCCACGAGCACGTCGTCCACCAGCACGACGACGATCACGACCTGCTCGACCGGCTGCGCGTTCACGCCGTCCTGAGCACCGGGATCGGCGCCGTCCTCGTCTATCTCGCGTGGCTGGCTGTGTAACCACGGTTTCGCTCGGTTGGCTGTGCGACCGCGGTCTCTTATGGCTAGCGGTGTAGTCGGCAGTCTCGCCTCGGAGACGGTGTGTTCGGCGGCCAGGACTGCCGACCGATACCTCCCAAGAGCAAGGTCTCCCGACCGGTAGCTTCCAAGCATAAGCCCCTGGCCGCCGAAACGACAACTGTGTCAAACGCATCGAGCCGCGGTGGCGACAGGAGTGGCAACCCGCCGGCGATCGCCGTCGAGGGGCTCGACGTCACGTACGCCGACGGTACCCGCGCCGTCCGGGACGTCGACATGATCGTCCCTGAGGGCGAGTTCTTCGGCTTTCTCGGCCCCAATGGCGCGGGCAAGACGACCACGATCAAGGTGCTGGCGACCCTGCTCTCGCCGACCGGCGGCCACGTCGAGGTCAACGGGTTCGACGTGACCGCAGAGCCGCGGAAGGTCCGCGAGTCGATCGGCTACATGGCCCAGGAGGTGAGCGTCGATCCCGAACTGACCGCGGCGGAGAACATCCGGTTCGCGGCGGAGTCCTACGGCGTCCCCCGTGTCGACCGCGCCGATCGGGTCGAGGATCTGCTCGACCTCGTTGACCTCGCAGACGATGCGGACAAGCGTGCAGAGGAGTTCTCCGGTGGGATGAAGAAGCGCCTCGACGCCGCGACCGCGCTCGTCCACCGCCCGCCGCTCGTCTTCCTCGACGAGCCGACGACGGGCCTCGATCCCAAGGCGCGCCAGCGACTCTGGGAGTACTTCCGGCGGATCAACGGGCAGGGGACGACGATCTTCCTGACGACGCAGTACCTCGAAGAGGCCGACCAGTTGTGTGACGAACTCGCCGTGATCCTCGACGGGTCGATCGTCGCGGAGGGGAGTCCAGCGGACCTCAAACGGGAGGTCGGCGGCGAGGTGCTCGACGTCGAGATCGAGTCCGCGGGCAACGCCTTCGAGAGCGACGGCGCGGCGATCGAGCGCGCCGCAGAGATCGCTCGTTCCTTCGAGGCCTTCGAGCAAGCGACGGTCACCGAGTCCGCGGACGGCATCAGCGTCACCGCAGAGACGGCCCGCCAGCACGGCACCGACCTCCTCGTCGCACTCCGTGACGCCGGGGTGACGGTGACCGGGTTCAACCTCCACGCACCCACGCTCGACGACGTGTTTCTCGCGATCACCGGCGAGTCCGTCGACGTAGAGACCCTCGAAGGCGGGAGGACGGGGCCGGAAGCACCGACGGAGGAGGTCGGACGATGAGCGACACCGACGACGCCGCGAGCGCCGACGAACAGATCGCGACTGGCGCTGGCGTCGACCGTACCGCGAACACCTTCCTCGGCGACGTCTGGGTGAACTTCAAGCGCTGGAACCTGAAGGCCGTCAGGAACCCGTTCGTCCTCGTCGTCTCGCTCGTCCAGCCGATCATCTTCCTGGTCCTGTTCACGGAGGTCTTCGGCAACGTCGCCGGCTCGGCAGTCAACCGTGGGATCCCGGGGATCAGCTACGAGACGTTCCTCGTACCGGCGATCGCGATCCAGGTCGCACTCGCCGCGGCGGTCACGTCGGGCATCGGGCTGGTCAACGACATCGAGAACGGGATGTTCGAGAAGGTGCTGGTCTCGCCGATGAACCGGACGGCGGTCTTCCTCGGCAAGACCGCCGCCGAAGTGTTCCGGATCACCGTCCAGATCGGCATCATCCTCGTCCTCGGCGTCCTGCTGGGCGCAGAGATCGCGACCGGCGTCGTCGGTGCGCTCGGGATCATCGGCGTCGGCATCCTGTTCTCGCTGTGGTTCGTCGCGGTCTCGAACTCGCTCGCCCTGCTCACGCGGGACCAGGAGTCGACGATCATCGGTGCGAACCTGCTACAGTTCCCGCTGCTCTTCCTCTCGACGGCCTTCCTACCCCTCGACGTCATGCCGGAGTGGATTCAGACGTTCGCGAAGCTCAATCCCGTCACCTACGGCGTCGACGCCGCACGGTCGCTGATGCTCGATCGGGACACGATGACCGTCATCCAGGTGTCGTGGTTCGACGGCACGCTCGACGGGGTCGTCCCCGGCGTGCTGGTACTGGTTGGGCTCGACCTCGCACTCGGCGCCATCGCGGTCGTGTTACTGTCCCGCGCGTCGAGTTCGGCGGTCCGCTAACCGACCGAGCGCGCCTTCGAGTTCGGCGGTCCGGCACCGGGTCGGCTGGAGGCTACGCCGACGCGTATTGCGTCGTGGTACTACCTGACGTAATCGGAGTGCGACGCCGTGCTTACCGAACGGCGGCCCCTGCAGCGATGGACGTACGGTCGGGTTACACACGGCACAGAGTGGTGAAACTCGTCGAACGCTGGAGAGCGTTCGTCACACCCGCGAACGGTACCTGGCTGCCTACCGGAGACCACTGAACTGTTTCTACGATCGCCGTACCTGACCACTGCGCTTCATAACAAAGGGCCGAACGCCTGCCACCTCGACACGCATGTCACGCACCACGACATCGCGCAGGCGGTTCGGGGCAGTAATCGCGAGTGCGATCACGGTCGGACTCGCTGGCTGTGGCGGTGGCGGTGACGACAACGAGACCGAAGAAGACGGCGTGACCGACGACGAGACGGCGACAGGCGACGACACGACTGGAGACACCACCGGCGACGAGGACACTGACGGAGAACCAGTGACGGGCGACGACGAAAACGAGACGGACGACGACGGCAACGTGACCGACGGCGCTGGGAACGAGACCGACGGCGCTGGGAACGAGACCGATGGAGAGGGGAACGTGACAGAGGACGGTAATATGACGGACGAGGACGGAAACGTGACCGGCGACGACGGGAACGCGACCGATGGCGAGAATACCACCATGGACGGGAACGAGACCGATACCTGACCCGATATCGGGACAAAAGGTTAGTCGCGTGCCGACGAAGAGGGGCCAGTGTCGTTCGAGACGCCAGACGGCTACGACGGGCCAGTGCTGGAGCGGCTGGCCGAGAGTGTGCCCGTCGAACCCGACGTCGAGAGTGCTGCGTCCGACGCCGAACTCCGCGTTCGAGCGCCCTTCACCGACGCAGTCGTTGGCACGGTGCCGGCGTGCTCTCCTGACGCGATTCGGGGCGCGGTCGATCGCGCCCGCACAGCCCAGGCCGACTGGAAGCGTCGGCCCGCGTCCGAACGGGTCGCCGCGATCGAACGCTTCGAGGACCTGATTCACGACCACAGGGCCGAGTTGCTGGATCTCGTGCAACTCGAGAGCGGCAAGACCCGATACGACGCGCTCGAAGAGTGCGGCGACGTCGAATTCACTGCGGGGCACTACGCCGAGCGAACGGAGGCTTACCTCGAGCCAGAGCGCCACCCTGGGCTCGTTCCAGGGCTGACGCGGGTTCGCGAACACCACGATCCCTACGGTGTCGTCGGGATCGTCTCGCCGTGGAACTACCCGCTCACGCTCGCCATCTCGGACGCGCTGCCGGCACTGCTGGCCGGCAACGCAGTCGTGCTCAAACCGGCCGAACAGACGCCCTTCACGGCGCTCTACGTGGAGGAGTTGCTGGCGGAAGCCGGCGTTCCATCAGCCGTCTTCCAGGTCGTTCCCGGTCGGGGCGAGACGCTCGGTCCGCCGCTGATCGACGCCGTCGACGCGGTGAACTTCACTGGCTCGACCGCCGTCGGTCGCGAGGTCGCCGCACAGGCCGCCGAGTCGCTGATCCCCGCGACGCTCGAACTGGGCGGGAAAGGGCCCATGATCGTCCGCGAGGACGCCCCGCTCGGGCGCACCGTGACCGGTGCCCTCCGTGGCGCGTTCGCCAGCGCCGGCCAGCTCTGCATCGCCGTCGAGCGGATCTACGTCCACGAGTCGATCGCCGACGAGTTCACCGATCGGCTCGTCGAGCGGGTCCGCGGCCTCGACCTCGGGACCGAGTTCACCTACGCTCCGGACGTGGGATCGATGGTCTCCGCTGACCAGCTCGAGCGCGTCGAAGCCCACGTCGACGACGCCGTCGCGGACGGCGCGTCGCTGCTGACAGGTGGTCGGCGCCGTCCGGACGTCGGCCCGCTCGTATACGAACCGACGGTGCTCGGCGAGGTTCCCCCCGGAGCCGACGTGACCTGCGAGGAGACTTTCGGCCCCGTCGTTACCGTGACGCCGGTCCCCGACGACGAGACGGCGATCGAGTTGGCCAACGACACGCCGTACGGGCTCCACGGGAGCGTCTGGACCGACGATACGGCGGCAGGGCGCCGCGTCGCCCGGCGACTCGACTGTGGGACGGTCTGCGTCAACGACGCCTACATGTCGATGTGGGGCTCCACGTCGGCACCGATGGGCGGACGCAAGGATTCGGGGCTCGGTCGGCGACACGGAGACCAGGGGTTCGAGAAGTACACCCGCTCCCAGAGCGTCACGGTCCAGCACGGGCACCCGTTGACGCCGATCTCCGCAGTACCGAACCGCGTCACGGCGTGGGCGCTCGCGGCCTACCTGCGCGTCGTCCGGGGGCTGGGAATCCGATGAACGGGAGGATTCGATCGCAATGGTGACGATGAACGGGAGGACCCGATCGGGATGACGAAATTTCTCACCGGATTCCCGGGCTTTCTCGGCGCGGCGCTCACCGAGCGCCTGCTCGAGCGCGACGAATCCGTGGTCTGCCTCGTCCAGCCCGAGTATCTCGCGGAGGCCGAGGAACGAGCAGCCGCGATCGTCGATCGAACGGACGCACCGTCGACGGCGGTCACCCTCGTCACGGGCGACGTCACCGAACCGGAACTCGGTCTCGACGATCCCGACGATCACCAGGAGGCGACCGACGAACTGTACCACCTCGCGGCGATCTACGACCTCGGCGTCGAGCGCGAACCGGCCGAGCGCGTGAACGTCGCGGGGACAGAGGCCGTGCTCGACTTCGCGATCGACGCCGACGTCGACCGGCTCCACTACGTGAGCACGTGCTACGTCAGCGGCCGCCACGACGGCGTCTTCGGCCCGGAGGACCTCGACCTCGGCCAGACGTTCAACAACCACTACGAGGCGACGAAGTTCGAGGCGGAAGTCGCCGTCCAGCGGCGGATGGACGAGGGGCTCCCGACGACGATCTACCGGCCGGCGATCGTCACCGGCGACAGCACCACCGGCGAGACGGCGAAGTACGACGGCCTCTACTACCTGCTGGACCTGATCGATCGGCAGCCCACGATCGCTGCCGCGCCCGTTCACCCGCCGGCGGACAGCTACGAGTTCAACGTCGTCCCACGGAACTTCGTGGTCGACGCGATCGCCCACCTCAGCGCTCGCGAGGACACAGTCGACGAGGTCTACCAGCTCTGCGATCCGAGCCCGCCGACGGTCGGCAGGCTCACGAGCATCTGCGGCGACGCACTCGGTCAGCGCGTACTCGGGGTGCCCGTCCACGCCCGCCTCGCAGGTCGCGCGCTGGACGCAGTCCCCGGGCTCGCAGACCGACTCGGACTCGAACCGGCCTCGCTCGACTACCTCGGCCATCCGACCAGCTACGTCTGTCCGAACACGCGACGCGCGCTGTCGAAGACGGCCATCGAGTGTCCGCCGCTAGAAAGCTACGTCGACGAACTCGTGGCGTTCAAGCGAGCGAACCCGTCGATTCGGACGACGGCGATGCAGTGAACGCGATCACCCGATAGCAAGCTGTCTCGATTCGGCGGCGGTTGCACCCGACTCGTCCGCTGTGACCGAGGTGCCATCGGCCCGACCTGCCTCCGACGGGGCTTTCAGTGTCGGCCTGCTTTCGCCTGTGTGGATTCTCACGAGGTCCGTCGCGAATGGGCGGAACGCTCCGGCGAGTACTCGCCGGACTACTACGCGTACTACGGGCCCGACGAGACGAGCGAGTCGGTCCGCAGCATCGCAGATCGCCTGACTGGACCCGACCCGGCGATCCTCGAACTCGGCTGTAGCTCCGGACGACACCTCGCCCACCTCCTCGAGCACGGCTATCGCGACCTCACAGGCATCGAACTGAACGGCGACGCCTTCGACGTGATGGCCGACGCCTACCCCGACCTCGCGGCCGACGGGACGTTCTACCACGACTCGATCGAGGCTGTCGTCGAGGCGGTGCCGGACGATCGCTTCGACCTCGTCTACTCCGTCGAGACCCTCCAGCACCTCCATCCGGACGCGACGTGGGTGTTCGACGAACTCGCGCGGATCACCTGCGGCCATCTCGTGACGATCGAGAACGAGGGCGACGACCAGGAATCGCCCCCCGGAGATGCCGATCCGGTCGAGGGCGTGAGCTACGTCAACGACGAGTTCCCCCTGTACTACCGCGACTGGGACCGGATCTTCACCGAACGCGGCCTCGAGAGCGTGCCCGTGACCGACGACGAACGGTCCGTCGTCCACGGCGTCGACACCGTGCGGGCGTTCCGAAGCGTGGCGACCGTCGAAGAGTAGCCTGACATCGGTGGTCAGCGCGCGGAAGCTTGCTCGACCGGTCCTCGTCGACTGGCCTCCGAGCGCACTCATTCGGTCGGAACGGCGGCCTCCCGATCGGCTCCCGAGCAGCGTCGATAGAGCGCCGCCACGATGGCCGCGACGACGAGGGCCACGATCGCTACGACTGCCACTTGACGTAGACGGTTCTGCGAGGGTCCGGAGGCTGCAGCCGACGGTGGTTCGTACGCGAACGCCCGAGGAACGTCCTCGTCGGCTGGAGCGGCGACGAGCGCGGCGAACTCCTCGGCGAAGGCCGCCACTTCGTCCCAGTCCGTGTACTCGTAGTCTCGAGACGTGTCGGTGTCGCCCGTCGCGAACGCTGCGGCGACTCTGAACAGCTGGCGCTCGACGGGGCCGTACTGCGAGTACGCGAGCGCGCCGCCGAAATCGCCGACACGATCGGGCGTCCACCCGGTCTGCTCGACGAGATCGTCCACCCACTCTCGCGTCGAGTCCACTGCCCAGTCGGATTCCGAGACGCCGGCGATCGAGAGCTGGAAGAACGCGGACAGGCGATCCACGAGCGCGTCTCGATTCGCGTCGATCCACTCGACGACGGCCGGCAGGTGCGCGCGGTTGTTCACCGGCGAGCCGACCACCACGGCGTCGTACGTCCGGAGATCGACCTCCGGTTCGACCGCGACGTTTCGAATCGCGACGTCGAGGTCCGCGTCGCCGAGCGTCTCGGCGATCGCTTCGGCCGTCTTGGCCGTCTGTCCCTCGCCGGTCGCGTACGCGATGAGAACGGCTGTCATGTGGGGACCACGTCGAGCACTACGACGCCGAGCCGTGTAAAGCTGCGACGGCACCGAAGCCGTTCGAGCGCTGCCAGTACGATTTCCGGTCGTTAAACTCGTCTACTGGGCGCGCTCGCCGATGCTCGTCGGACGGGCACGCCACCAGCTACTGCGTGCGATCTACAAGGGACTGCAGGGCCGGGATCGAGATTCCGTTCCCACAGCGGGAGGTCTGGACGCGCGAAACGCCCGACGGTGCCGTCGCTGGCCAGGTACCCAGGGACGTTCCAGTCACCACGGGAACTCGGCAATCGGCGAGACTGACTAACTGACTGACGAGCGGGTCGCTGTCGACCTGGTGTCGATCGCTCGTCCGGGGACCGGTCGAGCACACCGCAACGCCAGGGCTGTCTGGGGTGCTTCGATGTTGAAAAACGCGCAGACGTCGTCGAGAGACGACGCTACCGTGTCGTGTTACTGTCGGACGACGTTGGTCGCGCGGGGGCCCTTGGGGGCCTGTTCGATGTCGAACTCGAGCTCGGTACCTTCAGTGAGATCCTCGCCGCCAACGTCCTCCATGTGGAAGAACACGTCGTCGTCCGCGTCGTCAGTCTCGATGAAGCCGTAGCCGCCAGTGTCGTTGAAGAAGTCAACCTTACCGTTTGCCATTGCATCCTATCCGAAGCCCGTTCGGGGGATAAGGGTTCCGTATCTGTTTTCCAATGACAGCGTTTCACAGACGTGTATCCGAATCAAACCCAGATTGGTGGATAAATGACCACGTGTGTCGACCGTTCGGCGCGTACCGTGCCCGGTTCGTCGGGAAGCGGGGGCGGAACGGCTGATTCGGCAGTTCCACGGCGGCGCGACGGTGCGTCGGACGTACTCCAGGCCAGTGAGTACGACGGGGAGGCGATCGCTCGTCGTGAGACCTCTTACCCGGCACTCGCAGGGCGGCGGCCTATCGGCCGCGGTCTCGAAGCCAGCCTATGGTCCCCCAATCGGCAGCGGACGTCACGAGCGACGGCGAGCAGGCCGCCCAGGAGGCCGCGGTGGAGATAGCCGTCGAGGCGGCGGACGGCACGATCACGGCGACGCCGGACGAGGCCGCCGCCCTCCGCCGCACCCGCGTGGTGAGCAACCTGCTCGACGAGGCCGTCCGCGTGCCGGGCACGGACTACTGTGTCGGCCTCGATCCACTGCTCGGCGTCATCTCGGGCTACGGCGACGCGGTCTCGGCGGCGATCTCGCTGTACCCCATTCTGGAGGCCCTCCGCCTCGACGCGCCGAAACGAACGCTCGCGAAGATGCTCGCGCTGGTCGCCACCGACTTCGCGATCGGATCGATTCCGGTCGTCGGCACGGTGTTCGACGCGGTCTGGAAGGCCAACGCGTGGAACGTGCGTGCGCTCGAACGGCACATCGACGCCTCCTGAGCCTCGTCAACCAGGCAGGGGAGTGTGATTCATACGTTGGGAGAGAGTAGTAGCACTGTGGCGACGATCATCCGAGGCACGGTCCCTGCAACGGAGTTCGCCCTCTCTCACACGCTTGAGACGGTCCCGGCAGCCGAATTCGAGTGCGAGCGGATCGTCAGGAGCGGCGAGCACTCGATCATGCCCCTGCTGTGGGTGCGAGCAGACGACGCCGAGGCAGTCGAAGACGCGCTCGCGGCAGACCCCACCGTCGAAGCGGTGAACCGACTCTCGAGCTTCGACGACGAACACCTCTACGAGATGCAGTGGATCGACCACGTCCGGCTCCTCCTGCACATGCTCACGAACGGCGGTGCGACGGTTCTCGACGCCTACGGGCGGGACGGCCGCTGGCAGCTCCGCGTGCTCTATCCGAATCGTGATCACTTCTCGACGACCCACGAGTTCGCGGACGAACACGGGATGACCTTCGACGTCGAGTCGATCCGCGAGATGGACGGCGAGCCGGCCGGGCGGTTCGGCCTCACCGACGCTCAGCACGAGGCCCTCACTGCCGCGGCGAAGGCTGGCTACTACGAGGTACCCCGCGAGGTCACGCTCGAGGAACTCGCAGACGACCTCGGGGTCTCCCACCAGGCGCTCTCCGAGCAGCTCCGGCGCGGTACCTGTGCGCTGCTCGAAGATACGCTGCTCATCGGGATGACTAACCAGGAAGGAGTCTGAGCGAGCGAAACGGAAGGGGACGGCGACGGTCCTTCGGGGAGCGGCCGCCTGGTTCGATAGCGGTGGGGAGCGACGGCTCGCTGGGGCGCCAGTCGGACGCGATCGCCTGGCGGGCGAACGCCTCGCTGACCTGCGTGACGTCATCGAGGGCGCCCGCTTCCTCGCGAGGCCGAGCGCGGCGAGGGAACGGGCGAAGCGGGCGCAGGCCGACGAGTCGGAGGGAGAAGATGCCCAACGACCGTGAACGGCAGGCATCGGCACTGACGACTGGTGAAGGCAGCCTCGGCTCGCGTCTGGATTCACTCGAGCAGGAACGGCTGCGTCCCCGTCTCGCTCCCACCCGGCGCGACCAGCCGAGCGCGGACGTACTCCCCGACGCCGTCGACGTCCCGGTAGTGCAGTGCTGGACCGCGTTCGACGACGGCGCCGTCGGAGGCCCACTGGATCTCTTCCCAGCCGCGGGCCGCGACCGACAGGACGCCGCGATCGGGGTCGTGCTCGACCGAATCGAGGATCGGCGGCGCGTCGACCTCGACGTGCTGGTAGACGAACCGGCCCTCGACCAGCGCCTCGCGGACCGATGCCTCCGTTAGCTCCTCGAGGTAGCACACGTTTCGGGAGCCGTCGAAGGTGTAGCCGGCGTCCCGTCCGTGGTAGTCGTCGTTCGCGAATCCCCAGACGGGGCGCTCGTTGCCGAGCAGCTCCTGGAGGGCGTCCCAGACGTCGCGATCCGTCGGATACCGGTCGGCGGCGTTGACGACCTCGACGCCGAGGAGGTGTGGATTGGCCAGGAAGTGCTCGACGTACCACTCGGCCGTTTCGGGATACCGGCCCGGGTGAGGAAAGACCGCGAGCCCCTCTCGATCCCCGATCTCCTGCAGGGCGTCCGCGACGGTCATGCCCGAGGTGTCCGCGAGCCCGGAGAAGTAGCTCAGCAGGTCGCGATCGAGTCCCTCCTCGCTGCCGCCGAGTTCCGCGCCTCGGATCGCGACCATCCCGAGGTCCTCGGGGCTCCGATCCCAGTCGGTCCAGGGCCACGTGGGTTCGTCGATGGCGTACTCGTGGCCGGTCAACGCGAGCACGGAGTAGCCAGCGTCGGCGTAGTCGTCGATGACGGTCTCGGGCGGGTCCCTGCCGCTGTGGCCGTTCGTCGGCGGGTGAGCGGTGTGGGCGTGAAGCTGGGCCTTGTGCCGCTCGACGGCGTCCCAGTCGACGTCCGCGTAGGGGTTCAGCCGGAGGGTACGCATGGATGCGAATTCACGGTCGCTGGACGGGTACCGTTTTGGGGCCGAACGGGCGGATCGGGTGAACGAGCGGGGCTCGCCGCGAGCGGAACAGCCATCCGACTGGCAGCGGAGGCGTCGGTATGGACTTCCCACGACTCGGCCTCGGGACGATGGGCATCGACGATCCCGACGCCGTCACGACCGCGATCGACCTCGGGTACCGACACCTCGACACCGCACAGATCTACGACAACGAAGCCGTCGTCGGCGAAGGAATCGACCAGGCTGGCGTCGACCGCGACGACCTCCTCGTCGCGACGAAGCTCTGGATCGACCAGCTCGATCGGGTTCGGGAGAGCACTGTGGAGAGCCTCGATCGGCTAGGCCTCGATTCGGTCGACCTGCTGTACGTCCACCGTCCGAAGGGCGCGTACGATCCCGAGTCCACGCTCTCGGCGATGGCGGAGCTCCGGGATGACGGCCTGATCGACGGAATCGCCGTCAGCAACTTCGAGATCGGGGACCTCGACCGATTTGCAGACGTGCTCGGCGAACCGCCCGCAGCAAACCAGGTCGAGTATCACCCGCTCTTCCAGCCCGAAGACCGACTCGAGCACGCTCGCGAGCACGACTACCCTCTGGTGGCCTACTCGCCGCTGTCCGGTGGCGAGGTCGACACCGTCGAACCGATCGTCGAGGTCGCGGATCGCCACGGGATCACGCCCGAACAGGCGAGTCTGGCGTGGCTCCTCGCGAAGGGAATCCACCCGATCCCGAAAGCGTCGAGCCGCGAGCACCTCGAAGCGAACCGGGCCGCGCTCGACGTGGAACTGACCGACGAGGACGTTGCCGCCATCGACGCCGTCGAACGCGAGCACGAACTCTACCCCGAATAAGACCGCCCGCTCCGACCCCGCTTACGCCAGAGCGGGCTGCGTCGATCCGACGCCGAACTCCCTGCCATCGAGGTGGGGTACCACCAGCGGTAAAGGACCGCCGTACGTCCGATCGCCCATGTCCATTCTCGAGCAGTTTCGACTCGACGGCAAGACGGCGATCGTGACCGGCGGTAACCGCGGCATCGGCAGAGCGATCGCGGAGGGGCTCGCCGACGTCGGCGCGAACGTCGTCGTCGCGAACCGCGACGGCGAAGCGGGTGATGAAGCGGCCGCAGAAATCGCCGACGACTACGACGCAGAGACCCTCGCCGTGGAGACGAACGTCACCGAGGAGGCAGCCGTCGAGGCCATGGTCGAGGCGACCGTCGAGCGCTTCGGCGGCGTCGACGTCCTGATCAACAACGCCGGCATCGTCCACCACAATCCCGTCGAGGAGAAGTCGGTCGAGGAGTGGGAGCACACCATCGACGTGAACCTCACCGGTGCGTACCGCTGCGCGAAGCACGTCGGCGAGGTCATGCGCGAGAACGAGGACGGCGGCGTGATCGTCAACGTCTCCTCGATGTCCGCGTTCATCGCGAACTACCCCCAGCACCAGGTCGACTACCAGGCCTCGAAGGGCGGCCTGGAGGCGTTCAAGAACCAGCTCGCCTCGGAGTGGGCCGAGGACGGCGTCCGCGTGAACAACGTCAATCCCGGCTACGTCTTCACCGACAACATCGTCCACGACGGGGACGTCGTCGAGACCTGGCGCGACGAGATGCTCGTCGAGGAGTTCGCCGAACCCGACGACATCGCACCGCTCGTGGTCTACCTCGCGAGCGACGCGTCGGGCTACGTGACCGGCGAATCGGTGGTCATCGACGGCGGCTACACCGTCCGCTGAGGACGCGCGACGCGCGGGTCCAGCCAGGCCTGGATCGCCCGTTCGGACGCCGCGACGTCGGGCGGCACTCTCGAAACCGCGAGATCCGCCGTCTACCGCCCCTCTCTGCGAACCCAGCGGTCGACGGCGGTCCCCGTCCAGGGTCAGTTCAAACGGAGGCCGCAACCGAGGAAGGCAGGTACGACGTCAGGGACTCTGCGTCGACGATGTAGGCCCGGATGAAGGAGTCGTCGACGTGAGCGTACACGATGCCCGTGGTGGGATCGATCTGACGGAAGGCGCTCGCGAAGGTGATCGTCCGGGCGGTGGGGTCGCGGATGAGCGGTTCGGGCGAGGTCCACTCGACGGTCCCGTCCTCGTAGTCGTAGATCATGAGCCCGATCGAGAACGTGCCGTAGCGCGTCCGCTCGTCGTCCATCACGTTCTCCTCGCGGCCGTTGAGGATGCCGACCCGCTTCCGGTCGCCGGCGTCGACGAAGGATGGCGGGAGGAGTGGCCCGGGCGAGGCGTGACCACCGCACCAGTCGTCGCCGTCGTCGGCGGGATGGAAGGCGATGGGGCCGTACTCCCACGGGCTGCCCGGCTCCTCGGCGATCGCGATGCGGACGACCGAGTAGTTGGTACCGTCCTCGACGTCGACCGACTCGACGAGGTTCTTCCGATGCCCCGCGCTGGACTCCGGGGCGATCGCAGGCTCCTTCGCGCCGGCGTGGACGTCCTCGACGGGGCCGAGGACGGGGTCGGTCATCTCGAGGGATCTGAGGTCCTCACCGATTGCGTGGCCGAGGTACATGACGGTACCGCGAGCTGCGTCGTAGAAGGGAATCGTACAGTAGAGGTGCAACGGACCGTCTGCGGGAATGCGACAGCAGACCGGGTCCTCGAACCCGAGGAAGTCGTGCGTGCGGTACTCGGGTAATCCCCAGACGACCTCCTCGCTGCCGAGGATCTCGATGGTGTCACCGGTCTCGGCGGTGAACGGCGAGGTCGGCTCGACCAGCCGGAGGACGCTCCTGTCGACGTAGCCTGGCACGTTCACGCTTCCCTCGCGGCTCTCGATGCAGCGCATGATGCCGAGGGACTCGGACTCGAGCGGGTCGAACTGGACCGCCATGATGTGGGTCGATCGTCCCTCCGCGTGGATGACGGGGTGATGGACCATCTCGACGGCGTCGTTGAGGCTGGCGGTCTCGATGCCGGTAGTCAGGCCGGCCGCCCGCTCGGTGCCGCGATAGTCGTTCTGCTCGGGGACCATGCCCAGGGCTTCGGGAGCCAGCGGCAAATCGTTTGATCCGACCAGCATCCGGACGAGAATCGGGATTTCGCAGCCGGTGTCGGGGCCACCAGTGCGGCCTGGGACCACGTCACAGAGGCGTGGTCGATAGCAACCCGTTTTTGCCACCGTCGAGTCCATTCGCCAATGAGCTACCGGATCGGACTCGTCGGCAAGCCCTCGGTGGGCAAGTCGACGCTGTTCAACGCCGCGACGATGAACGACGTGCCCGAGGGCGCGTACCCGTTCACGACCATCGACCCCAGCATCGGCGAAGCCTACGTCAGGACGCCCTGCGCCGCCCCCGAATTCGAGGAATCCTGCCAGCCCTCCGTCGGCGCCTGTGAGGACGGCACCCGCTTCGTCCCCGTGAAACTCGTCGACGTCGCCGGACTCGTCCCCGGCGCGCACGAGGGCAAGGGCCTCGGGAACCAGTTCCTCACGGACCTCAACGAGACCGACGTGCTCGTCCACGTCGTCGACTTTTCGGGGACGACGGACCTCGAAGGCGAGCCAACGGAGGGCCACGACCCCCGCGACGACGTGGACTTCCTCGAGGCGGAACTCGACGCCTGGTACCTCGACATCCTCGAGAAGGGCATCGAGCGGTACGAGAGCAAGCACATGGCCGATCCCGACCCCGAAGCGGTCCTCGCCGAACAGCTCTCGGCCTTCGGCATCGTCGCGGCCGAGGTCAAGCAGGTGATCCTCGCGCTGGGGCTCGAGGTCGCGCCGCTTTCGTGGGACGACGAGGAGAAGGAGGAACTCGCCCGGGAGATCCGCAAGCGAACGAAGCCGATGGTCGTCGCGGCGAACAAGATGGACACGGCGGCCGCACAGGAGAACTGGGAAGCGATCACCACCGATCCCGACTACGACCACCTGGAGTTCGTGCCCGTCTCCGCACACGCCGAGAAGGCACTCAAGTCCGCCAAGGAGCAGGGCGCCGTCGACTACACGCCCGGCGAGGACCACTTCGAGATCACCGCAGACCTGCCGGCGGACCAGGAAGCCGGACTCGAACAGATCCGCGAGTTCGTCGAGTCCTTCGACGGCACCGGCGTCCAGCAGGCACTCGAGACCGCCGCGTTCGACGTCCTCGACCTCAAGGCCGTCTTCCCGGGCACGGACTCCGGGAACTGGACGAAGGGACCCTTCCGCGATTGCTTCCTCCTCCCCGCAGACGCGACCGCCGAAGAGTTCGCCTACCACCTCCACTCCGACATCGGCGACGGCTTCCTCCACGCGATCGACTGCCGGGACAGTCGGCAGGTGAGTGCCGACGCCGTGCTCGACCACCGCGACGTGGTGGAAGTCGTCTCGACGAATCAGTGACCGACCTCCACCGCATCGCACACTTCTGAGCGGTATCGCCGCAGCAGTTCCGGCGGATCTGGATCGATATAGCCAGCCTACCAATCCACCCTGGACGCCGTAGCAGTACGTCCATGGCCTCCAGAGAGACAACAGCGACGACGCCGGGCGAGAGCCAATCGTCGGCCGAACGGGACGGACCGCTCACCGCTGCACCTCGCTACCGACGCTTGCGGCGCTGGAACGCCGTGATGGCCGTCTTGCACTTCGTGCAGGGTGCAGCGATGCTCGCGCTGGCCGACTACGTCGACTGGCCGGTCACCTACACGCGCTACGAGTTCGACGAGGCGACCGAGACGCTCGCACCGATCGCAGCGGACTGGGCGGAGGTACCCCTCCCGCTGCTCGTCGCCGGCTTCCTCTTCCTCTCCGCCCTCGCTCACGCCACGATCGCCACCGTCCGGTACGAGCAGTACGTCCACTACCTCGAGCGAGGGATGAACCCCTATCGCTGGTACGAGTACTCGGTGAGCGCGTCGGTGATGATCGTCGTCATCGGCATGCTCTCGGGGATCTGGGACCTCGGCGCGTTGCTCGCGCTCTTCGGACTCACCGCGGTGATGAACCTCTGTGGCCTGCTGATGGAACAGCGCAACGAGGATCGCGAGCGGATCGACTGGACGCCGTACTGGGTCGGCGTGCTCGCGGGGATCGTGCCCTGGATCGTGATCGCGATCACCTTCGGCGGCACGGTGCTGGCTGCGGGCGGCGACTTCCCGGAGTTCGTGATCTACATCTACGTCTCGATCTTCGTCTTCTTCAATCTCTTCGCGGTGAACATGGTCCTCCAGTACCGCGAGACGTGGCGCTGGAAGGAGTACCTCTTCGGTGAGCGGATGTACGTCCTGCTCAGTCTGGTCGCGAAGTCCCTCCTCGCGTGGCAGGTGTACTTCGGGACGATCAATTCGCCCATCTGACCCGGAATCGATCGGGCGGCGGGACCCGCGCGAGCGAGCGTCGTCGAGTGTCGGTGCGTCAGCGGACGAGTCCGGTGGGTAGCCGCTATCCATCGGCCGACAATCGTGCCTGGTCGTCGCCAGCGATTCGAAGCAAGATGTCGCGATACCCGGACCAACGAGGGGCAGCCGGTAACTACCGTTTTTCCCCTCCCCGTCGAACGTGAGCACATGGCAGAATCGTCAGTCAGCGACGAGCGAATCGAGGAGACCGAATCGTGGCCAGAACTCGCGATCGGGCTCTACGACCGACTCACCGGCCGCGGCGCAGAGATCGTCTACGAGTTCGACGACATGGCCGTCGAGGTGCCGAGCAAGACGGGCGCGGACGCCGAACACGCCCACTGGGAGCTCGACGGGACCCTCAAGATCACGACCCGCGAGCGTGACTGACGAAGCGTTCGTCGCCAGAGCGCCGCTCTACGTCGAGAGCGACCTCACGTTGACGTTCGGGGACAACGAGGTGCCAGTGCGGTCGACTGGCGATCGGCTCTTCCTCGAGTTCCCCTCGATCTCCTCGGCGCTCGGGGCGACGCGCGGCTTCCCGACGACTCAGCGTGGCGAGTTCCACGACGTGTTGACGGCGGCCGATCTCGCGCTGGAGATCCGAGCGAGGGACCGGACGATCGCCACGCTGGGCGCTGGCACGAGAGCCGGCCCCCTATCGAGGCAACTCGGCGTCGCTCCAGCAGCTATCAGGCTCGGCGGGATCCTGTCCGCTGGCTGGGCGACGCTGAACGCCGTCGCCGACCTGCTTCGGTAGCAGTCCACGAGAGCGAACGGTGGCCGCTGCGACCCGATCACGCCCGAGACAGCGCCGATAGGTACCGAGTCAAGCGCGACGGAGATGGCTCCGCTACAGGAATACGCGTATGGATCAGCCGACAGTACTCGTCGTCGGTGGCGGTGCGACCGGCGCCGGGATCGCGCGCGACCTCGCACTCCGGGGTGTCGACGTCACGCTCGTCGACCGCGACGGACTCGGCAGCGGCACCTCCGGCCGTTCGCACGGACTGCTCCACAGCGGTGCACGCTACGCCGAGGCCGATCGGGTCGGCGCCGAGGAGTGCATCGTGGAGAATCGCATTCTCCGGGACGTCGCCGGCGAGTGCGTCCGCGACACCGGCGGCCTCTTCGTCCAACTCGCCGACGACGACCCGGCGTACTTCGACGCCAAACGCGAAGCCTGCGAGTCGGTCGGCATTCCAAGGACGGTCCTCGACGCCGACGAGGCCAGAGCGAGCGTCCCCGACCTCGCCGACGACGTCGTGCGCGCGCTGGAAGTCCCCGACGGCGTGATGTATCCCTCGCGGCTGGTTGCCGCAAATGCAGCCGACGCACGCGAGCACGGCGCGACGATGCTACTCGACGCACCGGTCGACGGCATGACCGTCGAGGACGGACGGATCGAGGCCGTCCGACTTGGCGGCTCCGTCGACGAACGGATCGGCCCGGAGTACGTCGTGAACGCCGCGGGTGCGTGGGCCGGCCGGATCGCCGCGATGGCGAATCTCGAGGTCGAGATGCGCCCGACGCGCGGAGTGATGGTGTCGGTCGAGTACGACGACCTCGGACCCGTGCTGAACCGCTGTCGCGAGCCCGACGACGGCGACATCGTCGTGCCACACGACTCGGAAGTCGTTCTCGGAACGACGAGCGTCGCAGTGACGGATCCGGACGACTACGCGACCGAGGAGTGGGAAGTAGCACGCACCTACGAAGAGTGTGCAGCGATGCTTCCGCCGGTGGTGGACGCACCCGAAGTCCGCACCTGGTGGGGCGTTCGCCCGCTCTACGCGCCCGACGAGGACGAGCGGGGCGGCCGTGGGATCTCTCGTGGATTCTTCCGGCTCGACCACGCGGAGGACGGCGTCGAGAATCTCGTCAGCGTCGTCGGCGGTAAGTTGACGACCTATCGCCAGATGGCGGAAGCCACCACCGACCTCGTCTGTGAGCGCCTGGGCGTCGACGCCGAGTGCACGACGGCGGACCGTCGGCTGCCTGGCGCGGACGACCCCGACCGACTCGACGCGTTCGTCGCCGAGTTCGACGGCCAGGGGCCGACCGACGAGGACGTGGTCCACGGCGGATTCTGAACGAATCACCGGATCCTGAACGGATCGACCACGGTTCGAGATGATCCACCCCGGTCGAGGTGTCCCAACGATGTCCAGCTATACGAGGAGCACCAGGAGAAACCCGAGCAAGATTGCGACCGTCACGAACAGCTGTACGACTGCCGATCCGAGCACCCCGATCGTGGCGTAGAGCGACGCTTTCGATCCCTGCCGCAAGTCACCGTGCAGGTAGATCTCGGTGGCGAACACGGCCACGGCGATGCCGAGGACGGTGCCCACCGGTCCCGCGACGAAGAAGGCGAGGGTGCCGACGATCGCTGCGACGACCGCACTGGCGGTCGAGGCACCGCCGGCTTTCGAGGCGACCGCGCTCGCGAGCCAGTCGAGGAGCACGGTTCCGACCCCGAGGACGACGCTTGCGACCACGAAGACGAGGCCCGGCTCGCCGTAACCGGTGCTCCACCAGTACAGGAGCACGCCACCAACGGACAGCAGTGGACCCGGGAGCATCGGCGTGACAGACCCGACGACGCCGACGAGCAACAGGAGGACGGCGAGCGCGAGCCAGAGTGTCGTCGTCACGTGTCTACGGTAGCGGCTGTGACTTGTGAATGTGGCTCTCTCGACCGGCCAACTCACTCTAGCTGGTGAGAGTCGAGTTCGTACCAGCGTCGAGTGCGTCGCGAACGGCCTCACTCGGCGTCCCGATCGACTCGGTCGAGGAGTGCAGCGTGCCGACGTCGTCACGCCGCACGACGACGTTCCTTTGCAACGCCGGATCGGTGTCGGGATCGTTCGCCCGATCGGGCGACTGGGCCGATCGGCGGCCGGCTCGATACGAGTCGCTTGCGGTTCGAGCCCTGTACAGACTCGGTCGTGGGTTCGTCGCCGACTGATACTCTTCGAACGCAGCGGTCGGTACGCTACTCTCGATCAGAGCGACCCGTCCCGGGCACGGCGGCGGATGGTTCGGGCCCGATCGCGGATCCGAGACAGCTCCTCGTCGGACTTCCCGTCCAGGTGGCTGTAGACGAGCCCCATCCGATGGTTGTCCCGGAGCCGTTTCTCGTTGCGGTCCAGAAACGCCCAGTACAGCGCGTTGAACGGGCAGGCGTTCGCACCGGTCGTTTTCGACTCGTCGTACGGACAGTTCGCGCAGTAGTCGCTCATCCGATCGACGTAGTTCGCCGACGCGGCGTACGGTTTCGTCGAGAGGGCATCGGTTCCGAAGACGCCCATCCCGACCACGTTGGGCGTCGTGACCCAGTCGTACGCGTCGACGTACGCTGCGCGGAACCACCGGTCGAGCTGGGCCGGCTCGACGCCGTAGAGCAGTGCGAAGTTCGAGAGAAGCATCAGCCGCTCGATGTGGTGGGAGTACCCGCGAGTCCGGACGCCGTCGACGACGTCGGACAGGCAGGCCATCTCGGTCTCGCCGGTCCAGTACAGGTCGGGGAGGTCCCGATCGGCCCCGAGTTGATTCGCGGTCGCCAGCGCCGGCATCCGGCGGCGGTACACGTGGCACACGAACTCCCGCCAGCCGATGACTTGCCGAACGAAGCCTTCGACGCTCTGGAGCGGTGCCTCGTCCGCTTCGTAGGCACGAATCGCGCGCTCGACGACCTCGCGAGGATGGAGCAGCCCGAGGTTCAACGACGCCGACAGCAACGAGTGGTGCATCGCGAACTCGTCGGCGACCATCGCGTCCTGGTAGGGCCCGAACTGCGGGAGCCGCTCGTCGACGAATGATTCGAGGGCTCGCAGACTCGCGTCTCTGGTCACCGGCCACCGGAACGGCTCCGGATCGGCCCAGTCCGTCCCGAACGGTCGCTCGTCGTACCCACCGGTGAAGGTCTCGTCGACCCAGTCGACGACCTCGCGGGTGAGCGTATCCGGCTCGAACACGGGTGGTTCGGGCGGTCGGTACCCCGCTGGCGGCGTCTCGCGGTTGTCCGCGTCGTAGTTCCACTCGCCGCCGATCGGATCATCGCCGTCCATAAGGTACCCGGTCTCTCGCCGCACGAACCGGTAGAACGACTCGTGGCGAAATCGCGTCTGGTCTGGGTCGGCCCAGTCGTCGAACTCCTCTGCAAAGCACAGGAACAGTTCGTTTGCCACGACCTCGAGCGTTCCACCGCGACTCGTCACCAGGTCGTCGAGGTGGGCCGCCGCACCGTGGTTGGCCGGTGCCATCATGACCAGATCGTCGCCGGGATGCTCGTCGAAGTGCTCGTCCAACCCATCCTCGAACGTGTCGACCTTTCGATACTCGACGTCGAAGCCGGCATCACCGAGTTCGTCGCGGAAGTGCCGCATCGCGCTGTAGAGGAGCACGAGCTTGTGGGGATGGTAGGGCAGTCGCCGGCCGAGCGCCCGGGATTCGATCAGCAGCACCCGATCTCCAGGCGTTCGATCGGCGAGCGGCCCGACCGCCCGGGTCAACTGATCGCCGAGAACGAGGACGGTCATCCGTCCGCAACTAGACGCCGAGCGCTGTTATAGATTGGACTGCGTCGGCGGCCGGATTCGTGAGGTGACTCCCGAGGCGCGTGCGTCGGTAATCGGTGTCCTCGGAACTCACGACTCACAATCTATCCACAGTGAATGCGTTTTTCGGCTCCACGGGAATCGCTCAGTTCGTCACGGTCGAAGTTTGGTAATCGACGGGTGTTCACGTTGCTCCCGGCCCGTTGTTACTGTTCGTCACATCCCTGTAGTGTATGGAACGAACCTCGGCCACACTCGACGAAACGACTCGGGACCGTCTCCAGACACCTATCACCACCCACAGCGGGCCGGTCGTCGGTGACCCGCTCGTCCACCGCGCTTGGACCGTCGGTAGAATGTCACTTACTTCCCCCGTCCGGCCACTTCGGTCGGTATGATCTCGTCGCTATCGAAGGCGACGCTGCTCCCGCTGCAACTCGGCCAGCGTGAAGTGCTGGATCACATCCGGGACAACCTCCTGTTGAGCGCATCGCTGTGGATCAACGTTGCACTGGCCGGGCTCTCGGTATTGCTGTTCCTCTACATGGCCCGCGACGTGCAAAGCCGGCGTACCCGTCTCATCTTCGCGGCGACGATCTTCATCCCGCTGGTGTCGCTGTCGAGCTATCTCGGCCTGATATCAGGGCTAACGGCCGGTTTCCTCCAGATGCCGGCCGGGCACACACTCGCCGGCGAACAGGTGCTCGTCCAGTGGGGCCGCTACCTCACCTGGACGCTCTCGACGCCGCTCATCCTGCTCGCACTGGGACTGCTGGCAGATGCCGACACGGTGGACCTGGCTGCCGTGATTGCAGCCGACATTGCGATGTGCGTGACCGGCCTCGCCGCAGCCCTGACTGTCTCTTCGTACGGCTTCAGGTGGGCCTTCTTTGGCGTCAGTGCTGCGTTCTTCCTCGTGGTGCTATACGCGCTCCTTGCCCGGTGGCCCGACTCGGCGGAGGGTGCCGGTACGGACGAGATATTCGACACGCTGCGTACCGTGACTGTGGTGCTGTGGATCGGCTACCCGGTCGTCTGGGCGCTTGGTGTCGAGGGACTCGCGCTCGTCGACTCGACGGCGCTCACCTCATGGGGCTACTCGCTGCTCGACATCGGAGCGAAGTACGGCTTCGCGTACCTGCTCCTCAGCTGGGTGGCCAGCAACGAGGAGACGGTGGCGGGCGGCCCGCTCAGTGGGGCCCGCGGTGACGTCTCGGCGACACAGGACTGACCGTCGGGCTCCGATGCCGCGCGCAGCGTCGAGATTCCTTCGTTTCGAGGGCCCTAGCACGCCTCCAGTCCGTGTTCAGGTCCGGACGGAAACTGATCGGGGACTCCCGGACGCCGTGGACGTACGCACTCCGGACCGGCTCCAGATCGTCGGTCTCCCGATCCCTTCGGCTCTCGCGACCAGCGTCGACAGGCCGACCCGTGCCGACGCCGATGCGGTACCCGGCTACTCAGTACCCCAGCGTGTCGAGCGTCGCTTCCAAGGGCTCCAGATACGCTTCACCGAAGTGCCGAACGTGCGTAACCAACGGGTAGAGTTGGTAGACGTGTTTTCGGTCGTCGTAGCCCGAATCGGCGCCCGCGCGCTCGCGGTACCGCTCGAAAAAGGCGTCGCCAGCCACCTCTGTCCACTCGGCATACGCCAGTTCGACCTCGGGGTCGGCGTAGTAACACGCCGGGTCGAGGAACACCTGAACTGATTCGCCGCCGGTCAGCACATTCGCGGACCAGACGTCGCCGTGGACGAGCGATGGCGTAGGGTCGTGGTCCAGAAGTGCGGGAAGGTCTGCGGCGAGGTCGTCGATTCGCTCGGCGAGGTCGGGCGGCAGCTCACCGTCCTCGCGGGCGCGACTCGCCGCGTACCCGAGCCGTTCGTCGCCGAAGAACGTCGCCCAGCCGTCCGTCCAAGGGTTGGGCTGGCGGTACGCACCGGTCAGCGTGTCGAAGGGGAAACCGAACTGGTCGGCTTCAGTGGCGTGCAGGGCGGCAAGTCGGTCGGCCAGGTCGCGTTCGACGGCTGGCGTTACCGTCGATTCTCCCGCAACGAACTCCATCACCAGCAGGTCCGGGGTTACGTGGTAGACGTCGGGGACGCGAAGGCCACCCTCCGAGCGCAGGTGAGCGAGCATCTTCGCTTCCGTCCGCAGGTCGGTATCAGCGGTCTTGACCACGACGCGTCTGTCGTCGGCGAGGTCGACGCGATGGACGCTCCCGACTTCTCCGCCGTCGAGTTCGATTACGGCCGTTATCCGGGAATCGGCCCAACCGGCGACCTCCCCAGCGGTCGTGTCGTTCACCATCTCACGCTGTCAGGCCGCACACATAACCACTCGGGCTGCAGAGCCGTGTGCCGGTCGGAAGCATCTGTTCGTGGCCCGAGTCGGAGTCGACGTCGCAGCACTCGGCCATCTGCCGCGAGAAATGGTCGGCCTCGGCACTCATAGGGCTCCTCATCGCCGGTTGCCGAGACCGGCTCGGAATCGGTGCCGTCGTCATCGGCCACGCGTGAGTTGGGAACCACACCTCAAGAACGCACCGTCAGCCGATCCGAGGCCCTCACTCCGGCACTGCCCACAGCCGGTCGCTGGTCCGCACGCTGTCCAATGAAAACGATCCCAGTTGTGAAACCCGAACCTTGCCCGAACTGCCCCGACCGATCCGTGCCACGACTTCACCGCAGTAACGCGTTCCTACCTCGCTCACCGGACAGATTGCAGACTCCCCCGTGCAGTGGTACCACGGTACAGCATCGCCCGCGATGCTTATGCGCGTCGACGGCTAAAGTGACGTTACATTGTTCATCGGCCACGCACTCCTGGCGTTCGCCCTCGCGGTGCTGGTCGCCGAGTGGCGAGGCTGGCCGACCCACCGCGCGTTCGCGATCGGGATCGCGACCGGGCTCTTCGCCGCCGCGCCCGACGTCGATATGCTCTGGACAGTCGTCGCCATAGAGCCCAGCGAACTCGTCGTCGGGACGCGGATCCAGCCGGGCGAGTTCTGGGGCTCCGCACACGGCATCCACCGCTCGATGACGCACTCGTTGGTCGCGGCGGCGGTCGCCGGCCCGGCGTTCGGTCTCTGGACCCTGCGACGATCCCGCGGTGCCGACCCGCTGGGCTGGAGCACCGACGACGCGTCCGGGACCGACGGATTCGACCGGCACACCCTCGTGAGCGTTGCCCTCGCGCTCGCAGGATTGAGCGTGCTCGTCACGGCGGCGGTGCTCGCGAGCGGCTTCGTCGGCGGCTTCGTGATGACCGCGTTCGTGCTCGCTGGTCTCGCGATCGCGACCGCCTCCCGGATCTACCTCGGACTCTCACCGGTCGAGATCGGAATCGCCGCCGTCGCGGGGATCGCCTCGCACCCGTGGGGCGACCTGGTGACCGGCGAGCCGCCGGCGCTCCTCTACCCCTTCGACGTCCAGCTCATCTCCGAGCGAGTCCTGCTGAGTGGCGACCCGACGCTCCACCTGCTCGGCGCGTTCGCGATCGAACTCGCCGCCGTGACGATCGCCGCGATCGTCCTGGCGAGAGCCGCCGATCTCGATCCGATCCGGCTCGTCGATCGCCGCGCGGCAGCGGGCGTGCTCTACGGCGCCGGCGCAGTCGTGATGGTGCCGCCGACGATCAATCTCTCCTATCACTTCGTGTTCTCGATCCTGACCGTCGGCGTCGTCCTCGGCGGACTCCGACGCTCTCCGCGGAGCCCCTACTCGCTCCGGAACCTCTACCACCGCTTCGTCGGTGACCCCGAGGCCGCACTCCGGACGACGTTCACGGCGCTGGCGGGGATTGCCGTCGCGCTGGTCAGCTACGCCGTGGTCTATCTCGCACTCTGAGCGGCGGATACCAGGCGCGATAGCCTTGGCTGGCTTTCCGTCGCCACTCGACGGACCGCTGGGCTTCGACGTAGTCACACAGCGTTAATATGGGCTACGCGCTTACCGGACTCCATGTCGAACGTCGGGCTCGAGGATCTCCTCGACGAGGGGCGGCGGAACGCTGCCGCATCCTGGTTCCTCGTGGCGATCGCTGCAGCGACCTGGATCGGCGTCGTCGTCACCGTTGGGGTCCTCTGGTCAGTGTTCGCCCTCGTGATCGTGGTCCTCTCCGTGCTACCACCGATCGTCTTCCGCTCCCGGTACGTCATGCTTCCCTGGGAAGTGCTGGCGATGGCCTCGCTCCCGCTGCTCGGGATCGCAGTCGGGGCACAGCGGCTATCGGGACCGCTCTTCACCTACTTCGCGATCGCCGCCGTCGCGCTGGTGATCGTCGTCGAACTCGACTCGTTCACGTCCATCCGGATGTCGCCGGGTTTCGCGATCGTGCTCGTCGTCGCGGCGACGATGGCGGCCGCGGCCGCGTGGGCACTCCTCCAGTGGTACGCCGCGATCTTCCTCGATCGGACCTACGACATGACCAACGACGAACTGATGATCGAGTTTACCTACGCATCACTGGCCGGCCTCGGTGCTGGGCTCCTCTTCCGGACCTACTTCCGGCGGCGCGTCGTCGCCACCGACCGAGTTCCCGAATCGCTGCGTGAGGAACTCCGCGACGAACTGATCCCGACGACGGACGGGGAGGTCGACGATGTCTAGGCTCTCCCGCGTGCTCCCGTCGGAGCGACGACAGCAGCAGGCGACGCGGGCCATGGAGATATCGCTGATCGGCCTCCTCTTCGTGGGAGTCGAACGGGGCAGTCCTGGAATCATCGTGAACACAGCCGTCGCGCTCGCGGTTTTCCGACTCCCCGCCGTGCTCGAACGGGATTACGGGCTCCCGATGGACCCACGGCTGACGCTCTGGATCTCCGCGGCAGCCTTCCTTCACGCCGTCGGCACGGTCGGGATCCCCGGCATGGGCTGGACGTTCTACAAGGGGCTCTGGTGGTGGGATCACCTGACGCACTCCCTCTCGGCGTCGGTCGTGGCCGCCGCCGGATACACGACCGTCCGGGCAATCGACATCCACTCCGAGGAGGTCTACGTGCCACCGCGCTTCGCGAGCGTCGTCATCCTGATCTTCGTGCTGGCGTTCGGCGTGCTCTGGGAGCTTCTCGAGTTCGCGATCGCCGTCGCCGCAGACGAAATCGGGACCGCGACGGTACTCACCCAGTTCGGGGTCGAGGACACCCTCAAGGACCTGACGTTCAACACCATGGGAGGGATCCTCGTCGCGATCTGGGGTGGGATCTACCTCACCGACCTCTCGAGTGCGATGAGCGAGAAGTTCGCGCGACGCGACGGTACCTGATCCGAGAGCGGCGCGGCACTGCCACCTGATAACCAGTCGGCCAATTCGAGGGATGCAACCTGAATGCCGGTGGTGTCCTTTGTATTCGAACCTACCAAATTGAATCACCTCAGCACGCAGAGGAGTACTAACCTATTTGCCCGTGGCTATCGTACTTCGACCCCCGCCCTCCATGTCGAACGGTCCGCCCGATCACTCCCAGGACGAACTGGCGCCTCCACCAGGCAGTCGGCTGCTTCTCTCTGCCCGCCGTGCGAGTGAAACCTTCGGCGGTCCGCTCCGCGCGATCGCTTTCTGGTGTGCTGCAATGCTCCCCTTCGTGTACGTTCCGCTCCTCCTGTTCGGGCTCGATACCCGACGGCGTGCCGGCGCGTTCGGTCTCCTCGTGTTCGCTCACGTCGTCACGCTCGTCGTCGGTCGCTCCCACGGCGCGGAGTGAACCCCCGATCGGCCCGGTCGGGGGAACTCAACCAGTCTGGCCAGCGACGGCGTTCCGGAGTTCTATCGCGAGGTCGACCGCCTCGACCGCCGTCTCGCCGAAGACGTAGCAGACGGGTTCGACGCCGAAGGCGCCGCGATGGTAGCAGAGTCTCGGGACGGAGCCGCGCTCCTCGAACAGCGAGACGAGACGCTCGCGACGGTTCTCGTACTCCGGGTCGAACTCGATCGGATCGATCCCACGTTCCCGGGCCGCCGCGAGGAGGTCCTCGTCGAGCGCGAGGTTGATCGCGCCTCGCATCTCGGGATCGACGGTCGTGGCGGCGAGGATCGCGGTGGCGACGTTTCGGGACGCGCCGAACTCGGGATTGGCGGGGACCTCGATCCGTCCCCGCATCCGGATGAGGCGCCCGGGCACTGCGGCGACGTCGGTCGGCTCCGTCGCGCCGGGAATCGCCGTCGCGACGTTCGTGCCGACGTTCGGCACCATCGTCACCATCTCCTGGCTCGCGCCGAGGCGTCGCGACGCCTCCCGGACGGCAGCCAGGGCGTCTCGCTCGGCCTGGACGGCCTCGTCCCGGCCGCGGACGCAGAGGTCACAGCCCAGCCCCTCCAGGGCGGGCATCGCCTGCTCGTGCAGTTCACAGATCGGGCCGCGATCCTCGAACGCCTGGACGAGCGCGACCAGTTCCCCGAGCGCGTCGACCTCGTCCATGCTCCCCTCTGCGAACCCGTCCGCGATCTCCTCGACGGTTGCAGCCATCCGCGGATCGTCGGCGATCGGCGCGGCCACGTCGACCTGTCCGTTGAGGTGGTTGGACACCGCAGCTTGCGTGATCCCGAGTCGGTCGGCGATCGCCTGCTGGGTGAGTCCCCGTTCGTCGAGTTCGCGGGCGAGCATCGTCCGTGCGGTGGGGACGAACTGCTCGGCGACGATCTCCTCGGGGAGCCGAAGCGACATGGGGCCGGCTACGGGGACCCGCCTACTAAGCGCGGGGGTCCTGGACTGGCCTGACTTGGAACTGCGACGGGAACAGAATCTGAAAAGGTGACCGAGCGTGGCTCAGACCACGTCGACCGCGCCGACCATCCCCATCGACTCGTGTGGGACGCAGACGTACCGGTAGGTACCCGTCGACTCGGGCGTGTACTCGTAGGTCGCGTCGCCGCTCGCGGTGGAACTTCCCGAGTCGAAGCTGCCGTCTTCGGCGACGACGTTGTGGGGACCGCCGGCGCCGGACCACTCCCAGGTGATCGTCGTTCCAGCGTCGACTCGCACCGCCGGCGGCGCGAACAGCCGGCCGTCGTCGCCGGCGCCGACGTCGATCGTCACCGAATCGCGTCCAGTCCAGTCGACGGTTCCCTCGAAGTTGCCCGTGTCGTCGAACCAGCCGCCGTAGTCGGGGCCGTCCTCGAGGTACTCCCAGTCGTCACTCGTCGCGCTCGGACCGCCCCCACCGAGACAGCCGGCGAGTGCTGCGGCGACGGCGCTCCCGGTCGCTGCGAGCACTGTTCGTCGGTCGAACGACGCGGCCCGGGTGGAAGGTAGATCGGCGTCCATGTCGGTGTCTCCTCTGAAATCCGCTTACTGTCGTCGACGTAAAAGCCGTCTCGTCCGTTCCCGGGGTCCGGGAACGAGCGACGGACGTGGTCGCCAGCAGGCGCCGCGACTCACGGCGCGAACGGGAGCAACCGCCACCGCACCGCCACGGGAACGAACGACACGAGCCACGGTAGACCCGCGGACCGAACAGTGAGCGAGCGCCAGCGCGAACCCCGCGAAGGGAAACGGCGCGTGGGGCGCCGGCAGAACCTGATCCCCCGTGGACCACGCGCGTCGTCGCCACCCGAGGGCGGAATCCATTTGGCCGCCCGTCCCCAGCAATCGTGACGTGTTGCGCCTCGCCGTCGCGACGGACGCCGAAACGTTCGAACGGCTCGAGGAGCCACTCGCAGCGCGAGGCATCGAGGTCGTCCACCTCCAGACGAAAGAGCGGACGATCGGGCTGACGGAACCAGACGCGAGAGAGAACGCGTTCGCGGCCGCCGACCACGACGTCGGCTACGTATTTCCACCCCGGGACGTCGAGGGCGCGGTCGCCGACGCGATGCTCGAGATTCCGTGGCTCGTCGACCACGCCGACGTGCAGACCTCCCGGAACAAGGCCGAGGTCCTCGCTCGATGTGCCGCGGCCGGCCTGCCGGTGCCCGTGACCGTGCTCGTCTCGAATCCGATCGACGAGAACCGGATCCGCGAGGCCGTCGAGCAGGTCGGACCGCCCGTCGTGATCAAGCCGACCTCGACGACGCGGGGCGTCGGCGTCGCGAAGGTCGGCGACGCCGACTCCGCGCTCGGCGTCGCTGACTACCTCGACCTCGTGCACGACTTCGCGGCGACCGGCGACAAGTCCTTTCTCGTCCAGTCGTTCGTGCCCGACGCCCGCGACGTCCGAGCGATGACGATCGAGGGCGAGTACGTCGGCGCCGTCGAGCGCGAGCGAGCCGGTGGCTGGCGACACAACGTCCATCGGGGCGCCGAGGCGACCGGGATCGACCTCGATCCGGAGCTACGCTCGCTCGCGGAGGCCGTCGCCCAGCTGCTCGGCATCGACCTGCTCGGCGTGGACCTGCTGGTCACCGAAGACGACGCGTTCGTCTCCGAGACCAACGCCCGACCGACGATCGACGACGCGAGCAAGTACGAACCCGACTTCTACGATCGACTGTCGTCGGCGATCGAGCGCACCGCTGACGAGCAGTAGCGTTCGCAGCGGAATGTGATCGAACGGAAACCTGTCGAGCGAATCGACGGCGAGTGACGATATTCGACGTGTGGCGAATCGGCGAACAGAGTCGTATCGGGGAGCAGAGACGAGATTCGATCGGTGGCGAATCGACGAGCAGCGTCGACTCGGTCGGGAGAGCGGAGTCGATCGGGAGAAATTGACCGACGTGGCGCCGTCGACGCGGCCGAAACCGGCGTTAGAGATTGATCGACGCGGAATCGTCGGTCCGGTCGAACGTGACCTCGAGGACCCCGTTGTTGAAGGAGGCGTCCGCGGAGTGCTCGTCGACGGTCGCGGGGAGCGTGATCCGCTCCTGGAGGTGGCGGTGCTCACTCTCGACGTCGAGGGTGAGCACTTCGCCGTCACAGCGGAGTGCGAGGTCGTCGCGTTCGACCCCTGGAAGATCCGCGACGACCCGAACCAGTTCGTCGGTCTCGTGGACGTCTACGTGCGCGTCGCCACCGAAGCCAGTCTCGTCGATCGTCGGGGCGTCGCCGTGCATGACGTCGTCCATCAGCCGCTCGATCTCCCGGAAGATGTCGTCGAAGGGATCGTCGCGGTCGTCGCGGCGCATGAGCGAGGGGTAGCACGCACCCGGCAAAAGCCTTCTGTACAGTGCAATGGTTTCACACGCGTCGCCACTGTCGGCGGGCCGCAGAATTCGCTACCGGCGCGCGACCCACTGGTGGCTCGCACTCGCACTCTGTTGGACAGCGCCACAGCGCGTGCACTTCCAGACGAAGGCGCCGAGTTGATCGTAGCCCTTGCCGAGGCCGTCTCCGTGCCTGGTGCCCCAATCGAGGTGGCACTCGCTGCAACGATCCGGATGCCGACCGCCGGAAGAGGAGGGATGCTCGCTGAACCCCGCGGCCGGGTCGGACTCGATCGACTCCATCAGCACGCGCCGGTCGGCCTCGTCCATCGACGAACGGATGCGCTCGAGGGTGGCTTTGATCTGCTCGATCCTGGCCTGGATCTTCTGGTAGGTCTCGTGATCGGCGAGTTCCTCCTCGCTCTTCCCGACCTGGATGCTCGCGGCGTGCGTCGTGTACTCGAAAAAGGCCGAGACGGCCCGCTCGTAGGTCGAGATACGCGCGAGCTGGTGGACGGCCTGACGCAGGTCGCCTTTCTCCACCGGGGTGAACAGACAGACGTCGTAGCCGGCCCCTTCGAGCATCGGCGGCTGGTCGTCTCCCTGCACGACGATCGCCCGTGCGAAGGGGCTCCGGACGGTGACGAGTTCCAGAAGCTCCTGTGTCGTCTCGTCGGAGACGCCGGCACCGGCGATCGCGACGCCGATGTCCTTGGTTATCTCGTCACGGGCTTCGTCCGGGGACCGTGCTCGTCGGACCGGGAACGGATCCTGAATCCACTGCTCGTATCGCTTCGCCCGATTGGGGCCGTCGGCGATCAGGACGGTCGGCGGGGAAACGGAGACCGATTGCCCGGTTCCCGTGGACTCTTCGGAGATAGTCGAGCCTCCATCTCCACGGGAAGAACTCATGCGAAGAAACTGTTCCGGGCACCCCAAAAGGGTTCGGCGGCGATTCTCACGTGCCAGAATCCCGACGGGCGTTCGACAGCGACGTTCCTCTCGGTGCCTGGTGCTCGAACGGCTCACGCGGGCCGAGTTCGACTGGCATTCACCGAAATCCACTGCCAGGTCGCGAGCGTCGAACGGCCCAAGATTTCACGCCGGAGCGTGGTGTTCAATCGTCCGCGGTGCCGACGTCACGAACCGGGTGGTCGACGGCGGCCGGGCTGTCCTCGAGGCCGAGCGCGTCGTTGGTCAGCCGGCGGCTCCGCGGCCCGTCGGCCAGCCCCGCAACCGCACGGACGGCGTCGACGTTCTCGGGGACCACGTCGGCTTCCTGGTGAATCGCCTGGAAACAGTAGAGTTCGCCGTCAGACACGGCGATCGAGTCCGTCCAGATGCAGTTCTCCCAGACGTCGCCGCGCGGACGACCGGCGTCCTTCGCCACCTCCTTGAGTCCGCCACAGCTCTCGACGCCGAGGTCGCCGGGCACGAGAAAGAGGCGGGACTGGCCAGCGAGTCGGTCGCGGATCGCTTCCGGTGCGAGGTCGCCGTCGAGGTCGTCCTCCAGCGTGATCGACACGGCGTGGAGGTGCATCCGCGTGGCGGGTACCGTCACGCCCATCGTGTCGATGTCGAGTTCCGGAAGCACGGTCTGCACGTCGGGACCGTGGTGGGACGGCACTTCGATCGGGTCGGGGAGGATGTCGTCGATCGGTCCGCGATCGGGCTGGGCGGGGTCGCCGCCGCGTCGAACGAGTGTCACCCGCACTCGCTCGATTCCCCAGGTCTCGTCGATCGGCGTGAGGAGTCGCGAGAGGCCGGTGGTGTTGCAGGAGACGACGCGGACGCGGTCGGCACCAACCGCGTCGGCGTAGTTCGCGCGAGCAGTGAAACTCGTCTCCGCGACGGAGGGATCCTCCGCACCCTGGAAGATCGCGGGCGTGTCGTGAGCGTCGTACAGCGGGGCGTTCTGCTCGCCCACGCCGCCCGGCGTGGCGTCGATTACGACGTCACTCGCGGCGATCAGGTCTTCGACGGTGCCGTCGGTCGGAACGCCGGCGTCCCGAAACCGATCCATTCGGTCGGCCGGGGCGTGGAGGGAGAACCCTTTCGCCAACGCGCTCCGCGCGCCGGCGTCCGGCGACCGCTTCGCGACGCCGGCGACGGTCATGTCGGGCTGGGCCGCGATCGCGTCCGCGACGCGTTTGCCGATCGTTCCGTAGCCGTTGACGCCGACACCTACCATGACAGACCCTGCGGCATCGGACGTGATAAACATTCCTATAAATCATTATAGATTCGAACTCGGAATAGAGTACCCGAAGGACTGCGTGGCGATCGGTCGCTGACGATCGGTGGACGTGCCGGCGGCTCCGAAGGGGTGAGCCGCCAGGTAAGGAAAGTGTACTCGCCAGTCCATTAGACAAATACTTTACCCACGACTCGCCACAATTCTACTATGAGCACGTCGAGTGATACCGTTCGCGTCGGTCTCAACGGCTTCGGACGCATCGGGCGCAACGTCTTCCGCGCTGCCCTGGACAGCGACACCGTCGACATCGTCGGCATCAACGACGTCATGGACGTCGACGACATGGCGTACCTCCTCGAGTACGACACCGTCCACGGCACGACCGAAGGCGTCGAACTCGACGGCGAGGATATCGTCGTCGACGGCACTGCCTTCCCGACCTTCTCCGAGAAGGACCCCGCACAGCTCCCCTGGGACGAACTCGACGTCGACGTCGCCTTCGAGGCGACTGGCCTCTTCCGGACCCACGAGGACGCGATCAAGCACGTCGAGGCGGGCGCCGACAAGACGATCATCTCCGCACCGCCCAAGGGCGAGAAGGAGGTCCTGACGGTCGTCTACGGCGTCAACCACGACGAGTACGACGGCCAGGACGTCGTCTCGAACGCCTCCTGTACCACGAACTCCATCTCCCCCGTCGCGAAGGTCCTCGACGAGGAGTTCGGCATCGAGTCGGGCGTCCTCACGACGACCCACGCCTACACGGGCTCCCAGAACCTCATCGACGGCCCGAAGGCCAAGCGTCGCCGCGGCCGCGCCGCCGCCGAGAACATCGTCCCGACCTCCACCGGTGCTGCGCAGGCGACGACCGAGGTCCTCCCACAGCTCGAGGGGAAACTCGACGGCATGGCGATGCGCGTGCCCGTGCCCGACGGCTCGATTACGGACTTCGTCGTGTCGCTGGAAGCCGACGTCACCGAGTCGGAGGTCAACGCCGCGCTCGAACGCGCCGCAGGCGGCGAACTGGAGGGCGTGCTCGGCTACACCGAGGACGAGGTCGTCTCGTCTGACATCGTCGGCGAGCCCTACTCGTCGATCGTCGACGCCGAGTCGACGATGGTCATGGGCAACCAGGTGAAGGTGCTAGCCTGGTACGACAACGAGTTCGGGTTCGCCAACCGGATGCTCGACCTCGCCGAGTACGTCGTCGCCGAGTCCGAGACCGAGGCGGCCGAGGCCTGAGGCGAACCGGGGCCAGCGCGCCCCAGCGACGAAACGACCCCCTTCTGCGACCGAACGTTCCGGCGCTTTTTTGCCTCGCTCCCGCGCAGCAACGAGTATGGCCGCGTTCCACACCACCGACGAACTCGATCCCGGACAGCGCCTCCTCGTCCGGATCGACGTCAACGCGCCGATCGAGGACGGCGAGGTCCAGTCGACCCGCCGGTTCGAGCGCCACGCAGAGTCGATCCGCGAGTTGCTCGACGCGGGGCACGCCCTCGCGATCATGGCCCATCAGGGCCGCCCCGGTCGAGACACGTTCACCGGCCTGGAACAGCACGCGTTCATCCTCTCCGACCTCGTCGGCGAGGAAATCGAGTACGTGCCCTCTACCTTCGGCGAGGAAGCCGTCGAAGCGATCGCCGACCTGGAACCGAATCCCGACGCCGCGAGTGCGGGCGCGGAGGATGCCGCCGGCGATGCCGACACCACCGGCGAGGCGATTCTCCTCGAGAACGTCCGGATGACCGACGGCGAACTACCCGAGGAGCCCCCGGAGGTCAAGGCCCAGACGGAGTTCGTCCGCACGCTCGCGAAGGCCTTCGACGGCTACGTCAACGACGGCTACTCCGTCGCCCACCGTTCCCACGCCTCGATCGTCGGCTTCCCCGAGGTGATGGATTCCTACGCCGGCCCCGTGATGGCCGACGAGTACGAGTACAACACCTCGGTCGAGCGCCGCGAGTTCGACGGTGACGTGACGATGGTCCTCGGCGGCACCAAGGCCGAGGACGTCATCGCCGCGATGGACCACCTCGAGGACACCGTCGACACCTTCCTGCTCGGCGGCGTCGTCGGCGAACTGTTCCTCCGCGCCCGCGGCCATCCGGTCGGCCACGACCTCGAGGACGGTCCCGACCTCTACGACGAGAACTACGAGAAGAACGAGGACCTCATCGCCGACGTCCTCGATCGGTTCGGCGACCGCATCGAGACGCCGGTCGACCTCGCGTACGAGGACGAGAACGGCGAGCGCGCCGAGCACGCCGTCGTGGACGTCGAGGAGAAGACGGTCTCGTACATGGATATCGGTCACGAGACGGTGGAGGCCTACCGACCGATCGTCGAGGACTCCGCCGCGGTGCTCGTCAAGGGCGCCCTCGGCGTCTTCGAGGACGAGCGCTTCAGCTACGGGACGGTGGAAGTGCTCCGTGCTGCTGGCGAGTCCGACGCGTTCTGCGTCGTCGGAGGCGGCGACACCGCCCGGACCGTGCCGATGTACGATCTCGATCCGGCCGGCTTCGACCACCTCTCGATCGCCGGCGGCGCGTACCTCCAGGCGCTGACCGGCGAGGGACTCGTGGGCGTCGACGCGCTAGAACGGGCCGCCGAGCGGATGGACGGCTGACGGACACGGGGAGCCCGATGGGAACCGACGAATCGGACGACAGTGGCCCAGTCCGGATCGAGGGGTTCGGCCCCGGCGTCGACGGGTACTACGACGTCGGCGACCAGCTGTCGCGCTACCTCACCGAGACGGCGAACCGGTTCTTCACCAACGAACGGACGACCAAACGATCGATCGACTCGAAGGCAGCCTTCGAGGCGCGGCGTGCGGACGTTCGATCGACGGTGCTGGCGAGCCTTGGCGGCTTGCCCGACCGACCCGACGACCTCGGCGTCGAGCGCCACGGGACCATCGAGCGGGCGGGCTATCACGTCGATCGGATCACCTTCGAGAGCCTGCAAGACTTCCACGTAACCGCGAACTGCTACGTGCCCGACGCCGACGGGCCGCACCCGGCCGTGCTCTTCTCGTGTGGTCACCTCGGACCGGCGAAAACTGACGAGCTAAACCAGCAAGCGTGCATCGAACTCGTCCGACAGGGGTTTGTCGTCCTCATCTACGACCCGATCTGTCTCGGCGAGCGTCGCCAGTACGACGCGCCCGACGCGAGCGATCCACACGTCCACTCCGGCGTGTACGGCCACTCCTACGCCGGCCAGCAGTGCTACTTCGCTGGCGGCAACGTCGCCCGGTTCATGATCGCCGACGCCCAGGCGGGACTCGACTACCTCGCGGAACGAGCAGACGTCGACGAGGGTCGACTCGGGGCGACCGGTACGTCCGGCGGGGGGATCCTCACCACGTATCTCGGATTGCTGGACGACCGCGTCGCTGTCGCGGCGCCGTGTTGCGCGGTCTGTGAACGTTCCGAGTGGCTCGCGACGGGGAAGACGGGGGACCCCGAACAGATCCTGACGGGTGCGATTCCCAACGGCGTCAACGCCGACGACGTCCTCACCGGGATGGCTCCGAAGCCGGTCTGCATCGGTGCCGCCGCCTCCGATTTCTTCCCGATCGAGGGCGTCGAGGAGGTGGCTGACCGCGCCGAGCGAATCTACGAGCTGTACGACGCCACCGAGCGCCTCGAGGTGATCGTGGCCGACGCCGGACACGCGTCCGTGTACGAGATCGGAGCGGAGCTATTCGCGTGGTTCTGTGCGCACCTCGGTGACGAGCCATACACGCCGATCGAAGGGCACGATCTCGCTGACGAAGACGCGCTTCGGTGCACCGCGACGGGGAGCGTCCGGGCCGCGTTCGAGGACGAACGCTCACTCGGCGACGTGGTTGCAGCATTCGTCGACGAGCGACGGAACGCGGCAGCCTCGATCGACGACGGATACGACCCCGAACGAATCGAGGGCGCGCTTCGGGAACGACTGGACCTCGCTCGCGATCGCTGCGAGCGAAACCCCAGAGTCACGGCTCGACAGGAGGTCGGCGATCTCGACGTGCAGCGCATCTTCTTCATGAGCGAGCGCGATCCACCGATCGTCGTAACCGGCGTGCTCGTTGCGGATCCAAACACCGCCATCGATCGTCCGGCGGTGCTCTGTTTCGACGAGGGGACTGGTGCGCTCCCCGCCCGGAGCGACGAGGTGATCTCGATCGCCAGAGAGCACGGCGCTGCCCTTGTCTTCGATCCACGCGGCGTCGGCGCAGTCCGGCACCGCGAGATCCCGACGTGGTACGCGTTCGGGCCGAACGACCACGACCAGATCTACGGCACCGAGTACACGCTCGGCCACCGAGCGCTGGAACTCGGAGGATCGCTGTTCGGAGATCGGGTGTTCGACGTCACCAGGGCGGTAGCATTCCTCCGGTCAGAAACTGCCGCGGACGACGTCCACCTCCTCGGCGAGGGCGTCGCCGCGTATCACGCGCTCTACGCAGCCGGCACGACCGACGCCGTCGGGTCCGTCGAGTTCCGGGACCTCGGACCAAGTTTCTACGAGCGAGCGACCGGGGAGTACCCCTACGACCCGCGACTGCTCGTCGACGACGTACTCGGCGAGGCGGACGTCCCGGCGGTCCTCTCGGCGCTCGACGACCGTGGCGTCCTGGTCGACCGATAGGCGGCGCCCCTCGGCGAGTCGGAGCCGATCGGGGATCCTTCTACCGGGCACCTATCGGACGGAACGAATCGCAAAAACGGTGGGCTGAAGCGCGATCTACTCGGCCAGCCGCTGTGAGACGAGCTCCTGGATGTCGTCCCGGAGCTCCTCGACCTCGATCTCCTCGAGGACGGGCACGAAGAAGCCCTCGACGAGCATGTCGCGGGCGGCCTTCTGGTCCACGCCGCGGGAAGTCATGTAGAAGAGGTCCTCCTGGTCGACCTGGCCGACGGTCGCGGAGTGGGAGGCCTCGGTGTCGTGGTTGTTGATGATCAGCTTCGGCGAGGCGTCGGCCTCGGACTCGTCGCTGAGCATCAGGGTGTTCTCGCGCTGGTAGGAGTTGGTGTCCCAGGCCATCGAGCCGACGTCCTGGACGCCCTCGTAGACCGAGCGGGCGACGTCGTCGACGACGCCACGCATGACGAGGTCCGCCGTCGTGTGCTCGGCGCGGTGCCAGACTTTCGAGTCGAGGTCGAAGTGCTGGTCGTCGTGACCGAAGAACGCCCCGACGATCTTCGTCTCGGCCCCGTCTCCGTTGAGTTCGGTGGAGACCTCGGTCTTCGTCAGCCGGGAGCCGAGGTTGCCGTCGACGAACGAGACCGTGGAGTAGGTCCCGGCGTCGGCGCGCTTGAGGGTGTAGTTGTAGGTCTCTTCGTCCAGGTTCTGGAGCGCGCCGTACTGGACGTGGGAGTTCTCCCCTGCGGCGACCTCGACGACCCCGCTGTAGAAGCGCTCGCCCTCGACCTCGGTGTCACCGGTGGACTGTCGCTCCAGAATCGTGACGGACGACGATTTCTCCGTGACGACGAGCGTGTAGTTGAACAGCGACTGGCTGTTCATTCGCGTCCGGATCGCGACGTCCTCGGCGTCGACCTCCTCGGGGACGTAGATCACGGTGCCAGTCGAGAACAGCGCCGTCGAGAGCGCCGTGAGGTAGTTCTCCTGGGGATCGACGACGGAGCCGAAGTGCTCCTCGAGGACGTCGGGGAGCTGCTCGACCGCTTCCGCGATCGAGAGGACCTCCACGTCGTCGGGGCCCTCCTGGTCCTTCTCCTCCGCCGCGTTCAGCGGGTCGACGAAGGACTCGTAGTCCAGATCGTAGAGGTTCGTCCAGGTCCGGCCCGGCGTGCGAATCACGTCGGGCATGTCCAGGTCCTCGAGCGCGTCGAGGGCCTCGAGGCGAGTCTCGAGGAGCCACTCGGGCTCCCCAAGCTCCTCGGAGATCTGGCGGACTGTGCTCTCGTCGACCGCGGTGTGTACCTGCGTGCTCATGGCGGACATCTTACCCGAGGCTTCCCTCCATCTCGAGCTCGATGAGGCGGTTGAGCTCGACGGCGTACTCGATCGGCAGTTCCTCCGTGATCGGCTCGATGAAGCCCGAGACGATCATCTGTTTTGCGTCGTCGTCGTCCAGCCCGCGGCTCTGGAGGTAGAACACGTCCTCGTCGCCGATCTTCCCGACGGTGGCCTCGTGGGCGACGTCGACCTTCGACTCCTCGATCTCCATGTACGGCATCGTGTCGCTGGTCGACTCGTTGTCGAACATCAGCGCGTCACACTCGACGGCGGTCGAGGAGTCCTCGGCGCCGTCGGCGATGTGGACGAGACCGCGGTAGTTCGTGCGGCCGCCGTCCTTCGAGATGGACTTGGACTCGACGGTCGAGCGCGTGTCCGGGGCGTTGTGGTAGACCTTCGCGCCGGTGTCGATGTCCTGGCCCTCGCCGGCGAACGCGATGGTGATGTGGTTGTCGCTCGCGCCGCGGCCCTTGAGGATGGTCGAGGGGTACAGCATCGTCGCCTTCGATCCCATCGAGCCGGAGACCCACTCCATGCGCCCGCCCTTCTCGGCGATGGCGCGCTTGGTGTTGAGGTTGTAGGTGTTCTTCGACCAGTTCTGCACGGTCGAGTACTGGACGTGGGCGTCCTCCTTGACGAACACCTCGACGCCGCCGGAGTGGAGGTTGTGCGCGGCGTACTTCGGTGCCGAGCAGCCCTCGATGTAGTGGACCTCGGAACCGGGCTCGGCGATGATCAGCGTGTGCTCGAACTGGCCCATCCCCTCGGAGTTCATCCGGAAGTAGGCCTGGACGGGCATCTGGACGGTGACGTCCTCGGGCACGTAGACGAAGGAGCCGCCGGACCAGACGGCGCCGTGGAGCGCCGCGAACTTGTTGTCGCTCGGCGGCACGCACTTCGTCATGAAGTACTCCTTGACGAGGTCGGGATGCTCCTGGACGGCCTCGTCCATGTTGCAGAAGATGACGCCCTTCTCCTCCCACTGCTCCTGCATGTTCTGGTAGACGACCTCCGATTCGTACTGGGCGCCGACGCCGGAGAGTGCCTTCTTCTCGGCCTCGGGAATGCCCAGCTTGTCGAAGGTGTCCTGGATCTCTTCGGGCAGGTCGTTCCAGTCGTCGGTGGCGTCGCGCGCCTCCACGTCCGGTCGGATGTACGGGACGATCTGCTCGATGTCGAGGCCCGAGAGGTCGGGCGCACCCGGCCAGTCGACGGGCATCGGCAGCTCGTGGTACTGCTGGAGCGCACGGAGGCGTCGCTCGAGCATCCACTCGGGCTCGTCTTTGTCCTCGGAGATGAGTCGGATCGTCTCCTCGTCGAGGCCCTTCCCCGACGTCACCGCGGCGGACTGCTCCTTGCGGAAGTCGAACCGTTCCTCGGTGTTCGTCTGCTGAAGTTCGTTCTCGTCTGAGCTCATTGATCGATCATGGTCGCTCCGCGGGTATAGTCCTGTTCACGGTGCGTGCTTCGCGTAACCGTCATTGGTTACGCGGCCTCGTAGACTTCCTCGCGCACCCAGTCGTACCCCTTGTCCTCGAGCTTCTCCGCGAGCTCGGGACCGCCGCTCATGGCGATCTTGCCGTCGAGCATGACGTGGACGCGGTCGGGCTCGACGTAGTCGAGGATGCGCTGGTAGTGGGTGATCTGGAGGACGCCGGTGCCCTGCTCGTCGCGGAGGGCGTTGATGCCGTCGGAGACGTCCTGCAGGCGGTCGATGTCCAGCCCGGAGTCGATCTCGTCGAGCACGGCGATCTCCGGCTCGAGGATCGCGGCCTGGAGCACCTCGTTTTGCTTCTTCTCCCCGCCGGAGAAGCCGGCGTTGAGGTACCGCTGTGCGAAGGACTCGTCCATGTCGAGCAGCTCCATCTTCTCCTGGAGGATCTGCTGGAACTCCGCGACGCCGACGTCGCCCTCGTCGGCGGGGCCTTCCATCGGGGAGGTCTCGTAGCCCTCGTCATCCTCGCCCTCGTCGTCTGCCTCCGCTTCCTCGTCTTCGTCCTCGAAGAGCTCCTCGCGCTCCTCGAGCTTGGCGTTCAGCGCGGTGCGGAGGAAGTTCGCCATCGTGACGCCCTCGATCTCCGCGGGGTACTGGAAGCCCAGGAACACGCCGAGTGCGGCGCGCTCGTTCGGTTCGAGCTCGAGCAGGTTCCAGGTCTGCTTGTCCTCGGGGATCTCGACGTCGCCGCCGAAGTCGCCCTCCTCGAGGTGCAGGAGGACCTCACCGCCGGTGACCTCGTACGCGGGGTGACCCGCGATGACCTTCGCGGTCGTCGACTTCCCGCTCCCGTTCGGCCCCATCAGGGCGTGAATCTCGCCGGCCTCGACCTCGAGGTCGACGCCTTCGAGAATCACTTCGCCGTCCTCTTCGGCCACTCGGGCCTCTAGTTGGCTGAGTTCGAGTCGTGCCATCTTGTCGGTCAACTAGAGGGCCCGAGGCGCCCATAATGCTTTCGTAATCGACCGCAAAGCGCTTTCAGAATCGCCAAAATATTTTCTCGATACGCGTGGCACTGAAAAGGCAGGCGGACAGAACGGGGCTTGTCTGTGTCGGAAGGAGTTCCGATGCCAGCTCAATTGCGGTTCAGCGTAGTTTCGCAGCATACAGACACAAGACTCCCGTGATTCTTACGGAGTTAGGCGTGTTGCCACTTAGAACACCGAGTTCCCCGATATAGTATTACTCGGCTGCATCAAGGAAGCGGGAGAGACTGAGAATATGTAGCCAGTTGCTGGAATTGTATTCAGACTGAATAGAATCATTGATACGCTCAATGAGTGGTGGCTGGTCAAATTCATCGAGTGAATCCGGGAGCTCGCCGCCATCCGTCGCAAGGTATCTCCCGAGTTCCCCATCCTCACCAAAGTCGTCGGCGTCGGAAGTCGTAAACGCATTTCCGTACTCATCGACGTGCCAATCAGCTGCGTGACAGAGAATCACTCGGTCATTTCCGTTTTTAATATCAATCTTAAATCGATCCTCAAGAGATTGGTGGAAATCTGTATCACGTACGGTGACTAACGCATCTTCCTCATCAAACAGCAATTCGACCCCCCGTTCGTAGGTTCGCTTTCGCTCATTTAGCCGGCGGAGGGCCTCTAGCTCTGAATGCCTACGTAACAGAGAATCCCGATAGTTGCGGAGAGCCCCTCGGTCATTATCGGTCAAGAATTCAAGGCTGCTGAAAGAATAGTCTTCAAGAGGATTATCTGCAGCAAACTCTTCGCACTTATCAATGGCTTCCGCTCGTCGTTTAGCGACATTGCGGTATTCTTCCTCGGCGCATTGACATGTCGCTTTCACAATAGAGGTATATTCTTCAAACAGCTTTTGCGCCTCTGGAACCGCATCCTTCGTGTAATCATACATGACAGAAGTGTCAAGGAAAACCTCCCCAGTCTTTATCGAAGGATATGTTCCTTCACTCATAATTGTCACCAGATGTTGGTTCCAACTCCAATTCCCGAATGGCAGCTTCGTCAATAACATTCATGAACTGTTCAGCGGAATTGTTCTCAATAGATGCGCCAGCATAGCCATCTATTGCGGGCAGCAGCCCTCTTTGATTGATGTTTTCCCGTAGCTCATCAATTTGGCCTGGGCAAGTTGATGCAAACGTCGCAAAGCGCTCGCGAGAACCTTCTCGCCAGGAGGTTGCCTGTGGACCTACCACAGTCGCATATGAGATATATCTGGCAATCCATTCCCAGATAGTTGCATCAAGAAATTCATCAATCTGCTTCAAGGTCCGGTAATGCATTGGCCTAATTTCGGTTAACTCTAGGTCGGTCAACGATAATAGAACATCTTCGATCAGATCGGTAAATGTGGTGACGGGATCAATGAGACCGTCGGGTACGATTGGACTCGAGCGAATAGCCAGTCGAAGTTCAACAGCTGCCTGCCCAGCCGTCTGGAGGTATGTATCTGGTGTCCAGTCAAGTTCAAGCTCCGTCGAGCCGGTGAGTAGGTCGGCCCGGTTACGCTCTGCCAATCGTGCCGTTTCGAATGCGCGCCCGAGGACCTCCCTAAGGGATAGATTGGCTAGATACAAGTCACGAAATTCCGACGGTGCAGTTTCAGTATAATACGGTCGCAGAAACTCAATATTCGACATTTTTGCCCAATGTTCCGCGTCCAACGGTGGTGTCAATTCTGACTGAGTGAAAAACTGCATGAAATCGATTGTGCTCTTTGATGCAATATCATGCTTTGACGGGGGAACTCCTGTTCCCTCCTCAGGGACTAGCAACTCAACCGGAGGTTCAAAAGGTCCCAGAGACATTTCCTCATCGTCGATACTATTGTTGGGAGTCTGATCGGGAGAGAAAGCCGCGCGGGAAGTGCTGGCTGTCTGTACACAGCCATATTTGTACCAGCTTCTGGTCACTGGCGACTGCTGACCCTCTTTAGACATGATAGAGCCGACAGAGTGGTTGAGAGCTATGTCGACATACTTCTGCTTCTTCACCTGCGTCCCATGTTCCCAGCTAAGGTTTTGTCCCTCAACTGCATCACGCAGGCCATCGCGAATCCGCTCAATGATATCCTCCTCGGTAAGTTCGTTACTCATTGGATTTCACCTCGACGGGCGAATCCGCGATTAGCCCTCTTGGCTATCCTTATATTCATCGCAAAGTGGTATACTTCTTGTTGTTCTACAATCCTGTTCATCGTGCAACCTCCTCAGCGACTCGACCGAAAACCCTACGGCCGAGTTCTTCGGGGATTGAAGCAGCTTCATGTGCCAAGACGAGTGGAATCAGTCCATCTTTGTGCTGAACCGTCCGAAGCCTCTCTAGTAGGCTGACTGCGCGAGCTAACTCCGTGTAAGCATCCACATTTTGCACAATCTCACCCTTCTTCTCACCCAGTCGGCCCCCTTGATATCGGCGTGGAATAAGAAACGGAAGACAATGTCCAGTTCCATTGCCCTTCCCCGATTTGTAAAGGAAGTTCTTCCCGTAGTACGTCTTTTTGGCGTAATCCTTCGTCCGATCGCCAGCGATAACGTGCTCATAGATATCATCGTTCGAGAAAGGCAATACCGTCGGTCCAGTTAGGTAATCTCGAACCTCCTGGGCATACGCTGCGAAGTCGCCTGTTTTGTGTATGCCCATATATACGAGAGGTTCACGATTAGTGTCCCGAAGAAATCTCTGAAACTGAGATAGTTTATTATGGAGGGGCTGGTGAATCCACGCTGCGGTGTCGAATTGGGCCAATGGGCCATCCTTGATGAAAGCCGTTGTTTCCAGCTGCTCAGGATTCTTGTTCCAGATGCTATCAGCTGCTCCAAGAAGTACCATATGTTCAATGAGTCCCATCAACACGTTCAAAGCGGCCTCATTAGACTGTGACCCCGCCACCCGCTCATGGACCCTGAGTGGATCTGTTGGGTAGATGTTGGCCCCGCATTTGGGACAGGTATCGGGTTTTGTTGAGTTAATAAACTGCTGCCCGTAGGTACAGTCCTGTGCAGGACATTGTTCTAGCCGAATGCGACCGTGGGTGACAAGTCGATTGGCACGGTCCAGAAGGTCATAGTAAATATCGAACAACGATTGCCCGAATACCTCCTTTTGCTGAAAATTCTGAAACGTCATCAATCTCCAGCTTTCGTGCACTGTTGGCGCGTTGTATCTGGTGTTCGTGCTCGGTAGCGCCATCCGGACATGATGTTCCTCTCCGAGATTTCGGACCTTCGACGGGGTCACGTAAGCTTGTCGCGCCTGCTCATCAATAGTGGTCAAATCGAGTTCGACAAGGGCGATATCAATGACGCCGATTCGCTTGTCGAACCGAGGATCGCCGACGGGAACCTCGACTCGAGAACCGTCTAGTCCGTATACACTAACGAAAGGAGGTCCGAGATCTTCAGCACCGGGCAAATCACGAACCGGTACCGAGTCGAAGGCGTTCGCCTCCTTAGGCGATGGTGGATTATATTTGAATTCCCCGATATCCTCAATGAGTGTTTCATCCTTGATACTCTCCACATGACCGATGCTGTTGGGAACCTGTGTTGGGTAAGGCATGATCAGTCTCTATCCGCGGGCCGGGAAACGATAAACTCACCATCCTTCTTCACTCCGAACTGGGTGTTATTCCTCACCCACTCAGTGTCGAACATCGAGACCTTGATCGGAACAATATGTTCGCCGGAATATGTCTTAGCGCGAGCATAGCCAACAGTCTCCACATTACGAATTGATTCAGCGAAATCCTCAAAGTTGTAGTACTTACTCAACTCGTTTGTTTCGCGTTTGCTATTGATATGAGTTACAATCCAGTTTGCTGTATTCGCACGAACTCGTGCATCAACACTGGTTACCTCCTGCGTAGAATAGGCCATTCCAATCTCAAATTTTGCTCCCTCTTTGGCGAGCGTAACAAACGGATTCATACTTTCGTTCTCCCTGTACTCCTCAAAATGCTGATGGGCTTCTTCCAGGTATACCTGAATCTTCGGTAACTCCTCATCAGGTTCAGCATCTCGAAACCGCTCCATTGATTCATCAAGAAGTTTTCCTACGATACGTTCCTTCTCAGACGTGACTACCTTCTCCAAACCATTGGAAATGTCGACGATAACCATCTCACCATCTGCGAGCAGGTCGTAGATCTCTTGTGCCACGTCCTCATCCCGATCGGGGTTGTGGTATTTCCGGAGATCTGTTAGCTTCTGGTAACCACTCTGACTTCCAGAAACCCGCAACATCTCAAGGACATTATCCAGTTCATCATCAATCCAATCTCCATCACCCGAATGTGCATCATTAATTTCATCTGTGTTGTGAGCAACTGCCTCCCAAAAATCGACTAATGTATTGGTTCCTTGATAATACCCGAGCGGAACGCCATGATATTCATTCTTCTCATGATTTTCCCTCGCGTGACTGTTAATTTCATCAAGAACGTCATCGTTTACAGAGATGTACTCAGTGGCGTCACTCCCCTCCGGATAAGCCTCCTCTCCTATTGCCTTGGAAATGACAGCTATATATGCACTTAACCGCCATTCATGCCGATTCCGGTCACCACCCTCCAATTCTTCGATTTCGGAAGGACTCTTGATTTCTGTTGATAGAAAACGACCTATATAGTCCGCATTTTCTCCGAGCAGTTCTCGCCGCACATACTCTTTCACAACATCCAGATTGGACCGAGATAGGAGATTTGTCCGAAGCGGACGGAACCGATCGGATTCCTCTTCAGCTGCAAATTTGTATACCGTCGAAATCTTCCCCGATTCATCATATAGTTCCCCAAGAGCACATTCTCTATCCTGGTCGTTTGTATAAGCGTATTCGCCACTGGGATCAAAAATGAGTTGACCTATCCCAGAATCATGGTTTTCTATGGCCCCTGCGATAATTTTCATCGTATTTGATTTCCCCTTCCGAGTCATTCCGAACACAGCAGTTTTGGCACCAATAAATTCATCAACATCAAAATACATGCCAACATCATCATGATCCCCCCAGATATCCGTCGTTGTATAGCGGACATTCCCTAGTTTTACAGGATTGTTGTCGGCGGTTGTCGGATAGCTCGCTATCCACTGGAGTGCGTCATCTTTGGGTTTATAGACAACATAGTGACCGGCTGAGAAGAAGGTCTGAACATCACTTGTCAGAGTCAGTTCCTCTTCACCATCTTTATTCGTTGTTTGATGAAAGGTACCGAGAATCTTCGTTTGAACACCCGAGTATTGCATCTCACGTCGAGTGAGTACGTCAACGAAGTCCTCAGGGGACGGCGTTCCACCTCCATCACCAGTGATTGCCTCCCGCATCGCATCAAAACGATTTGTGCGAAGTCGTCCTTCTTGAGGGATATCGGCTGGCTCTGTGACTCGTAGTAGAAGAGCATGAGTTGATCCCGTATCTGATGGGTCGGGGCGCTCAAATTGCGTTGGCTCCTCTGGAAGACGATGGGCGTTTTGAACGTCTTCTTCTGCTACAATCTCATCTCCCTCAAGAAGAGGACGTGCGATGAGCAGCGTATGTTTGGGGAGACCACCGGCATCCTGTGTCCACTTGTCGTTCGTTAGAATATTGCATTTTTCGTACCCTGTAGAAAATACACCACCGACGTGGTCTGCATCTTGAAGCAGCTGATCAATAGACATCTCAGTGCGTGAAGGAAGGCTAAAACCACTGCCGGAACTCATTGCTTTTGGAAAAGGAACCTACCCACTAATTTCTTCCCGTTCAAGTCTCCAATCAGCTAAGCCAATAAATCGATAGACAGCTGTCGACTTCCTTCAGACCCAAGGAACGTTGATACTATCTGACGCTGGCAATGGTTGTTGATGTGCCGACAGGATTAGACAGCGGTCGAGTTTGCTCATTGCCTTTTCCTCCTTCGCGTCCTTGCTGTACTCGTATCGTAGCTGATTTGTCATGGCATAGTTCCGTGTGTCAAGGTCGTACTCGTCGTTGAGAACACGCCGCGGGATTAAGTCTGTATGTTCAACCGCCTCTTCGGCGAATAACTGCGCTGTGTTAAAATACTCTGTGCGATTTGCCAATACCTTACGGACATCCCCGACAACAATGACCGCATAACCGTCGTCTGTTAATACCCGTTCGATCTCCATAAGAGTGCCTCGGACAAACTCCTTGTACTTACGTTCGCTCTCTGTGATTGTCAATTCCTCTCGCTCAGATTCTCGGTCGGCATCAAGCCACCAGAGTCGGAGCCAATTATTCCAGGAATAATCCAATACACGCATGTACGGTGGTGAAGTCAGCAAGAGGTCAACACTGCCATCCGGGAAAGGCAAATCCCTGCAATCAGATTTTTCTATCCAAGTGGATACATCGTCAGGGAGGGCATCCAGTTCCTCTGATACCAGTTCTTGCTTTGTCATCGCCGATGTACGTATCTCTCGATTTGGCCGTTCGAGATCGTGTTTCTCAGCGTAATCTCGAACATAATCGACCGAACCAGAGAATGTGTCCCGGGTGGAGAGGGAAAGGAACATCTCAGAAGGACCGTGCAGTACGCCCGAGATTATGGCATTCAAATAATTTGCCTCGCCGGTTTCTTCGTCACGAAGTACCTCTCTCACGGCAAGTAGCTGCTTTAGGGTATAATCGGAGAAGAACACTGGTGGCCGATCATCATTAAGAAGTTCAAGTGGTGAGTCAATTGTCTCAGCCTTTTTTAATACATGATCGATATAATCCTCGAATTCCGGAGTCGACATAGGATTGCACTTCGCCTGCGTGAGTGTACTTGCATACTCAAATGCATCACTTCCCCACCCGTCACGGTCGTTAAGAATTGCTTCCAATGGAACAGTACCGCCCCCGGCGAAAGGATCACACACTACATCGCTTGGATCCGAGAACCTCTTAATAAAATAGTGGGCCAGTGCAGGCGGAAAACCACCAATATATGGCGCAATCGTATGAAGTGGATTACCCCACCCCCGGGGTGCATTTCGCCAGGAGACTGGCAGATCTGAGACGTTAGTCCAGGGGACATATAGTCGAGCTTCCCAGGTTAGGGGCAGCTCCTCACCGTGACGGTCAACTGCACCGATATCCGCAAGTTGGCTTAATCTCCGCCAGGCAGTCGATTGGGCACAGCCGACTTTTGTGGCCACCTCTCCAGTAGTCAAAGATCCTTCTTCAGCCTTGAGAGCCTGCATAAATGCTTCATTCTCGTATTCCCGGCCATTCCGCTCACTTGGCGAGGTTCGTTCAATACTCATAATCGTACGAGAGCGTACTTCTTCATGCCAGGATTTCCTCGACACCATTGAAAAACATTGGCCTTAGAAGTAACTAGTGAGATCTCGTGGCCGGTTGCTAATTCGTAGAATTGACTTTGAAACACCTGCCCTTCCGATGCGGCCGGTTCACTGGGACAAATCCGCGGGGCGACAGACCCCTACATGAACCCCGACAGCCCAGTCTGCTCCTGCCCGCTCTCGACTTCTTCCCACGACACGTCCAGGGCCTCCAGGATCCGCTCGATCGGGCCCTTGAGCGTCTTGTCGAGCATCTTCTCCCAGTCGATTTCGAACTCCTCGGGGAGTTGGTCGGCGTACTCGATGCAGATGACGCCGTCCCCGGCCTCCACGTCCCGCTTGAACTGGAGGTACATGTCGTCCTCCTGCGGGTTGAACCCGCGCTGGTTCTCCAGTCGGCGGAAGAACTCGGGGTGGACGTCCTCGAGGTAGAGCCGCTTGGGTTTGCTCCCCCGATCGAAGTTCGTGCCGAGCATGAGATTCGCGTACTTCGCGCCGCGGACCTGCGCGGTGTCCGTGTCGTAGTTGTCGAGGCGCTTGCCGATGCCGCCGGGGATGCCGACCTCGACGGGGTCCACGTCGCCGTTCTTGAATCGATCGATCGTCTCGTGGACGTAATCGGTCACCGTATCGATCGGCTCCCCGCGCACGATCATGTCGATCACTTCCAGCTGGACCTCCTTCGTGATCGGCGCGATGTCCGAGCGCTGGTACTCGAAGCCCGTGATGTCCACGTCGTCGACTTCCTTACCCTCCTTCCAGACGATGTGGCCGGCGTAGCGCTTCTTCTTCCCCGCCTGGAAGAATCGTCGGTAGAGCTTCTCGAACTCGATCTGGAAGCGGTGCTCCTCGGCGTTCAGCTCTTCGAGCGCGAACTCGTCGTAGGCGCCGTTGATGTGCTCCTCGATCTCGAAGGACTGCTCGATGGCCTCCTCCGTGGAGACGTCACCGCCCAGTTCCAGCATCACCGAGTCGGTGTCCCCGTAGACGACCTGGTGGCCGATGTCGTTGGCCGCCTCCTCAGTGAACTCGATGACCTCGCGGCCGGTCGCTGTGACGGCAGCGCCCATCTCCTTGTCGTAGAGGCGGAAGCGCTCCCAGCCCAGCACGCCGTACAGCGAGTTCATGATGACCTTCACGGCGGCCTGCTGGCGGTCGAACCGGTCGTAGTCCGCCGAGTCGGGATCGTGCTCGTTCCGGGCCGCCTTCTTCGACTCCCGCTCGCTCAGCAGCTCGTCGACCATCTCGCGGATGATGCCGTCCGGCTCCTTCTGGAAGTGGGTCCCGTTGGGCGCGACGAACGTCTCGCCGTCGTAGTTCGCCGGATCGACCTTCGTCTCCGGCGACGCGTTCGTCGTCACCATGCACATCGGGTAGAGGCTCTTCAGGTCGAGGACGCTCACCATCTCGCGGACGCCCGTGATCGGATCGAAGACCGCGCCGCCCTCGTAGTCCTCGCTCTCCTGCTGGCCCTTCGAGGGCAGCACGAACTCGCCGTTGACCTTGTGGAGGACGTACATGTCGACGGCGTCACCGGGCGTCGTCGCGTCCTCGAGTTTGCAGCCGACGAACGTGCGGACCTCGTCCCAGAACGCGATCACGTCCTGCTTGCGGTCGAGTTCGACGCACAGCTCCACGTCGCGGACGTTGTACTCGAGCAGCCGCTCGGGGTCCTGTTCCCAGAGGTCGCCGAGGTCGCCGGTGTAGCGCTCCTTGCCGACGCCCAGCTCCTCCTCCGCGACCGCGTCCAGTCGATAGGAATCCAGTTCCGAGAACTGCGTGCGCTGGTAGGCGTAGAGCAGGTCGAAGACGACGCGGCCCTTGACGTCCGGCGCGCCCCAGTTCGAACGCCAGACCTCGTCGACGCGGGAGAGTCGCTCGATCGAGAGGTCCTCGTCGACGTCGGGCCAGCTACCGACCTCCTCCAGCCGGTCGAGGACGTAGGGCATGTCGAAGTCGTCGAAGTTCCACCCGGTCATCACGTCCGGGTCGGTCTCCTCGACGTACGTGAGGTACGCGTCGAGCATCGCTGCTTCGCTCTCGAAGGTGCGGACTTCGACCGCTGCGTCGTCGGTGATGGGGTCGTAGTCGAGGTCGCCGACGTCGCCGCCCCACTCGGCGTCCTCGCCGGGGAAGACCCAGCCGACGTACTCGTCGCGAACGGAGTCGTGGGTCGTGAGACAGACGATCGGCTCCTCGCCGTCCTCCGGGAACCCGCTCCGATCGTCGACCTCGATGTCCAGCGTGTGGACCCGGGGCTCGGCGAGGACGTCGACTGGCTCCACCTCCTCGTGGTGGATCGTGATCGGCGCGTTCACGCCGTCTGAATTGCCGCCGTCGCTCGCGCCAGCGCCGCCTCCCGTTGTGCTCGCACCACCGTCCTCCCTGCGAGCGGGGACGCGAATGCCGCTCTCGACCCCGTGGTCGATGAGGAATCGGTTGGGGAACAGCACGTCGGCCTCGTAGTGGTCGAACTCGTCGCGGACCTGCCCCACGTCCCGTGGCGTCCGACCGTAGATCTTCAGGAGGTCGTCACCGCGAATGGATTCGAATCCTCCCTCCTCGTAGTCGACGATCCCGTCGTAGGTCGCGAGCTCGTTGGGGTCGACCGAGTCCACCGGGACGTAGAAGTACGGCTGAAAGCCGCGGACCCGGACGTGCTCGCGCTCGCCATCGGCGGTTCGCCCGAAGACGTGGACGATCGGCGTCTCGTCGCTCCCGCTGCCCTCGATGGTGTAGTCGACCTGCATCACCCGGAGGTCGACCGTCCCCTGGGCGTCGGGGAGCGTCTCGACCATCGGGTCCACGACGTCTCCGCTCGCACCGTCGTCCGCACCGGCGACGTACTCCGCCTCGGCCTCGGGCCGTGCGTCCTCGCCCGAATCGGCCCAGGACGAGAGGTCCTGCTGGCCCGCGTCAGTCATGGTCAGTGCGTAGGTGAGCCCCGACAAAAACCTCGGGGTTCCGACGCGGAGGTGGGTCGCGACGAGCCGACGGTGCCACCGCCCTGTGGCCCGTTCTCCCCCCGGTCGTTCGTTGGTTCCGTCGCGGATCTTTATACCGTTCCTGGACGAATCGACCGGCTATGCAGGCAGTCCGCTACCACGAGCACGGCGACGCGTCGGTGTTACAGGTCGACGAGGTTTCGGATCCGAGTCCCGACGCCGACGAGGTGGTCCTGTCGGTGGCCGCAGCCGGCGTGAACCCGGTTGACACGTACTTCCGGGAGGGGTCCTACGAACCGTTCACGCTGCCGATGATCCCGGGCGTCGACGCTGCCGGCGTCGTCGAGTCGGTTGGCGACGACGTCGATGGCTTCGACGTCGGCGATCGCGCGATCGCGACGGGGCTCGGAAGCGCCCACCTCGGTGGCTACGCTGAACGGGTCGCCGTGCCGACCGATCGCGTCGCGCACCTCTCCGACGGCGTCGACCTGGTCGAGGCCGGAGCAGCGGGCGTCGCCGCCGTCACCGCCTGGCGCGCCCTCATCGACCACGCCGGACTCCAGCCGACCGAGCACTGCCTGATCCACGGCGGGAGTGGTGGCGTCGGACACGCCGCCGTGCAGATCGCCAAGGCGGCCGGCGCGACGGTCGTCACGACCGCGGCGCCCCGGTACCACGCTCGGCTCGAGTCCCTGGGCTCCGACGTCGTCCTCGACTACGATCGAACGGACCTCGCGGACGCCGTACGCGATGCGAGCGACGGCGGCGTCGACGTCACGCTCGACCACCGGCTGGACGACTACCTGCAGTTCGACGCCGACGTCGCCGCGCACGAGGGACGCGTCGTCGGCATCGGAGAGAACGACCCGGTCGTCGGCTTCGAGAACGACAGTCCGGCCCGGGGCAAGGACCTCCGCTTCCAGTTCATGAGCATGTTCAACACGCCACGGCTGGCGGAGCCACTGGAACGCGTCGCCACCCTGCTCGACGACGGTGCGCTCTCGGTCGAGGTCGAACAGACGTACTCACTCGAGAATGCCGCGGCTGCCCAGACCTCGGTGATGACCGACTCGTTCCTGGGGAAACTCGCGATCACGCCCTGATCGGCCGATCCAGGGCGAGACGGCCACCCTGGCCGCTCTGCACCGATAGTTCTCGTTCTGGAGAGCGAGATTATCGGTCGGCTCACCGACGCGTCTCACGCGTGATAATCGAATCGCAAGCGGGCGTCGGGCCACAACCCATATATGGCCGGAGTGGTCGAACGGCCCGAAGGGTTAAGAACCGCCCGAGGGCGTGGCGATAAGGGCTTTATTCGGTTCCCTCTTCTTCGGTGGTAGGTGACGACGATGCCAGAAACCCCGCCGTCCGACGGCACCGAGGTCGAGCCCGAGGAGCGGCCGCCGGAGGAGACCGTCGACTTCGTCGAAACGTACGAGACCGACGACGGGATCGTGTTCTACGACGTCGACAATCCGCTCGCGTGGCTCGAGTCCGATCAGGTTGTGCCCCTGGACGAGACACTGTAAGCCCTCGGTGCCGGCGATCGCCGTCGCCTTCCTGCCATGGTGACCCCAGGCCTTGGTCACCCTCTGACCCGTACTGCCACAACGTGTGGCTTATTTCGCGTGCTGTCCTACGTCCACTGTGTTCGGAGAGGAGCCCGAAGCAGAGCGAGAGGCCGTTCCGGACGAGCCATTTCGCGACGACGAGGAGCCCGAGGATCCGGGTGCGATCGAAGCAGAGCCGGAATTCGACGTTCGTACCGGTGAGGACCTCGTCGACGACCTCCCCTCCGGCGCCGAGGTCCCCGCCGACGTCCGGAAGGTCTTCTGGTCCTCCGTGTTGCTCCTCAAGGTGGCACTCGTCTCGCTCACGCTCGCGGCCCTGTTGGCGTACTTCCGTGGCCAACTTTTGCTGGCCGCCGGACTCGCGGTGCTCGGCCTCCTGGCCGGGACGCGAACCGTGCTGAAGGTCCGATCGTACACCGAGTAGCGGGTCCCCCAGCCGAAACTGCTTCCCGGCACCCACGCCACGAACAGGTATGAACACGGTCGAGGACGAGTCCGGACGACGCTTCCTCCTGGTCAAGCGGTCCGCAGATTCCTGGCTCGTTCGCGATCCCTCGACGGGAGCGGAGTCCTATCGCGACGCCGCCGAGCTAACGATAGTCGAGGACGCCTCGGCACTCGAGACGGCGAGTGAAGGCATCGATCCAGCCGTCCGCCGGTTGCTCACCGCCGTCCACAGCGAACGAATCCTCGGTCTCGTCGTCACGATCGTCGATCGCGACGCAGTCGCTGTCCGCGAATTGCTCGATACCACTACGCTCTGTGAATCGGACCTCCACGGCGCGATCGCCGAACTCGTCGCCGCTGGCCTGCTCGCCGAGACGACCGTCGCCGGCGAGCGAGGCTACGAGGCGACGGAACTGGCGGCGAGTGCAGTCGAACAGCTTCGATCGGAAGAGTAGCCCCGATCGGGGGAGTGGCGCCGATCGAGACCGTCGATCGCAGCGGTTGCGCCGATCGGGGGTAGCCGATCCGCGGACGGCTCAGTCGTCCAGCGCCGCGAGGTCGAGCGGGCCACGATCGACCGTCGCGCGGTTCGTGCTCGGATCCTTCCGGACCCGGACGTGAGCGTCCGCCGCGTCGAGGAGTTCGTCGTCGTGGCTGACGACCAGGATCTGCTCCACGCCGAGATCGGTCATCGCGTTGATCAGCTCCACGAGCTTGCCGACGTGGCCCGAGTCGAGGAACACCGTCGGTTCGTCGAGGATCAGCGGCGGCATCGGTGCCGAGCCCTCGATCCCCTCCGCGAGCAGCCGATAGATCGCACACCGGAGGCTGAGGTTGAACAGCGCTCGCTCGCCCCCGGAGAGCTGCGTCGGCGCGAGCGGTTCGCCGTCGCGCTGGTAGACGGTGAGTTCGTAGTCGCCGGAGAGTTCGATGCGGTCGTAGGCGTCGTTGCGATAGACGAGCTCGAACGTCTCGTTGAGCAGCCGTTCGAGGTGGGCGACGTTGCGCTGACGAAGTTCGGCACGGAGGTCGCCGTAAGTCGCCTCCAGCTCCTCGGCCTCGGCCTTGAGCGATTCGAGGGCGTCGCGTTCCTCCGCGAGGGACTCGTGGCGCTCGCGGAGGGACTCGAGTTCGTCGATCTCGGCCTTCACGCGGCCGATCTGGTTCTGTAGCTCGTCGCGGCGCTCCAGCTTCGCCTCGAGTTCCTCGGTCGCGTCCTCGAGGTAGGACTCGGCGCGTTGCTTGTCCTCGCGGGCCTCCTCGATTCTGTCCTCGTCGTAGGCGTCCTCGATCTCGGCGACGCGCTCGCGACGCTCGCGGAGCGTCTCACGACGTTCCTCGTTCTGTTCGGCGAGGAGTTCCCGGCGTTCGCGGAGCGAGTCCATCTCGTCGGCGAGGTCGGCGAGTTCCTCGATGGCCTCGAGGAGGGCGTCGAGTCGTTCCTCGCGGTCCCGAAGTGACTGCCGTTCCTGGTTGAGTTCGGCGATCGCCTGCCGCTCGTCGTCGACGGCCTCGCGTTTGGCCTCGGCAGTCTCCCGGGCCGCTTGGGCGTCCGCCTCCAGTTGCTCCGCGTCCTCCCGCAGCGTCTCCACGCGCGCTCGCTTGTCCTCGATCGTCGTCTCGCGTTCGGAGAGGAGTTCGGTCACCGAATCGCGGCGCTCCTCGAGGCGATCGATCTCCTCGGCGGCGTCGACGAGTTCCTCCGCCCGTTCGAGCCGCTCGGCGAGCGTCTCGCGACGCTCGTCCAGTTCCTCGATCTCCTCCTCGATCGCTTCGCGCCGCTCGCGATCCTCGCCGAGTGCGTCGACGTGCGGGGAATCCTCGACGGGTTGGCCGCACTCGGGACACTTGCCTTCCTCGAGGAGTTCCTCGCCGCGTTCGATGCGGTCGACGACCGCCTCGCGATCGGCGCGGCGGTCAGCGAGTTGGTCCTCGACGTCGCCGATGGCGCCCTCGATCTCGGCAGCGTGTTCCTCGGCCCCCGCTTGCTCGACCGGTGCGTCCTCGAAGCGCGCACGCAAATCGCCGAGTTGCTCCTCGAGGTCCTCGACGCTCTCCCGGCGCTCGGCCAGGGTCGCCTCGTCGTCCTCGATCTCTGCCTCGAGTTCCGCGGCCTGCTCGCGTTTGGCCTCGGCCTCGGCTTCGCACTCATCGGCGTCCGCTTCGGCGTCCTCGGCGTCGCTGGAGAGCTCCTGGATCGCGAGGCGCTGTCCCTCGAGTTCGTCACGCAGTTCGTCGTCGCGGGCTTCGACCGCCGTCAGCGCCCCTTCCACAGCCTCGGCCTCCGCCTCGTCGACCTCGCTCTCGGCGAGCAGTTCGTCCCGGCGCTCAGAGAGTTCCTCGCGTCGATTCCGGCACTCCGAGAGCCGTTCCTGAAGTTCGTCGCGTGTCTCTTCAGTCCCAGCGATCTGCTCTTCCTTCTCCTCGATTCCCTCGCGCAGCTCCGCGAGCTCCTCGCGCTTCTCCGCGAACTCCTCGAGCACCGATGCCGCGTCGGCCTTCGTCTCCTCGGCCTGCTCGATCTGGGCTTCGACGTGGTCGATCTCGTCTTCGACCTCGCCGAGGTCGGTCTCCAGTTCGTTCAACTGGGCGTGGAGGTCGGCGTCCTCTTTCTCCTCGATCTGCTCCTCGATCCCCGAGACCTCGCCGCGAACCTCACCCAGAGCGTCCTCCACGGCGAGCCTGGCGTCGCCAGCCCGATCGCGGTACTCTTCGAGTGCTCCGAGTTGGAGCAGTTCGTCGATGGTGTCCTGGCGCTCGCTCGGCGTCGCGTGGATGAGTTTGTTGACCTCGCCCTGCCGGACGTAGGCGCAGTTGACGAACGCCTCGGCGTCCATCCTGAGCAGGTCGGCGATCGACGCCCGGACGTCGCGAGCACCCTCGATCGTGTGCTCGGGCGTCTCCAGTACACACTTCGCTGTGGTCGCACGCTCGCCTGTCGCTCGGACGCGGCGTTCGATCCGGTACTCGGCGCCGTCGTGGGCAAACCAGACCTCGACCTCGGCGTCGTCGGCGCCGGTCGAGACGAAGTCCTCGAGCGTCTCGTCGAGCGCTCGGGCGCCGTAGAGCGCGAAGAACGCGCCCTCTAGCAGCGTCGTCTTGCCGCTTCCGTTCGGCCCGTGGACGACGGTGACGCCGGACTCGAGGTCGACGTCGGCCTCGCCGTAGCACCGGACGTTCTCGAGGCGGACGCGCTGGATCCTCATGCAGACACCTCCGCGCTCACAGGTACTCCTCCATAGATGCCTGACTCTCCTTCTCCGCGGGGGCGTCGTCGCTCGATTCGCTGGTTCCGTCAGGCGAGGCGCCGGGATCGTCTGTTGTGCCGGCATCGTCCGACGACGTGCTGGGCCCGTCCGTGGTGTCGGGATCGTCCGCGAGCATATCGGGATCAGCCGTGGACGTCCCGGGATCCGCACTCGATCGACCGGAATCGACGTCCTGCGTCGCGGTATCGGCAGCCGATGGGGCCGTATCCGACTCGGAAGCAGCCCCGTCGTCGACTGATTCCGACCCGGATTCGTCACCGTCCTCGGCGACGGGCGATGTGGGCCGATCCTCCTCTGGCACTGGTTCGAACGCTTCCAGCCCCGCCTCGCGGTGCTCGGCAACGCGTCGTCGTGCGGACCCGCGGACGTTCGAGTCTGCGATGGAGCCGTCGCGAACGACTCGATCCAGATCGCGCGCCGCGGAACTCAACCCCATCTCGCGGACACGCTGGCGGACGGCCTCGTCGGGATCCGCGAAGGAGACCTCGAGGTCGTCGTCCTCGGCGGTCTCGACGTCCCTGCGATCGTTCACTCGGGCGACGATCGCGCCCTGCTCGCTGGCGAGTTCCTCGATCGGGCCAGGTGCGATCGGTTCGCCCTCGCCCTCGACGGTGACGATCGTCACGGCGTCCTCGTGGTCGTGCTCGCGAACGCGCTCGCGGACGACCTCGGCACCCTCGCCGTCGGCGAGTTCCACGTCGACGAAGACGAACTCCCGCGTCTCGAGCGTTCGGCGAGTGATCCGGAGGCCGCCGTCGTCGACCGTGACGACGTTGTAGCCCCGATCTGCCCGCTCGCTCGCGCTCGCCCGCTCCGTCGACCCGGGATAGGTCACCCAGGTGTCGCCGACCTGCTGCTTTCCGGGAATGTGGTTGTCCCCGAGCAGCATGGCGTCGAAGTCGACCGTCGCCGCGTCGAGGACGTGCTCGGTGTCCCACTCCGCGGGGTCGAACGGGCCGAAAAGGCCGTGAGCGACGAGTGCCGATCGTGCCGCGTCGTGGCCGTCGAACTCGTACCCCAGCTCGTCGCGTTCGCTCTCGGGCACGTGATCGAGGCCGTAGAGCGCGAGGTCGTCGCCCTCCTCGCCGACGACGCGGGGCTCGTCGTCGAGGCGCTCGGCGAGATCGAGATCAGCGAAGAGGTCGAGCCACTGTCCCGAGCGCTTTGCCTCGTGGTTGCCGACGATCGCGAGAAACGGAATCCCGGCGGCGCGCAGTTCGCGGAGTGCGGCGACGACGCCCTGGAGGTCCTGGAGGTCGGGCCGCCGGTCGTGGAAGAGGTCGCCCGCGTGGACGACGGCGTCGACGTCGTCGGCGATGGCGTCCTCGACGACCGACTCGAAGCCCCGGAGGAAGTCCCGACGGCGGCGGGGATCGTGGTACTGCTGGTAGCCGACGTGGGTGTCCCCGGTGTGGAGGACTCTGGTCACACCCGAGTACTGCCAGCCCGCTCCCTTAGCAGTTCCGCGAGCGCGGCGAAAGTGAACCTCGCTCTGCCGGGGCTCCAGCCCTCGGCGAGCCACTCAAACCAGCGGTTCGACGATTTCGCGGCCCGCCGCGAGCAACCCGTCGATGCGGTCGTCGGACTCCGCTTCCGCGTAGATCCGGAGCTTCGGTTCCGTCCCGCTCGGCCGGACGAGCACCCAGGTGCCGTCGGCGAGCATGCACTTCACGCCGTCGGCAGGATTGACCGACTCGACTGCAGCGCCAGCGACGGCGTCGGGCAGTTCGTCTTCGAGCGCCGCCATCACCGGCTCCTTCCGGTCGTCGGGGCAGACGACGCTCACGCGGTCCTGCCGGAGGTTGCCGTAGGCAGATCGAAGCCGCTCGATCCGATCCTGCAGCGGCTCCTCGGCGTGTGCCGCCGCCGCGAGCACTGCCGCGAGCGTGCCGTCCTTCTCCCGGACGTGCCCACGAATCGAGAGCCCGCCGCTCTCCTCGCCGCCGATCAGCGCATCGTCCTCTGCCATCGCCTGCGCGACCCACTTGAATCCGACCGGCGTCTCGGCGATCGCCTCGTCGTGGTCCTCGGCGATCCGATCGATCAGGCTCGACGTCGAGACCGTCCGGACCGCCGGTCCCGTATCGGACTGCAGGAGGAACTCGTAGAGCGCCGCGAGCAACTCGTTGGCGTCGAGGAAGCCGGCCTCGGTCACGATCGCGACGCGGTCGGCGTCGCCGTCGTTGGCAATTCCGAGGTCGACCTCCCCGGCTTCGACCATCTCGGCCAGTTCCTCGAGCATCTCCGGTTCGGGATTGGGCTCCCCGCCACCGAAGGTCGGATCCCGGGTACAGCGCAGGCGGAAGACGTCCGCCCCGGCGCGTTCGAGCGCGTCGTCGGTCACGCCGCGACCGCTCCCGTGAATCGCGTCGTAGGCGACCGTCAGACCGTCGAGGTCGGGCGCGAGGAGGTCGAGCACCGCGCCGATCTGGGACTCGATCAGGTCCACCTCGCGGATCTCGCCCTGTGCGCCCTCGTTCGAAGGTTCGGGCTCGCGAAGCCCGGCTTCGATCCGCTCGGTGACGGCCGGCAGCGCCGGAGCGCCGTCGTGCGGGATGAACTTCACGCCGCTGTACTCCGGCGGGTTGTGCGAGGCCGTCACGACGAACCCGCCGGCAGCGTCGCGCTGGACGATGGCGAGCGCGACCGCTGGCGTTGGGCAGTCCCGGTCCGCGAGCAACACGTCGTGCCCACCGGCCGCGAGCACGCGAGCGATCTCCTCGGCTCGCTCGCGAGCACCGTCCCGGGCGTCGTACCCGATCACGATCTGCTCGCCGTCGAGTCCGTCCTCGGCCAGCAGGTCCACCACCGACTGGGCGATGGCGTGGAGTCGCTCGGGCGTCACGAGGTCGGAATGGGCACGCCACCCGTCGGTCCCGAACGAGATTTCGTCCATACCCGACAGGTCGATGGCCCGCGGCAAAAAGCTTCGTCAGACCAGCTTCCGGCGGTCCATACGCAACGCTGTCGATCGAGTTCGCCGGTCAGTCCGCCACCGCACCTTCGACGCCGAGGTCCGCCGTGGGATCCTGAATCCAGAGGTCGCCGAACAGTTCGTCTTGCTGAAGTCTGACCTCGCTTCGATTCGCGAGGAAGAGGATGGCGAGGAAGGTGTGGACGCGCGATCCCCCCGAATCCTCGACTTCCCGGAAGAGCACCTCCGGCCGCCCGGCGTCGTAGTGCTCGGTGAGTTCGGCCCGGACGGTGTCGATAATCTCCTCGATGTCTTCGCCGTGCGTCCGCTCCGTCACCTCCGCCGCAGTCGGCTCGCCTTCCATGCGGCGGTCGTCGTTCATGTGGTAGTCGACCGTCTGGGTGCCGCGGTCGAAGCCCGCCGGCGAGCCACTGGTGTCGTACTCGCGGCCCTCCTTCCACCAGGACCCGCGCTCGGCCTCCCGGAGTTCTCTGACGAGTTCGTCGAGCGTCTCCGGGGTGCCACGGACGTGCTTGCGCTGGAGCCGACGGTCCATCTCCGCTTCGAGCGAGTCGATCGGGTCGAACGCCGGCGGTGCGTCCTCTGGCGATTCCATCGGAGCGTCCCAGGGGTCCTCGGCCTGCTCCTCGGCCGCGTCGGGTTCGAGCAGGACGTCGCTCTTCATCCGCACCAGCACGGAGGCGTAGAACAAGGCCCGGCCGGACTCGCGGAGACTGCCCTCCTCGAGCGCGGCGAGGAACTCCTCGGTCACGTCGACGACGTCGACGTCCCACGGATCGATCTCCCCGTCCTTCGCCAGCTGGACGAGGAGTTCGATCGGCTCGACTTCCTCGTCATCGTCGTCCGCGTCGACGCTGTCGGCGTCGTCCTCGCCGTCTCCGGTATCGCCGATACCCGCCTCCTCAGCCAGGTCGTCGGCGATGAGGTCCTCTGCCTCGACGGGCCCAGCCGATGCGTTCGGCGTGCCGGTCTCCAGCGTCGCAGCACCGCCGTTGGCCGCAACGTCCTCCTCGTCGATCGCGTCGGGTTCGTCTTCGTCCGCTCCGGGCGGCGTCCGCTCCTCGTGACCGGCGATGTCCAGCGGAACGTCGTCGGACTCGTCCTCGGCCGACTGCGCCGCCTCCCCGGGAGTCCCGTCAGTCATCGGCGGGCACCCCCTCGTTCGCGAGGTCGATGCCCGTCACTGCGCTCACGTTGTCGTCCTGCATCGTCACCCCGATAGCGCGCTCGGAGCGCTCGAGCATCGCGGAGCGGTGGGAGACGACGACGAACTGCGCGTCGCCGGCGAGTTCGTCGACCATCTCGCCGACGCGCTCGGCGTTGGCGGCGTCGAGGAAGGCGTCGATCTCGTCGAGTGCGTAGAACGGCGCGGGGTCGAACCGCTGGATCGCGAAGATGAAGGAGAGCGCGGTGAGGGACTTCTCGCCGCCGCTCATCGCCTCGAGGCGCGCGACCGGCTTGTCCGCGGGCTCGGCCTTCATCGTCATGCCGCCCTCGAAGGGGTCCTCCTCGTCTTCGAGGACGAGTTCCCCAGTCCCGTTCGAGAGGCGCTCGAAGATGCGCTGGAAGTGCCCGTCGATGGCCTCGAATGCTTCCATGAACGCGTCCTTCTTCTGGCTCTCGTAGGACTCGATGCGGTCGGTGATGCCTTCGCGTTCCTCGACGAGCGTGTCTTTGCGCTCCTGGAGGTCCTCGAGGTCGGCCTCGACGGCGTCGTAGTCCTCGATCGCCTTCATGTTCACCGGTTCGAGGCTCGCCATCTCGGATTCGAGTTCGCCGATCCGACGCCGGACTTCGTCGTGGTCTGGGACGTCTTCGGGGTCGTACGCGTCGACCTCGGCCTCCAGTTCCTCGATCTCCGCGTCGAGGGTGCTCGCACGCTCGCGTTGTTCGTCGAGTTCCGTGCGCGCGGCCTGGAGTTCGGATTTCAGTTCGTCGCGAGCGTCGACGGCCTCCTGGAGCGTGTCGCGAAGCTCCGTACGATCCTCCTTGAGGTCGGAAAGCTCCTCTTCGAGCGCGAGGATCTCCTTGCGGGTCTCCTCGAGTTCGGCCTCGTGCTCCTCGATCTGGTCTTCGAACTCGGCGATCTCGTCCTGCTGGTCGGCCTTCGTCGCCTGGGCCTGCTCGATTTCGTCGTTGAGGTCGTCGATGGCGTCCTCGGCGTAGCCCTTCTCGAGTTCGTACTCGTTGCGGCGGGCGTCGAGGGCGTCCATGCGGTCCTCGAGGTCGGCGATCTCGCCCTCGATCTCCTCGGCTTCGGCGGTCAGTTCCGGGACCTCCGAGTCCGCCAGTTCGCTCTCGATCTCCTCGATCTCTTCGTCGAGGTCGGCGATCTGGCCGTCGACCTCGTCGATCGACTCCTCCAGTTCGTTCATCTCCTGGTCGACGGCCTCGCGCTGGTCCTCTAGCTCCGCGACGCGCTCCTCCTGGGCCTCGATCTCCTCGCGAACGTCGGCCATCTCGTCCTCGACGCGGTCGACGTCGGCCTGGAGCGACTGGACCTCCTCCGTGGCGTCGGAGCGGCGATCCCGGGCGCTGTCGATGCGCTCCTCGAGGTCGCGGATCTCGGATTTCAGTTCGCTCCGGCGCTCCTGGAGGTCGTTGATCTCCTCGGCGACTCGCTCGAGTTTGCCCTTCCCGGTCTTGGTGAAGGAGTAGCGGGAGCCACTCGTCGAACCGCCGGTCATCGCGCCGGACTTCTCGACGAGGTCGCCGTCGAGCGTGACCATCCGGAACCGGCCCATGTAGTGGCGAGCCGTCTCCATGTCCTCGACGACGAGCGTGTCCCCGAGCACGTAGGAGAAGATCCCCTCGTACTCCCCGCCGAAGTCGACGAGGTTGTACGCGAAGTCGACGACGCCGGGGTCGTCGGGCGCGCTCGGCAGCCCACGCTTGTCCATCTCCGTCAGCGGCAGGAAGGTGGCGCGCCCCGCGTTCTGGGCCTTCAGGTACTCGATGCACTCCTCGCCGACGCCGTCGTCGTTGACCACGACGTTCGCGAGACGGCCACCTGCAGCGGTCTCACAGGCCGTCGCGTACCGATCCTCGACACTACCGAGCTGGGCGACCGTGCCGTGGACGCCCGGCTTGTCGGCGTTCAGGATCGTGGAGACTGCGCGGCCGTAGGAGGAATCGCCGTTGTCACCGGCCTGGGCCTCGAGCTGCGCGTACTCCTGTTGTTTCGCCTGGATCTCGTCGTCGAGAGCGTCGAGTTCCTCCTGTTGCTCGCGTTTCTCCGCCTGCAGGTCGTCGACGACCTCGGCGATGTTCTCGCGGTTGGCCTCGGCCTTGCGCAGCTCCGATTCGAGGTCGTCGCGCTCGGCTTCGAGTTCGGGCAACTGCTCCTCGAGGGATTCGCGCTCTGCCTTCGCCTCGTCGATCTCGCTGGAGCGACGACGGGCCTGGTCGAGGAGTCGATCCTGTTCGCGCTGGAGCTCGTTCTTCTCGCTGCGGAGCTCCTCCCGGTCCTGCTTGTGGGTCTGGAGCTCGTCCTTCAGCGCCTCGAACTCGGTGTCGACGGCGTCGATCTTCGCCTCGACGTCCTCGAGGGCCTCCTGGCGCTCCTCCAGTTCCGACTTGACCGAGGACTGCTCGACCTTCGTCTCGCGGATCTGGCGTTCGAGTTCGTCGATCTCCTCGTTCTTCCGGTCGAGTTTGACGAACGCGTCCTTCCGGCGGGCCTCGGCCTCCTCGATCCGTTCTTCCGCGAGTTCGATCTTGTCCTCGAGGCGTGCGATGGAGTTCTGGATCGCGTCGACCTCGCGTTTGAGCTCCATCTGCTCGTCCTCGCCCTTGCGCTCGATCTCGGCGTTCAGATCCTCGAGATCCTCCTGCAGCCGCGTGACGCGCCCCTGGCGCTCGTCGAGATCGGATTTCAGCTCCTCGAGGTCGGCCTCGCCGGCCTCGATCTCGTCCGCCAGTTCCTCGCGTTCCTCGCGCTTCTCCTCGAGTTCGGCGGCCTTGAGGTAGCCCTCGTACTCTTTCTTCTCCTCACGGAGGTCGCGATACTCGAGGGCGGTCTCACGCTCGTCGGCTAGCTGGTCGAGGCGTTCTTGCTTCTCCTCGATCCGGAGTTCGGCTTCGTCGATGCGCTCCTGGACGACCTCGAGTTCCTCCAGGGCGTCGGCCTTCTTCGCGTCGAACTCCGCGACGCCGGCAATCTCGTCGATGATCTCCCGGCGCTCGCCCGACGTCATGTTGATGATCCCCGTAACGTCGCCCTGCATCACGACGTTGTACCCCTCCGGGGTGACGCCGGCCTGGGCGAGCAGGTCCTGGATGTCCGAGAGGTTGACCGAACGGTCGTTGAGGTAGTAGTACGAGTAGTAGTTGTCCTCGGTTTCCTTGACGCGTCGGCGAATACGGATCTGCTCGACGTCGCCGACTTTCTCCGTCCCGGCGGCGTTGACGACCTGCGCCCTGGAGAGCTTGCCGTCGCCGTTGTCGAGAACGACCTCGACGGTGGCCTCCTTCGGGCCGGGGGAGTCAGCACCTGCCTCGTGGCCCGGATTATAGATGAGATCCGTCAGTTTCCGGGCACGGATACCTCTGGTCCGTGCGAGGCCGAGCGAGAAGAGAACGGCGTCGATAATGTTGGATTTGCCAGATCCGTTGGGCCCGGAGATGGTCGTGAAGTCCTCGTAGAGCGGGATACGGGTCTTCCGTCCGAAGCTCTTGAAGTTCTCGAGGACGATTTCCTGGATGTGCATGCCTTCTGGGCCCGTTGAGGGGCCGGCGCTCAGGCGACGATGATGTCGTCGCCCAGCTCACCGGTCCCCTCGGTCTCTGCTGGTTCCTCACTCTCCGCCTCCTTATCCGCTTCGACTGCCTGTTCGACCTCGTCGGGCGCCGCCTCCGTGGTCGGTCCGTCCTCTGCTGGCGCCTCTCGGATCGGCGTTTCCTGCACGACGTCGGCTGCGTCGACGTCTAGCTTCGATTCGATCACGCGGAGCCGCTCTTTGGTCTCCACGAGCTCCTCTGTCAGTCCCTCGATCGTCGACTCGAGCGCCGAAACCGTCGTCTCGAGCTCCTCTACCCGGTTCGACATACAGTAACGCCCCCGCGCCAGCGGCATAAGTATTCGTCAGACATCACTCCGATACCCGATACGTTCCAGCTGCTTCGCGGACGCTGACCGGATCCCATCAGTGACGCCGCTCTACCCAGGACGGATCGTCCCCCGACCGAGTTCCACCCGTTCGTCGTCGCCGGTCCAGACGACGGCAATGGAGTCGCCGGGAGCCACGTCGTCCAGCACCAGTTGGTGCCCCCGAGCGACGATGTCCGGCCCCTGGCCGCCGAGTTCCGTCCACGTTCCGCGGGGCTCCCCGTTGACCTCGACGACGATCGATTCGGGATTCACCGCGTCGCCCCCGGCGTGTGAGACGTTGGCGGCGACGCCGTCGGATCGGTCGATCGTCTGGACCTCGAACGCCGCGGTCGGCGCCCCGCCACCGCCGCCAGTTCCCCAGACGACAGAGGCCGCAGTGACGCCGATGATCGCGAGCAGGAGGACTGCACCGATGCCGATCGCGACCAAGAGCAGCAACCGGAACTGCTCCCGGGAGAGCCCTTCGGAGTCTGCCATGGACGGGGTTAGGAGGGCAGCGTGGTAAGCGCCTCGTCTCGCCCCCACGGCCGAAGGGCGACTCCCGGGGGCGTTCGATCGTGACCGTCAGCTTAGCAGGCCGCCTGTAGGCACTGGTGGTTTCCCCGGCCGACTCCCTCGGACCACGGGCGATGACATCGTAACCACGTGCCGAGAAAAGCCAAATAGCTCGCTCGAAGCCCCCGACGTGGAACTACCTGCAATCAGCAGCGACGGTCAGAGATGGCCCATCTCCTCGAGGCGCTCGGGGAGGTAGGTCTCGGTCACGAAGTCGAGCCCGTGGGAAGCCAACGCCTGCTGTTCGGACTTCTTCTCGATGTCGAGCTGGAGCTCGATCTGTTCGCGCCAGTAGTCGGTCTGGAAGCGCGGGTCCTCGAGTTCGCTCTCGAGGGCGTTGACGTCCGAATCCGAGAGCGGGTCCGTCGGCAGGTCGTACTCCACGATATCCTCGGGCTGGATGCCGATGAACTCCGCCTCCGGCGTCGCGAGGTACTCCGAGAGGTGGGCGGACTTGATCGATCCGTACGCGACCGAGCCGTAGATCCGGTAGGACCAGGGGTCACCGTCAGTGAACACGACGACCGGCAGATCGAGTTCGTCGTGGAGGCGCTTCGTGAGTCGGCGGGTCGCTCGCGCCGGCTGGCCGCCGAGGTGGACGACGATCGCGTTGTACTCCTCGTCGAAACCGTTCTCGACGAGGCGGTCCCGCATGCCGCCGGTCTCGACGCACATGACGAACTCGGCGTCGTGATCCAGGAACTCGATCGTGTCAGGGTTGTTCGGGATCTGGTAGCCGCCCTGACCGACGTCGAGCTGGCAGTGGATCTCGCGGTCGCCGCGGTTCGTCTGTTCGCGGAGGTGCAGCGGTCCCATCACCTTCGCGCCGGACTCCTCGGGCCGCATGTGGAAGTCCTCGCGGGTGACCTCGGTGACGATCTCCAGGTCCTCGACGAGCTGGTTCGACTCGTCCTGATCGTTGAACTGCGCCTCGTCGTTGTCCCAGGATTCGGAGAGGTAGTACAGCTCCCGGAGCGTCGAGGAGCGGTCCTGGTCGAGCTGGTCGGCGAGGAAGTCGACGGTGTAGACGGCCTTGAGGAGCTTCCGCGCCCCGCGGACGCTGTTTGCGGATCTGGTCGACGTCCGGTCACCGTAGACCCAGACGTCCTCCTCCTCGGAGTACTCGATGTTGGATTTCGTCCGGGTCGGGATCGTCATGTTCGGAATCTCGCCGGCGTTCATCTGGTCGTAGATGTCCGCGGCGAGGTCGATCAGCTGCTCGCGGGCCTCTTCCTCGTTGAGTCGGGTGTCGGCTGTCATTGGTGTAGTGGTAAGGTGATCGAACTGGCTGGTCACTCGCTCACGGTTAGCTTCGCGTCCTCGACGCCGTCGACCTGGAGGTCGTACTCGGCGTCGGCGTCGGTCTCGTACGCGAGGGTGGCCGACTCACCCCCGCCGACGGAGGGCTCCCAGGTGAGGAAGTACTCCCCGTCCATTTCGGTGACGCTGGCGTCCCCGGAGACGTCCCGCGGTTCGGCAGTGACGATTTCAGTGAGTTTGGGCGACTCCGAGCGATCGCTATTGTTCTCGACGGTGACCGAGACCGCCGTGCCGTCGCCGTTCTCCTCGACCTCGCGCTCGATAAGGACGTTGTTCATGATGCGGGCTAGCGCGTCGTCGAACATCGGCTCGTCCTGCTCGGTGACTTCCGCGACTTTCGTGGCCATCTGGGGCAGGATCTCCGCGAGCTTGTTCTGTTTGCGCTTGCGCTGTTGCATCGACTGGCGCTTGTTGAGGAAGGATTTGAGCTCCCGAGCGGCCTCCCGGATCGCCAGTTCGATCTCGTCCTCGATCGCGGGCACGTTCGCCACGGCGTCCTTGGACTCGCTGGTGAAGGGGACGTTCGTCGACGCGACGTGGATCATGACGACGGCCGGGCCGTTCGGGATGCCCGAACCGCCGGGCTGTTCGAGGTTGTAGTTCCGCCACCCGATCGACTTCACCACGTCCGTCGTGGCACACGCACCGCGCTGATAGACCAGCGGGACGCGGTTCGCGAAGCGCATCACGTCGACGGAGCCCTCCTCGTCGATCTCGCCGCCGTACGCGATGCCGGCCTCGACGATGAACGGATCGCCGCCGTGGACGTCGGCGTCCCGCGTCGACGCGGCGTAGAAGTCGGCGTCGTATTCCTTCTTGAGACCGGCCTCGATCAGCTCGTCAGTGATCGGCGCGAGACAGGAGGTCGGCGGCGCCATCACGTCGACGGCACGCATCCCCTCCAGCAGCGCGCTCGCGGCGTCGCGATCGTCCGAGAGCGATCGGACTTTCGGCGGGTCGTCTGGAACCGTCCGGGTGATCTCCCAGATCGCCTCGACGATGTTCTCCCGGGCGGTGTCGCCGATCGAGGCGTCGTCGTCCTGCTTCTCGGTCATGTCCGCCGACCTGGCGACGTAGTCCTCGAGGTCGTCTCGGGTCAGCCGGTCGCGCTCGCCGGTCTCGTTCGTGAGCTTCTCGGCGATCCGACGGGCCAGTCCCTCGACCGTCGCGTCGTCCTTCCGGTCGCTCGTCGCGTCGTTGACCAGCGCGTAGACGTCGGCACGGCGTCGGGTTTCGGCGTCGGGATCGACATCGGCAGCCTCCGCGTCGGCTGCAGCAGCATCGCCCGTTACCTGCCCCCAGACGGCTTCGACGGCGTTCTGTCGGACGGTGCTGCCGAACGCCTTCGGATACTCCTCCTCCACGGCGTCGCCTGCGTTGTCGACGATCGTCTCGAGCGCGTGGTAGCTCACTCGCTCCCGTTCCTCGAGAACGTTCGCGATTCTGTCCGCGAAGTCTGCGGTCGCCTCCTTTCCCTTGTTGGAGACGGCCTGCTGGACGGCACGACGGACGTCCGCGTCCTCGTGGGCCCCCGGCGTCGACCACGACAGCTCGCGGCCGTAGTGCTCGTCGCGGAACGAGTCGATGATGCCGTCGGCGGTCTTTTTGCCCACGCGGGTGAACTCGCCCTGGAGGAAGCCCGAAACGGAGTGTGAATCCGTCGACTGGAGCATCTTGAGGAGCGTGCCCAGTTCGACGCCGTGTGGGTGAGGACGAATCTCGTCGGTCTCTGCGGGAAGTTCGTCGGTCGCTCGTTCGAACTTGAGCGGCTCGTCGAGCCCGGGTTCGCGAAGTTCGAGGCGGGCGTGGGGGTTGACGACGGCGGTCGCCCGAATGTAGTTCCGAAGCTGTTGGCGGGCCCGCATGTTCGCCTCCATCTCGAGTTCGATCCGGGTCCCGTGGGGTCGGTCCCAGGTCGTCTCCTCCTCGGCGCGGATCTCGGGCTCGTTCTCGTCGGTGTCGATGATCAGTTCGAAGTACTGGGCACGCTCGGCACCCTTCGGCCGACTCGTGATCTTCGCGGGTTTCCCGCTGGTGAGTTGGGAGTAGAGCACGGCCGCGGAGATCCCGATCCCCTGCTGCCCGCGGTTCTGCTCGCGAACGTGGAATCGCGAGCCGTACAGCAACTTTCCGAAGATCTTGGGCAACTGTTCTTTCGTGATCCCCGGCCCGTTGTCCTCGACCGTGAGCCGGTAGTAGTCGCCCACTTCCTCGATCTCCACGTAGATGTCCGGCAGAATACCCGCTTCCTCCGTCGCGTCGAGCGCGTTGTCGACCGCCTCTTTGACGGCTGTGACGAGTCCTCGGGCCCCGCTGTCGAACCCGAGCATGTGCTTGTTCTTCTCGAAGAACTCCGCGATGGAGATGGCTCGCTGCGTCTCGGCGAGCTCCTCGGCGACCCCCTCCTCGGCGCCGAGGGTCTGCTGGAAGGACGTCATTACGGTCCGGGTAGCGGCCGGCGTGGTATAAGTCGTGCGCAACCAGGGTGAAAGTGGAGCCGGAAGCGATCGACGGCGGTGCGGTCGAGATAGCGGACGTGGGATCGCTACCCACTCGACAGGATCGTATTCCGGTCGTAGCACCTGCGCGAAAGCGGTCGCGCCCCTTCTTGAACGCGGTATCCTTCGGTCGCGTTCGCCCCGAAGAATAGTCGTTCCTGCTCGCTCGCGCGCGAGCGCGCATGCGGGGATTTATGACCCCTCCCCGTCAAGGCGGAATCAGGTTTTATGAACGGCGAGGATCCGGCCTACGGCGCCGAGGAAATTCAGGTGCTGGAAGGCCTCGAGGCCGTCCGGAAACGACCCGCGATGTACATCGGGTCAACGGACGGTCGGGGGCTCCACCACCTGGTCTACGAGGTCGTCGACAACGCGATCGACGAGGCGCTGGCGGGCTACTGCGACTCGATCGGCGTGACGATCCACGACGACGACTCCGTCACCGTCTCCGACGACGGTCGCGGGATCCCGGTGGACACCCACGCCGAGTACGACCGGCCGGCCGTCGAGGTCATCATGACGGTTCTCCACGCCGGCGGGAAGTTCGACAACAAGTCCTACCAGGTTTCCGGCGGGCTCCACGGCGTCGGCGTCTCCGTGGTGAACGCCCTCTCCCAGCAGCTCGACGTCGAGGTCAAGCGCGACGGCGCGCTCTGGCGCCAGTCGTTCCGCGGCGGCGAGCCCGCGGGCGACCTCGAACGCGTCCGCGACCTCGAGGACGAGGAGGACACGGGCACCGAGATCCGCTTCTGGCCGGACGACGACATCTTCGAGACCACCGACTTCTCCTTCTCCACGCTGGAGAACCGGCTCCGCGAACTTGCCTTCCTCAACTCCGGCGTCCAGATCGTCCTGACCGACGAGCGAGACGTCGATGAGGATGCGGAGGCCGAGGACGATGCAACAGGTGAACCGACCCGCTCCGTCTTCGAGTACGAGGGTGGCATCCGCGAGTTCGTCCAGTACCTCAACGAGACGAAGTCCGTCCTCCACGAGGACGTGATCTACTTCGAGGATTCGGAGATCGCTGCCGGCGCGGAAGGCGAGGTTCACGTCGAAGTCGCGATGCAGGCCACCGAGGAACTCCAGGGGTCACTGCACGCCTTCGCGAACAACATCAACACCCGTGAGGGCGGCACGCACATGACGGGCTTCAAGACCGCGCTCACGCGGACGATCAACGACTACGCCACCGACGAGGGGATGCTGTCGGACATCGACGGCACCCTCAAAGGAGACGACATCCGCGAGGGGCTCACCGCCGTGATCTCGATCAAGCACCCCGACCCGCAGTTCGAGGGCCAGACGAAGACGAAGCTCGGGAACTCCGAAGTCCGCGGCGTCGTCGAGAGCGCCGTCCACGAGCACCTCGGCACGTACTTCGAGGAGCACCCCGACACCGCTCGTGCGGTGATTTCCAAGGCCGTCGAGGCCGCGAAGGCACGGATGGCAGCGAAGAAGGCCGAAGAACTGACCCGGCGGAAGTCGGCGCTCGAGAACACCGCACTTCCCGGAAAGCTCTCCGATTGCCAGGTGCAGGACCCCAACGAAGCGGAGCTGTTCGTCGTGGAGGGCGATTCAGCGGGTGGCTCCGCGAAGCAGGCCCGGAACCCCGAGAATCAGGCCGTCCTCCCGATCAAGGGGAAGATCCTCAACGTTGAGAAACACCGCCTCGATCGGATCCTCGAGAACAACGAGATCCGGTCGCTCATCACGGCGATCGGTACCGGGATCGGCGACGAGTTCGACATGGAGGAGGCCCGCTACAAGAAGATCATCATCATGACGGACGCCGACGTCGACGGCGCCCACATTCGGACGCTCCTCCTCACGCTGTTCTACCGCCACATGCAGCCCCTGCTCGAGGCCGGCTACGTCTACGCCGCCAAACCACCGCTCTACCGGATCCGCTACCGTGGCGACACCTACGACGCGATGACCGACGCCGAGCGGGATCGCATCGTCGAGGAGAAGTGCGACGGTAACCCCACCCAGGTCCAGCGGTTCAAGGGCCTCGGCGAGATGAACCCCCAGCAGCTCTGGGCGACGACGATGAATCCGGAGAACCGACGGCTCAAGCGCATCACGGTCGAGGACGCCGCCGCGGCGGATCGCATGTTCTCGGTGCTCATGGGCGACGCCGTCGAACCGCGGAAGCAGTTCATCGAAGAGCACGCCCCCGAGGCAGAGTGGGTCGACATCTGACCGATCAGGGCCGAATTTCCCACTACTATCCAGCCACACATGACACGATCTTCACGACCCCTGACGCAGCGGACGACTCGACGAGGTGAGCGATGAGCTCCGACCTGCCACAGGAGAACACCATCGAGGCCGCCGACGTGGAAGCGGTCCGCGTCGAGGACGAGATGGAGCAGAGCTACATCGACTACGCGATGTCGGTCATCGCGGGCCGGGCACTCCCAGACGTCCGTGACGGTCTCAAGCCCGTCCACCGGCGCATTCTCTTCGCGATGCACGAGATGGGCGTCACGAGCAACTCTGGCCACCGGAAGTGCTCCTCGATCGTCGGGGAGACGATGGGTGACTACCACCCACACGGCGACAGCCCGATCTACGACGCCCTCGTGCGGATGGCCCAGGACTTCTCGATGCGGTACCCGCTGGTCGACGGCCAGGGGAACTTCGGGTCGATGGACGGCGATCCGCCCGCGGCGATGCGGTACACGGAGGCCCGGATGTCGGAGATCTCCGAGGAACTGCTCGCCGACATCGAGAAGGACACCGTCGACTTCCAGTCCAACTACGACGACCGCCTCCAGGAGCCGGAGGTCCTCCCCGCCGCGTTCCCGAACCTGCTGGTCAACGGTGCGTCGGGAATCGCGGTCGGGATGTCGACCAACGTCCCACCGCACAACCTCGGCGAGGTGATCGACGCGGTCGTCCACCTCATCGACAACCCAGACGCGACGGTCCGGGACCTGATGGAGCACGTCCCCGGCCCCGACTTCCCGACGGGCGCGAACATCGTCGGCCGGGACGCCATCTACAAGGCCTACTCCGGCGGCCGCGGCCGGCTACGGCTCCGCGCGGAGTACGAGGTCCAGCGGGACGAGAACGGCAAGGACCGGATCGTCGTCACCGAGTTGCCCTACCAGCAGAACAAAGCGCGGATGGTCGAGCGGATCGCCGAGGACGTCAACGACGGGACGATCGAGGGGATCTCCGACCTCCGCGACGAGTCCGACCGCGAGGGCGTCCGCGTCGTCGTCGAGTGCAAGCGCGGCGCGAACGTCGAACTCGTCGAGAACCAGCTGCTCGAACACCACCTCGAGCGCACGTTCAGCGTCATCCTGCTCGCGCTCGTCGACGGCCAGCCCCAGGTCCTCACGCTCAAACAGGCCCTGCAAGAGTACGTCGACCACCGTCGCGAGGTCGTTCGCCGACGTAGCGAGTACGACCTCGAGGAGGCCGAACACCGCGCCCACATCCTCGAAGGTCGGCTGCACGCACTCGACAACATCGACGACGTCGTCGAACTGATCCGGAACTCCGAGGACCGCGCCACCGCGGTCGAGGGGCTCCAGGAGGAGTTCGAGTTCACCGAGGAGCAGGCCATGCACGTCGTGCGGATGCAACTCGGCAGCCTGACCTCGATGGAGGCCCAGGAGATCCGCGAGGAGTACGAGGACGTACAGGCCGAGATCGAGCGCCTCGAGACGATCCTCGGCGACGAGGAGGAGCTGATGGCCGTCATCAAGCAGGAGCTCCGCGAGGTCAAAGACGAGTACGACGACGACCGGCGGACCCGGATCGTCGAGGACGACGGCACGGTTACCCACGAGGACCTCATCCCCGAGGAAGAGTCCGTCTTCGTCCTGACCGAGCAGGACTACGTGAAGCGCATGCCCGCCGCGCGGTTCGACGACCAGCGCCGCGGTGGCAAAGGGGTGATCGGCGCCGACGTCAAGGAGGGCGACCGCGTCTCCAGGGTGTTCACCGCGAACACCCACGACCACCTCCTCTGGTTCACCGAGTCCGGTGAGGTCTACGAAACCCGCGGCTTCGAGATCCCCGAGATGGGGCGGACGGCCCGCGGCACGGCTGCCATCAACTTCCTCGACCTCGAGGACGGGGAGACGATCGCCACCGTCCTGGCCTACGACGAGATCGACACCGACGGCTACGTCGTTACGGCGACGAAGAACGGGTACGTCAAGCGGACGGTTGCGACAGCCTTCGAGAACGTCCTCTCGACGGGGATCATCGCCGCTGACGTCGATCCCGACGACGCGATCGTCGACGTCGCGATGACCTCCGGCGACGACGACCTCCTGATCGCCAGCGAGCAGGGGATGGCCATCCGCTTCCCCGAAACCGATGCCCGCGCGATGGGCCGGAGCGCCCGCGGGGTGGGCGGAATCGAACTCGTCGGCGACGACGAAGTCGCCGGCGTCACCGCGATCGACGATCCCAGCGGCGAGTTGTTGACGGTGACCCGGAACGGCTACGGCAAGCGCACGAAGCTCACCGAATACCGGCCGCAGTCCCGCAACGGCAAGGGGCTCGTCGACATCGAGACCGTCGACCGTAACGGGCCGACCGTCGCCGTCGAGGCCGTCGACGCCGACGACCACCTCGTGCTCTACTCCGAGGACGGGCAGATCATGCGGACCCGCGCCGCCGACGTCTCCGTCGTCGGCCGGAACACGATGGGCGTCATCGTGATGGGCATCGAGGAGGGTGACGCCGTCGCGGACGTCGCCGTGCTGGACGTGAGCGAAGCCGACGATTCGGACGAGGAAGGCGCGGACGATGACGCCGACCAGGTCGCCGACTCGGCACCCGAATCCGAGGAAAGCGGGGCGGAGCAGGAGGAGTCCGCCGGCGAAGCCGCCGACGGGAGCCAGGCCGCCGACGAAGAGTAGCACGCTCCGCAGACGGCAGCGCAACGTTTTTCACGATCTCGGCGGAAGAAAGGAGTATCCGATGACCATTTCCTGCTGACCGGGAGCGTTCGTCGCTGGCACGTGAGCACCACGCTCTCGTGCCGTCCCGGCAGTTGCTCGTCGCTCCGACACCGTCGGAGCAACGTGCTTCGCAGTTCTGGATCGACGGCTACGAGACGGTTGCAGGGACTGCCGCGACGCGCTCTCGACGTACGACACGTTCGAGCGACGCGTCCGTCGGGACCGGACCGGGTGCGACCGAGGAGGGTTACCGGCACAGATGCCGGGGGTCGCACTCTATCGAGGCCGCGACGGATCGAATCGAGAGCGACAGCTATCGACATCCATGCAAGCAATCGCGGTACGAAGACGACGAGACGAACCGATCGACGCGACCGAGTTACGCGGCCTCGCCGAGACGGCAGGCTACGAGGTGATCGAGACAGTCGGTCAGCGGCGCGCGGAGGATTCGACCTACCACGTGGGCCGCGGGAAGGCCGAGGAGCTGGCCGACCTGGCAGCAGAAACGGCCGCCGACGCAATCCTGGTCGACGACCGGGTGACTCCACAGCAAGCCTATCACCTCGAGGAGCTGTGTCCGCCCGAAACGCGAGTGCTCGGCCGGTATCGGCTGGTCCTCGAGATATTCGCGGACCGGGCGACCGACCGGGCCGCCCAGTTACAGGTCGAACTCGCCGAACTACGGTACGAACGCAAGCGGGTGCGGGCTGCGCTCAAACTCGAAGAGGACGCCGCGAACGAGCGCCGAACGCTGGGCGAGTTCGAGGCGAGCGAACAGGGCGAGATCAAACACGTCGACGAGCGAATCGAGGCGCTCGAATCGGCGCTCGAATCGACGCAGGTAGTCGTCGAACAGCGTCGCGAACGGCGGAGCGAGCAGGGATTCGATCACGTCGCCGTCGCGGGCTACACCAACGCCGGGAAGTCGACGCTGTTGCGCCGACTGGCCGATGACGAGGCGATGACTCACGGATCACGTGGTGCGAACGACGATCCGAGCGCGCCGTCAGGAGACCCGATTGTTGCGAGCGAAGATCAGAGTGCAGCGAACGACGATCCGACTGCGGCGAACGACGCCAATTCGAAGCACGACGACCTCGCCGAGCGCGTCACCGTCGAGGACCGGCTCTTCGAGACCCTGGAGACGACGACCCGCCGAGCGACGATCGAAGGCCGCCGGGTGCTGCTCACCGACACGGTCGGCGTCGTCAGCGACCTGCCACACTGGCTCGTCCGATCGTTCCGATCGACGCTCCGGGCGGTGGGGACCGCGGACGCCGTGTTGCTGGTGCTCGACGCGAGCGCCCCGGTCGATCGCTTCGAGACGCGACTGGCGACGGCGATCGAGACGCTGACCGGGCGGACCGACGCACCGGTGCTACCGGTGTTGAACAAGGTCGACGCAACGGACGAGGGGACGGTCGCGGAGCGACGGGAGCAGGTTCGGGAGCGGCTGCCCGAGACGGAACCGATCGCGATCAGCGCACTGGCGGGATCCGGCATCGATACGCTCGGGCGGCGGCTCGATGACGCCTTGCCGGCCGAGCGAGTCGAGTTGACGCTGCCGAACTGCTCGGCGACCATGGGGCTGGTATCGAAAGCCTACGACGAACTGTCGGTCGCGGACGTCAGCTACGAGGGTGACACGGTCGAACTCCTCGCGAACGGTCACCCAGCCGCGGTGGAGCGGCTTCGAGGGCAGGCCGAGGAGCTACCGGAATCGCCGGCCCAGTGAGCGCCACACCTGGTTTCCCGCGTGACAGTGTGACGTGCTTCGCCGGTCCATCACCATCGATGTACGAAACTGTCGGTACGTATTAGTGCGAGCGGCGACGCCATTCGGTCGGTATGCCAGCAGACGACGGTTCGTTCGGCAGCTACGGGGGACGCCACGTTCCGCCAGTGATGGAGGAGCCACTCGACCACCTCACAGAGGCATTCGAGAACGTCGTCCTGGGCGACGACGAGTTCAAAGCGAACTTGCACGCGACGCTGGAAGAGTACGCGGGTCGGCCCACGCCGCTCTACCACGCGAAGGGGCTCTCGGATCGCTTCGGCGCGGAGATCTACCTCAAGCGCGAGGACCTGCTCCACGGCGGCGCGCACAAGATCAACAACACCGTCGGGCAGGGCCTCCTCGCGAGGGCCGCGGGGAAAGAACGGCTCATCGCCGAGACTGGCGCGGGCCAGCACGGCACCGCGACGGCGATGGTCGGCGCGATGCTCGACCTCGACACGGAGATCTACATGGGCAAGAAGGACGTCGAGCGCCAGAAGATGAACGTCTTCAGGATGCGGCTGATGGGCGCCGAGGTCAACGAGGTCACTCGCGGCGGCGAGGGGCTCGCCGACGCCGTCGACGCCGCTCTCGAGGATTTCGCCCAGAACGTCGAGGACACGCACTACCTCGTCGGCTCCGTGGTCGGACCGGATCCGTTCCCGCGGATGGTCCGCGAGTTCCAGTCCGTCATCGGTCGGGAGGCCCGCGAACAGATTCAGGAGCGCGAGGGGCGGCTCCCCGACGCCTGCGTGGCCTGCGTCGGTGGCGGGTCGAACGCGATCGGACTCTTCCACGCCTTCCGCGACGACGAGGAGGTCGACTTCTACGGGGCCGAGGGCGGCGGTGAAGGCGCGGATTCGAAGCGCCACGCGGCACCGCTCGATACCGGTACCGACGACGTCATCCACGGGATGCAGACCCGCGTGATCGACGAGGACGTCGAGGTGCACTCGGTGTCTGCTGGCCTCGACTACCCCGGCGTCGGCCCCGAGCACGCGATGTTCCGGGAGATGGGTCGCGCGGAGTACCACGCCGTCACCGACGACGAAGCGATGGACGCCTTCCGGACGCTCTCCGAGGAGGAAGGGATCATTCCGGCACTCGAGACCAGTCACGCCATCGCGCTCGCCGAAGATCTCGCCGACGAGCACGACGTCATCGTCGTCAACTGCAGCGGCCGTGGCGACAAGGACATGGAGCAGGCCGCGGAGCTGTTCGACCTCAGCTGAACGCCTGCACCGATCCGACGGGCAAAGCAGCCAACGACGCTCTGGAAGCCTCCTTCACACCTACCCGGAAACGGCTCGGGAGTCGAGCGAAGCCGTTCGACGACCGAATCTCACGACACCCGTGATTTGTGCAGACGACCTCGATCACAGTGGGCAGCCGGCACTCAGATCTCGGTGGCCCAGAGCCGGTAGTCCTCGTCGTACCCGAACCCCTCGACGAAGATGCGATCGACGACCTGCCCGATGCGATCCGGGTCAGCGTAGGCCGTGACGCGGAGGTTCCGCCCCTCCGCCTCCTCCGGGGACGCCTGTTCGTCGATCGTGAACGCACCGGCAGTGGAGAGGACGTCGGTGATCCGGTCGTACTCCTCGTCCGTGCAATCGAGGTTGAGCTGGGACTCGGGATCGCTGAACTGGATCCAGGCAGGAGCGTCGGGCTCGCCGTCAAGGGTTCCGTCACCAGAGTCGGCCTCGGGGACGTCGGGGGCGGGGCGTTCGGCATCAGAGACGACGCTGTCTGCATCCTGGACGGCGTCGTCGCCATCGATAGCGGCGTCGTCCGTCGTCGCGTGATCCGGCGGTGGGGAGCCAGCCTCGAGGGTGCAGAAGACGCTCCCGCGTTCGCGGTGGGCGCGGATCGCGTCGGCGACGAGCGCACGACGATCGTCGGGGGTGCTCGCGTCGAATCTGGTCATGGTGGTAGCTGCGCAGCAACGGTGGAAAAGCCACCGAACCGCGAACCTCAAGACAATACCGCAGAAGCGACGAATGATCGCCCGTCCAGCGGCCCCTCCAAGTACTTGGCGAGTGGCTACAAGGGACTGGCTGCCGGTTCGTCCGATGGATTCGAAGTATGGGATGGAAATACAACCTGTACAGTGCGTTGCCGATATTCGTGTTCCTGATACTCGGCGTGCCCGCGGCGCTCATCTACTCTGGAAACGCCGAGCCATACGTCGAAGCCTCCCAAATGCCAGTCCACGCGGGATACGGCTTCATTGGGCTGATCGGGTCGGTGTTCGCGACGGCGATCTTCAGCGGGATCCTCGTGAACCGATCGTTCGTCCGGACGGGGAAGTCACTCGGGCTCTCGAAGGAAGGCGGCGGCCTGTTCGGCGGTCCGCCGAACTTCGTCGGCGAGAAGCGCGGCCGGCCCGTGCGCGTCGAGACCTGGAAAGAACGGCACTCGAGCGGGGGAGAAGGGGGAACCTCGACTACGACACACACGCGGGTGCTGGCCGAACTCGATCGCCCGATGTCCGAGGGGTTCATCCTGATCGAAGAGGGGTCCGGCTCCGATGCAGATGCCATGGACGACGTACCGGACGAAGCCGAGGTGGTCCCGGTCGGCGACGGCTACGCCGTGATCGGTGCAGCGAACGAACCGATCGCCCGAGAGATACTGACCCAGGAGGTCGACCTGGCGCTCCAGGTTCCAGGCAGCCCCGACGGGGTGACCGTCGGCGATCCCGCCGAGACCATCCTCGACGCGCTCCCCGAGGATCTAAGCACCATGGGGGGGTTCTTCGGCAATGCCATCGAGGAGCGGCTCCGGGAGGAGATCAGTGCCGACCCGGCGACGGTGAGTGACGAGCGGCGGGGGCTCCCGCTCGTCACCGACCGACTCGAAGCGCGAATCGATGCGATGGTCACCGTGGCGGAGGCGGTCGACGCCGCGGACGCCGCCAAGCGGCGAACCGGTGCCGAGCAGACCACTGGAGACGGGGCCGAACGAGCCGCGTGAGACGGGCGAAGCACACGACGGGAGAGAGGACGCTCGTCCAGTGCGTGAAGCGGCCGGACGAACCGAATCCTGCAACGTTTTACGCGCCCCCGGACTTCGCTTGAGTATGAGCCAGCCGAAGATCCTGCTGCTTGGTGCACCGGGCGCCGGCAAGGGGACGCAGAGTTCGAATCTCGTCGAGGAGTACGGCGTCGAGCACGTCACGACTGGCGACGCACTCCGCGCGAACAAGGACATGGAGACCGAGCACGGAACGCCTCGCTCGTTCATGGAGGCGGGCGAACTCGTGCCCGACCCGGTCGTCAACGAGATCGTGCAGGCAGCCCTCGACGACGCGGACGGCTTCGTCCTCGACGGCTACCCCCGGAACCTCGACCAGGCGGAGTACCTCGCCGAGATCACGGATCTCGACGTCGCGGCCTACTTCGAGGTCGCTGACGAGGAACTCATCGACCGGTTGACCGGCCGCCGCGTCTGTGAGGACTGCGGTGCGAACTTCCACGTCAAGTACGCGCCGCCCGAGGAGGAGGGCGTCTGCGACGAGTGCGGCGGCGACCTCATCCAGCGGGACGACGATACCGAGGAGACCGCCCGCGAGCGACTCCGCGTCTTCGAGGAGAACACCCTGCCAGTCGTCGAGTTCTACGACGAGGAGGGCGACCTCGCACGCATCGACGGCGAGCAGGCCCCCGACGAGGTCTGGGCGGACCTCGAGGCCGCGATCGAGGACGCGCTGTAGCTCGTTTCGCGATTCCCTATCAACACAGTGTTCGCTCCCGGGCAAGTTCGTTCAGCGAGGGACTCCAGTCATCGTTCTGGAAAGCCGCTGCGCGTCGATGACGTTGGAATCCGCGAGGGGACCGATGTGAAAGGTTGATTACGGCCCCTTCATTAACTTCGGCAATGGCACGGACCGCGCGGAAGGTACAGGAACTCGTCGCGGAGGGCGAAGACATGGAGGACGCCCTCCGGACGGTCCACTCGGTCGCGACCGCCAACGGTGGCAGCGTGACCTGGGAGGACGTCGACGGCGACCTCACGAGTGGCCAGTGGGGTCGCATCATCGAAACGGGGCTCCTCAAGAGCGCTGACGACGGGTTCGAACTCACTGATCCCGACGGCGTCTCCGCTGCGCTCGACGGCGACGCCGACGCGGAGGTCGTGGACCTCGACTTCTCCGACATTCCCGAGATCGACGAGGAGGCAGAGGAGGCAGCCTCCTGGTCGCAGTGGGACAAGATCGCGGCGGTCGGCGCCGTCATGATGATGGTCGGGTACTACTTCGACCCCGTCCAGAACGCTGTCGGCGGTGTCATCGACCTCGCGCTTGGACCGCTGCTCGACGTGCTCCCGTTCTACCTGGTGATCTTCGCCGTTGCACTGCTCACCGGTCTCTACTCCTCGCTCCTGATGGCGAACCTGATGGACCAGGAGACGATGTCGGTCTACCAGGACCGGATGAGCGCCATCCAGGACAAGCGCAAGGAGGCCAAGGAGCGCGGCGACGACGAGGCGGTCGAGCAGATCCAGGAGAAGCAGATGGAGATGATGGGCGATCAGCTCGGGATGATGAAGTCGCAGTTCCGTCCGATGGTCTGGGTCATGCTGCTGACCATCCCCGTCTTCCTCTGGCTCTGGTGGACCATCGGGCAGGGCAACGTCGGCACCGAGGGCAAGCCAGACATGATCATGCCACTCGCCGGCGGCGTGAACTGGAACGAGGGGATCATCGGCCCGATGCGCGCGTGGATCGTCTGGTACATCGGCTGCTCGTTCGGGTTCGGGCAGATCCTCCGAAAGACGCTGAACATCCGGTCCTCCCCGAGCTGATCGGGCGTACTGACCTCCGAACCCTTCGGTCCCCGGTTCGTTCTAACTGCACGACGTCGACGAGCGATAGCGATCGATTCCGCACTCGTCCCGTCGCGACTTCCACGGGACCCAGGTGCCGACCGGGACGGTGACAGGAGGCCGAGTAGTTCGGTCAAAATCGCCTTGCGACCGTCCGCCGGCGCGCCTCGTGGTCACAACACTTTTTCCCTCTCCCTGTGACCGTGCGTCCAATGGTCGAACCGAACGAGCTGCTCGAGGAGGTCGTCCGGGAGGTCGACGGCGTACTGTTGTTCGCGCCGACGGCGTCCTACTACGAGCGGTTCGTCGACGCGGAGATCGACGTCGTCGTGGTCGCGAGCGAGAACGACATCGACGCCGACGAGTTCGTCGAACTCCCCGTCGCCTTCAAGGACGTCTACGATCGGGTTCGCTTCGGGATCGAGGGCGCGCTCGAACAGGACCTGCTCGCGGACGGCGACGTCGTCGCCTGCGTCTCCTCCGTCTTCGACGAGGAACTCGACACCGTCTCGCGGGTCCGGGTCGACGCGGACTCGACGTCGGGGGTCTACGACCTCTTCGCGAACACCCGGGCGGAGCCGGACGTGCTTCGGTCGGTCCTCGAACTGGTCATCGAACTCGGCAAGAAGGGACAGAAGGGCCAGCCCGTCGGGGCGCTGTTCGTCGTCGGGGACGCAGGCAAGGTGATGAACAAGTCCCGGCCGCTGTCCTACAACCCCTTCGAGAAGAGCCACGTCCACGTCGGCGACCCGATCGTGAAGGTGATGCTCAAGGAGTTCTCGCGGCTGGACGGCGCGTTCGTCATCTCGGACGCCGGGAAGATCGTCTCGGCGTATCGCTACCTCGAGCCCTCCGCGGAGGGCGTGGACATCCCGAAGGGGCTGGGGACCCGGCATATGGCAGCGGGAGCGATCACCCGGGACACCAACGCGACGGCGATCGTCCTCTCCGAGAGCGACGGGATGGTGAGGGCGTTCAAAGGTGGTTCGCTCGTCCTCGAACTGGATCCGGAGGAGTACTAGATGGCACCCACGGTCCAGCTTCCGGAGACGGAGCAGATCCCCGAGTGGCTACTGGACTGGCCGATCGTGCTGGTGTCGCTGATCGTGCTCGTCGGCGTGCTCGCCGGGTTCCTGCTGGGCCGGGTGAGTCGAAGCGTCCTCGAGGCCGCTGGTATCCCGGAGTCCGTCGAAGGGACGGCGTTCGAACGGACGGCACAGAGCCTCGGCACGTCGACGGTGTCGATCGTCTCGCGGCTGCTCTCCTGGTTCGTCTACGGCGTGACGCTCCTCGCCGCCATCTTCGCGTTCCAGCCGACCGATACGAACTGGCTCTGGCAGCGGATCGTCGCGTTCATCCCCCAGGTGTTCATCGCGTTGCTGGTCGTCGTGCTCGGGTTCGTCGTCGCCGACAAGGCCGAGTTGCTGGTCAGCGAGCGCCTCCGCGGCGTCAAGCTTCCCGAGGTCTCCGTGCTGCCCAAGATCGTCAAGTACAGCGTCCTCTACGTCGCTTTCCTCGTCGCACTGGGCCAGATCGGCGTGGCGACGGGGGCCCTGCTCGTGCTGCTCGGGATCTACGTCCTCGGCGTCGTCCTCCTCGGTGCCGTCGCGACGAAGGACATCCTCTCCGCCGGCGCGGCGGGGATCTATCTCCTCTTGCGAGAGCCCTACGGCATCGGCGATCGCGTCACCATCGGGGAACGCGAGGGCGTGGTGCAGGAAGTCGGCGTGCTCGTCACGCACCTGGAAGACGAGGATGCCGAGTACGTCGTTCCCAACGACAAGGTCTTCGAGCACGGCGTCCGTCGCCTGCGGAACTGACCGAGGCGTTGCCCTGCTGATGGCCCCCGGACTGGGCAGCGAGTCGTCTGTGGCAGTAGCACCGTACAGGAACAAACGTGCTCAGTCCAGGTCCTGCGCTTCGTCGGTAGCGATCGGTTCGGCGGGGACGCCTGCAACCGTCGCGTCCGCTGGAACGTCCTCCGCCACGAGCGAATTCGCTGCCACCTGGGCACCTGGCCCGATTTCGACGCCAGGGAGCACGATCGCCCCCGCTCCGATCATCGCGCGTTCGCCGACGACGACCTCCCCGGTCCGGTACTCCTCCTGGAGGAACTCGTGACAGAGGATCGTCGCATCGTACCCGACGATCGCGTGCTTCTCGACGGTGATCAGTTCCGGCCAGAACACGTCCGGCGTGGACTCGAGCCCCCAGGCGACGCCCTCGCCGACGCCGACGCCGATCCGGCGGAGCAGCCAGTTCTTGAGCCTGAGGCTCGGTGAGATCCGACACAGGACGATCACGGCGTAGTTGAGCATCACCCGCAACGGATGCTTCGCGTCCGGCCAGTGGTACAGGGAGTTGCGCGGCCCCGTCGTCGGATGGCGCGAGAGTCCGTGGTGGCGGCGCTCGGCCTCGTCGTCGCTCACGCCAGCCCGTTTGCGGGGGAGGGTATAGTGGGTTTCCCTGTGGATGGCGATTCCGGGTCGTCGCAGGCCGTCGAGCGTCGGGGAGCAGGCGCCTGGAAACGGATCACTCGTCTCTGGTGAGTGCGTCGTCGCCGTGTCGCTCGCGGAGTGTAGCCAACTCCCGGTGCTGTTCGCCGAGCCGTGCAGGCTGCTCCTCGTAGACGTGCTCGAACATCGAGAGCGGGTCGGCCTCGACCGCCTCCGCCGCGTCGATCGCCTCGGCCACCGTCTCCTCGATACGCGACTCGATCCCATCGATGCGATCCCCGTCGAGACGCCCCGTCCGCCGGAGGAACGTCTCCATCCGGTCGATCGGGTCCAGTTCCTTCCAGCGCTCGACCTCGGCCTCGTCCCGGTACGCGCTCGGGTCGTCGGCCGTGGTGTGCGCACCGTAGCGGTAGGTTAGCGTCTCGATCAGGATCGGTTTGCTCGCGCGGCCGACCGCCTCGTCCACGAGAGCGGGGTCCGGATCACGGGCTTGCTCGGCCGCGGCCCTCGTCGTCTCGTAGACGGCGAGGGGATCCATCCCGTCGACCTGGATACCGCGGAAGCCGTACGCCTGGGCTTTCTGGGCGATCGTCGCGCTCGCGGTCTGGTCCTCCCTCGGGACCGAGATGGCCCACTGGTTGTTGTTACAGACGAAGACCACCGGCGCGTCGAAGACGCTCGCGAAGTTCAGCCCCTCGTGAACGTCGCCCTCGCTCGTCGCGCCGTCGCCGAACTGACAGCAGACGACGGCGTCGTCGTCCTCGTAGTCGATCGCCATCCCGAGGCCAGCGGCGTGGGGGACCTGCGAACCGATCGAGATGTTGAGCGGCAACACGGTGGCGTCCGCGAGCGTGGCGTTGCCCGCCTCGTGACCCATCCAGTACTGGAGGTAGCCACCGACGACGCCCCGGGAGAGTGGAATTCCGTGTTCGCGGTACTGGTAGACCATCCAGTCCTCGGGCGCGAAGGCGTAGGTCGTTCCGACCTGGGCGGCTTCCTGGCCAGCCAGCGGTGCGTAGGTCCCCATCCGACCCTGGCGCTGGAGGCTCACGCACCGCTCGTCGAAGCGCCGGTAGAGGCGCATGTCGGCGTAGAGCGCGACGAGTTCGTCGTCCGTGAGGTCTGGCTCGTACCCCGCGGCGAGTTCGCCGTCGGCGGAGAGCAGCGTGAGCGGATCGTCGTGCGGGCGATCCAGGAGGTCCGCGGCGTCCATGCGTGGCTCGAAGGCGCGGGGCACAATATGTGTCGGGGTTGGTGCTCCGATACGTGTCGGTGGTTATCGATCCGATACGTGTCGGTGGTTATCGATCCGATACGTGTCGGAGGTTGGCATCGAGTGACGAGGTCGGTCGCGGCCGGGCGCCGCTCCCCCGACAGTGCTACTCCTGCCAACTCGGATTCGTCCGTGGCGGACTGAACACGTCGATGCCACGAACGGTCGTCTCGCCACGGTTCTCCGCGCCGTGGGGCTCGTCGGCGGGAATCGCGTAGGTGTCGCCGGGACCGACGACGAGCTCCTCGTCGTCGAGGAGGAAAGTCAATTCGCCCTCGTAGACGACGCCGGTCTGCTCGTTGTCGTGGCTGTGTTCCGGGACGACGGCGCCGGGTTCGATCGCGAACCCCTGGACGTTCATCCGCTCTTCGCCGGCGAGCAGCGAGAGGTGGACGCCGTCGACGGCCTCGGTCGCGTCGTCTTCGTCGAAGTGTTCGACTTCCATGGTCCGGGCAACGTGGCCCGCCAGAATAAACGTAGGTGGCGGGGCAAGCGAGTCGACGAAGACCGACCACCAGCGCGGATACAGTCGATGACGATCGACCGGAAGCGTGTGTAGAGTCGAAGAAGACGGAACGGAGCGTCGGTAGTGTGGGCGAACACCGAACGGAAGCGTCGATAGCGTCGGCGATTATCGAACGCCAGCGCCGTCACTTCAGATCGTCGTACGCGGCGGGTTCGAGCGCGTCCGGGTCCGAGGCCGCTGTCCTCGCTTCCGGCATCGACATCTCGCCGAGCACCTGGCGGAACGAGTGCTCCTCCGGGATCGCGTAGAGGTCGCAGTTGATCTCCCGGCCCGCGGCGCGGACGGTCGCATCGAGGAGGAATGCGTACTCCTGGCTCGGGCCGAGTCGATCGACCAGCGAGCCGAGCGTGGCCGAGGCGGTGTCCTCGACGATCTCCGGGGGATTGTGCTGGATCTTCCGGTCGAGCGTGTTGGCCCAGCCGTCGATGAAGCCGCTGGTCATGATGTTGCCGATCTCCTCGATCGCCGAGCGGTGCTGGTCGGTCAGGCCCGGCTCCGACGTCTCGATCGGGAGCAGGGCGTCGCCGACGTTGATCGCAGAGTGCTCGTCGAAGAGGATGACGATGAAGCCACCGGGCGCGGCCTGAAGCTCCGCGACGGAGCCGATCCGCTGGGCCGACGGCGCGTGGCGGGAGACCTCCGGGATCGGAACGAACGTCGTCCGGCCGACTTCGACGTCGATCTGGATTCCCGTCATACCACTGAGCTTGTCGGCGGCCCGGCCCGCACCGCGCTTGGTCATCTCCGTGAACGCGGAGAGCTTCTCGATGGAGATCGGGAACTCCTGCTCGGGGACGGCCTCGCCGACGACCGCTGCGAACGAGCTCCGCTCGGGGAACATGTATATGTGGAAGTCGATACCGGCGTCGGGTGACGCTGGATCGTCTCCGGACGCGTCTCGGGGCGCCTGGAGCTGGCTCGTGAAGGTGAGCGCCGTGCGTCGATCGTCCCACGTCGGGACGCTCCCGGGAATCACGTCGCCAGCCGCGCCAGAGATGTACGTCGGCGGCCCGAGCTGGAGCCGGGTGTCGAAGTGGTTGGCCCAGGCGTCGACGAACCCGCCGGTCATGATGTTGGCAACCTCGCTGACGGTGCTGCGGTCGAGGGTCGCGTCGACGTCGTCCCAGTGCTCCGGGACGATGCGTTCGAGGAGTCGGCCGGCGCTCTCGCGGTCGAAGACGAGCACGATCGAGCCCTCCATGCCGCCCTCGAAGCCGATCTCGACGCCGACGAACGTCGCGTCGTCGTCGAACCGGTCAGCGATGTCGCCGGCCGGAACGAGGTCGGCGCTCGTGACCTCGACGGACGTCTCGGTGTCGCTGAGCTGTGCGAGCGAACTGGCCGCGCTGCTCGCGCCACGGTTCGCGAGTTCGTTGAACGTGCCCAGCGTTTTCACGTCGACGCGCATGGTCAGTGGGCGACTGCGTCGTCGATTGCTTCGAGGACGTTCGGCTTCTGGAACGGCTTCGTGATGTACCCGTCAGCGCCCGCCTTGATCGCCTCCTTCATCATCTCTTCCTGTTCGACGGAGGTACACATGATGACGCTGGCGCCCGGCGATTCGTCCTTGATCGCTGCGGTCGCCTCGATGCCGTCACGGATCGGCATCGCGATATCCATCATCACGACGTTGGGCTCCGCCTCCCGGTAGAGCTCCACCGCCTCGACCCCGTTTTCCGCCTCGCCCACGATGTGGTGTTCCTCGTCGAGGATCTCCCGGAGGAGATTTCGCATAAAGTCCGAGTCGTCGACGATCATCACGTTCTCTGGCATACGAGCTACCAGTCGTTCCACAGACCGTACCAAAAGGGTGTTCCCCCTGTTATCACGTGGGAAAATTAGCTGGACAGATTCGGGGTATGCTTCACACGTCGTTACGGCTGCTCACACCTCGTATCGATAGCTGAAGCGAGCGACCCTGCGAACGTCGATAGAGTTCGTCCGCAACGAGCGCTGCTAAAATCCGTCCTGCCGAGACTGGCGATCAGCGGTGGAGCCAGCGGTTGTCGCCCTCGTCCCAGGAGTCGAGCACGTTCTCCTGGACGTCGCCGGTGATGCGAGCGACGTAACGGAGACTCGTGGTGTGGTGATCCATGGTCAACGCGCCGGTCCCGGCCGGCTCGTCCTCGTCGACGGACGCTTCCGGGTGCCCGTCGACGAACTCGCGGAGCTGGTCGGCGGCCCGGTGGCCGATCCAGCCCACGTTCTCGTAGTACGTGATCGCCCGATGGGCACCTGACGGGCTGCTCTCGGTAACGAGGAACTCGATCCACTCCATCACGAGCAGGTCCGATACGTAGCCCGAGGGGAGTTCGCGGAGATACGGCTTCTCTCCGCCAGCGCCGCCCATCGCCGGCTGACGGGCTCCGGTACGCGGCGGCTGTGGTGCAGGCTGTGACGCCGGCTGAGCGGGAGGCTGGTGTGCGCCCGTCTCGTGGGCGGGCTCCGGTTCCGGTTCCGGTTCCGGTTCCTCGGCCTGGAGTTCGTCGTCCTCCTCGAATAGTGCATCGACGCGCTCGTCGGCGGCGCCCTCGTCGTCCACGCCTCCCTCGGTTGCGTGCGTATCTTGCTCGTCTTCGATTTTGGCCGGTTCTTCGACAGGGTTGGGTTCGACTTCCTCCTCGGTCTCCGATTCCACCTCGGTCTCCTGTCCGACCTCGGCCTCCGGCTCCTCGTCGGCCGCTGCATCCTCCTCGCTCCAATCCGCGCCGTCCTCGTACTCCTCACGGAGTTCGTCGAAGCTCTTTGCACCACCCTCCTCGTCCGTCGGGGCGTCGTCACTCTGTGCCATGGATTCCTCTGTGTCGTCGGCGTCCTCCTCCTCCTCCTCTTCCACCTCCGGCGCCTCGTCCTCTTCCGGCACCTCGTCCTCTTCGAAGTCGTCGTCAAAGAACTCCTCCGCATTCGCATCCGTCACGTCCTCGTCGAGTTGGCCGGGCTGCTCCTCGTCGTCTTGTCCCTGGTCGAACAGACCCAGCGACGCACCCTCGCCCCCGGCGAACCCGTTGGCTCCGTCCTCGTCCACGAAGGGGTTGACCCCCTTGGTGACCATCTTGTAGATGTCCAGGAGTTTCCTGACGTTCTCCTCGATGTCGTCGACGGACTCCGAGATCTGCTCGTTCTCCGTTCGGACGGTCGATACAGTCGACGAGATGCTCGAGAGTTCGTCCTCGATCTCGTCGACGCGCCCCTCGAGTTCGCGAACCTGCGCGGACCCGCCGCCACCAGCATCGTCCATCCCGCCGACGTCGAACTCGTCGAAGGCGTCGCCACCACCCTCGTCATCGTCGAACGCGAACTCGTCGCCGCCGTCGTCGTCGCCCATACCGGCGATGCCACCGTCGCCAGCGGTCTCGGGCTCGTCGAACATCCCGCTTCCAGCGTCGCCGCCGGATTCGTCGGCGCCCTCGGGCGGATCGTCGTCACCGAGTATCCAGTCCGTGACGCCGAGCACGCCGAGTGCCGCCAGGGAGCCGGCGACGGCGGCCGGGCTCGCGACGGCGACGGCAGCGTCGGCGAGCGGGGCGGGATCGAGCGCCACCATTGTACTGTAACGCGGGCCGATTATCACTTCAAGATTTCGGCTGTTTGACCGACATACCGTACATTACTAACCGTCTGTTCCGGAAATTTGCTATCGTGCAAGATCTCGGAGATCGCCGTATAGACACCTTTTCCCCGCTATTTCTGGCCGATAACGGCAAGGCCAAATCCAATCATTTCGAGGGGCGACCGTCGGACCGAAGGTGCCGTGGTTATCTCACACGATAATTTCAGGTTCATCGTTCCAGCTCGATCGAGGGAATTGCCAGCCCGTTCCCGGTCGCCTGGTCGAAGCAAGCGAGGGCGGTGGAGAAGGTGCCGGAACTGATATGTGACGCCGTGTCGAATCGGCCACGAACGTCGATGTCCGGATCCGTGGTCGCGGATTTCGTCGCCGAAGCCATCTACGCTGGCGTCGAGGGCGACGAGCCGACCCAGGCCAGAGTGCTCCTCTCGGAGGACCAACTGGTACTCGCCGGCGACGGCGGCCGGACCAGCATCGACCTCGACGACGTGTTCGACGTCGTCGTCAGCAAGATTCCCGACGACCTCGGCAGCTTCCTCGACCAGTCCGTGCTGGTCGCCTACGCCGCGGACGGCGAGCGACGGACTGCGGTCATCCGCGGCGATCACGAACGGATCGACCGATTCTCGCTGTTCCTCCACAAGGCGATCCTCCGGTCCGAACCGGCCGAACTTCGGCATCCGATCCGCGAAGGCGGTCGCGTCCGCGATCCCGCTCCGCAGACGGTGGCAGTGCTTCCCGGCGAGGACGCCGTGCGATTCCGGAGCCAGGAGACGGACCTCAACGTGGCACTCGACGATGTCGTCGAGATCGACTACAGGCAGGGGAACGGCGGCGACCGTCCGACGCTCGTGGTCCGGCACCGCGACGGCGACGACGTCGTGACCTCCGAGATCGTCCAGGACGACGCGAATCGCCTGAACGTCCTGACTCGACACCTCCGATCCGAGTACTACAGAGCAGACGAGGTGCTCCAGGAACTGGACCTCGAACGGGTAGAGCAGCGAGCGCTCGTCGCTCTCTACGCTGGCGTGGCCCCCGACGCACTCGGAGCCGTGCTGGACACCGATGACGGTGACGACGGACGGTCGGGCGGCCTTGGCGAGTCGTCACGGCAACCCGTCGACCCCGAGTCGGTGCTCGCCGGACTCGTCGATCGGGAACTGGTGACCGACGACGGGACCCTCACGCACGACGGCGCGCTCGTGGCGATCCACCGGATCGACGAGGTCGAGGACTGACGCGTTTGCCGGCCTGGCTGTGTCCGCCGTCGTCCTGTCGAGAGGGATTGGGCCAACGCGTTTGAAGGAAGTGTGGAGTCACGTTGTGTGGAAATGCGTGGCGGCGCGGTGGAAGAAATGCGTGGCGGCGCGGTGGAAGAAATGCTTGCGGCGCGTTGAGAGGAGAGGCGTGGCGCCGAGTCTGGTCGAGTCGTACCCATCGTCCCGTGATCGGCAACCAGATCGGCGCGCTACTCGTCGTCCATCGCACCGCCGGCGATCTTCCGGCCGCGCGCCGTCAGTTCGACTTCGCGGCGCATGCGAACCTCGTTGAGCGCGTCGAGTTCGACGAGTCGTTCGTAGATCTCCTCGACGCGGTCGACTTCCATGCCGACGAAGTCGGGAATCTCGAAGGGGGAGACGCCGGAGTGTAGCGCCATCAGCACCTGCTTCTCGTCGACGTTGAGATCGACGCCGATCGCGGACCGAGCCTCGCCCTCCTTGAGCAGGGACTCGAGGAAGCGGATCTGCCGTTCGTCGCCAGAGAGGTAGGTCTGGACGCTGGTGCCGCTGGGTTTGGAGTGCTCGACCTTCAAGACGCGTCGCTCTTCCGCGTCGAGGTCGCCGACCGAGAGCGTTTGCTCGCCGGTGGTCAGTTCGGAGATGTCGTCGAGTTCGATCTCGGCGAGCGTGCCGTTCGTGAGTGCCACGTTGAGCAGATCCGGCTCGGTCTTGAGCTGGGCGGGGTGCCACTCGGTCCCCTGAAGCACGCCGCCCTCGACGGCGGGGTGTCGAGCGAAGACGCGCTCGTGGTCGAGCAGGGCGCTGTAGAGGTTCTCTTCGAGTTCCTCGGGGTTCGCGGCGGTCGTGACGAGGAGGACCTGTTCGCCGACCCGAACGCTGGTGTAGTGTGACACCCGCGCGATCGACTGGTTCACGTCGTAGCGACCGCCGAACTCGTCGACGGACTCCAGCGGGATCGTCCGCGTCCCTTCGTTGCCCGCGAGCACGAGCCGCTCGCTGGAGAGTAGCACCCTGCCCTCGATCCACCCGACGTCGTCGAGGGTTCGTCCGTCTTTGACGACCTGGAGGAATCGACCCGCGCCGTCCAGGAGGATCCGCTCAGTTCGACTCATGCAGGCCGCTCGCTCGGAGGGTTGTCACACTGCGATAATAGCGCTTGCGGCAGTCGGCGTCGATTCGATCGCCGGTCGTCGGCTACCGGCGACTTCGAAGTAAGTTGAGCTCCTCACGTCGTGGGGCGGTCCTGGCCCCGCCCGGTGATCCGCAGCAGCTGCTTCGCGCGGTCCGCCTTCGCGAGCAACACTTCGGTCAGCGTCGGCGGATTCTGAATCCTCGTCGCGTCCACCACGGACTCTGGAAGGAACAGCGTGTCCCGTGGTACCCCGTCCTCCCCGTGTACGGGCACGTGGCGCTCGTGGACCTTCATCACGAGCGGGGCGTCGAGCCGTTCGAGCCCCTCGCCAGTGGCGTAGAGTTCACGATTGACGTGCTCGTGCTGGTCGCGATCGATCACCGCTGCGTCGCCGTCGGTCGGCTGCACGTACAGCCGGCCGAGGTAGTAGCCGCTCGAGAACTCCTCGAACATGTGGCCCAAACGTGTGAATGAGCCACACAGACATGAACGTGTTTGCCAAGATTTATATCGTATCTCAAACCGACGGATAGGCCGGCACCGGTATTGGTGGCGCCCTCGAGGTCACGACCGTGTTTCATCGACGCCGGATTAGTTGCTTTGGACGATGTCGCACACGTGGGCCGCCCCGGGAACGTGACAGATTCTCTCCCGCCGGATCGGAGTCCGTTCACCGGCTGTAGTAGCTCGGTGCTACTCACGAAACCGTCGGTCAGCAGTATCGAAATGGTCGGCGCTCCACCGGCGATAAACGCTCTCGACCGAGCAAACGAACGTTTCGCCACCGCGTGAACGGTCAGAACGAATGTGCCCTTTTTTGCTGACGGGATGCTTGGCGACAGTTACATGCGAACGCGCCTCGCCCTCGTCCTCGGGCTCCTGCTCGTCGGCGTCGTCGCGGTCTCCATTCCTGCCGTTGCACAGGACGGCAGCGCGAGCACCACGAACGACAGCGTGGACAACGTCACCGTCGGCCAGTCGATCTCCGGCTTCATGCAGTCGACGGAGGCGAGTGCCGAGAGCGACGTCGACCAGGGGGTCTACGAGGCAGAGTACGAGATGGCCAACGCGAGCGAACGGGCCGCACTCGTCGAGGAACGATCGGACAGCCTCGAAACGCGCTTCTCGAACGTCGAGGACCGGATCGAGCGACTCCAGGCACAGCGCGACGACCTGAATCCCACCGCCTACCGCGCCCGGATGAGCGCCGCAGCCGCCCAGCTCCGTGGGCTCGAGTCCAGCGCGAACGCGACCGGTGAGGACGCTGCCGCGGCCGGCGTGAACGCGACGCGTCTGGAAACCCTCCGGACTCGTGCGAGCGAACTCGCCGGCCAGGAGGTCGCAGCGATCGCACGGAGTCTCGCTGGCGTTACCCCGGACGCCCCTGGACAGGGTCGCTCGCACGATCCGGGCCAGGTCGACGATCCGGGAGCACCGAACGGCACGCCCGGTGCGTCGGGAAACGAAACCGGTCAGCCTGACGGCCCTGGCGCCGGAACCGGTGGACAGGGAAACGGGACTGACGCCGGTTCCGGTCAGGGGACCGGTACGGGAAGCGATCGAGGGACCGGGAGCGACCAGGGTACTGGAAGCGACCAGGGCACTGGAAGCGACCAGGGCACTGGAAACTAGAGCACGGGGAACCAGAACAGCGGGACTGAACGAAAAGGAACGGTTGCAGGCGGGATCCTGTCCGGTGGCCTGCTTCCTCCAGCCTCGCTATCGACACCACGGGGGATTGCCCACAGGGTAAGCGCGGTCTACGAACAGGGACCCGATCGACCACCCGACGGCTCCGTGCAGACACCCTTTTGCCGCCAGGGACGAAATCAACACGCCAGATGGACTCCGCCGCGCTACTGGACCTGCTGGGCAACGAGAACCGGCGCCGGATCCTCCGGTTACTCGCCCGCAAACCCTGCTACGTGACGGAGATCAGCGAGTACCTCGGCGTGAGTCCGAAGGCGGTGATCGACCACCTTCGGAAGCTCGAGGACGCGGGACTCGTCGAGAGCCACATGGACGAGCGGCGTCGCAAGTACTTCCACATCTCGCGAAACCTCCGGCTCGAGGTCAACGTGTCGCCCTACGAGTTCGGCGCCAAGAGCGCCTATCCGGCGAGCCGGAGCTTCGACATCACGGCCTGGCGGCACCTCACCGTCGACGTCTCGCTGGAGGAGAACGGCCACGATCCGGGCGAGCTGGCCAGCGAACTCAAAGAGCTCCACGACCTCGAGAACGAACTCTCGATGGCACAGCGCTGGGTCCAGGGCCGGATCACCGAGACCGTCGAGGACCTCACCGACGCCGTCGACGGCGACGCCGACGGCGACGGACGACTGCACGCCGACGTGCTCGTCACACTCGCCGACGGCAAGCAGGACACCACGGAACTGTCGGAGGCAGTGGATGCACCGCCGACGGTCGTCGAGGAGAGCCTCGTCGCGCTCGCCGAGCAGGGGATCGTGGACCGCGACGAGGACGGCTGGTATCTGCGCGAGGAGTAGGGGAGACTGGAGCGGGATTCGTCGTCGGTACGCGTCCGCTCGAACGGGAGGGTTCAAGAGCCGCCGGACGGAACCAGCGTCCATGAACGCAGGCGACCGGGTTCGCGTCGACCGCGCGGACCAGACGTACGAGGGTGTGGTGCTGCCTTCCTCGACGCGCGAGCACCTGGTGGTGAAACTCGACGGTGGCTACAACGTCGGCATCGACCGCGAGGACGCCGACGTCGAGGTGCTCGAGACGGACGTCCACCAGATCGAAGACGCGCAGACCGACGCCGACGGGCGGACGGAGGTCTCCTTCGACGCCGATCTTCCGACGATCGCGCTCATCTCGACCGGCGGCACCATTGCCTCGACCGTCGATTACCGAACGGGCGCCGTGACGGCCCGCTTCGACGCCGAGGACGTGCTCCGGGCGGTGCCGGACCTCGCGGGGCGGGCGAACTACCGCGGGCGCGTCGTCGCGAACATCCTCTCGGAGAACATGACGCCCGACGTGTGGACGGACCTCGCACAGGCGATTCACGAGGAAGTCGAAGACGGCGCGGACGGGGTCGTCGTCATGCACGGCACGGACACGATGCAGTACTCCGCCGCGGCGATGTCGTTCATGCTCGATTCGCCGGTGCCGATCGTATTCACCGGCAGCCAGCGATCGGCGGATCGCCCCTCCTCGGACAACGTGATGAACGCGGTCTGTGCCGTCGAGGCCGCGAAGTCTGACAGTTCTGAGGTCCTCGTCTGTATGCACGCCGCCGAATCCGACGACGTCTGCGCGCTCCACCGCGGCACCCGCGTCCGGAAGAATCACACCTCCCGCCGGGACGCGTTCGAGACGATCGGCGCGAAGCCACTCGGAGAAGTCGACTACGACGCGGCGAGCGAAACTGACGATCCGAAGACCGCGGCGGGCGTCAGTTTCCGGCGCGAGTACGCCGAGCGTGGCGAGGTCGACCTCGCCCTCCACGACGCCCTCGAACCGAACGTCGACCTCGTGAAGTTCGCGCCCGGCATGAACGAGCGGATCGTCGAGATCGCTGCCGAGGACGCCGCCGGCCTCGTGATCGAGGGAACCGGCCTCGGCCACGTCAACACGGATCTGGTCCCGATCCTCGAGAACGCGATCGACGCGGGCACGCCGGTCGTGATGACGAGCCAGTGCATCGAGGGCCGGGTCTGCGATCGCGTCTACGACACCGGACGTGACCTGCTGGACGCAGGCGTGGTCGAGGGCGAAGACATGCTCCCGGGCACCGCGACGGTGAAACTGATGTGGACGCTCGCGAATCGACCGGACAGCGTCGCGGAGACGATGCGAACGCCGATCGCTGGCGAAATCCAGGAACGATCGACGCCCTGGCTGTAGCGGCACACAACGGCTGCCGGTGTTCAGTTGGACGAACAGTCGGCACCCCGCTACCAGCTGTCACTCGATAAGTACTACAGAGTGATATCTATGCACGGAGGGCGGGGGTGGCCCAGACTCGTCGAATGCCGTCCCTGACGGCGGTTTCTGCCAGAATCATCGCAGTGTGGTAGCAATTTACACCGCCTGTACTGATATTTTGTGATGGCAATGAATAAATGTGTGGTTACAGCCATTCGAATACGGAGCAACGGAACAGAATCAACTGTAGGCGTTGTGGAATCTTCGGTGTGATCGTTCCGTGCTCCGAACCCTACGCATGGAACGAACTCGACGCGGAATCCTACGATCAGTATCAGTACTCTCCGCGCTGGCGGTCGGCGCGAGTGCAACAGCATCGGCAGCGGACTGTAGCTCGGCCCCCGCGTGGGACGAGACGGTCCTCTACTCGTCCGGCGACCAGGTCCAGCACCCCGACGGCGACGGGATCGACGTGCTCTGGAAAGCCGAACTGGACTCCCGGAACGCCGAACCGTCCCGATCGAGTTCCTACTGGAACTACGTCGGCGACTGTAGCGGCGACACCAACACCGCGCCGACCGCCTCGTTCACGACCGACGTGAGCACGCCCGAGCCCGGCCAGGACGTCTCCTTCGACGCGTCGGGATCGGGCGACTCCGACGGCTCGATCGCCTCGTACAGCTGGGACTTCGGCGACGGTTCGTCGGCAACGGGACAGACGGCCACCCACAGCTACTCGTCGACCGGTGATTACGACGTCATCCTCACCGTCACCGACGACGACGGCGCTTCCGACACGTCCACGAAGACCGTCTCCGTCACTGATGGCTCCACGAACCAGTCGCCCAACGCGTCCTTTACCGTCACTCCGGCAGATCCCGGAACGGGCGAAACCGTAACCGTCGACGCGGCAGACTCCTCGGACTCGGACGGGACCATCGCGAGCTACGAGTGGGACTTCGGTGACGGCACGACGGCGAGTGGACAGACCGCCAGTCACAGCTACTCGTCGACTGGCGACTACTCGATTTCGCTGACGGTCACCGACGACGACGGTGCGACCGATTCGAACACCACAACAGTGACCGTCTCCGATAGTGGCAGCGGTGGCCAGTGCGAGGGGGTTCCAGCCTGGGACTCGGCCGCGACCTACACCGGCGGTGACCAGGTCACCCACGACGGAGCCCTCTGGACGGCCGAGTGGTGGACGCAGGGGACCGAACCGGCCGAGAGCGAGAACGTCTGGACGCTCGAGGGCGATTGCAGTGGCGGCAACGAGACGCCGACGGCGTCGTTCACGACCGACGTGAGCACGCCCGAGCCCGGCCAGCAAGTCGGCTTCGACGCGTCGGGATCGAGCGACTCCGACGGCTCGATCGCCTCGTACAGCTGGGACTTCGGCGACGGCTCGTCTGCAACCGGGCAGACGGCCACCCATAGCTACTCGTCGTCGGGCGATTACACGGTCACCCTGACCGTCACCGACGATGCAGGTGCGACCGACAGTGCGTCGACGATCGTCTCTGTCAGCGAGCAGGCCACCCAGATCACCATCGACAGCAGCGTCGACGGCTGGGTCGGTGTCACGCCCTCGGAGATCGACGGCCAGACGAATCCGGCGATCGATCTCGTCTCCGGGGAACCCTACGCGTTCACGTGGAACAACGTCGACGGCGTGCCCCACAACCTCACGATCCGGAACGCAGCAGGAGACGCCTTGCTGCAGACGGAGACCGTCGGCGAAGCAGGGCAGAGTCGAACGCTGGAGTTCACGCCGACCGAGGAGATGGTCGAGTACATCTGTTCGATCCACCCGCAAGCGATGGTCGGGGATCTCGCGATCGACGGGAACCAGCCACCCACCGCAACCCTGTCGGTCGATCCGACGAACCCGAGCCCCGGTCAGTCGGTCTCGTTCGACGCGTCGGGCTCCACGGACTCCGACGGCACGATCAGCAGCTACGAGTGGACGTTCGGCGACGGTGCCACTGGCACCGGCCAGAGCGCTTCACACACCTACAGTGACGCGGGCGAATACACGGTTCAGGTGACCGTCACGGACGACGGCGGTGCAGCTGCGATCGCGAGTTCGACGATCACCGTCGGCGACCCCAACCAGGGCCCGACTGCGTCGTTCACGACGAGCCCGTCCTCGCCCGACCCAGGGCAGTCGGTCTCGTTCGACGCCTCCGGGTCCTCGGACTCAGACGGAACAATCAGCAGCTACGAGTGGGACTTCGGTGACGGCACGACGGCCACCGGCGAGACGGCAACGCACACCTACGCCGATGGCGGCTCCTACGAGGTGACGCTGACGGTCACGGACGACGCCGGAGCCACGGACTCGACGACGTCGACCCTCGGGATCGGCGGGGACGTGTCGGCCAGCACGACGCTCTCGGAGTTCTACTCTGCGTACGACGAGGACTTCAACCACGAGTACACCGAGGGCGGCGTTTCCGGACTGCTGAAAAACGAGTTGAATCCCGATGCGAGTGAGTTCGGTGCCGACGTCGATGCGATCTCGAACAACGCCGGCGACGGTTCGATGGAACTCGGCTCGCTGGGCGACCGGGGACTCGAGTTGGTCAAGCGCTTCGACGCCGATGGAGTCCCACGCGAAACGACCGGTCGGCTCATGGCGTGGCTGACGGGGCTACCCACGCAGACGGAACCGGTCCCGTTCAACGACGGCGAGGGTCGAGACGGCGGCCTGACCGCCGACGCCGGACCAGTGTCGGCAACGAACGATCCGTCGGTGCTCGTACAGGACACCTGGCCACGTGGCGAGCAGTTCGACGACGTCTACCTCCAGCCCCAGCGAGTCGACTGGAGTAGTAGCGTCAGCGACAGCCAGTACACCAACACCGACAACCCGATCATCGACGCGGTGAAGGACAAGGTCCATCCCGTCACGGGCGAGACGCTGGGTTCGGGCTTCACCTCGAACGCGCCGCTAGAGGCCACCGCCGAACTCCACGACGACGGCTGGATCTTCGACATGTCGATGATCTTCAAAAACACCACGGACGTGCCGGTGCTGATCGACGGCGCGATCATGTGGTGGGTCGGACCGGAGAAGGGCGCGGCGGGGCTCGATCAGTTCTCCTACGACAACAGGGAGCGCAAGAACTACTCCGTCGGGCACCCCCAGCGTGACGTCATCGAGGTGTCGCTGCCGAACGCGAAGAAACCCGGGCCCTTCGAGGGCACCGATGCACCGCTCTCGGCGTACGGTATCAGGGTTGCACACCACGACAACCCCTATCAGTACCGGACGCTGTATCCGAATCAGAAATTCGCAATGACGTATCACAACGTCACCGGGCCCGGTCAGTACGACTGGCCGCTCCAGGACCTGGTCGACGTGATGCTCGATACCTGCCACGTCGAGTTCCGCGAGGAGATGTCTAGCATCGATACGAACACCGAACTCGTCGACGCGATCGACGCCCGGAATCGGTACGGGAACTGACATCCACGCCACCGAGGGTGTCTGCGGACCCATCTTTTTGCCGTCGCGCAGTGCACGTCGAGGCATGCCGCAGGATCTCCCCGGCGTCGACGAGGAGCGACTGATCGACACGCACGCCCACCAGCCCACCAGCGAGTTTCTCCACGACGCGGGCGGCCAGATGATGGAAGACGCGGCGTCGAAGTTCGGCACGAACCTCGAGACGTGGGACTACGAGACGATGCGCGAGGAGTACCGCGAGGCCGGCATCGGTCGGGCCGTCCTCCTCGGCTGGGACGCCGAGACCAATACCGGCAACCCGCCGGTTCCCAACGACTACGTCGCGGAGGTCAGAGACGAGTACCCTGACTTCTTCGTCGGCTTCGGGAGCGTCGATCCGCTGAAGGACGACTGCGTCGAGGAGGCGATCCGCTGCGTCGATGACCTCGACCTCTCGGGCTTCAAGTTCCAGCAGATCGCCCAGGGGTTCGACCCCAGCGACGACGCGCACGACGAACTCTGGAGTACGATCGAGGACCTCGGCGTGCCGGTCGTCTTCCACGGCGGTAACTCCACGCTGGGCGCGGGCAGCCCCGGCGGTCGCGGGCTGAAGATCCGGCACGCGAACCCGATGCTGATCGACGAGGTCGCCGCCGAGCACCCCGACCTCCAGATCCTGATCGCCCATCCGGCGTTCCCGTGGGAGAAAGAGCAACTCGCGATCTGCCAGCAGAAGGGGAACGTCTACATGGACCTCTCGGGGTGGCTCCCGCGCTACGTCGACGAGCAGGTGCTGCAGTACGCCGGCTCGCTCCTCTCCGAAAAGGTGATGTTCGGCACCGACTACCCGATGCTCCGTCCCGAGGACTGGCTGGAATCGTTCGCCGAGGACACCGAGTACGACGAGGAAACCCAGCGAAAGCTCCTCTTCGAGAACGCCGAGGAGTTCCTGGGACTCAACTGAGGGGCTGCGGACCGATCGACCCCTCTCTGCACTACTCGATCGTCGGATTCGGTCGAGTCAGTCGAAGTCGAGTTCGATCGAATCAGTCGAAGTTCGGGTTCCGGCCCTCCAGGAACGCCGCGACGCCCTCGGCGTGCGCGTCCGAGTCGTACGCGAGCACCTGCAAGTGGGCCTCGCGGTCGAGGCCGTCTTCCCAGGAGCGCCCGAGGTTGTCGTGAATCGCCCGCTTCGTGAGCGCTATCGTCTCCGTGGGCTGGTCCTGCAGCGTCGAGACGAGCCCCGCCACCTCGTCGTCGAGGTCCTCGTCCGGCACGGCTTGGGAGACGAGGTCGAGGTCGGCTGCCTCCTCGGCGGGGAGCAGTTTGCCGGTGAACGCGAGTTCCTTCGCCGTTCGAAGCCCCACGATCCGCGGCAGGACGACGGTCGCGCCCGTGTCGGGGACGAGCCCGACGTTGACGAAGCTCGCGCCGAATCTGGCGGACTCGGCGGCGTACGCGAAGTCCGCGAGCGCGGCGAGCGTGGTGCCAGCGCCGACGGCGTCGCCGTTGACCTTCGCGATCACCGGGACGGGCGCGTCGAGAATCGCCTCCGCGGCGCGGCCGAACGTCTCCTGGATGACCTCGAACGCCTCGCCCGCGGACTCCTCGCGCTCGGCCATCGCCTGGATGTCGCCGCCGGCACAGAACGCCTCGCCCTCGCCGGTGAGGACGACCGCGTCGTGCTCGCTCGGGTCGACGTCTTCGAGCGCGTCCGCGAGGTCCGTCGCCACTTCGGGCGTCATCGCGTTGCGGACGTCTGGTCGATCGAACGTCAGTCGTCGGACCGCACCGTCCTCGATTTGCATGTGCGACTGGGGAACCCGTGGCCTCTTAGTTCCACGCCGGGACTCGGATCCGCCGTCGACGAGCGATGGGAGTCCGGAACGAGACGCGGTCCACTGGTCAGTCGCCAGATGCTGGTGGTGCGTCGACGTCGAACGCCTGCGAGCAGAGCGCGTGCTGGGCCCGGTGAAGTCGCTCCAGGAAGGCGGTCTTGCTGATCCCCATCGCGTCGGCGACCTCGCTCGCCGTCGTTCGCCGAGGGACGGTGAAGTAGCCCATCGCCGTCGCGGTGCGGAGACTCTCCGCCTGTGCGGGCGTGAGATCCCACCGGCGCGCGACGGGAGCGTCGTCCTCGGGGCCCAGTGGGTAGACGCGTTCGAGTTCGACGCCGACGGTCTCCCCGGCGGTCTCCATGACGCCCTGGAGGACGTCCTGGCCGACGACGGCGCCAGTGACGGCCGTGCGCTCGGGGCCGTACGCGAGGGAGTCGACGAGGAAGCCAGCGCTGATCAGGTCGTGGACGACGCAGGGTCGCGTCGAGAGACAGCGGAAGGTGTGGCGGTCGTCGGTTCTGGAGCGGTAGAGGTAGCGAATGCGATCGTCGGCGTCGAGGGCGTCCGCGAGGTCGTCGCGGGCGGGCCCGCTGAACCGCAAGAGCGCGTTCCCGTCCGCCCTGAGCAGTGGCGGGCGAGCATCGACGGACGCGCCCGTCGCGCGGGTCGCGTCGGCGAGCGGGCAGCCGTCGCCCTCGATGCGGACTTCCACGCCGAGACACTCGTCGATCATGGAACGAACGATGGTTCCCAGAGTATTTAAATGCAGCCTATAGACTGGCGAACCAGTAAGGCCGATTGTGCACTAATAATCCGTATGGATATCGAGACCGTGAAAGAGCGGGCAGGCCCCCGAGCGTTCGGGCCATCCGACGACATGCCCGAGGAGTACCGGAAGGCGGCCACCCGGATGCTCCAGTTCCACGCGAACAGCGAGATCATGGGCGCCTACCTCGAGCGGCCGTTCATCCGCAAGGCGCCGAGTCTCGAGCGCAAGATGGCCTTCAGCGCGAAGGTCCAAGACGAGATCGGCCACGGCCAGTTGCTCTACCGCGCCGCCGAATCCCTCGGCGTCAAGACCCGCGAGGAGATGCTCGAGGAACTCGCCAACGGCGAGGGCAAGTTCCTCAACTGCTTCCACTACCCGATGACCGACTGGGTCGAGACGCCGATGATCGCCTTCTTCGTCGACGGCGCCGCGATGCGCCGGCAGGCGACACTCAAGCGATCTAGCTGGGAGCCCTACGCCCACGCCATGGACAAGGTCTGCTTCGAGGAGGGGTTCCACGTCAAGCACGGCGAGTCGATCCTCGCCGAACTGATGAACGGTTCGCGCGCGGAGCAACGGCGCACGCAGGAGGCCTTCGAGGAGTGGTGGCCGCGCATCCTGCAGTTCTTCGGGCCGACGGACGAGAAGTCGACCCACCACGACTTCGCCTCGGAGGTCGGCCTCAAGTTCCAGTCCAACGACGACCTCCGCAACGCCTTCCTGAACGCCTACCTCCCGAAGGCCCGCAAGTACGGCCTCGAGATTCCCGACGAGCCGCGGATCCGCGAGCGCGACGACGGGACGTTCGAGGTCACGGAGGACGACCTCGACTGGGACGAGTTCTTCGAGGTCTCGAAGAACCAGTACGGCGGGAGCGAGGTACAGATCGGGAAGCGCCACGACACCCAGGAAGCCGTCGAGTGGGTCCGTGGTGCCCTCGAGGAGACCGAACGAGCAGCGATGGCCGACGGGGCGCCCGCAGCGGCCGACTGATCATGATCCGAGCAACTACAGCACGGTCCGCGGCGAACCGAATCGAGGGTGACCACCGATGATCTGGGAGGTCTTCCGCCAGCAGGCCGCCGGCGACTACCACACCCACTGCGGCAACGTCCACGCGCCGGATCGCGAGATGGCACTGTTGTTCGCCGAGATCCAGCACGGCCGTCGCAAGCCGACGAACAGCCTCTGGGTCGTGCCGAAGCCAGAGATCGCCGAGGTCGACACCGACGACGCCGTGTTCGGCGGATCCACCGACAAGGCCTACCGGTTCGCCCAGAGCTACAACGTCGAACCGGCGGCCGAGGAGGTCGCGGACTCCGAGCGCGAACAGACCGAGGCCGAACGACAGCGGGGTGGGCTCTGATGGCCGAAGCCGCATCCCCACAACTGCACCTCGACGACCTCGCCGATCGCGAGCGCGAGGCGGTCGAGGCACTCCTCTTCCGGCTCGCCGACGACGAACTCGTGCTCGCCGAGCGCTACACCGAGTGGCAGGTCCGCTCGCCCACGCTCGAATCCGACATCGCGCTGGCGAACATCGCACAGGACGAACTGGGGCACGCACGGCTCTGGTACCAGCTCCTCCAGCGTTTCGAGTACGACGAGCCAGACCTGATCTACGAGCGCGACGCCGGCGACTTCCGGCACAGCACGCTCGCGGAGCTACCCTTCCCCGAGGGCGACTGGGCGGACGCGATCGTCCGGAGCTTCCTGTACGACGTCGCGGAGGACGTGCGACTCCACGCGATCCAGGAGTCGTCGGTCCCGGCGATCCGCGACCGCGTCGAGAAGGTCCTCCAGGAAGAGGACTACCACCTCGACCACGCCCACAGCTGGCTCGAACGGCTTGCAGGCGTCGAGGACGGCCACGGGCGGCTGCAGGCGGCCGTCGATCGCCTCTTTCCGCACGCGTTGACGCTCTTCGAGCCGGTCGGCGACGTCGAGACGGCGATCGACGAACTCGGCATCCGGGATCGCTCGCTCGACGAGATGCGCGAGGAGTGGCTCACCCGCGTCGGCGGGACGCTGGAGGGCCTCGGCATCGAGGTTCCCGCGGCCGAGCCAGCCGATCCGGCTGGTCGGGACGGCGAGCACACCGAGCACTGGGAACCCCTCCACGCGGAGATGGTCGAGACCTACCACGACCTCGGACGCGACTCGGCGACCACGATCATGGAGCCCGACGATGCACAGTGACACCGAGCGCGGGGACGACGATCCGGGGTTCGACCGCCCGGAAGCGGACGCCGACGCGACCGCCTGCCACCACACCGACTACGACACCGCTGGCGACCGTGCCCGTCCCGACGCGGCGGACGGCGAGCGCGTCCACAGAGAGTCCGTCGACGGCGAGGTGCCGGCCACCGGCCACGGCGCTGATGGGCTCGAACGACGGGTCTGGGACGCCCTCTACGGCGTCGAAGATCCCGAGATGCCGATCAGCATCGTCGACCTCGGGCTCGTGTACGACCTCGAGGTCGACGAGGAAGCAGGAACGGCGGCGGCTCGAATGACGCTCACCTACACCGGCTGCCCGGCGCGGGACATGCTCCTCGACGACGTCGAACGGGCCGTCGCATCCGTCGACGGCATCGAGGACGCAACCGTGGAACTCGTCTGGTCGCCACCGTGGGAGGTCGAACTGGTGACCGAGCAGGGGAAGGACGCCCTCCGGGAGTTCGGATTGAGCATCTGATCGTGCCGGGGAGATCGAACAACTGACCATGCCGAATAACCTGCCTGGAACCGAGGTGCGCTGACGGTGCGCGATCTAGACCCCAGCGTGGACACGACCGAGGACGAGGAAGCCGCGACGTGTCCCTACTGTGGCTCCAGGGACACCGAACGCGAGCACCCGAAGGGCCCCTCGCTGTGTCGCTCGATGCACTTCTGTCACGACTGTGAGCAGCCGTTCGAGCGGTTTTCGTAACGATCGTTCTCACTCGACGTCCGATCGGATTGGGTCGAACGGCGAGCGACACATAGCAGGAAGCCGAGCGAAGTGCGCGGCGGAATAGTGAACTCGAGCAAAGGACAGACGAAGCAACAGTGAATCTCGAGCGAAGGACGAGGGTCCACCTGCCGAGATCCTGACAGACCGTCACGTCGGCGTTCCGTGAACGCCGAGGGCGGTCAGGATCTCGTCGACCAGCCCCTCGTCGTCGGTCCAGAACCCTTCGTAGTAGTCCGTCTGTTCTTGAGCGACGAGTCCACAGGCTTGTAGCTGGTCGAGGCCGCCTTCGAACCCGAGCACCCAGTGGCGCTCCTGGGCTTGCCCGCTGTTCCGATGGTACGTTATCCCCGGGATGTCGGGAGGCGCCCAGTCAGGAGCACCGAAGACGTGGACGTCGAGGGCCGTCGCGGTCGCGAGTTCGCGGTACAGGTCGGCCTGTGATTCGAAGTTCGAGAGCGTTTGAAACCCCACAGCGAGCGTGCCGATCCCGACGCGATACGCACGGTCTTCGATCTCCCGACTGACGGCGAGCAACTGTCGCCGCGATAGCGCCCGAAAGACGGTCTCGTCGAGGACGTCGAACAGCACGCGATACCCCTCCGATACGCCAGGTGACTCACCGGGTCGCGCGATCGGTGGCTCGAGCAACCAGTCCAGTTCTCGCTCCCCGATCGCCCCGACGAACTCACCGTCGGCCTCGATGACGACGAACGGACCCGGACCACCCGAGGGGAGTCGTTCGACGTCGACGTTGACTGCGTGGGTGGCGAACCGGTCCGGGAGGTCTGTCTCTTCGTCCCCGCGATACACGGTGAAGTGGTGGTGTCGGTCTCGAACCCGCTCCAGCAACGAATCGAGTGTCGTCACTGTGGCGATTCAGTGCTGAATCTCCCGGCTAGTAACTCCTCGACCACCGGATCGAGGGATTCGATGCGAACGACGTCACGATCCCTGTCGTAGGCGATCAATCCGACCTCGTCGAGGAGGGGCAGGTGGGAGTGGAAAAGTTCGATGCGGACCTGCTCACGGTCCGCCGCCGTTTGCATCGAGCCACTTTCGGACGCTTGCCACCCAGTAAGTGCAGTAGCGAGTTCCTCGACAGTCCGGACTTCCCCGTCGAGGAGATACGAAAGAAGGCGGCGTCGTTGCTTCGAAGCGAGGGCGCGAAAGATGCGGTCGTCCGAGATTCGCGACGAACTGGACGACCCCATCTCCAGGTCGCCGAGTGCTGACGCTCGTTCGTCGTCCCGCATGATCTATAATTAACAACACGGCTCAATAAACGTTCCGTTGGCCAGCCCCATCTGGGACGTACGTCGTAGCGAGACAGAAGCGGCGGAATTGTCGGGGCCCGGGACGGAGGCCGATCGAACGATGTCGGACGGTGCTGACTGCGCGACGCTTACACCGCAGAACTCCCAGCAAACCGCTCACGCCGGATCGGGCTACTCCAGTTTGACGTGGACGTTCTTCACCTCGGTGTAGGCGTCGATCGCCTCCCGACCTTGCTGGCGGCCGTGGCCGCTCTGCTTGGTGCCGCCGAAGGGCGTCTGGGGCCACGTGTTCGGCGTCTCGTTGACCATGACCATGCCGTAGTCGAGCCTATCGGCGAGCGTGTGGGCCCTGGTCAGGTCGTTCGTCCAGAGGCAGGCGGTCAGACCGTACGGCGAGTCGTTCGCAACCGCGAGGGCCTCGTCCTCGTCGGCCACCTCGATGACGGAGAGGACGGGGCCGAACACCTCCTCGCGAGCGACGGTCATGTCGTTGGTCACGTCCGTGAGGACCGTCGGTTCGACGTAGTGGCCCGCGTCCTTGGACTCGGGGACGCCACCGCCCGCGGCGACCGTCGCGCCCTCCGCTTGCGCCTCCTCGACGTACTCGAGGACCGCGGACTGGCGCTGCTCGCTGACGAGCGGACCCATCCGCCCGTCGTCGTCGATGCCGCCGCCGATGGGGATGCTCTCGGCGATGCCGACCATCCGCTCGACGACTTCCTCGTAGACGTCCTCGTGGGCGAGCACGCGGGAGTTCGCCCAGCACATCTGGCCGGCGTTCATGAAGATGCCGTACTGGATGCCGGTCGTCGCCGCGTCGAGATCGGCGTCGGGGAAGACGAGCGCGGGGCCCTTGCCGCCGAGTTCGAGGGTGACGTCGGTGACGTGCTCGGCGGCGTCGCGCTGGATCGACCGGCCGGTGTCGGTGCCGCCGGTGAAGGTGACGTGGTCGACGTCCTCGTGGCTTGTGAGCGCGCTGCCGGCGTCGTGGCCGTAGCCGGGAATCACGTTCAGGACGCCGTCGGGGAGGTCCGCTGCCTCGGCCGCCTTTGCGTAGTACAGGGCAGACAGCGGCGTCAGTTCCGAGGGCTTGAGTACCACGCTGTTCCCGCAGGCGAGCGCCGGCGCGATCGAGCGGCCGGCGAGCTGGAACGGATAGTTCCAGGGCGAGACGTGCGCCGTGACGCCGACTGGCTCCCGACGGGTGTAGTTCAGCCGGCCGGCCTCGACGGGAATCTCGCTGCCCTCAAGCTTGTCCGTCCAGCCGGCGTAGTACCGGAAGGTGTCCACGACCATCCCGATCTCCATCCCGGCCTCGAACGGCGTCTTGCCGTTGTCGTGGGACTCGACCATCGTGAGTTCGTCCTCGAAGTCCTCGATGGCGTCCGCCATCGCGTGGAGTCGCTCGCGGCGTTCCTCGGGCGCCATCGTCCGCCAGGCCGAGCCCCGCTCGACGGCGGACCGCGCTGCCTCGACCGCCGCGTCCACGTCGTCGGGACCCGCTCGCTGTACCGTCGCGTACGGCTCCTCGGTCGCCGGATCCTCCGTCTCGATCGTCTCGCCGTCGCTCGACGTCGTCCACTCGCCGCCGACGTAACACTCGGTCGGACCGGTGTACTCCATGACGGACGAAACGACGCTCTCCGATTTCTTAATGTTTTATATGAATAGACTGGACAGCGACGACCGAACGTGGGGTCGGACCGACAGCGATGGGCAATCGTCGATCCTGCGTCGCGATCGCTCCGGTCGTCGACGCGCTACTCGCGCTTCTTGATCAGGAACTTCATGTCGCCCTCGAAGACGACGGTGTCCTCCTGATTCCGCACGACCGAATCGAGGACGACGAGGCCCGCGTCGTCGCGGCCGACCTCCTTCGTCTTCGTGACCTCGAAGTCGGCCGAAATCGTGTCGCCGATGTGGACGGGTTCGGGGATGTCCATGTAGTTCATCCCGAGGAACGCGAGCGCGGTCCGCTCGACGATCCCCGTCCGATACACGAACCCCGTCGTGAGGACGAACGTGAGCGGCCCGTGCGCGATGCGCTCGCCGAAGACGTTGTCCTCGGCGTACTCGGCGTTCGTGTGGAGTTCGGTCCAGTCCCCAGTGAGCGCGGAGTGGTTCACGAAGTCCGTCTCCGTGACCGTCCGGCCCACGCTCTCGAACGTCTGGCCCGTCTCGAAGTCCTCGAAGTGGTGTGGCTCGTAGCTGTAGGGCATACCCGCATCATCACGAGCGCACGAAAAATAGGTTCGCCCGACGATAGCGGGCGTCTGTGGCCATCGGACAGCAGATCTGGGCGCTGGCGCCCAGGCCTCGACGCCACCACCGTCGAGCGGGACGCATAGTGGGGCACGGCGGCGAGCCGTCGCATTCTGTCAGGGTCGCTTCGAAACGTCACACCCACCCAGGTGTCCACGACCCTGCTCTCGACCGCAATCGGTTGGACCGTTCTCCGCTACTATTCTTCGTCCTCCTCTTCCTCCTCTTCCTCCTCTTCCTCTTCTTCCTCTTCTTCCTCTTCTTCCTCTTCTTCCTCCTCTTCCTCTTCTTCCTCTTCTTCCTCTTCTTCCTCTTCTTCCACCTCATCATCGTCTTCTTCGTCGTCTTCTTCAGAATGACCCGGCCGGTCTCGTCCTCGATTACGGTCGTCCGACCCACCTTCTTCGGCATGCTCGGGTGGACCCTCTTCCCCAGCGTGGTCAGGTGGACCCTCTTCCCCGGCGTGGTCGGGTGGGCCCTCCTCCTCGGCGTGGTCGGGTGGGCCCTCTTCCCCAGCGTGGTCAGGTGGGCCCTCTTCCCCAGCGTGATCGGGAGGCCCTCTGTTCCCGCGATGGTCGGACGCGTCGCGATCCGAATCGTCCTCGGAGCCACAGCGAGCGGTGGTGATGCGAATCGGCTCGTCCATGTCGAGCGCGATTCGGTCCCCGCCGTCGCTGCCGGAGCAGAACTCCCAGGCAGTGACCGTTCCCTCGTAGTGCTCGCCGTAGAGCGCGGCCGCTTCGTTGAACGCCGGCGCGATCGCGAGATCGAATTCGTCGCCGAGGTTGCCGAAGGCACCGCCGTCCGTCCCCGAGCTACCCCAGGTCCAGTCGATACGGTGTTCGGTGCCGCTCACGTTCCAGTGGTCGTAGTTCTGCGCGGCGATCTCGCCGGTCGCCGGATCGCGATACAGGTCGTCCTTGACCAGCCACTCGCCGTCCTCCGGGAGGCCGGCGAAGCGGAAGGTCACGGAGCCGCCGTCGGGTTCCGTCGCGCTGCCGTGGACGAGGACGAGGCTCAGTCCCTCCGGACCGCGGTACAGGAAGGCGATACTCGTCTTCGCTTCCTGCAAATCCGTGGTTCCCTCGGAGGAGTAGAGCCCGGTCTCTCCCGGGACGGCGCCGTTCTCCTCGGAGACGTAGCGTTCGGGGAGGCGGTACTCGTAGCGCGAGCGGACCGGCCTGTCACCCACGACCGGCTGGATCGGCACGCAGTCGTCGCCCTGGACGAGCGCGTAGTTCGTCTCCTGGTGCTCGTCGCCGGTCGCGCTGGTGCCGATCACGCCGGCGCCGATCCCGGTGCCGATCGCCGTGAGGAGCGTTCGTCGCGTCGGTGCCGCGAACTCGTGTCGACTGGTCATCGCGTCGATGCTCGATACCCGGATAGATTGTTACCCAGTGCTTTCAGCCCCCGTCGGTCGACGGTCGACCGCGGAGTACGCAAGGGCTACGCGACGCCAACATCTATCCCAGTCGTCCGTGAACGATCGGTATGCGCGATGCCTATCTCGTCGGTGCCGGGCAGACGGCCTTCGGGTCGATGCCCAGCGAGAGCTATCGCTCGCTGTTCGCGACCGCGTTCGACCGGGCGATCGACAGCGTTCCAGGCGGTCTCGACCCGCGATCGATCGACGAGGCCGTGATTGGGGCGCTCGGCGTCGGCGGCCGCCAACTCGGCCTCGCCGGTCCCGCAATCACCGAACACCTCGGCCTCCACGGCGTCCCCTGCTCCCGGATCGAGAACGCCTGCGCCGCCTCCGGCTATGCCGTCCGGCAGGCCGTTCAGGCGGTCCAGAGCGGGATGGCCGACGTCGTCCTCGCTGGCGGCGTCGAGGTGATGACCGACCTCAGCGACGACGTGACCAACTACTGGCTCGGCGTCAGCGGCGAGACCGAGTGGGAGCGCCTGACTGGGACGACCTTCGCCGGCGTCTACGCCCAGATGGCCAGCGCGTACCTCGATCGGTACGACGCCACCGCGGAGCACCTCTCGATGGTCGCGGTCAAGAACCACGCCAACGGCGCGAAGAACCCCCACGCCCACCTCGGCTTCGAGTGCTCGCTCGAGGATGCCACCGGCGCACCGACCGTCGCTGAACCGCTGACGCTTTATCACTGCTGTCCGACCTCGGACGGCGCGGCCGCGGTGCTCGTCGCCAGCGAGGACGTCGTCGAGGAGTACACCGCCGACCCGGTCCGGATCGCAGGTGTCGGTGCCGCCAGCGACCGGGTCGGACTGTTCCAGCGCGACACCTACACCGGCATTCCGGCGAGCGAACTGGCCGCGAATCGAGCGTACGAGGCCGCGGGCATCGAACCGGACGACCTCGACGTCGCAGAGGTCCACGACTGCTTCTCGATCGCCGAACTGCTCGCCTACGAGGACCTGGGCCTCTGCGATCGCGGCGAAGCGCACACGCTCCTCGAGGAGGGAACCACCGATCCGGACGGCGCGATCCCTGTGAACACCTCTGGCGGGCTGAAGTCCAAGGGCCACCCGATCGGTGCGACCGGCGCGGGGCAACTCGGCGAGTGCTACCACCAGCTAACCGGCGAGGCCGGCGATCGACAGGTCGAGGACGCCGAGATCGGGCTCGCGCACAACGTCGGCGGAAGCGGTGGCGCAGCCGTCGTCCACGTGCTCGAACGGGAGGGGGCAGCATGAGCGACGGATCGGGGGGACGGACCGATCCAGCGGACCAGCCGGGCCGGGCCGATGCACTTCCATCGATCGCCGCCGTCGGTGCCTACGCGCCTCCACTCCGGATCGACGCCGACGAGATCGAATCCGCGCTCGGACGATTCCAGGCACCTGGCATCGACGAGAAGGCGGTGCCGGAGGCCGACGAGGACGCGCTCACGATGGCGTACGAAGCGGCGCGACGAGCGCTCGACGCTGCGGACGCCGACGGCGACGACGTCGTCCACCTCGCTTTCGCGACGACCACCCCGCCGATGTCGGAGGAGGACCTCACGGCACGACTCGCGAGTTTCCTCGGTGCACCTGGCGAGGTCAGTACCAGGACGTTCACCGGGAGCACACGCGCCGGCGGGCAAGCACTCGACGCAGCCGTCGAGGCAGGACCGTGGAGCGACGGCGTCGGAATCGTAATCGCGAGCGACTGTCCCAACGGCGCACCCGATAGTGCGATCGAGCACGCTGCTGGCGCCGGTGCCGTGGCGCTCGTCCTCGATTTGGACGGGGCAGGCGACGTCGTCGAGCGCGCGTCGCACGTCGATCCCTATCCCGGGACGAGATTTAGAGGCAGGGGCGAGGACGAGACGGAAGCTCTCGGAATCGGCGGATACGACCGAGCCACGTTCACGGACGTCCTCGAAAGCGCGGCAGCGAGGATCGACGTGGACCCCTCGTCGTTCGACGTAGCCGCAGTCCAGGCCCCCAACGGCAAGCTTCCCTACCGGGCGACAGACGCGCTCGGCGTGGACGCCGAAACGATCGCCGCAGTCGAGACGGTGTCCGCCCTCGGCGATACCGGTGCGGCGAGCGCGTTCCTGGGCCTCGCAAGCGCAGCCGAGGACGGTGGAGATCGGGTGCTGCTCGCCACGTGGGGCAGCGGGGCTGGGGCGAATCTGCTCGTGCTCGACGGGATCGGCTCGGTTCCAGTCGAATCGGCGCTGGACGCGAGCGGCGAGTTGACGTATCCCGAGTATCTCAGGCGTCGCGGCGTCCTCTCGAGTGGCGAGCCCGACGGTGGCGGAGCGTACGTCAGCGTGCCCTCGTGGCAGCGAACGATCCCGCAACGGCACCGGCTGGTTGCGGGGGACTGTCCGAACTGCAGTTCGCTCGTCTTCCCACCCGACGGTGCCTGTGCAGAGTGTGGGGAGCGAGCCGAGAGCTACGAGCGAGTGGAACTCCCCGGGACCGGCCGCGTCGAGGCCACCACGACCATCGGACAGGGTGGTGCACCCCCGGAGTTCCTCGACCAGCAACATCGGAGTGGGCCCTACGTCAGCGCGATCGTCGCAATCGACGGCCCAGACGAAGACGACGATCGGTCCGTCAGCGCCCCGATGCAGGTCCTATCCCCGGAGGATCGCGAGGTGACGGTCGGCTCGCCGGTCGAGACGACGATCCGGCGGATCTACGAGCAGGAGGGCGTGATTCGGTACGGTCAGAAAGCCCGGCTGGTCGACTGAGTGACGACCCAGATCCGTACACGGAGGCGGAATCGCGTCCACCGATGTACCGACCGTGTTGTCCGGTAGCGACCAACGTTTTTGCGCACAGGCATCGACGGGCCGTGCATGCACGGTGCAGTGCCCGACGCCCGCTCGGCGCCTCCGATTATCGATGCTGGCTACGACCACCGCGAACCTGGTTCGGGTGGTCGCTGAGATGCCGACCACTGCCGAGCGGCTCGTCGACGATCTGGAGGCGATCGGGGTCGAGTACCTCTTTGGTTTCCCCGGCGGCCGCGTCATCGAACTCCTCGAACACGTGCCCGACTCGGAGCTGACGCTGGTTCGCCCGCGTGACGAGCGCGAGGCCAGCGTAATGGCGGAGGCCTACGGCCGGATCGCCGGTGACCCCGGAGTGTTGACCGGGCAGGGGCCCTGGATCGGGAGCATCGGCGCGATGGGGCAGATGGAGGGGTACCTGGGCTCGTCGCCGATGGTCGTCCTCACCGAAGCCAGCGAGCGCGGCGAGTACTCCACGCTCGCGCCCTACCAACAGGCTCGCGGTGACTACGGCGGGATCGACCTCCCGACGGCGCTCTCTGCGTACACCAAGGAGCACTGGTTCCCCCGATCGCCGACGGAGACGATCAGGACGCTCCAGCTAGCGGTCAAGCACGCGACTGCGGGTCGACCCGGGCCGACGGCGGTGATACTCGACGGCGACGCCGTGACCGCGGAGGTCCCCGGGGATCCGATCCCACCGGTCTGGGACGCCGAGGAGCAGGTCCAGAACTGGACGAGTCGACCTGAGGCAACCGACGTCGAGGCGGCGGCAGCGGCGCTGTCGGCAGCCGAACGGCCGGTGATCGTCGCTGGCAACGGCGTCCACGCCGCCGACGCTTACGAGGAACTCCAGACTGTCGCCGAGGCCGCCGGTGCCGTGGTGACCACGAGCTACCTCGGCAAGTCGACGATCCCGGAGACTCACGACCTCGCGGCTGGCGTCATCGGCTCCTTCGGCCACGAGGGCGCGAACCAGGTCGTCAGCGAGGCCGACGTCCTGCTCGTGGTCGGATCGCGATTGAACCCGATGGACACGAACTGGCAGGCCCCCGAGTTCGTTCGGCCGGACGAGCAGACGATCCTCCACGCCGACGTCGACAGTCGGAACGCCGGCTGGGTGTACCCGGCGGACGTCGGCCTGATCGGCGACGCGGCGTCGACGCTCGCGGATCTCGCGGACGCCCTGGCGGAGCGGTCGGCCGACCAACCGACGGCGGATTCGAGTTCCTGGGCACGGGAGCGAGCGGCGGCGGCCCGCGAATCCTTCAGCGTCCCCGAGTGCGATTCGGACGCCACCCCGATCGCTCCACAGCGAGCTATCGCGGAGATCGACGGCGTCGTCGACGAGGAGACGATCGTCCTCGCCGACTCCGGGAACAACCGCTTCTGGCTGCTCAACTACCTCCAGGCTCCCGCCACCGGCACCTACTACGGCAGCGGCGGCGTCGGCGGCATGGGCTGGTCGGCGCCCGCGGCGATCGCGGCCGGACTGGCGACCGACAGGGACGTGATCGCCGTCGCCGGCGACGGTGGCTTCGGCATGAGCCTCACCGCGGTCGAGACCGCCGTCCAGTACGAGGTGCCCGTGCTGTTCGTCGTCCTGAACGACACCAGCCTCGGGATGGTCCGCCAGATGCAGGGCGACGGCGAGATCGCGGGCGTCGAGTTCGGCGACACGGACTTCGTGGCGGCCGCGGAGGCGTTCGGCGCGACGGGGCGGCGCGTCGTCGACCCCGAGTCCCTCGGCGACGCGCTCGCGGAGGGCAAGGCCGCCGAGGAACCGTGCGTGCTCGACGTCGGGATCGATCGCGAGGCGGACATGGCAGCGTCGCTGCGCTCGTCGTTCTACGAGAGCGTCGGTGGACTCCACGAGTGAGGGTCGCCGCGGCGGGTTCGCCCGTCAGCGTGCCGGCGGAGGCCCCGGACGACCCCCGACGGAGCGATCGGATGCCCGCGCCGGCGGATCGATCCGATGCCCGCGCCGACGGACCGATCGGACGAACCTGTCCATCGCTGCCCAGTGTGCGCCACGGTAGCATTATTGGGTCTCGTGGACGAGTACTCGGCACATGGCGAGCCACACTGTGCTGGTCACCGGCGGAACGGGCTTTCTCGGCTCCTACGTCGCCGAGGACCTCGTCGAGTCGAACCAGGACGTCGTCGCGTTCGACCTCTCGACCGACGACTGGATCCTCTCGAAACTGGGGGTTGCAGAAGACGTCGAGATTCGGCAGGGGGACGTCACTGATCCGACGGAGGTGGTTCGTGCGGTTCGCGAGACGGGCGCAACGCGGATCGTTCACCTCGCAGCGCTGCTGACGAACGCTGCACGCGACGATCCGCGGGCAGCAGCCGAGGTGAACGTCCTCGGGACGAACAACGTGTTCGAGGCCGCGCGGACGCTCGACGATCAGGTCGAACGCGTCGCCTGGGCCTCGAGTGCGGCGATCTACGCGCCGCCGGACCGCTACGACCTCCCCGTCGACGAGGAGGACCTCGTCTATCCGGACACGCTCTACGGCGCGACGAAGGGCTACAACGAGCACCAGGCCCGGGTCTACGCCGAAGAGTACGACCTGTCGCTCGTGGGGCTTCGTCCCACGGTCGCCTACGGCCCCTACCGCGAGACCGGCGGCTCGGCGTTCCTCGCCGACATCGTCGAGAAGCCCGCGCTCGGCGAGTCCTTCAGGGTCGAGTACGGAGACCAGGCGATCGACTGGCAGCACGCCCGCGACATCGCCCAGGCGTTCCGGAAGGCGGCGCTCATCCCGGACGCGGAACTGAGCCAACGGGTCTACAACGTCGCTGGCGAACTCGCGACGATCCGGGAGGCCGTCGAGACGATGCGGGAAATCATCCCGGACGCCGATCTGACGGTCTCCGACGAGGGCGAACTCCCCTGGACCCAGGACCTCGACGACGGGGACGCGAAGCGAGATCTCGGCTACCGGGTCGAGTACGGCCTGGAGCGAGGGTTCCGCCAGTACGCGAACGCGCTCCGAGCCGACGCGGGGATGGAGTTGCTATGACGAAGGTTGGATCACCGCACCGCACGCCCCGGCACACGAATACTGCACCCACTGACCCCTGATGCCAATGTACGACCGCAACTTCATGGAGGGAACCCGCGGCACGATGGCCGTGGACTGGGAGGAGCGCATCGACGTCCAGCGACTCCGCAGGGAGCGATACGAGCGAGCACTGGAGCGTCTCCGGGACTCGGACCTCGAATCGATGCTCCTCATCGACGACCCGAACGTCCGCTACGTGACCGGCCTCGCGATGACCGGCGGGAGCGGGGCCGACCACTACACCCTGCTCACGACCGACGGGGACGTCGTCCACTGGGACACCGCCGACCACGCGTCGAACCAGCGCTTCAACTGCCCGTGGCTGGGCGACGTTCGGTACGCCTGTCCTGGCCTCGGCAACGTCCCGAGAGCCTCCGGGAGCGCCACTGCTCGCCGGTGGCTCCGCGAGCAGATGGCCGAGACGGTTCACGAGGCGATGTCCGAGTACGGCGTCGCCGACGATCCGCTGGGGATCGACGTGGCACACGCCGGGTTGGTCGCTGCATTCGAGGATCGAGGCGTCACCGTCGACACCGAGGCAGCCAGCGAGGCGATGCTCGACGCTCGGAAGACGAAGACCCGCGACGAGATCGAGTGTCTCCGGCAGGTCGCGTCGATCTGCGAGGCCGGTTTCCAGGCCATCGTCGAGAACGCCCGGCCCGGTCGCCGCGAGTCCGAGGTCTGGGGCGACGCGGTCCGGGAACTCTGGCGCCACGGCGCGATGGTCCAGGGCGGCTACCTGACCTCCGGGCCCAACACCTGGCCGAAGCACCAGGCCAACACCACCGATCGCGCGATCCGACCGGGCGACCTCGTCTACGCCGACTTCTACAACGTCGGTTACCTCGGCTATCGCTCCTGTTACTACCGCACGTTCAGCGTGGGCGAACCGACGGCCGCCCAGGAGAAGGCCTACGAACGCGCTCGCGACGACCTCTACGACGTCCTCGAGCGCATCGAACCCGGAGCGACGACCGACGAGATTTGCGAGGGCTTCCCCGACATGGAAGGTGAGCACGCCGGGTGGTACGACGCCGACGAGCACTGGCAACTCACGACGAACCACTGGGCCCACGGGCTCGGTCTCCAGCTCTACGAACCGCCGCTGATCTGGCGCGGCGTCTCGCCCGATCACCCCATCGAGATCGAGGAGGGCATGACGATGGCCGTCGAGACCCAGCAGCCCGCGGATCGCCAGGGCGTCCGCGTCGAGGAGATGGTCGTCGTCCGCGAGAACGGCGTCGAGATCCTGAGCCAGTGGCCGGTCGAGGAGATCACCCAGATCGATCACCTCGGGTAGCTGTCCAGCAGGGAGGCCCTCGCCATTCGAGGGCCGCCACACCAGCACTCCCCTACAGTTTTGCAGGAGGGTCCCGTGCGTTCACCAGTGACCGCAGTCGACGTGCGTCTCGAACCCGCTACGGACGACGAAGCACTGGCGTACGTGGAGGGGCTCCTCGCAGAGAACGACCTCCCGACGTCGGACGTCCAGGAGAAGCAGGACTGCTTCTCCGTCGCGTACGCGGACGGCGACCGCGTCGGGATCGGCGGCGTGGAGCGATACGGTCCGAACGGGCTCCTGCGCTCCGTCGTCGTGGCTGCGACCGCCCGCGGTCGTGGCGTCGGGACGGCGCTGTGCGACGAACTCGAGGCGCAGGCACGCGAGGCGGGCGTCGAACGGCTCTACCTGCTCACGACGACGGCAGCCGAGTTCTTCGCGGCGCGCGGGTACGAGACGATCGAGCGGAGCGACGCGCGGGCCGCGATCCGCGACAGCGCGGAGTTCGCGGAACTCTGTCCCGACGCGGCGACGTGCATGGAGACCGTCCTCGGGAGCGGGACGGCGGTGGACGACAGAGCGGGCTAGTTGGAACCGGGAAGGCCGACCGGACTGGGTGGGCGAGACCGACCGTGACTGGCCGAACTCGACCGTCACTGACCGGGACTGGACGTGGCGGCGCCCCCGGACCAGCCCGGCGATTAAGTCGGCGCGCTACGCAGCCCCGGTATGCACCTCGGCACGGGCCTGTTCACCTGCCAGAAGCGCCCCGACGACGACCGCACGACGGCCGAGATCTACGACGAGATGCTCGACCTGGCTGGCGTCGCGGACGACGCGGGCCTGGACAGCGTCTGGGTTTCCGAACATCACTTCCAGTCCGACGACTACCTCTCGGGAGTGACGCCCGCGCTCGGTGCGCTCGCCGCAGCCACCGACTCGATCGAGATCGGGCCGTGTATCGCCCTCGCGCCGCTGTACGACTCGGTGCGGCTCGCGGAGGACGTGGCGACGATCGACCAGCTCTCCGGCGGCCGCGCAACCCTCGGGCTGGCGATCGGATCGAACCCGCGGGAGTTCGAGGAGTTCGGCGTTCCGAAAGACGAGCGCGTCGATCGCCTCGAAGACGCGGTCGCCGTCTGCCGGACCGCGTGGTCCGACGGCCCGCTGGAGTATGACGCCGAGTTCCACGACGTATCCGAGGAGGTCGACGTCACTCCGAAGCCGGCCCACGACGTGCCGGTCATGCTCGGTGGCGCCGCGAAGCCGGCCGTCCGACGAGCGGCCAGGATCGGCGACGCATGGTGTGCGCCCTCCGCGCTCTCCGTCGAGGGGGTCGCAAAGCGGGTGACGGACATCGAGTCGGTTCGCGAGGAGGAGGAGGGGATCGAGGGCGAGTTCGACGTCTACGTCATCGTCCACGGCTTCGTCGGCGACTCGCGCGAGGAGGCCTGGAACGCCATGCGACCGGGGTACTTCTACCTGCAGCGACGGTACCAGGAGATCTTCTCTGGCGAGCCAGTCGACGAACTCGATCCCGATCGCAAGCAGGAATTGAAGCAGCAGGCGATCTGCGGGACGCCCGAACAGGTCACCGAGGACCTCGAATCATACCGCGAGGCCGCAGGCGACGACGTCCACGTCATCTTCCGGGCCTACCATCCCGGCATCGGCACCGAGCGGATGGCCGAGTGCGTCCGCAGACTGGGGACCGAGGTCCGGCCGAAACTCGATTGAACCGACCATCGACGACGCTGGCTAAATCTGACCGCACGGGTGGGACTGGAAGGGGCCGACCGCTCGCGTGCGCTACCGAAGCAAGTACCGCAGCCGACCGAAGGGAGGAGAGGAGCACAGCGAGGTAGCGTGCGCGAGCGGTCGGGGGCTTCCAGGGCGGCTGCGTAGCGTCGGCGGTTGTGATCCGATGTACCTCAGTGCCCAACCAACGTTTTTGCCATCCCACTCCGACCACACGTCCATGGACGTCGACACGTTCTTCGAGGAGATGCCCTTCGCCGATCTGCTCGGCGTCGAAGTCACCGAGGTCGCCGACGGGCACGCCGAAGGGCGGATCGAGATGCGCCCGGAGCTATCCTGGAGCGACGAGACGGTCATGGCCCACGGCGGCGTCACGTTCACGCTCGCGGACACGATCGGCGGCGCGGCGCTCGTCTCGCTCGTCGACCAGCCGGTGCCGACGATCGACATGCGCATCGACTACCTCGAAGCGGGAACCGGCGACCTGCGCGCGGAGGCCGAAGTCGTGCGCTGCGGCGACGACGTGGGTGTCGTCGATGTCGACGTCTACGCGGTCGAGGGCGACGCACACGTCGCCGACGCGCGCGGCGTCTACAAGACGGGGTAACGCGGACTGGAGAACCAGCGACCCGAACGACCGCTCTCTCACTTCGACGTCTGCGAGTACTCGTCGATCCACTCCTCGAGCGTGATCCCCATCGTCGCCTGCGTGATGGCGTTCGATGACGCGGCGTTGGCCTCCTTCACGAGTTCGGCCTCCAGCGTCCGCTTCGGAATCTCGCCGATCACGTGGGGGATCGCCCGCTGGACCGCAATCGGACAGCCGACCTCGTGGGCCAGCGCGTAGCTCGACAGGGAGTGCGGAATCACGTCGCCGGCGTAGGTTGGATCCGGATCGAGCAGCCGGTCATCGTCGACGAACTCGGTGTACTCGTAGCACTTGCCGACGTCGTGAAGCAACGCCGCGGCGAGCACGGTGTCGAGGTCCGGATCGGCACCGTGGAGCGTCCGCTGCTGGGCGGCGAGTTCGACGGCGATGGTGGCCACGCCGTGGACGTGTTCGACCGTGCTCACCTCGTCGATATTCCAGGCGTAGGGGATGTCCGCGATATCACGCCAGCCCCCGCGGTCGAGTCCGAGCACCCAGGCCTCGACGATCCGATCCCGGAGGTCGTCGCGCTCAACCGAGTCCAGCGTCGGGAACGCGTCGCGTACCTGGGATTCGAAGTCGGGCACCGCAGACTCACCCCTTCACCAGGTGGTTCCGGCCGATGAGGCGGGGCCGCTCGTCCACGGCGAGGAAGTTGTCGACGTCCTCCCGGGCCTCCGCGGCCTTCCCCTTCGTGGGATCGTAGTCCCGGGATCCCTCGCTGCCGAGGGCGTCGTGGAGGGCGTCGAGGTCCTCGAAGTAGAGCTCTGCGACCCCGTCGAACGCCGTCGACGCCGGATCTGTCGGCACGACGGTGTCGTACTTCACGACGCCCTCGATCTCGCGGGCGATCGGCGTGTGGTTCGTCTGCCAGTAGTCGACGAACGCCTCGTGGCTCATCCCGTCCTGCCGGACGAGGAACGCCGAGTGCTTGTACAGGCCGTCGGTGTCGCCGTCGACATCGTCGCGCTGGACCGTCTCCTCGCCGGTGAACTGACGGTGCTCGGCCACCGGGAGAACCTCGTCGATCGGTGGTACCGAACCGTCCTCCAGTGCGTCGGGCGACTCGACGTAGACCTCGGAGAGTCCGTCGAACTCGGCGTGCTCGGGCTGGGTCGGGAGCACTTGCTGGGAGCGAACCACGGCCTCGGCGTCGCGGAGCCTGGGAAGGTACGTCGATCGCCACGATTCGACGAACGCCTCGTGGGAGACGTCGTCCCCACGGACGAGCAGATCGATTCGCTTGCGCATCGGTTTGACACAGTAGATGATGCGGATTAAAACCCGATGCCTGCGGACCGGGCACCCGCCGGACCGGCTGTCGAACCATTCACGTCCCGGCAGGCCAGAGCCTCAGACATGAGTGACGTGACGGTCCGACAGGCCAGGATCGACGACCACGAGGCCGTCGCCGCCTTCACGCGGGAGACCTGGACCGATCGCGAACTGGAGGACTGGATTCCCGACGCGTTCCCGGAGTGGATCGAGACCGACGGCGACGACCAGCGGACCCTCGTCGCGACGGTCGACGGCCAGGTCGCCGGTATCTGCCAGGGCGTGCTCCTCTCGCCGGAGGAGGCCTGGGTGCAGGCCCTCCGCGTGCATCCCGACGTCCGCGGGCACGGCGTCTCGCGTCGCATGACCGACCGACTGCTCGCGTGGTGTCGCGACCGCGGGGCGGTCGTGGCGCGGAACATGGTCTTCGCCTGGAACGGCGCGGGCCTCGGGCAGTCCCGGGCGTCCGGATTCGACCCGGCGACGGAGCTGCGATTCGCCAGTCCCGAGCCGACGGCAGAAGCGGCCCCGAGCGATCACGGACCGCGGGACGCGGAGGCGGTCGTCGATCCCGCCGCGGCGTGGCGGTACTGGACCGAGAGCGACGCGAGAGAGCACCTCCGCGGACTCGCAGCGGACGACGAGGAATCCTGGGCGCTCCGGGAGCTAACCCGGAGCGATCTCGACGCGGCAGCCGAGGACGACGGCGCGATCGCAGTTCGGACGAGCGATCGAACGGTCGCGATGGCGGTCCGGTCCCGCATCGACACCCGACCAGCGGAGACCGACGCAGGAGCGGCGGGAAGCGAGGAGACGGTCGCGGTCTACGGAGCCACGGCGTGGGACGACCTCGAGGCATGTGCCGCATTGATTTCCGCGATCGCAGCCGACGCAGCGGGGATCGGCGCGGACGACACGAAAGTAGTGATTCCCGAGACGGTTCGACACGTCAGCGACGTCGCCGCCTGCCGCGTCGAGATCGGCGACGAGCCGGACTTCGTGCTCGCCGCCGATCTCAGCGGGCGTGACGCCCCGTAGCGAGCGCCGATCGTTCGGTCACTGCTACCCGCCGCTGACCGGTGGAAACAACGCCAGTTCGTCGCCGTCCTCGACGGCGGTTTCGAGACCGGCGTCGGTCGCGGTCACGTCGGATCCGTTCTTGAGAACGTTCACGTGGTCGTACACCTCGCCGTCCTCGTCCAGCACACGCGTCGCCAGATCGGGCCTGTCGGCGAGCAACGCGTCGAGCGCCTCGCCGACGGTCTCCGCGTCGGCGCCGGCGTCGACGTCGACGGCGTCCGAGCCGGCGACCTCGGCGAGATCTGCGAAGAGCTTCCAGTGCATAGTCGGCGGTCGGAGCGCCAGCCCAAAGGAATGTCGGGTCGGGTCGCGAGTCGGGAGGAATCTCGGGTCGGATCGGGAGTCCCTGGGAATGGTTCGTCTGGTCGCGAGCACGTGAGAGAAACTCGTCGGATCGGGAGTCCAGAGCAAAGAGTGGTCGGCCTGGGTCAATCGTCGTCCGCGTCCGGCGTCCGTGGTTCGAGTGACGGCGAGGAAGTCCTACTGGATTCGTCGGTTCGTTCGCCCGAGGCCCGCGCCTCGAGTCGCCGAATGCCGTCGGGCCGGCCCACGACGTAGATCGTCTCGCCGGGCCGTAGGAGACGGTCACCCGCAGGGATGGCGGTGACGTCGGCGTCGTCCTCGAGCGCTGCGACGGTCAGTTCGACGGTCTCGACGCGATTCCCGTCGAGGTCGCTCCCCGCCTCGATCGTCACGGAGCCCATCGTCTCGTCGGCGCTCCGGAGCAGCGACGCGAACTCGCGATCGGCCTGGACGGCAGCCGGCAGCGTGGCGATACGGTAGCGAACGTCGTCGGCGAGCCGATCGACGTCTCCCTCGTCCAGGGCGATCGTCGCCACGTCGCCGATGGCGGCTCGCAGTTCTCCGGTCGTCACCAGTTCGGGTGCGGCTCCGTCGTCGCTGGATTCGGCGCCCGAATCGGTCGCCGATCCGGCCGTCGGGCGCCAGATCTGGACGCGATCGCCCGGCGTCGCGGAGAAGGCCGGGTCCGCGTGGATCGCCACCGCGACGGTCCCCGGTGCCAGCGTCTGGCCGATGCCCGCGAGACGGCGACCGACCGCGAGGTACTCGATCGTGCCGTCGTCGGCGAACTCGACGTCCACGTGGCCGATCTCGTAGTCACGCGTGAGGCGCTCGACGAACCGATCGGTGAGTTCGGCGACGGTCATCCGCCGCGGGAAGAGAAAGGTCGTGCCGGCGAGATCGGCTTTGACCCCCGCAGGGACGGGTTCGTAGCCGTCGATGTCGTCGATCGATTCGGGAACGTGCACGCGGAGGACGCGACCGGCAGCACGGACGAGCGACCCGACGTCGGACTCCATCGTGCGGACCGAGTCGACGCCCGGGACGTCGACCGCGAGTCGTTCACCGAACCGACGGCCAGCGTCGGCCGCGATGGCACCCGCCGCGAACGCCACAAGGGTGTAACCCGCTGCCGTACCGCTGATCAGTTCGTCGGCCGCGACGCTGTCCTGCAGCGTGGCAGTCGTGTTGAGCGCGAGGGCGACGACCGAGACGCCGAGCAACACTGCGACGCCCTCGGGAATCGACGACCGACTGTACCAGCGGTAGACGAACGACGCGACCGCGGCGACGGATGCGGCACCGATCGCCATCGCGAGGACCTTGGCCACCGCCGGAACGAGGTCGATCGACTCGTGAATCACGCGGCGTCACCCCGGAACTGCTCGATGGCGTCGCGGGAGCCGACCACGAAGCATTCGTCGCCAGCAGACAGGAGCGTCGATCCGTCGGGTGAGAAGGTCCACGACTTCTTGCTCGAGTCGCCGCGCGTACTCCGCACCGCAAGCACTGCCACGCCGTGCGCGTCGCGGATCGCTGCCTCGCCGATCGTCGTGGCCGCGAGCGGACTGCCGGCGCCGATCGGCACCTTCGCGATGCGCTTGCCCGAGCGGCGGAACAGCGAGAGGAGTTCGAACTCGCGGCGAGTGCCGCGCGAGCGAACGACGACGCGACCGCGATCGTACGAGAGGAGTTTCGTCGCCCGGCTCCGGGGTAACGCGACGGTTACCCGGCCCTCGCCACCCGCGGTCGTTGGCGCCGTCGGTGCGGCTGGCGCGCTGCCCGCGGTGGGCTGGCCGCCGTCGGTCGCGGCCGGATCGCCACCGATCGGCGACCGCGGCGCGGCGTCGGATCGCGCGGACACGATCCGCCCGTCGAATCGGTCGTCGCCCGCGTCCAGGCGCACCCGATCGCCGCGGGCGATCCCCGTCGGAACGAGCGCCGCGATCGAGACCGCGCGGTGCCCCTCGGGGATCCGGCGTGAGAGACCACCCATCGGTGGGGCAGCGGCGATCGACGCCCTGCCTCGCTCGTCGATCGCGACGCTGACGTCCGCGAGGTCGTAGTCCGTCCGGAGGCGATCCTCCAGCCTCGCCTCGAGTTCGGCGAGCGGGAGGTCCGCGGGAAGGTCCCAGGTCTCGCTCGCAATTTCGCCCCGGAGTTCCGCGCCGAGCGGCGGGTACCCCTCGACGTCGTCGACCTCGCCGACGGGCCTGATCGTCACCTGTCCGATCCCGCCAACGACGCTGATCACGTCCGCGGAAAGCGTCTGCCGGCGGAGACTCCGCAGCGAGAATCGCCGTGGGAGGCTCGCACCGAGTTTGTCGCCCTGGTTGTGCGCGTAGAGCGCGAGCATCATCACGACGGTCAACGCGACGAGAAGTCGCGGGGATTGCTGGATCGTCGGATCGATCAGCCCGAGCAGGCCGCCGTTGACGCCAGCCACCGCGACCGCGAGGACGACGACCCCCAGGCCGGGGAGGGTCACCCCGGTAAAGTACCGGAAGACGAAGCCGAGGACTCCGGCAACGAGTGCGGGAATGATCCCCGTCAGCAGGCCGATGTAGAGGCCGAGAACGAACTCCGCGGGGAGACTCATGCCCGGAGGAAACGACGCCTCGGATAAACCAGTACCGGCGTCGGGACGCCGAATGCGCCGGCGGAGGGCAACGATCGCAGGGCGGTCGGCGCGGGTCAGTCGGCCCCGGCCGCGTTCACGGACGGCCCGCGTGGACGACCAGCAGGTCGGTGTCGACGGTGTGGACGCGTTCGTAGGTGGGCCTGGACAGCATCCGCGAGACGGGACTCCGGTCGGTGCTCGCGCCGAGTACGATCAGGTCGTTCGCCGGCGCGTGATCGCCGAGGAAGTCCTCGACGTCGGCGCGCGCGACGAGCGTCGTGAATCGACCCTCGTAGGGCTCGACGACGTTCGCACACATCGACTCTGCACGGCGGCGATCGCTCTCGGAATCGATGCAGTGGGCGACGGTCACGCGTCCGGCGGGTCCGGCGATCCGCCGAGCGAGATCGACCTTGCGGTGTGCGAGGTCGCCGGCGGACCGGATCGGTACCAGCACCTGCGTCCAGCTCCGTCGATCGACCCTGGCCGCGGCGACGTCGAGCGGACTCGAGAACAGGGACGTGACGAGTCCCTCCTCGTCCGGACCGTGGAACGGAGCGAGAATGAGGTCACAGCCGGTCTCCCGGGCCGTCTCGCGGGTCACGGCGGCGAGATTCGATCCACGTGCGACGACGACCTGGCAGTTCGCGCCCGTCGCGTCACGGAGTTCGGCTGCCCTCGACTCGAGCCGTTTAACGAGTGCGTCCTCTGCCTGTCGGTTCGGGGGCGAGTCCTCGGCGGAGTCCTCGGTCGTATTTCCGGCGCCCTCCCGTCGTCCGGTCGGTTTCTCGGCGTCATCCTGCTCCGTCGTAGCCCTCCATTGTTTCTGCTGCTCGCTCGTCGCTCCGCCCGCTTCCTGCTGCCCGGATTCACCTTCCGCTTCCGGGCCGTCGGAATCTGCGTTCGAGGTGGCTTCCCACGACTCGGTCTCCTCGACCCCGCCTGCCGCTCCGTTCGCGAAGCCTAGGAGAACGAGTCGACCCCGGTCGTGGCCGCTCGCGATACGGGCACCGAGTCGTGCGATCGCGTCGCTGTCCCCCAGCATCGGTACGAGCACGTCGTCGTCGCGCCCGGTCGTCGCGTAGAGGACCTCGGCACGGCGCTCGTAGATCGTATCGTGCCAGGTGACGTAGACGACGGCGACGATCGAACTCGCGAGGGCCACGCTGAAGACGTACACCAGCGGGGGCGCCTCCTGGACGAGCAGGAGGAGTGCTGCAGAGTACCCGCTCGGTTCCTCGACGTCGAGCGCCCACGTCGCCGTGCCGGTCAGCAACACCGCGACCATCGCGGCCCACGCGTTTACGTTCGCACTCCCGGGATCCCCGAGGGTCACGAGGGCGATCCAGCCACAGACCGACCCGATCGTGAGGCCCGCGACGAATCGGATCGGGGACGAGTAGCGGCCCGCCGGATCGGCAAAGAGCGTGTAGGCACCGGATGCCAGCGGCGGAAAGAGGAGGAAGGATAGGGAAGGCACCGCGTTCGCCAGCGCCGTCACCGCGGCGATGGTCAGCGGAACGAACAGCAACACCGAGGCGTGGACCAGATTGTCGGTGTGCTCGATCCACCGACGCAGCGCCGACTGCTCGCGGCGCTCGATCCGGCGAAGCCGGTGTCGCAGCCGTCGCAGTCGTTCGCGTGCGTCGAACATGTGCGTCGTTCCTATCGGCTCCGGTCGCTGCGCCCTTTATCGTTCGCCTCCGCACGGGCAGCTTCGGGCGGTTCGTCGGGCGGTGTGCAGTCGTCGGTCGGCTGGACAGTCGTTGGTCGGCTGGACAGTCGTTGGTCGGCTGGACAGTCGTTGGTCGGCTGGGCAGGCTCGTCGAGCGAGAGCGCGATAGGCTTATAGCTCCGTCGCCGCCTCCAGCGCGAGATGGATCGCCCGCTCGACGTTGTCACGAGCTTTGGGTGGGAGTTCCTCGTCGTCGGTCTCGCCCTTCTGGGTGTCCTCGACGAGATTCCCGTCGACGGTGCAGATGGCGCCAGCCTGCATGCCGTGCCGTCGAGCGAGCGTGAACAGCGCCGCGGCCTCCATCTCGACCGCGAGGAGCCCCGCCGCTTCCCAGGCCTCGACGTAGGCCTCCGTCTCGGCGTAGAATGCGTCGTCCGTGGCGATCGGGCCGACGTGGACGGCCTCGTCTTCGGCCTCCGCGACGTCGACCAGCGTCGAGAGCACCTCGTAGGTCGGGACCGCCGGCACGGTCGCGTCCTCGTAGCGCTTCGTCGTGCCCTCGTCCTTCGCCGCGCCGGTCGCGACGACCATGTCGCCGATCTCGATCCCGGACTGGAGCGCGCCGGTCGTCCCCACGCGGAGCAGCGTCTCCACGCCGACCGCCGCCAGTTCCTCCGCCGCGATCGCCGCCGACGGACTGCCGATCCCGGTCGAACAGATCGTCAACTCCCGGCCCTCGTAGGTCGCGTTCGCGATCGTGTACTCCCGGTTCGAGGCGACCCACTCGACATCCGAGCAGTGCTCGGTGATTCGCTCCACGCGGTCGGGATCGCCCGGAACGAGCGCGATGTCGGTGAGGTCGCCGTCGTCCACCAGCAAGTGGGGCTGTTTGGCCATGCGAGCGGGTTCGACGCTTCCCGAGAAAAATCCCACCACTCGACGATCGAACCCACCGCGCGTCGGAACGGCTCACGGGGACCCGTCGCGAAAGGAGGCGACCGCGTCGGGATCGAGGGCCGTTCGCGCGCCGACGCGCTGACTCGCGATCGCACCACACGCGTTCCCGAACGCGAGCGCTTCGTCGAGGTCGTCCGCCGCCAACCAGATCGAGAGGAACCCGGCGACGAACGCGTCCCCAGCGCCGCTGGTGTCCGCCACGTCGACGTCGAACCCGGGGTGGGCCCTGGTCTCGTCGCCCAGGAAACACCGGGCCCCACCGGCCCCGCTCGTGGCGACGACGAGCCGCTCGCTTCCCGCGGCCGCCGTCGGATCGTCTCCGTAGAGCGCCGCGATCTCTCGGTCGGTGCCGAACACGACGTCGGCGCGATCGGCCACGCCGTCCAGCGCGCGATCCCCCGCTCGGCGACCGGGATCGAGGCTCACGGAGCAGCCGGCGTCGACGGCGAGCCGTGCGAGTCGCTCGGCCGTGTCGGCACGCTGGCCCGTCAGGTGGACGTGTTCGACGTCGGCGACGGTACCGGGAGCCAGATCGGCGGGGGCGACCGCCTCGTTGACGCCATCGTTGCCGAGCATCGCGACGTCCTCGTCCGCGACGAGCAGGTACTTCGTGCTGGTCTCACCCGGCGCTTCGACGACGGGATCGACGTCGACGCCGTGCTCGCCGAGGCGTTCGCGAACGCGTCGACCTGGTTCGTCGTCGCCGACGCTCCCGAGCAGTCGTGCGTCGACGCCGAGCCGCGCCAGCCCGGTCGCGACGTTGGCCGCGCTGCCACCGCCGCTTCGCACCCGCTCCTGGATTGCCGCCTCCTCGTCGGCGGCCGGGAGTCGATCGACGAGGAGCGTGACGTCCAGGTTGACGTGCCCCGCCACGAGGACGCGCGCCATTGCCCGGACCTCCGGCACCGCGTGAGAAAAATCGGCCGGTCCGTGCTGGGAGGTCTGGTGCGAGCCAGTCGAAGCCCGATCAGCCTCCGACCGCGAACAGCATCAGGTTGTTCGTGCCCGGACCGAGTCCGACCGCAGCGACGAGGAGCAACACGAGGCGGGCCTCCTGTGGCGCATCGCGGATCCACTCGCGCATGAGCACCACGATGCCGGTCGCGACGATCAGTTTGACGAGGACGAACAGCCAGCCAGCGCCGACGAACTCAGCGGTCGGCAGTGCCGCGCCGGCCTCGAGGACCGCCTCGGAGACCGGGGAACGCTCGGACACGTCGAGCATGTCGTAGCCCACCGCAGTCGAGACGCCGTCGAGCGCGTGGGCGACGACGACCACGACGCCGGACCAGGACGCCAGCGCCGCGGAGTCGGTGAAGCGGACGCCGATGATTGCCCAGGTGATCGCGGCGACAACGCCGGTGACCGCGATCGTGATCGCGGCCGGGAGCGTGTCGAGCGTGCCAGCGTTGAACGCCTCGATGAGCCCGAAGATCGCGAACGTCACCGCCGTACCGGTTCCGATCGCGCCCAGGTGACGGTCGGGAGTACCCGCCGTCATGGCGGAGTACAGCGTCGTGATCACCCAGACGGTGCCTGCGGCGAGTGCAACGGTCGCGTACACCGCTGGCGTGCCAAAGAGCGGTTCGACGTAGTCGGGGAACTCGCGGACCTGGTCGAGCGCGTGGAGCACGCCGCCGGTCATCATCCAGGGGGCGAACGCGACGACGGTCGCGTTCGTCACCGGTGGCGAGAGCGCCCAGAGCAACGCTCCGACCGTGATCAGCCCGAGAAGCAGGGCACCGACGTACGGCAGCGGTGGCAGTCCGAACCCCTCCGGCAGCAGGCCCCCTGCCTGCAGGATCGGTCCCCAGAGCGACCCGGACCCGGCTGCTCCAACCGTGACAGACGGGTTCATTCTTCCCAAGCAAGACCACGGGGATATATAATACGCTGGGGTCCGATCGCGAATTGCGTATCGTTGACACGAACGACGAGCAGCCGGCGGCGAGCCGCTGGTAACCCGTTCGATCCCCTGATACCGGTTGGATTCGTGCATCGCGAGCGGCCATCTACCGACGCCGGTTCACGACGATGACGACGAGCAACCCCGCGTACGCGAGCGCACCGACGACGGCCAGCCACCTGCCAAGGTCTATCGCGGTCGCAGTCGGTCCCGATGGCTGTCCTTCCCCGAGCAGGACCGCCGTGAGTTCGAGAAACACGCCTCCGCCCAGCGACCAGAGCGACGCGGCAGCGACGACGTCCCCACGGTCCCCCGCGACCGCTGGCGGATAGAAGTGGTAGACCACGCCGAGGATCGTCAGGCCGAGGAAGCCCAACAGTCCGAGTCGCGGATGGATCGCGAACAGTTCGATCCGCTCGCCGAGTCCGACCAGGGCCCCAGCCGCGACGGTGAGCACCCCACCGACCGCTCCCGCGAGCACGCCGTAGGCCCCGAGTCTGGGTGCGGGTGCGCGGGAGACGAGCAGGACGATCAGGACCGCGTGGCCGAGCACGGCGACGGCGAGGAGCGCGATCGCACCGTGTAAGAGCCCCTCAACCGCCAGGCCGAACGGTCCGCCGTCGAACCAGCCCACGAGGAGCGCCGGACCGAGTGCACCGCTGGCGAGGACGGCCGCAGCGAGCGCATCCGGAACCTCCGCCCGAATGAGTCGCGGGAGCAACCGGGCACCGATCGCGAACACCAGCAGGGTCGCGGTCCCGACAGTGAGGAGGTGCGAAACGGCGAGTGGGCTCTCGACGAGGGCAGGGAGGTCGAACGCCCCGGCGAGAAGCTGGTACGTCGCGATGGCGAGGTACGCCAGCGCGATCGGCATGGCCGCGTTCGCGATTCGATCGAGGCGTGCACGGTCGGCCTTCGACGCGGACGTCCCGGTCTCGGCACCGGTCGGATTGTCGCGGATCGTCAGCGCGATGGTCACGAGGAAGACGATCGAGCCCGCGGCCCAGAGCACCGCACCAGCATCGGCGGCGACGTCCGCCGCAATCGGGAGCAGGCGATCCGTCTCGCTCCCGGGCGTCGCGGCGAGGAGAACCGTCCCGAGGACGGCCAGCGGCAGCTGCAGCTGTGGCGCGCGTGGCACCGCCAGATCGCGATCGAAGTACGCCGGCAACAGTCCGTAGGCCTTCCCGAAGATCGTGTGCAGGACGAAGCCGTAGAGGCCGAACGCGACGATCGTGCTCCGGGGCTCGGTGATCGCGGCGGCGAACGTAGAGGCCACGAGGAAGCCTGCACCCGCGAGGACGAGGCCACGGGCACCCCGAGAGATAGTCGCAGCACTGCTCACGGAGGCCATTGAGCACGGGGGATCCTAATGGTCGGGACGAACCGGTTCGGCGCGCGATCCTGGCCTGGCGTACCATTGGATCGTCCACGTCGTCGGAGACCACACGATACAACCTCGGGATGCCACCCGTCGCCGCTCGATCCGCGGATATTTTCCCACGGGCCGCGAGTGCTCGTGCATGCTCTCACTCCAGCTCGAGGAGTTCATGATAGAACTGAAAGAGGGATCGATCAAGAACGTCGGCGCGCCCAACAAGGCTGCGACCGCGAAGCTCTACGACGTCGAGGAGGCGGAGGTCCGGACGTTCGGCGACGAACGCCTGAAATTCTCGTTCGCGGACGCGGAGGGAAACCAGGTCGACGTGGCGCTCTCGCCGGAGACAGCCGAGGCGATCGCCGAGGCGGTTCCCGACGAGCTCGAGGCGCTCGCTGAGCTGTAGTCCCCGACGTCACCGAGAGCGATAGTTCCGAGGCTCTTCGAGAGCGCCAGGTCGCGACGCGCTTAGAATGGTCGTTCGGGACGCCCACGGAACTGTGCTCTGCGAGCAATCACGTCGACGCGTCGTTACTCGTCAGTCCGGTGTACCAAAACGAAAACGGTGGGAGTGTAGCCGCTAGCGGACGTCGACGCAGTCCTACGGTGGCACGCTCCGGTCAGGCATTGTTCATGCGCTGACTGACGCGTTCGCCACATCGCTGGCATTCGGCGACTCGATAGGGCTCCCGGGAGAACTCGACGTTCTCCGGCTTCCTGCTCTCGGCGAGGATCTGTACGGACACCTGGTGGAGAGTGTCCGTCTCACACGCCTCGCAGTACTCGGTCAGCCCGTCGAACGCATTATCGGTCGTCGCCATGCCAACTTCGTCGAGACAGGATCGGGGTATAAGTACCCCCAGTCGTTCGGGGAGTTTCGGACTGTTCATCGCAAGCAAGCAGCTACTTTTTGGCTATAAAGCGCCGAGATCTCTCGAAAACGTTCACGGCCTGCTCTCGACGATTGTTTCATCGTATCTCGTCGTACCAGTGCCAAGCTATAAGTAGAAAAACGACGCCTGGCCGCCGGGCGAATCGTCCCCGACGTGATCGGAACCCGGCAGGTAGCCCTCGGTCCACGCCCGGTGACGGAAACCCCTTTGTGCCGGCTACCGAGACACCGGACATGGAGCAGGTGTTCGCGCCCTGGCGCATCGAGTGGATCGAGCGCGAGGACCGAAACGAGGCGATCGAGGAGTGCGTCTTCTGTGAACTGCCCGCGATGGACGACGACCGCGAGCATCTGATCGTCGCCCGGAGCGAGCACGCGTTCGTGATGCTGAACAACTATCCCTACAGTCCGGGCCACGCGATGGTGATCCCGAATCCCCACGGCGGCGACCTCCGTGACCTCCCGGACGAGGTGCTTCTCGACCACGCGAAACTGAAAGCCAGGACGATCGACGCGCTCGAGGCGGCGTTCGATCCCGCCGGATTCAACGCTGGCCTCAACCTCGGCGGTGACGCCGCTGGCGGCTCCATCGACGACCACCTCCACACTCACGTCGTCCCACGCTGGAGTGGCGATACGAACTTCATGCCCGTGATCTCTGACACGAAGGTGATCGTCGAATCCCTGGAGGACACGTACGATCGCCTCCACGCGGCGTTCGCCGCACAGGAAGGCGCCTCGGAGGCAACGGGCGCGGCAAAGGAGGGAGAGGACACGGACGCTGACCAGGACCGATCGGCTGCGGTCCGGATCGAATTCGATTAGCTGGGGCGTACGGAGCACTCCAGCAACCGCTCTGCAATGGACACGACGATCCTCCCGACCCGAGCCGATCAGGAATGCGTCACAGTCTGCCACCGGACTGTGGGAGCGTGATCCGGACGATCGTTCCGCGGGGCTCGTTGTCGACGATCGTGACGTCCCCGTCGACGTTGTCGACGATCGATCTGGTGATCCAGAGGCCCAGTCCCTCGGAGTGAAACATGGGACTCTCCATCCCCTCTTCGAGCAGTGCACGCTCGACTTCGGGCAACCCGGGGCCGTCGTCCGCCACGTCGAACCGGGCGGTGCCGTCCGGCAGTTCCTCGACGGCGACCTGGATCGTTGGCTCGTCGTGGTCGCAGTGAACGACCGCGTTCTCGAGGAGTTCGTCGACGGCCCGATGGAGCCGGGGATCCGTCTCCACCGTGACCGCCGCCGAACTCTGGAGCTCGAACGTCGCCGACGGGTAGCGATTGCGTTCCTCGTCGATCCGCTCCTCGAGCAGTGCGTCGAGATCGACCCGCTCCGTGAGTTCGTCCTCGAGAACGATGTCGCGGAGGAGACGCGTCTTTTCGGTTAACGTCACCAGTTCGTCGGTCTGTTCGCGAATCGGCTCGATGTACTCCCGTGACTGGACGTCCTCGACCTCGCCACCGTCGGCGCGGGCGGCGAGCAGTTCGGTGTTCCCGGCGATCACGTTGCAGCTGTTTCGGAGATTGTGTCGGAGGACTCGGTGGAGGATCGTCGTCTGCTGGAGCGCGCGGTCGAGCCGCTCGTTCGTCCGCTCCGTGGACCGCTGGCCGTGGCGGATGAGCCCGAACAGCAGGAGCGCGGAGCCGAGGACGAACAGCCACCCTTTGGCGGTCTGTATCGTCGTCGTCAGTTCGGGATCGTCGATCAACGCAGCGACCAGTCGATCCGAAACGAGGATCCACGCGCCGCTGACGATCCCGTAGACGACGGCGATGTCGAGCGGTGAGCCGCTGTAGGGCGTGAACTCGGCCACGGGAGATCTGTCGTCACAGAACGTATCACGCGCTTAATCGCTTGCGGATGGACATGGCCGTCGGCATCGACAGCTGTCGGTCTCACCCACACGCGTTGCCGGATTTGGCGGATCGGTACGCCCTTGAGGAACCTGGGCGAACGGGTGAGCGTGTCGAGTCGTCAGGCGCTCCGTCGCGCGGGTGCAGTGGTGCTCGCGGTCAACGTCGCCCTGGTGCTGGCGAAAGCCGGGGCCTGGTACCTCTCGGGCTCGCTCGCGGTCGGTTCCGAGGCGATCAACAGTCTCTCCGACAGCGCCTACAGCCTCGTGATCCTCGCGGGACTCTACCTGACGACGCAGCCGCCGGATCTGGAACACCCGCATGGCCACGAGCGCATCGAGCCGTTCGTCTCGCTGTTCGTCGCCGGAGCGATGATCCTGGCGGGCGCAGGGATCCTCTACGGCGCCACGACGGCCGTGATCGCCGGGGGCGCCGATCCACCAGTGGGCACCAGTGCCATCGCGGTGCTCGTCCTCGCGGTCGTTGCGAAACTCTGGCTCTACCGCTACTGCCGACGCGTCGCCGAACGCGAACGCTCCCCGGCCGTCGCTGCGACGGCGGTCGACAATCGCAACGACGTCCTCGCCGCCGGCGCCGCGCTCTTCGGCGTCGCCGGCGCGCAGGTCGGCTATCCGGTCCTCGACCCGGTCGCTGCCGGGGTCGTCGCGCTCTTCATCGCCTACTCCGGCGTCGACATCGTCCGCGACAACCTCAACTACCTGCTCGGTGCCGCGCCCCCCGACCATCTCCGCGAGGAAATCGTCGAGCGCGCGCTCTCTCATCCGGACGTCGAGGGCGTGCACGACGTGATCGCCCACTACGTCGGCCCAGAGATCGACGTCTCGCTGCACATCGAGGTCGAGGGCGACCGTACGCTCGCGGAGGCCCACGACATCGAGTCGGCTGTGGTCCAGTCGATCCGGGACATCGACGACGTCGACGACGTGTTCGTCCACGTCGATCCGAAGGAACTGGGCGAGTGGAAAGCGAAGATCGACGACGTGGAGACGGACCCGAGCAACTGATCGATCGCGCTCGGGCCACGGGCGGCGTCCCTGCTTGGAGCGACCCGATCCACCCTGGCTCAGTCTGCGACGACGACGTTCCGGAGCGTCCCGATCCCGCCGTACGTGATTTCGACGTCGTCACCGGGTTCGACCAGCCCGGGATTCTCGGGACTGCCGAACGCCACCACGTCACCCGGGCGGAAGGTGAACCGCTCGGAGAGGTAGGAGACGACCGTCTCGACGTCGAAGAGCATCAGTTCAGTGTTCGCCTCCTGGCGACGCTCGCCGTCGACGTCGGTGTGCACGTCGATCGCCGACGGATCGAGGTCCGTCTCGATCCAGGGACCGAGCGGCGCGGACCCGTCGAACGCTTTCCTGGCCGTCCGTCCCTGCTGGTCGAGGGCGTCGACGTCGTTCAGGATCGTGTACCCCCGTACCACGTCCGCGACCTCGTCCTCGGCGACGTTCCGGCATCGCTCGTCGATCACTGCCGCGAGTTCGCCGGCGTAGGTGAGTTCGTCGGTGAAGGACGGGTAGGGGATCGGCTGTCCGTGAGCGAGCAACGAGGTCGCCGGTTTGATAAAGAAGTCCGGCTCCTCGGGGCGCTCGTAATCCATCTGGTCGAGCGTCGTCGCGTAGTTGCGCCCGACGCAGTACAGCGCGCTCGGCTCGCAGGGCGGCAGGAGGCGCCCGTCGCGACCGACCTCGTAGAAACCGTCCTCGGTCTGGACGACGCCGTCGTCGTACTCACCGGTGACGGGGCCCTCCGGCGTCAGCAGTCGTGCGATGCGCATGGTCGAGGGAGCGAGCGCTGCCCGGAAAGCACTGACGCCCAGTGAACGGTCTGCACCGCGAGCGCGTTCCGCGAGACGGGACCACCGTACCGACCGCGAAACCGCCCTGGGACTACTCGTCGCCTTCGGGTTCGAGTTCCTCGACCAGGTCGTCAGCGACGCCGGTGTAACCGGCCGGCGTCAGCGCACGGAGTTCCTCGCGGACGTCCTCGGGCACGTCCAGGTCGGCGAAGAGGTCGTGGAAGTCCTCGATGGTCACCGACTTGCCGCGAGTGAGCGCTTTCACCCGCTCGTAGGCGTCGCCGTGGCCCTCCCGTCGGAGGATCGTCTGGACCGCCTCGCCGATTATCTCGGGGGTGTCCTCGAGTTCCTCGCGCATGACCTGCTCGTTGGGCACGACCTTGCCGAGTCCGTCGAGCGTCTTCGAGTAGCCGATCAGGCAGTGGGCGAACGCGGCGCCAATGTTGCGCTTCACCGTCGAATCGGAGAGGTCCCGCTGCAGTCGGGAGGTCGTGACGTAGGTCGCGAGGAACTCCAGATCCGAGTTCGCCTTCGAGAGGTTCCCCTCGGCGTTCTCGAAGTCGATCGGGTTCACCTTGTGGGGCATCGTCGAGGAGCCGGTCTCGCCCTCCGCGGCCTCCTGACCGAGGTAGCGATCGGAGACGTAGAGCCACGCGTCGAGTTCGAGGTCGAGCAGGACGTTGTTCGTCCGGACGAGAGCGTGGAACGCTCGGGCGAGGTCGTCGCAGGGGTTGACCTGCGTCGTGAGCGGCGTGAATTCGAGACCGAGGCCCTCGACGAACTCGCGGGCGAACGATCGCCAGTCGACGTCTGGGTAGGCGGCGACGTGGGCGGCGTAGGTGCCGGAGGCGCCGCCGAGTTTGCCAGCCAGGGACTGGCGGGCCACCCGCACGTCGGCGTGGAGGTCCGCGAGCCGGCCGGCGTAGACGGCCATCTCCTTGCCGAACGTCGTCGGCGTCGCGGGCTGGCCGTGGGTCCGGGCGAGCATCGGCACGTCGCGGTGCTCGCGAGCGAGATCGGCGAGCTCGTTCCGCACGTCGCGGATCGCCGGTTCGATCACGTCGGCGAGCGCGTCGCGGACGAGCAGCCGGTGCGCGAGGTTGTTGACGTCCTCGCTCGTGAGCCCGAAGTGGATCCAGTTCGCCGCGTCGAGGCCCTCGGGCAGCCCCTCGCGCACGAAGTACTCGATCGCTTTCACGTCGTGGTTGGTCGCGGCGTAGCCGCGAGCGCCCTCGGTCTCGATGCGCTTGATCAGGTCCGCGTCCTCGGCGTCGAACTCCTCGTAGAGCGACCGGAGTTCGCTCCGGTCGCCGTCGTCGATCGACAGGGGCGTCGCGTCGAGGTCGGCGAGCGTGAGCAGGTACTCGACCTCGACCTCGGTCCGAGATCGCATGAGCGCGGCTTCGCTAGCGTACTCGCGGAGTGGCTCGGTGCGGCCGGCGTACCGGCCGTCGAGCGGCGAGACGGCGTAGAGCGGATCGGGCATGGGCGGAGCCTCGCGTGGCCGGGTGAAAGTGCTGTCGAAGGTCGGCGACCGCCGCGGTGCAGTCATCCACAGCTTGAAATCAGATCGAGCGGCGACCTAGTGCCGTGACAGTCGTCATCGGTCGTGAGACGGACGGAGACGCTGCACCCACCGCGTCGCTGGGCCAGTACCGAGCCCTCGACGGCAGCGAGGGCGCCGCTGTCGAACTCGACCTCGATCGGCCCCACGCGGCACTGGTCGTCGGCAAGCGCGGGTACGGGAAGTCCTACACGCTGGGCGTGCTCGCGGAGGAACTCGCGCGGACGGCCGGCGTCGCACCGGTCCTGATCGACCCCATGGGCGTCTTCGACAGCCTCGCCGACGGGAGGCAGGATCCGCCAGTCGAGGTCGACGTCGTCCCGGCGCCGACGGTTGCTCCGTCGATGCTCGATCCGAGAGCCTGGTGTGCGCTGCTCGGCCTGTCTCCAGAGAGCGGCGCGGGCGCACTGGTCTGGCAGGCGGCCCGCGACGCGACGACGCTCGGCGACATGCAATCCGCAGTCGAGTCGTCCGACGCGCCCGCAGACGACTGCCTCGCTGCCGCGAATCACCTCGCACTCGCCGAGGAGTGGTGCGTGTTCGATCCCGACGGCCTCGACCGACGACTCCTCGGGACCGCCGAGGCCACCGTGATCGACGTCTCCGGCCTCGACGCGGCTCCGATGAACGCCGTCGTCCGCGGCGTCGCGGAGGGGCTCTACCGCGCTCGGGTCGACGAGTCGATCGAGCGCCTGCCGTGGCTGGCGATCGACGAGGCGCACACGTTCTTCGAGGGAGTCGCTCAGTCTGCCCTCGAGACGATCCTCACGCGTGGTCGGGCACCGGGGGTGAGCCTGGTCCTGGCGACGCAGCGGCCTGGCGTGATTCCGGAGGTCGCGATCTCGCAGTCGGATCTCCTGCTCGCACATCGGCTGACCGACGAACGGGGGCTGGCCGCGCTCGAGGACGCCCAGCCGACCTACCTCTCGGGGACCCTCGAAGAACGCCTCCCCACGGAACCGGGCGAGGTGCTCGCGATCGACGACGCCACCGAGAGCGTCCACGCGCTGCACGTTCGGGAACGGGAGACGCCACACGGCGGCGAATCGCCGCGATCGAGCGAGACGACACCCGCGCAGTAATGCGAATGTCCGGCAGGCCCACCGGCGCTCGGATGCCTGTCTGTCGCCGGCCGCGCCGGCGGTCTCGAAACACCACCCTTATATTCAGATTGTGTGTAGGATCCTACTAACAACATGTCGGTCACCACTGCCGGCGGGAGGATCGGATGATGGACAGGGTCGAACGCTTCACCAAACTCGTCTCCCGGCACAGCAAGTGGCTCATCGTCGGGATCCTACTGCTCACGGTGGTCATGGCCGGCGGAATGGGTCAGGTCAGCCAGGAATCCGACCTGAACCAGTTCAGCTTCGGCTCGGACGCCGAGCAGGCACAGGACTACGTCGACGCGAACTTCACCGCGGCGGACGAGAACACCACCAACGTCCAGATCATCTTCCGCGAGGACGGTGGCGACGTCTTGACAAAGGAATCCCTCGTCCGGGAGATCGAACTCCAGCAAGAACTTCTCGAGGACGAGGAGATCAGGTCGACGCTCGCGGACCAGTCGTTCCGCGGGCTGTCGAACGTCGTCGCCCAGACCGCCATCGCCCAGCAGCGCAACCAGACCGTGGGCCCGGGCGGCGTCGACGCCACACTCGAGGAACAACGCCAGGCACTCGCGTCGATGAACGAGGAGGAGATCGACGCTATGCTCGCCGGGCTGCTCGGCGAGAACGGCGGCCAGAGCGCCGCGTTCGCGTTCGTCCCCCGTGACTTCGAGGCGGGATCGACCAGCGCCGACGCCCGCGCCATGTTCGTGACCCAGCGTACGACGGCTGATACGGGTCCGGAAGGACAGACGCCGGAGAACATCACCGATTCCCAGCTCCGGATGGACGAGATCGTCGACGACCGGTACGGGGACAACGCGTTCACGTTCGGCTCCGGAATCGTCAACGACGAGATCAACCGCTCGATGAGCGACAGCATGGCGATCGTGCTTCCGCTGGCGCTGTTGTTCGTCGTCCTGGTGCTGACGATCGCCTACCGCGACCTGCTGGACATCCTGCTGGGCGTCTCGGGTATCTTCCTCGTGTTGATCTGGACGTTCGGCTTCATGGGCTGGACCGGGATCACCTTCAACCAGATCATGATCGCGGTGCCCGTGTTGCTGGTCGGGCTCTCCATCGACTACGCGATCCACGTGTTCATGCGTCACCGGGAGCAACGGAACGATCCCGACGAGGCGGGCCCCGACACCGCGACCGACACCCGGGGCGCCATGGAGGTCGTGCTCATGGGACTCGGCGCGGCGCTCCTGTGGGTGACGATCACCGCGATGATCGGCTTCCTCTCGAACCTCGTGAGCCCGCTGCCGCCGATTCAGGACTTCGGGCTCGCGAGCGCGTTCGGGATCGCTTCGACCCTCCTGATCTACGGAACCTTCGTCCCGGCGTTGAAGGTCGAGATCGACGAATTCCTCGAGGGACGTGGCTGGGACCGACGCAAGCAGGCCTTCGGCACCGGCGGCGGCCGGTTCTCCGAGGTCCTCGCCGGCGGCAAGACCCTCGCACGACGCACGCCCTGGGCGGTCGTCGCGTTCGCCCTCCTGTTGACCGTGGGTGGCGTCTACGGCGCCACGCAGGTCGACACCTCCTTCCAGCAGGAGGACTTCCTCGCCGACGATCCGCCGGGCTGGATGGACTCGCTGCCCGAGCCGTTCGCGCCCGGGGAGTACCAGATCAAACAGCAACTGGACTTCGTCGACGAGCGGTTCAGCCGCGACCAGCAGACGGAGATACTCATACGCGGTGACGTGACCGACCCAGCGACGCTGGAACGGATGGCCGCCGTCCAGGAGGACGCCGCACAGCGAGACTCGCTGGTGACCCTGCCCAACGGGCGGGCGGCTGTCGAGAGCCCACTGACCGGCATGCAGGCACTCGCCGACGCCAACGAGCAGTTCAACGCGAGTTTCACTGCCGCCGACACCGACGGCGACGGCGTCCCCGAGCGCAACCTGCGGCAGCTCTACGACGCTTACTACGCTGCGGCACCCGGCGAGGCCGCCGGTACGCTCCAATTGACCGAGGACGGCGAGTACGCTGCAGCCCGGATGACGTTCACGGTGAGCGGCGAGGAAACGACCTCGACGACCGCCTCGGACACCCGGGACCTCGCAGACACCTTCGAGGGATCGCCAGCGACCGCGACCGCAACCGGGCAGATCGTGGTCTTCGACGTCATCGAGCAGGAGCTGTTCAGCACGGTGATCCAGACCTTGATCGTGACGTTCATCGCCGTGTTCGCGTTCCTGATGCTCGCCTACCGGTTCGTGCACGGGAGCGCGCTGCTCGGTGCAGTCACGTTGCTCCCGATCCTCCTGACGGTCACCTGGATCCTCGGGTCGATGTACCTGCTCGGCGTCCCGTTCAACGTCATCACGGGGACGATCACGAGCCTCACCATCGGCCTCGGCGTGGCCTACAACATCCACATTAGCGAGCGATACCAGCTCGAGATCGACCGCGGGCAGGACGCCTGGACGGCGATGCACCGTGCAGTGACGGGGACCGGCGGCGCGTTGCTGGGCAGCGCCGGGACGACGATCGGCGGCTTCGGCGTGCTGGCGTTCGCGATCCTCCCAGCGCTCCAGCAGTTCGGGATCATCACCGGACTCACCATCGCCTACGCGTTCCTCGGGAGCGTGTTCGTGCTCCCGAGCTTCCTGGTGCTCTGGACCCGGTACCTCGGGCCCTCGGAGACCCTGGAGCGGGACGCCGCACCGAGCGGGAACACGGCAGCACCGGCCGACGAGTGATCGCATCGTGATTCCCGAAGTCGCACAGGACGCGGCCGCGCCGCGACCCCGTCGGGCAGGTGAACGATGACCGACCCGATCACGGCGCTCCAGCGGCTCGGCCTCTCGAAGTACGAGGCGGAGGTGTTCGTCGCCCTCCAGCAGGTCGACAGCGCGACTGCCAGCGAAATCGACGAACTGGCGGACGTCCCGCGTTCGCAGGTCTACGGTGCCGCGGAGGACCTCGAAGAGCGCGGACTCGTCGACGTCGAGCACGCCTCGCCCAAGCGCTACCGCGCCGTCTCCCTCGAGGAGGCTCGCGAACAGCTCCGCCGGGACTTCGAGCGCGAGCAAGAGCAGGCCTTCGACGCGCTCGCAGAACTCGAAGGGAACTTCGCCGGTGGCGAGGAGCGACAGGAGGCGATCTGGACGGTCAGGGGTCGGCAAAAGATCGACGCGCGGGTCGAATCGTTCCTCGACGACGCCGAGTCGTCCGTGAGCTTCGGTACGGAGGCGGCACTCCTGGACGAACCCACCGTCGCCGCACTCCTCGACGCCTCTGAGCGAGCGGACGTGACGATCCTGAGCGCGGATCGGTCCGTGCTCGAGGCGTTCGAGGGAACCGGCGTCGAGACCGTCGAACTCCCCGACGAGTTCGATCAGAACGGAGATCCGCGCGGTCGCCTGGTCGTCGTCGACGATCGCACGGTGTTACTCTCGGTCGTCCGCCCCGACGGCGAGGAGACCGCCTTCTGGAGCTCCGAGACGGACTTCGCGGAGTGGCTCATCCGCCTGATCGACACCCACTTCGGCTCCCACGCCGAGGTCTGACTCGATCGGACCCTGCCACCGAGGCACGCTGTCAGCCCTGCCGCAATTCGTCGCTGCCTCCCAGCACCCGGTCACCGACCGAATCTGCGGCGTGAGTGCGGCCGGACAGTCAGCGGATCGCAATTCCTTTGCACCGACACGGCAGTTTCTCAGACATGACGCGCATTGCGGGCCTCGCGAGCAATCGGGGGCGCAACCTGATCAACGTACACGAACGATCACCGGGCGGTGCGGAACTGGGCGTCGTGGTGAGCAACGACGCCGACGCGCCGATCCTCGAGAAGGCCGCCGACCGCGGAATCCCGACGGCTGTCGTCGAGCGCGAGGCGGGCGAGAGCCGGTCGTCCCACGAGGAGCGGATCAACGACGTCCTCGCCGACCACGACTACGACCTCGTCTGTCTCGACGGCTACATGCGGATCCTCACCGACACGTTCCTCGACGCACAGCCGACGACGCTCAACGTCCACCCCGCGCTCCTCCCGTCCTTCCCCGGAATGGACGCCTGGAGCGACGCCCTGGACGCCGGCGTCGACCTCACTGGCTGCACCGTCCACGTCGTCACGGACGCGACCGACGAGGACGACGAAGTCGTGGAGGAACTCGTCGACGCCGGCCCGATCGTCACGCAGGAACCAGTCCCGGTCTACGAGGGCGACGAAGAAGACGACCTCAAGGAGCGGGTCCTCTACGAGGGCGAGTTCGCCGCTTACCCCCGCGCAGTCAAGTGGTTCGCCGAAGACCGCGTCGAGGTCGATCGGGAGGCCGGGACCGTTTCGACGCCCGGGAACACCGACGAGCAGCTTCCACTTCGCTTCCTCGCGACCGGCGACCGCGCCGCGGACCTCCGCTACGGCGAGAACCCCCACCAGGACGCCGCGCTCTACGCCGACTACACCTGCGAGGAAGCGACGGTCGTCGGCGCACCCCAACTCAACGAGGGCGCAAAGGCCTGCTCGTACAACAACTACAACGACGCGGACGCGGCGCTCGGCCTCGTCAAGGAGTTCGACGAGCCCGCGGCCGCCGTGATCAAGCACACGAACCCCGCGGGCGCCGCCGTCGCGGACACGCTCGCGGACGCCTACCGCGACGCGCTCTCGACGGACGCCAAGAGCGCCTTCGGCGGGATCGTCGCGCTGAACCGCGAGTGTGACGCCGAGACCGCCGCGGAGATCACCGACTCGTTCAAGGAGGTCGTCGTCGCGCCGGGCTACACCGACGACGCCCTCGACGAACTCTTCGAGAAGGACAACCTGCGCGTCCTCGACGTCGGGAGCCTCGATGCGCCGACCGAGCAGTTCACCGAGAAGCGGCTGGCTGGTGGTCGGCTGGTCCAGGAGCGGGACACGCAGGCGCCGACGGCCGAGGACCTCGAGGTCGTCACCGAGGCCGAACCGACCGACGAGCAGATCGAGTCGATGCAGTTCGCGTGGCAGACGATCAAGCACGTGAAGTCCAACGCCATCCTGTTCGCCACGGGCACCGAGACCGTCGGCGTGGGGGCCGGGCAGGTCTCCCGGGTCGACGCGGTCGAGATCGCGAAGATGAAGGCCGAGAACGACGCCGAGGGCAAGTCCGCTGAGGGCGCCGTGATGGCCTCGGACGCGTTCTTCCCCTTCCCGGACGCCGTCGAGGCGGCCGCCGAAGCCGGCATCGAGGCGATCGTCCAGCCCGGTGGCTCCGTCAACGACGACGACGTGATCGCTGCCGCAGACGAGCACGACGTCGCGATGGTGTTCACCGGCAGCCGGGCGTTCCGACACGACTGAGCGAGCCATCCGAGACGCGAGAGGGTCCGGTATCCCTGGACGTCGGTCTAGCCGCTGCCGTTCTCCGGCGAATTCGGGATGGCGATGCCGGCAACACTAACACGCACTGTCACCAACCACGGACCGATGCGTCGCCAGCTGACGATCGCCGGCGCCGCGCTCGGCGTCGCAGCCGTGACGATTCTGCTGCTAGCAGCGCTCGCCCCGCCCGCACCTGCCCCCTCGGAACCGCTAAACGAGGAGGTGCGGGAGCGTCGCGTGAGCTTCGACGGGTACGAGAGCGGCGTCTGGCCCTACCTCAGTTCGGAACGGGGCTTTCGGCGCACCAGTCCCGTCAACGTCGTCGTCCGTGGCGAGCCCAGCACCGTATTGGAGATCCTCAAGAGTGGCGATGCCACCGACTTCGAGGACCTCCCACCCGAGGAGGAAGCCGAGGGGCCCGGGCCGCCCGGTTCGAGGACGGACGGCCCACTGAATGGCACGGCCGGGGAGAATCTCGCGATCGACTGGGAGTCGACGGAGGGTGCGACGAGATACGCCTACGTCGACGACGGGAGCGCAGACGGTGGCCGGTGGATCGACGAATCCGCGCAGCTACAGGACGGGACGTACTACGGCCACCGCCACCACATCCGTCTCTACGAGTCGCCGAGGGAGGACGAGCCGTGGGTGGCGATGCAGGCGCACAGCGAACACTTCGACTGGTTCACGCTCCGCCACGAGGTCCACGGCAGCGATTCGACGCAGGATCGCGTCGAGAGCGCCTTCTTCGGCGATCCCCGAGTCGACGAACTCTGGCGTAGCTACGTCGCCAACGACGACAGCTCCGACTCGGACGGGTGGGCGTCGATGGTCGTGTTGTTGGTCGGCTTTTCGCTGATCGGTGGACTAACCATCGACGTCGATCGGCACATGCAGCGTACCCTCACGCCCGTCGATCGGCGGCGACTCCATGCAGTTCGAGAACGGCTCTCCATGCGTCTCGGGTTGCTCGTGGTCACGAACGTCGCCATCGTACTCGGCGTGCGCTTCGGTGGAATCGCACTCGAGCGCCACGCGGCCTTCCTCACGATGCATCAGATCGCGGCGCTGCTCTATCCGATACTGACACTCGGGCTTCCGCTTGCGTCCTATTCCCTCGCCACCGGTATCGAGCGTCGGATGGATGCAGCCCTCGGGGCCTCGAGCGGCCTCGCGATCGGCGTCGTCGCCGACTACATGTACCTGAGGGTAGAGATGATCGCGATCCCGACCCTGTTCCAGCGGCTCGCAGTCATCCTAGCGCTCGGACTGATCGCGGCTGGGGCGGCGTCGCGGGCCACTCGCGAGCACCGGATCAACGGGCTCGTGACGACCGGCGTGATCCTGTGGGTCGCACTGCTCGCAGCGACGGTGTTGCAGATAATCTGAAAGGGGATCCCTCAACGATCGTGGCGAGAAGTCGATCGGACCGGGAGTCGATCGAGGTCCTCCCGGAGCGTCGGACTCTGGGGTTCCGACAGGATAAAGCGAGACGCGAGAGTGACCGTTCGTATGGACTACCCCGAGGCCTCGAACTTCCTCTTTGGCCTCCGGCGATTCGGCCCCAAGAAGGGGACCGAATCCACCGCGGACCTGCTGGCGGAGCTGGACGACCCGCACGAATCCGTCGACTTCGTCCAGGTAGCGGGCTCGAACGGCAAGGGATCGACCGCGCGGATGACCGAGCGCGTGTTGCGTGAGGCTGGCCTCTCGGTCGGCCTGTTCACCTCGCCCCATCTCGAGGACCTCCGAGAGCGAATCCGCGTGGACGGACGGAAGATCCCGGAGGGGGCAGTCAGTCGCTTCGTCGAGCGGACGCGAGAGTACATCGTCGACCGCGGCGTCGAGGGCGCCTCGCCGACCTTCTTCGAGGCGACGACCGCGATGGCGCTCTGGCACTTCGCCCAGGAGGACGTCGACGTCGCGATCCTCGAGGTCGGTATCGGCGGCAAACTGGACGCGACCAGTGTCGTCGATCCGATCGCGAGTGCGGTGACGACCGTCAGCCTCGAACACACGGGGCTGCTGGGCGACACGGTCGAAGAGATCGCCCACGACAAGGCCCACGTCGCGCCGACAGATCGACCGCTCGTGACGGCTGCGGAAGGCGCGGCGCTCGCGACGCTCGAAGCCGACGTCGGCGACCTCGTGACGGTCGGGCTCGCGTCCGACCAGTCGGCCGAGGACGATCCCGCATCGAGCGACGACGAGCAGCCGAGCGACCAATCCACCGACTGGCCGGACGTGCTCGCACGGTACGGCGGCCGAGCCAACCACACCGAGGCCACGGTCGAACTCGAGGGAACCGTCGACGGCCAGGAGTGGTCGGTCGAGACGCGGCTGCCGGTCCTCGGCGCTCACCAGGCCGAGAACGCTGGCGTCGCGGCGGTGCTCGCCCGGCAGGTCTGTAACGAAGCGGGGATCGCCCTGGCGTCCGAGGACCTCGCTCGCGGGCTCCGGCAGGCCCACTGGCCGGGGCGCTTCGAGGTGCTCTCCCAGGACCCGCTGGTCGTCCTCGACGGCGCACACAACGCGGGCGCGTGCGAACGCCTCGCGGAGGTACTCGCGGAGTTCGACTACGACGAACTGCACCTCGCCGCCGGGATCATGCACGACAAACCGCAGGGCGAGATGGCCGCGGCCCTACCCCACTGCGACCGCGTCGTGACCTGTCGACCGGACCTCGATCGGGCCGAGGATCCCGCGGTCCTCGCTGGCGTCTTCGAGGACGCCGGCGCGGACCGCGTCGAGGTGGGCGGCTCGGTGCAGGGCGCGGTCGAGAACGTCATCGAGGGTGCGGATCTCGACGACTGCGTCCTCGTCACCGGCTCGCTGTTCACGGTCGCGGAGGCGCGCAGCCGGTGGACCCGTCTCCAGACGCCCAAGCAGGTCGACACCCTCGGCGAGGCGAAGACGACGCTCGAGCGAGCCGGGGTCACCGACGCCGGTATCTGGCGGATGCGCGGCAAGGCCGTCCACCGCGTCGTCGAGACGCGGCTCCAGCGCAGGCAGGCCGAGTTCGTCAAGCAGGAGTTGCTCGCGCTCGGGGGCGAGTGTGCGGTTTCGGCGATCGACCACGACGGCGAGTTGCTCCGGGTCGTCCTCCTCGGGACCCTCTCACAGTTCCGGCGCCTCGGCGAGGCCCTCGAGGACCAGCCCTACGGGCTGCCGCGGATCGGCGACGAACTCCGCCGACAGCTCGGGATCGAGGTGCCCGAACACGAGCCGACCTACCCCTGGCAGGAGGGCACGGCCGTCATGGGCATCTGCAACGTCACGCCAGACAGCTTCCACGACGGCGGCGAGTACAATCGCGTGGAGCAGGCGGCCGAACGGGCCAGGCAGCAGGTCGCCGATGGGGCGGACATCGTCGACGTCGGCGGCGAGTCGACACGGCCCGGCGCCGACCCGGTGCCGATCGAGGAGGAGATCGCACGCGTCGTCCCAGTGATCGAGGAGATCGCGGACCTCGACGCGATGATCTCCATCGACACCAGAAAGGCGGACGTGGCGAGGGCGGCGCTCGACGCTGGCGCCGATATCGTCAACGACGTCTCGGGGCTCGAAGATCCGGCGATGCGGTTCGTGGCAGCCGATCACGACGCGCCACTGGTCGTGATGCACAGCATCGACGCACCGGTCGATCCCGATCGCGACGTCGAATACGACGACGTGGTCCGTGACGTCGTCGAATCGCTGCACGAGCGGGTGCTGCTCGCCCAGCAGGCGGGTCTCGACCGTGAGCAGATCGTCGTCGATCCTGGACTGGGCTTCGGAAAGTCCGCCGACGAGAGCTTCGAGTTGCTGGATCGACTCCCCGAGCTTCGAGCGCTCCAGTGTCCGATCATGGTCGGCCACTCCCACAAGTCGCTGTTCGCCGCCGCGGGCTACGACCATGGCGAGCGGCTGGAGCCCACGATCGCAGCGACAGCCCTGGCGACCGACCGCGGTGCCGACATCGTCCGGGTCCACGACGTCGCCGAGAACGTCGCCGCGGTGCGCACGACGGAAGCCGCTCGGTCGGCCGGCGACGAGTGACCTGGAATTTGGTGGATTTCGGCCATTCTGGCGCCCGAGCACCCGTCTGACGGCCGTCGAGCCCGCCCCATTCAGGAATCCTTATAGGGGAGAGCGGAAAACGCCAATTCGTATGGCAGATCTGATTGTCAAAGCCGCCGTGAAGGAAGCGCTCGATGACAAGAACGTCGCCTCGGACTTCTACGACGAGCTCGACGCCGAAGTCGAGGAGCTCCTCGAGGAGGCCGCCGCACGCGCAGAGGCCAACGACCGGAAGACCGTCCAGCCCCGCGACCTGTAGATCGGGGACCTTCTTCGCTTCCTGCCCGACGGCCAGCGGCTGCGCCGTCGATGCACGACGCCGTCGGTGAGAGCACAGAGCAGGACCCGAACCGCCGCAACCGTGGCGCGTACTCACACGGTGCGGAACCCTTTTCCACCGCTGCTGCCTATCGATTTCCAACAATGGGCATGGGATCGGACATGTATCGACAGCAGATCCTCGATCACTACAAGAATCCCCGGAACTACGGGGAGATCGAGGAGCCCACCTACTCACACGTCGGCGAGAACCCGATGTGTGGCGACGAGATCACCGTCGACGTTCTGCTCGAAGACGATACGATCGAGCAGATCGCGTTCCGCGGCGACGGTTGTGCGATCAGCCAGGCCTCGGCGTCGATGCTCTCCGAGAGACTCACCGGGGCGAGCGTCGAGGAACTCGTCGAAATGGACCGCGACGACGTCATCGACATGCTCGGCGTCGACATCTCGCCGATGCGCGTGAAGTGCGCCGTGCTCGCGGAGAAGGTCGCCCAGGACGGCTACGAGATCTACGAGGGCGAGAAGGACGTGGATCGGACGACGACCGAGTAGAGAAGACTCGCTGGCGCGGTTTTTTGGTGCAGATTGTTGCCGCGTGAGCGAAGCGAGCGCGGGAAAACGGTGCGAGTGCGGGATCGCCCCGCGTTCGGCGTAGCTTTTTGTTCACAGGAATCGACGAATCGAATCGAACGTGGTCGGCTGACCAGGCGGTTTCGCAACCACCGACCGACGGAGCTCCGACAATGACACGAGACATGCGAACGCGACGGAACGTGCTGGGCAAATTCGGAACGACGGGCGCCGTTGCACTCGGCGCAGGCCTCGCCGGTTGCTCCGGCGACGACGGCGGCGGGGGCGGCGGCAACACAGTCGAGATGACGGACTCACTCACCTTCGAGCCCGGCAATCTGACGGTCTCGACTGGCACGACTGTCACCTGGGAGAACGGCGGCACCGTGGCCCACACGGTCACGGCCTACGAGGATCGCATTCCCTCGGGTGCGACGTACTTCGCTTCCGGCGGTTACGAGTCAGAAACGGCCGCGAGGGACGGATTCCGAGGTGGCGACGCACCGATCGAAGCCGACGGAAGCTTCGAACACACCGTCGACATCGCAGGCTCGTACGAGTACTTCTGCATTCCGCACGAGGGCTCGGGGATGACGGGCACCATCACGGTCGAGGAGTAGCGTCGATCCGGGCGACGACTCCACCTGTTCGGTGACTGGAGATCGATCGAGGGTGCCGCCTCAGGATTCCGAACGCCACTCGTTGACCAGGGTCGGCGCGATCACACCGACGCCGATCAGTGCTCCGTATAGGACGACTGCACTGTCAGTAATGGACCGTGCGAGTAGCCAGCTCGCGACTCCCAGTACGACGAATCCGATCGTGATCCAGTTGGCGATACCGAACGAGAAGAACCCCTCCTCGCTGGTCGGTTCGGACATAGGCTGCCTACGAGATAGACGCATAAATCGCAGGCGCAGTGTTGCAGACGCTGGGACTGCGCGACGCCGTTCGACGGAGCTGTCGCCGTGGAGCTGTGCGGTGCGGATGCAGCCGCGGAGCGGTGCGGCGGCTGGCGCGGCTTTTTCATGATCGTTTTTGGATCGGACGGTCGCGCTCTGCGCGACCGTCCGATCGAAAAAGGTTCAGTAGAACTCTCGAACGAGATCCATCGCGTCCTCGGGCGCACCGTCGGGAATCTCGGCCATGTTCGAGTCGAGGCCGTGGAGTTCGCTGAACGGCACCGACTCCTCGTCCTGGTAAATGACGCCCATGTGCTCGGTCTCGCCGTCCATGATGACTTCCTTCGCCTCCTGCTCGTCGGTCGGGTCGTGGTCGGTCTCGGCGAGGTCGACGAGCGAGTCGCGGAAGTAGTCGTAGGTGTCGACGTCGTTGAAGGTTACGCAGGGCGAGAACACGTTGACGAAGCCGAAGCCGTCGTGTTCGATGGCCTGCTGGACGATCTCCGTGTGACGCTGGGCGTCCGAGGAGAACGACTGCGCGATGAACGTCGCGCCCGCGGCGTGGGCGAGCGCGAGGGGGTTCACCGGGGGCTGCTTCGGGCCCTCGGGCGAGGTCGACGTCTCGAAGTCCTCGCGGGAGGTCGGGGACGCCTGGCCCTTCGTCAGACCGTAGATGCGGTTGTCCATGACGACGTAGGTCATGTCGACGTTCCGGCGGACGGCGTGGACGAAGTGGCCCGCACCGATGGAGTAGCCGTCGCCGTCGCCGCCCGCGACCATGACCTCGAGGTCGGGGTTGGCAATCTTGACGCCGCTCCCCACGGGCAGTGCCCGGCCGTGGACCCCGTGGAGCGCGTAGCTGTGCATGTACGTGCCGATCTTGCCCGAACAGCCGATGCCGGCGACGACGAACGTGTTGTCGGGGTCGTTGCCCGTGTTCGCCAGCGCCTTCATCATGCCGTTCATCGTCCCGAAGTCCCCACAGCCGGGACACCAGGTGGGCTGCTTGTCGGATTTGAAGTCGGTAAAGCGGACGTCTGAGCTCATGCTGTCACCTCGTCTGCGTCTGCCGCCACGTCGCGGATCGCGTCGGCCAGTTCGTCCGCGTCGAAGCGCACGCCGTCGAACTTCGTGACCCGCTCGACGCGAGTCAGCACGTCGTGCTCGACGACGTCCGCGAACTGCCCGTTGGCGTTACACTCGACCACGACGGTCTCCTCGGCGGCCTCGATGGCGTCGGAGAGGTCGGGTCGCGGGAACATGTAGGGGACCGAGAGGAACCGGACCGACAGGTTCTCTTCGGTCTCCAGGTGGTCCATCGCCTCGACGATGGCGCCCTCGTTGGAGCCCCAGGAGAGCACCAGGGTGTCGGCGTCGGGGTCGCCGAACTCGCGTGGCGACCAGTCCTCCTCGTTCTGGGCGGTCTCGACCTTCCGCTGGCGCTTCTCGACCTGATCGATGCGCTCTTCGGTGTCCTCGGTCCGGCGCCCGAGTTCGTCGTGCTCGAGGCCGGTGGACATGTGGGCGCCGGCGGTCGTGCCGGGGAAGGCCCGCGGGCTGACGCCGTCGGCGGCGTCGTAGTGGGGCTGGAAGCGGCCCTGTTCGTCGAGGTACTCGTCGATGGAGTCCTCGTCGACGACGTTGCCCCGATCGATCTCGACGGCGTCCATGTCGAACTCCTCGGGCGCGAACGTCTGTTCGGTGACCGCGAGTGCGAGGTCCGACACCAGGTAGACAGGCGTCTGGTACTTCTCCGCCAGGTTGAACGCCTCGACGGTCTTGTGGAAACACTCCGCGATCGTCGTCGGGGCGACGACGAACCGCGGGATCTCGCCGTGGCCACCGTAGAGGAGCATGTTGAGGTCGCCCTGCTCCTGCTTGGTCGGCATCCCGGTCGAGGGGCCGGCGCGCATGACGTCGCAGATGACCAGCGGCGTCTCGCTCGTGGCGACGAGGCCGAAGGTTTCGGTCATCAGGTCGATGCCGGGCCCGGAGGTCGCCGTCATCGACCGAGCGCCGGCGCGTGCCGCACCGAGGGCCATGTTGATCGCGGAGAGTTCGTCCTCCGCCTGCACGACGTGGCCGCCGAAGCGGTCGATCCGCCCGGTCAGGTACTCCATCACGTCCGTCGCGGGCGTGATCGGGTAGCCAGCGTAGAACCGGCAACCGGCGGCGATGGCGCCCATGCCGATCGCCTCGTCGCCGTTGAGGAGGACGTAGTCGTTGTCCGTCGTCTCCAGCGAGTAGTCGAACCCGTCGTAGTTCTCCTCGACGTACTCCGCGCCCAGTCGCGCGGCTTGCTTGTTGTTCTCGACGATCTTCTCGCCCTTGCCGCCGAAGCGCTTCTCCAGGGCCTCGTCGAGTTTCTCGACGGGGAAGTCCACGATCGCGCAGACGGCGCCGAGCGCGACGACGTTGCGCATGATCGCGCCGCCCGCTTCCTCTGCGAGGGACTTGAGGGGTACGTCGACGGCGTCGATCTCGCCGGGAATCTCGGCCTCCCAGGAGCGCTCGCCGTCGTAGACCACGACGCTGCGGTCGTGGAGTTCGTCCAGATTCTCGTCGATCGTCCGCTGTGTCAGGGCGACGAGCACGTCCAGCCGGTCCACCACGCTCTGGACTCGTTCCGTCGAGGAACGGATCTTGTAGGCGGTGTAGCCGCCACGGATCCGCGACGCGAAGTCCTTGGAGGTGAACACGTGCCGGCCGGCCCGCGACTGCGCCTGGGCAAAGATCTTCCCGGTGGAGTCGATGCCGTCGCCGGCCTCGCCACCGATCGCCCAGTTCAGGTCCTCGGCCATTTGTGCGCAAATCTTGCTAACGCCGCGAGAAAAGGCTTCTGAACGGGGCCTGCACGGCCGGATCTGCCTCGAAATATCACTCCGATCCGAGTCCCCGTTCGGGCGTCCAGCGAGCACCGAAACTGTTGGCAGAGAACCACCGATCGCGGCGTGATTGCGTCCGTACGTCCAGTCGACGCGCAGGTAAACGGACACTAACTATTCGGGCGTGAGGAAGACATCGAGTCGTGCGGACGACGGAGAACCGTCGCGGTCGGATCGCGCACCACGGAAGCCAACCCTCAAAACGCCCTCACACCAACCAGTAGCCATGAATGCGACGCAGGTGACGGTTCGCGACGTGGCCGAGGTCGGTCCGGACACGATCGCGATGACGCTCGCGACGCCCGACGGCTTCGACGCCGATCCGGGCGAGTTCGTGCTCGTCCGCGCGACGGTGGATGGCGAGGAGCTGGCCCGACACTACACGCTCTCCTCGCCGACGGTCGACGACACCTTCGAGATCACCGTCGGCATCGATCCGGACGGCGACCTGACGCCCTGGCTCGCCGAGCGAGAGCCCGGCGATACCCTCTCGGTCGAGGGGCCGTTCGGCACCGTGACGTACGAAGGCGACGGGGACGTGGTCGTGCTCGCGGGCGGCCCGGGCGTCGGCCCCGCGGTCGGCATCGGCGAGCGGGCACGTTCGGCAGATCACGACGCTGCGATCGTCTACCTCGACGGCACGCCAGCCCACGAGACCAGACTCTCGACGCTCTCGAACGCCGGTGCCTCGGTGACCGTCGCGAACGACGAGGATTCCTTCACGGCCGCCGTCGCCGACGTCGCCGACGTCGGCCAGGTCTACGTCTTCGGCTTCAAGGAGTTCTGCGAGCTATCGCTCGATGCCCTGGAAGCGGCAGGCGTCGATCCCGACGACGCGCTCGTCGAGAGTTTCGGCTAAGTCGGGGCAGTCGAGCCCCTACAAGGCACTGCCACGCGGTTACCCGCCGAGGCTCTGCACGTCGACGATCGGGACCACGTTTCCGTCGCCGAGCACGGTCGTCCCGCTGAGCCCGGGCGTGTTCGCGAGCGGACCGCTGAGTGGCTTGACGACCACTTCCTCGTGGTTGTGGACCGCGTCGCAGACGAGTGCGATCCGCTTGCGGCTCGGCCGGATCCTGACGAGCCGTCGATCCTCGCCCTCGCGAGTCGGGGTCTCGTCGAACACGTCGTCGAGGGCGACCACGGGGTAGACGTCGTCCTGGTACTCGATCGATCGACGACCGTTGACCTCCTGGACGCCCTCGAACCGCGAGATGCGGTCGATCTCCTTGATCGGGATTCCGTAGGTCGCCTCCCCGACGTCGACGAACAGGACTTCGACGATCGCCACCGTGACGGGGAGGCGGAGCGTGACGGTCGTTCCCTCTCCTTGCTCGCTCTCGAGTTCGACGGACCCATCGAGGGCTCGCACCCGCTGCCGGACGACGTCCATGCCGACGCCACGCCCGCTGACCTCGCTCACGTCCTCCGCGGTGCTGAACCCTGGATGGAAGATCAGGTCCTGGACCTCGTCGTCGTCCATCGCATCGATGGTATCGCGATCCGCGATCCCCTCGGACACCGCTCGGTCGCGGAGCGTGGCCGGATCGAGCCCACCGCCGTCGTCCTCGACGACGACCACGACCTGATCGCGTTCCCGGCGAGCACGGATCGAGACCGTGCCCTCGCGTGGTTTGTCGGCGTCAGCCCGTTCGTCGGGCGGCTCGATCCCGTGATCGACCGCGTTACGCACGAGGTGGAGGAGTGGGTCGCTGATCTCGTCGAGGACGACCCGATCGACCTCGACGTCTTCTCCGGTGATCTCGAGGTCGATCTCTTTCCCGGAGTCCCGGGCGAGGTCCCTGACAGTGCGCGGGAATCGGTCGACGACCCGCGAGAGCGGCACCAGGCGCATGTCCATCACCAGGTCCTGGAGCTGGTCCGTGTTCTTGTCGAGGGCGTCGAGCTGGTCTGCGGCCTCGTCGACGCCCGCCGCCTCGACGATCCTGCGGAGACGAATCCGCGTGGTGAACAGCTGCTCGACGATGCCGTAGAGGTCGTCGAGCCGGTCGACGTCGACTCTGACCGAGCCCACGTCGACGTCGCTCGTCTCCTCGCCAGCCGATGTCGTCGTGTCGTCATCTGACGGAGAATCGTCGATGGAGGTACCGTCGGAGGAAGATCCGCCAGTGGAGGAGTCGCTTGGGGCGGATTCCGCGCTGCGGGATTCGTCGGTAGTGGGTTCGTCGTTGACCTTCTCCGTCGCCGAGGTCGTAGTTTTGGCCCCCGACGAACGTTCACTGCCGTCGGTCTCGGACGCGCTGAGATCCGCTTCGTCCGTGGCCGCGCCAGACGATTCCGCGCGATCGCTCTCGTGATCGGCTTCAGTCGCGGGTTCCGCCGCGGTGCCGTCGGAATCGGCCGGATCCGATTCGGCGACTGCTGAGGAACGTGCAGCGCTGCTTTCCACCCCCGCCGCTTGCAGGGGAGCATCGACGTCGGCTCCGCCGGTATCGGCCCCGGCCGTGGTGGAGGCTCCGCCGGATCCGGTCCCGGAACCCGACCTGGGATCCAGCGACCGGAGCAGTGAGCGCACGGTCCCGACGAGACCGCGGTCCGACTCGCGGGTGGCAGCCGAACCGCTCTCGTCGCTCGTCCCCGCTCGAGCGGGCTCGGCCTCCGTTCGATCCGCGTCGCCGGTCGACTCCGCCGTCGCTTCGCCAGTAGACTCCGATACAGCTTGGTCGGACGAACTGCCGACAGATCCATCGGCCGGAGCCGTCCCAGCTCCGTCGGCCGAACCCGCCGTCGCTCCGTCGGCCGAGACCGTCTGGGCTCCGGCGGCCGAGACCGTCTGGGCTCCGGCGGCCGAGTTCGGTGCGCCGTTGCCATTCGAGTCCGGCACGTCTTCGTCGGCAGAGGCAGGTACGCCTTCTCCGCCAGAGTCAGGTTTGCCCTCACCGGCCGAATTCGACGTCGTATCGTCGGCCGAGTCCCCGGGAGCTTCCGAGCTATCGACGAGCGCCACGTTCGTGACGGAACCCTCGGCGGCCACGGCCTCGCGAAGGGCCTCGAAATCGGCTCCTCGTACGGTCGCGAGGAATCCGCCGTCGTACTCTCCATCCTCCAGCGCCTGTCGGGGCGGATCCGTCTCCTCGATCGTGCCGTGGGCCTCCATGGCCTGAAGGACGAGGAGCGCGTCGGCACCGGGCAAGGTCGGGTCGTCGATCGTGACTTCGATCACGTCGGCGGCGGGCGACTCCGCCGGTTCGGCGCTGTCGGGCGACGTTCCGCCGTTTGCCGCCGCCGGAGGGGTGTCAAGGTGAGCCTCCAGACCGGTCCTGACCCGTTCGATCGCGGGTTGGAGATCGGTCTGTACCTCGCCGTCGGCTGCGATCTCCCCGATCGCGTCCTCCAGGGCGTCGAGTCCGTCGAACGCGAGGTCGATGGTCTCGGGCGTCACCGGAACCTCGTCGTCGCGCATCTCGTCCAGGAGGTCCTCGACGGCGTGGGAGAGGTCACCGACCGACTCGTACCCCATCGCCAGGGAGTTACCCTTGATCGTGTGTGCGCTGCGGAAGCTCTGGTTGAGCGCCTCCGTGTCCGACGCGTTCTCCTCGAGCGTCAGCAAGGCGTTGTTCAGCTCGGTGAGTTTCTCTCTGCTCTCGTCAGCGAACAGCTGAAGTCGTGTACTCTCGGTCATCGTTCTTGAGTGTGGTCACTGATGGGGTCCGTTCTCGACCGCGACCGGCAGCGTGCGATCGCGCTCCGGGGATCCGCGTGCGCCGGAGAGACCGTGGGCGGGGATCCGAGAACGCGATCGTCCCGGAGCGACGGGGCCGTGAATGCCGTGGCGATCAGTCTCCGCCGGAACGGTCCAGACCGTCCAGCACGGACTCGACGATCTCGTCCACGGTCGCCACCGCGTCCACCGCGCCGGTCGCGATCGCGCCGCCCGGCATGCTGTCCACGGTCGCCTCCTCCGGATCCTGTGCGACGGTGAGACCGCCGGCCTTCCCGACCGCACGAATTCCTTCCACCCCGTCTGCACCCATGCCGGTCAACAGCACGGCGCTCAGACGGTGGGGAGCGACGACCCGGGCAGCAGATGAAAAGGCTGGATCGATCGCTGGTCTGACGCCGTGCATCGGTGGTTCCGCGGCGACCTCGAGCGTGATCGTATCGTCGGCGTCGTCCACGATTCGGACGTGAGATCCGGACGCTGCGACGATTGCCATTCCCGGATCCAGCGCCGTCGCCTCCTCGCTCGTACGCACCGCGTACTGGCTGCAGGCGTCGAGTCGCTTCGCGAAGCGCTCCTCGAAGCCGTCCCGCATGTGCTGTACGACGACGACCCGGAAGCCGGCCTCCGGCGGGAGTTCGGCCAGCAGCCGCTGGACCAGCGACGGCCCGCCTGTCGAAGCGCCGACGACGAGCGTCGGTGCAGGAGGAAGCCGCCGATTGCCAACTGGAACCGGCTCGAACCGATCGGTCCCGGGACCCGCCGTGACGTCCGCCCACCGTGGTTCGGACGCTTCGACGGCGACGCGCGTGGCGGCCTCGACGACCGCGCTCGTGCCGTCGGTCACCCCGAGAACCCCGTCGCCCTCGGTCCGAACGACCGCCGTCGCACCCCGCGGTGCCGGCGAGCCACGCGCTATGGACACGATCGGGACGTCCGTCGTCCCTGCGAGCCGGTCCACCGGGTGGTCCGCGCCCGGAAGCCCCGCAGCCACGACGGCAACGGTTGGGTCGTGCATCCGGACTGCCTCGATCGTGGCCGAGAGGGTCCGTGGCGTCGCCGCTACGGAGAACCCTTCGTCCTCGAGCACGGTCGCCAGTGCCATCCGGGTCGTCTGTGATCCGTCCGCCACGATCGTAGTTCTGCCTGACATGATGATCTTCGTCGTAGGTACGCATCCACCGCGCCACCATCGTCGAAATCGCAGTACAGCGAGGCGTCGTTGTCGAACGTCCAGGGCTGGAGACCGCCGTCCTCGGAGACGCCGGACCGCCGACCGCAGTAGCGGTCAGGGCGGGTCGCAGGCGCCCGGACTGCACTTCGATCCGTCCCTGGCTGGCAGCGGGCCGAATACTGCCAATTGGCCACATGGTATTTGGGAGCCGGTATCCTCGTTCACATCGTACACGGAGGGCTCCAGTCACGATGACAGACTTACACTCGATGACCGGAACGGTCCAGGAGGACGCGACACAGGTCGTCCAGTTCCGCCTGGGAACGGAGCGGTACTGCGTCGAAATCGATCGGGTTTCCGAACTCGTCCACATGGACGAACTCACCTCGATCCCCAACGCAGACGCACACGTGGAGGGCGTCATGGACCTCCGCGGACAGACGACCACCATCGTCGATCCGCGGGTCGTCCTCGACGTCGACGAGGACGGGCCTCGAAAGCGCGTCATCGTCTTCGCGGGGGAGGACGGCGACCAGGGGGACGTGGGGTGGGTCGTCGACGAGGTCGAGGAGGTCCGGACAATTCCGGACGACGACGTCGACACGTCGGTCACCCGCGATCGCGAGGCCGTGCGTGGCATCGTGAAAGACGAGGAGTTCAAGGTGCTCCTCGATCCCGCCGAGATCAACGGCTGAGACCGGCTGCCGATCCGGAGGGAGTTTCGAACGTCTCGCCGTCGGTCTCGCCCTCCAGTCTGCAGCAACTCGACGTCGAATTCCGTTCGGTACCGTGCAGGTGCTGTTCCGAGCACGTCGGACGTCGAACGGACATCGGTGCCACGATGGTGGCAATTCCCTATCATTGGAGACACTGCGGGGTGGGTCGGCTCCGCGGGAGATCGTGGAGTCACTCGGACCCGGTCAGTTCCGACGCAGTTGTCCGGACCTCCGAGATGGTCGCGGTCTGCTCCTCTGTAGCTGCGGCGACGTCTTCGATCTCGTCCGCGACGTCGTGTGCACCGTCGGCGAGCTCGTCGACCATAGTGGCCACCTCCTCTGTACTCGCGGCCTGTTCGTCCGTCGCCACTGCGACCTCCGTGATCCCGTCCGCAGCCTCGCCCACCGACTGGACGATGCTATCGAGCTGTTCGTCGACGTCTTGGACGGCATCGATGCCACCCACGAGCGCCTCGTTCGTCTCGTCGAGGCTCTCGAGGGCACGCTCGCGGTGGGTCTGGATCGTCTCGACGAGCTGCTCGATTTCGTCGGCCTGTTCCTGGGCGTCCTCGGCGAGCTGTTTGACCTCCTCGGCCACGACGGCGAATCCGGCGGCTTCGCCCCCGGCGCGAGCGGCCTCGATCGACGCGTTCAGCGCGAGCAGGTGTGTCTCTTCGCTGATCTGGTGGATGACGTCGACCACGTCGTCGATCTCGGCAAGTCGTTCGCTGAGTGACTCGAAGTCCTCCGTGACGTCGTCCGCTGCGTCGTCGACGACCTCCATCTGCTCTATGGCGTCGTCCGCCGAGCGCTGGCCCGCCTCGGCGTACTCCTTCGCCTCGCTGGCCTCGGCCTCGACCTGATCAGCCGTCGCCGCGATCTCCTCGACGGTGGCGCCGAGCGCCGATACCTCCTCGGAGACCTCGGTACACCGGGAGACCTGGTCCTCGGCCGCGTCTGTGATCTCGTCGGCGGACTCGGCGACGTCGGTCGACGCCTGCTCCAGTTCCCGTGCGGAGTCCTCGACCTCCTGGCCCACGCGACGCTGGCGGTCGAGTTCCTCCTCGACCTGCTGGCTGTAGGAGTGAATGTAAGTGTCCATTGCGACCTGCTGGTCGAGGAGCAGGAGTTTCAGCACCGAGAGCGACCGCTCGGTGACTTCGTCGACTGCGGCCTGAACCGCGTCCTCGTCGGCAGACCCGTCGTCGTCGACTCCATCGAGTGAGCCGTCACGAACGGACTCGATAACGTCGGAGCCGATCGCATCGAGCACGCCCTCGTAGTAGATGGAGTACGCGCCGAGGTAGAACTTCGGCCCGAGGTCCAGCATGTCGTGAATCTTGCCGATACGGGCACGGCGATCGAAGTACGACTGGTCGTACCCGCCGGAGCCGAGATCCACCAGATACTGTTCCTGGCTGCGTTTGAGCGCCTCGACCGGCTTGCTCGAACTCTCGAGGATCGCGATGGCGTCGTTGTTCGCCTGGAGGTGTTCGTAAAACTCGTCTACGAGGTCCTCGGCGATCCGATCGAAGGTGTCGCTCATGCCCTCGAGGGCGTCGACGTCGGACGAATCGAAGCGCGTGAACTCCTTTCGCCACCGGATCTCCTGCTCGTCGATGCCGATGTCGTCGCTCAGTCGAGTGCCGTCGACCGCCTTGCGGTCGTCGTCCGTGATCTTGAAGCCGGAATCCGTCGACATGCTATCAACCCACAACGGCAATCACGTAATAAGGACACTGGCGGCGTTATCAACGAGATAAATAGAAACCGGGCTTAGAATTTAATAACCGATCACGTTCGGGGCCAGTATCCTCGATTGCCGGGATACTTGCTCCGACTTCAGTTCACTCGCTAACGAACTCAACCAGTACACCTGCCGTGTCGCGGGGATGGAGAAACGCCACGTCGTGGCCCGCGGCACCCGGCCGCGGCTCCTCGTCGATCGGTTCGATGCCGAGCGAGCGGGCGTGTTCGATCGCACCCGGAAGGTCGTCGGTCGCGAACGCGAGGTGGTGGATCCCCGGCCCCTCCCGGTCGACGAACCGAGCGACGGTCCCGTCGGCCGTCGGTTCGAGAATCTCGAGGAGGCCGTCGCCGACCTCGAGGAAGACGACGTCGAGGTCGTCGAGCGACTCCTCGTGGACGACCTCCGTGTCGAAGAGGTCGGCAAAGAGCGCCGCCGTGGCGGCGCCGTCCTCGGCCGCGATTCCGGCGTGGTGAAACTCCATGGTGGTGGGATCGGGCGGACGTGCCGAGTGATTTGCGGTGGAGGAGCGTTCGCTCGGACATCGCCCAACTACCAGCCCTGGTACCGCGACGCAGGGACCCGGAGCGCTTTTCCTCGCGGCCGTCGCATCGCCGCCCGTGCCCCTCGACGTCGACGCGATCTGTTTCGACCTCGACGACACGCTCTGCGTCTACGAACGCACCGTCGAGGACCTGTTGGCACTGTCCTTCGAGCGAGCGGCGGTCGAACCGTTCTTCGACGGCCCGACGTACCGGACCTACTTCGACCGATTCCTCGAGGACTTCGACGACGCCGACGCCCTGCGGACCCACTGCTTCGAAGCGATCGCCGCGGACCAGGGCCGAGATCCAGCACTGGGCCGCGAGGTCGCCCGGGAGTACGCTGCGGCGAGAGACCAGTCGAACGTCCAACCTCGGTCCGGGGTCCCCGAGGTGGTTCGGCGACTCGGCGAGCGCTATCCGATCGCACTCGTCACCAATGGCGACGCCTCGATGCAGGGTGCCAAACTCGAGGGCGTCGGCCTCTCCGACGCGTTCGACGTGACCGTCTTCGCTGGCGAGGACGCGGCGCCGAAACCGTCCGCCGAACCGTTCGAGCACGCGCTGGTGGAACTGGGGGTCCGGGCCGATCGAACGGTCCACGTCGGCAACTCGCTCGAAAGCGACGTGGCGGGCGCGACGGCGGCCGGACTGCAGAGCGTCTGGACGCCGGCCGAGCACGATCTCCCGGCCGACGTCCAGGCGGCGGAGCGCCTCGACCCCGATCACCCCGAGATCGAGCCTCGACCGGACGTGGTGCTCTCCGGCGTCGATGCACTCGCAGACGAACTCGGCATCGAGCACTGAGCGGACGAACTCGGCATCGAGCGGACGAACTCGCCGTCGAGCGCTGAGCGGACCCGGTGACGCGGTAGCAGGCTACGCCTCATCGGGTTCGAAGACGTCCTCGATGGAACACCCGAAGTAATCGGCGAGGGAAAACGCGAGTTCCAGCGACGGATCGTATCGCTCGCGCTCGATGGCGTTGATCGTCTGCCGCGTGACGTCGACCGCCACCGCTAGCTCCTCCTGGCTCAGGTCCTCGGCCTCCCGCCGTGCACGGAGGTCGTTCTTCATCGCTGGATCACCCCCGTCATGAGCGAATCCTGAGCGCCGTGTAGACCGCACCCCAGACGAGGAACAGGGCCGAAAACGCGAACAGGAGCGTCTCGAGCGCCTCACTGAACGCGAAACGACCGGCGGCTTCGAGGACGAAGAGTGCCGGGAAGGTGGCGAGCCCCGCATAGGCCAGTCCCAGCAGCGTGTAGTGGCTGGCGCGACGCTCGATGGCCGCGAACCGTTCGTCAGAGATGGTGACCGATCCGAGGACGCAGGCGTACACACAGAGGGCCCCGCCCACGGTCACGCCGAGGAAGTAGCCGATCGCGCCGACGAGGTCGAACCCGATTCCGACGCCGGCGAGCAGTGCCACGATACCGACGGTGAAACTGCCGTAGATCGCCACTCTCCAGCGCTGGCGCCGGCGTCCGACCGGGGTCTCGGGCCGGTCAATCACGGCGGGCACCTCCCCGAATCTTCGCGGACGATACCGATTCCCGTTCGAGCGGCAGGTGCGGGCCAATCATGCTCGGTAGTTCAACGCCAGGACGATCGCGAGGTACAGGTAGACGATGCCCATGAGCACGATGCCGATTCCGAGCAGCCACCCCTGCAGCGGGACGACGCCGAGCTGTTCGAGGACGATTGGAGCCACGAGACTCGGGAGCGCCAGCGCCAGCACGATCACCATCGTGTACCAGGCCGCGCGCTCGTCCATCCGGCGATCGCGCTCGTCGAAGAGCGTGCGTCGGGCGAGCAGTTTCGGGACGACGATTGCGATCGCGACGACCCCTGCAGCCGCGAGCGCAGCGGCAGTGTGCTCGCCCCCGAGGAGATAGCCGACGATGCCGCCGCCGACGAGGGAGGTAACCAGCACGTAGGCCAGGTATCGCCGACGGGTCAACCAGTCGATCCGGTAGGCGTCCACGTTCACGGCGACTCACCCGGTTCGGAATTGGCGCCCTCCGCGGCCCCGTCCGTCAGCCCGTCGTGTAGCACCATCCCGACCGTCGTCGCACCCATTCCAGTGATCAGCAGGAGACTGATTTCGCCGGACGCGCCGGTGCGATACACGCCGGCGACGATCGAGACAATACCCAGCACCAGAAGCGCCCAGGCGAGCGATTTCCCGTTTTTCATCGTCACCGCACCCCGCTGCAGGCGGCACAGTTCGACCCCTCGCCAGCGTAGACGGCAACGCCGACGGCCACAGCGATGGGCAGGAGTTCGCCGGAGAGGATCGGTTCGCCGCTGCCGACCGCCAACAGGAGGAGCGTCCCAGCGGCGGTCGCGACGGCGAGCAGTGCACGTTCGAGGCGCGACTCGATGCGGAGCATGGAAAGTACGCTTTACAGTAAAGCATCCTTTACACTCAGACTTCAATCTGACGGTGCCCGCTGCAGTCGCTCGACGGCAAGGACAGCACACAGCCAGCAGACCGATTAGCGGACGGTCAGACGCTGCCGGCGCCGTACTCGCCGAACTCCTCCCGGAGGACCCCACAGATCTCGCCGACCGTGGCTTCGGCTTTCACCGCCTCGATCAGCGGCGGCATGAGGTTTCGATCGCCGCGGGCCGCGTCGCGGACGGTCGCCAGCGCCGCGTCCGCGGCCTCCTCGTCGCGATCAGCGCGCACGGACTCCAGGCGCTCGATCTGCCGTCGTTCGTCTTCCTCGGTGACCTCCTCGAGGTCCATCTCCTGCCCGCCCTCCTCCACGGTGAACTCGTTGACGCCGACGACGATCCGGTCACCCGCCTCGATCTCCTGCTGGCGATCGTACGCGACGTCCTGGATCTCCCGCTGGACGTAGCCGTCGTCGATCGCGTCGAGCATCCCGCCGCGTTGGTCGACGGAGTCGAGGATGTCGCGGGCTTCGGCTTCCAGGTCGTCGGTGAGCGACTCGACGTAGTAGCTCCCGGCGAGCGGATCGATCGTGTCCGCGGCGCCGGACTCGTGGGCGAGGATCTGCTGCGTGCGGAGTGCAGTGCGAACCGACTCCTCCGTGGGGAGGGCCAGCGCCTCGTCCTTTCCGTTCGTGTGGAGGCTCTGTGTGCCGCCGAGGACGGCCGCGAGGGCCTGGTAGGCTACCCTGACGACGTTGTTCTCGACCTGCTGGGCCGTGAGCGTCGAGCCAGCGGTCTGGGTGTGAAACTTGAGTTGCTTCGAAGCAGGCTGCTCCGCGCCGAAGCGCTCCTCCATGAGGGAATGCCAGAGTCGGCGGGCGGCGCGGAACTTCGCGACTTCCTCGAGGATGTTGTTGTACGACGCGAAGAAGAAGGACAACTGCGGCGCGAACTCGTCGACGTCCAGCCCGGCGTCGATGGCGGCCTCGACGTACTCGAGGCCGTTGCCGAGCGTGAAGGCGATCTCCTGGGCCGCCGTGGAGCCAGCCTCGCGGATGTGGTAGCCCGAGATCGAGATGGTGTTGAAGTTCGGGATCTCCTCGGCCGCGAACTCGAAGACGTCCGTCACGATCCGCATCGACGGCTCCGGCGGGTGGATGTAGGTGTTCCGCGCGACGTACTCCTTGAGCACGTCATTCTGGATGGTGCCCCGGAGCTCCTCGCGATCGACGCCCTGCTGGTCGCCGAGCGCGACGTACATCGCGAGGAGGACGGAGGCGGGCGCGTTGATCGTCATCGACGTCGAGACGTCGTCGAGCGGAATGCCGTCGAACACGGTCTCGAAGTCCCGGAGCGAGTCGATGGCGACGCCCGATCGGCCAACCTCGCCGGCCGCCATCGCGTCGTCGGAGTCGTAGCCCATCTGCGTCGGGAGGTCGAACGCCAGCGAGAGACCGGTCTGGCCCTCGTCGAGCAGGTAGTGGAAGCGCTCGTTCGTCTCTTCGGCGGTCCCCATCCCCGCGTACTGGCGCATCGTCCAGAGCCGACCGCGGTAGCCCGTCGAGTAGACGCCGCGGGTGTAGGGCTCCTCGCCGGGGAAGCCGAGGTCCGCCTCGTAGTCGAGGTCGGCGACGTCGTTCGGCGTGTAGAGGCGGTCGACCGACTGGCCGCCAGTGTCCGTGCGGAACTCGTCCTTGCGCTCGCCGAAGCGATCGACGGTCGGCTCGACGTGTTCGGCCTTCCACTCCTCCCGGGACTCGCGGATCGCCGCGAGATCCTCCTCGTCGAACATGCAAGATGCTCGGAGTGCTCGCGGTATAAGCGTGTTCGAGGAAAGCCTGCCACGGAACCGATCGACCGACCTCGAGGCCGTTCAACCGAGTCGGACATCGTCTCCGTTCGGGCTGCCGAACTCGTCGGCGGCGGGAGCGATCGCATCGATCCCCTCGACAGCAGCCGCTCCGGTGGCTGCCGCTGGATCGGCGTAGACGACCTCGCCTCGGCGAAGCGTCGCGAGCGGGAACACGCCGTCCATCCCTTCGAAGGGGGTCCACTCGCAGTTGCTGTGGAGGTCCTCCCCGCTGATCGGCCGCGTCGCGTCGGGGTCGACGAGCACGAGGTCTGCATCCCGGCCGGCCTCGATCCGTCCCTTCCGGTCGAGGCCGAACACGTCGGCCGGATTCGCGGCCGTGAGGTCCCGGACGCGCTCGTAGGACAGGCGATCGTCGGCGGCCGCGGTCGCGAGGAGGAGCGGGAGCATCGTTTCGACGCCGGGCACGCCACTGGGTGCCTCGGCGATCGTCGCCTCCTTCTCCTCGCGAGTGTGGGGCGCGTGGTCGGTCGCGATCATATCCACGGTGCCGTCCACGACCCGCTCGAAGACGGCCTCGCGGCGTTCCGCCGAGCGCAGCGGCGGGTTCATCCGACCGAACGTCCCCAGTTCGTCGAGGTCGTCCCGCGAGAGATACAGGTGGTGGGGCGTCACCTCGCAGGTCGCGCCGGCCTCGGCAGCCAGGTCGATACCCTCCGGCGTCGACGTGTGCGCGATGTGGACCGCGGCGTCGAAATCGCCCGCGACCGCCAGTGCGCGCTCGACGGCAGCGGCCTCGGCGTCTGCGGTGCGGAACGCCGACCAGGCGTCCGCGTCCGCGTCCCGACCGACGCCATCGCCGGCGTCTTCGAGCGCGTCCCCGTCGAACAGCGTCGCGTCCTCGGCGTGGACGGTGACCGTGGTGTCGGCAACCGCCGCTCGCTCGACCGCGTCCGCGAACAGGTCGCCCTCGATCCCCATCTCGCCGGTCGAATCTGCCAGAAAGACCTCGCCGAGGGCGAAGGGATCGGCGGTGAACAGGGAGTCGGGATCCCAGTCCGCCGTGACGCCGCCGTTGATCCCGAAGTCGACGAGTGATTGCTCGGCGGCGAGTTCGCGCTTCGCCTCCAGCGCCTCGCCAGTGACCGTCGGCGGATCGGTGTTCGGCTGGTCGACGACGGTCGTCACGCCACCGGCGGCCGCGCTCCGCGACCCTGTGGTCCAGGTTTCCTTGTGGCCGGCACCCGGCTCGCGAAAGTGGACGTGCACGTCGATGGCGCCCGGAAAGAGGCGAAGGCCCGCCGCGTCGACGACCGTCTCGTCCTCGGCGGCGTCGAGGCCGCCGTCCCCGCTCTCGGCAGACTCCGCGACCGCGGCGATCCGCTCGCCCTCGATCCGAACGTCGCAGGTGCGACCGTCGGGCAACGTCGCGTCGGCGATGAGCATGGCTGCGGCTCCGCTCGCTGGCGTCCTAAACGTCCCGACTCCGAGTTGTCCGGACCGAATCGCCTGCGGATTGGCCCGAGCGCATCAGGAGTGCTCCACGATCTCTGGCTCGGCGTCGCCGACGAGTTCGTCCTCGATCGCAGCGACGAGCGCGTCCGGGTCCCCGTCGCCGCCCGCCGATCGGACGCTACCGACGGTCTCTGGATCGAACGGCACGTCGAGCGCGTCGTAGACGGCCTCCAGCACCTCGGCGAGCGGCCAGCGATCGCGGGGGATCGCGACGCCCGCAACCAGCGCGGACTCCGTCGTCACCCGCTGGGCGATGCCGACGACCTTCCCGCCGCCGACCGACAGCGAGTGGCTTCCGGGGCAGAAGGTGTCGTCGGGCTCGCCAGCGCTGGCGGTCTCGATCCCCACCGTCTCGAGGGCGCGTGCGACGGCGTCGGTCGCTCGCTCGTATCGGTCCTGCAGCCCTGTCCGCGGGTCCTCGACTGGCTCCACTCTGGCGAAGGCGACGGTCGAACCGTGGTAGGCTACAGCTCGGCCGCCGACCGTTCGGCCGACCGGCGTGTACCCCTTCTCCTGGGCGAGCCGGCGGGCGCGATCGTACCCGGGAGCGCCGACGTCACGCCGGCCGAACGCCACCTGTCGCTCCGGAAGCCAGACGCGTACGCCCTGCTCGCCGGTCTCGGCAGCGTGCGCTCGGAGGTCCGCGGTGAGTGCGCGATCCGCCTCGATCGTGTCCCCGCTCCCACGGACGACGCGCATTGATCGATACGTAGCCCCGCGCCGTGCTTAAGCGTGTGGTGGATTGGCACGCAGTCGGAGCGGATTCGACCCCAGCACGCGAGTACCGCCTCGCGACCGTCGATCCTATGCGCCGTCGCACCCAACCGTCGTTCGATGCTCACCGTCCCGGAAGGCGTCCTCGAACGATTCCGGGCGTTCTCGCTCTACAACTCGCCGTATCGCGCCCACGACGACGGCTCGGCGATCGACCTGTATCCTTCAGCGGAGACGGGCTCGAATGCGCCAGCCGCGCCGTCGCCAGTCGCAGGTGAAGTCGTCTCGGTCGAACGCGTCCGCGCGCCGCCCAAACCGTACGCACCGGAGCACGACGTCTTGCTCGCGGTCGACACCCAGCAGGCCGACGGATCTGCGCAGTACTCGACCGAGAACGACGATGCGCCGATCGCGCGGATCCTCCACGTCGATCCGACGGAGGAGGACGGCGTCGAGGTCGGGGATCGGGTCTCCGTCGGCGATTCGCTCGGCCAGCCGATCCGAGCGGGCTTCTTCGCGCCGTGGGTCGGCCATCACTTGCACCTCGGCTTCCGCGAACGCGACGCGGACCTGCGCCGGGCTGCCGGCTCGCGTCCGGTCTCACCGGCCACGACCGTCGAAGCCGTACCGTGGGACGGACGGGGAACCGTCGTCGAGACCGCGGACACCTACGCAGTGCTAGATCGACCGCTGCATCCCGATCCCGGAGAGCGATTCGCCGCGATCGCGGGATCGATCGGCTCGTCGATCGACGAGGTACTCGATTCGGCGACGGCGAGCGGGCACGATGCGGCGACGGCGAGCGGGCACGATGCGGCGACGGACGCTGGACTCGGTTCGACGGACAGCGCAGCGCGAGCGGTAGCGCTCGACGGCGGTCTTCCACATTACGACCACGGGGGACTACTGGGCCGGCAGATCGACCACGGAGAGGAGCCGGTCTCGCTACTGGGGGCGCGGATCGGCACTGTTTCCGGTCGGACTGCCGCGTGGGACGACCCGACGGTTCTCGTCGAGCGTGAAGGGTTCGACCCGACGCCGATCCAGGGACTCTCCCTCGCTGCGAGCCGGGACGACCTGGGTACGAAGCTGATCTGTCCGGACCTGTCGCTCGCCGTCGGCGAGACGGTTCGCGTCCGGATTCGGTGAGTCCTCCACAGCCCCGGACGGCGGGTGCCATCGTCCCGTAATGATTTTCCGCTCGCTGCGGATACAGGTGCGTATGAGCAACGAGGAGGACATCGACGACCTTCGGGAGAAGCGACTCCAGGAGCTGCAGGACCGAGCGGAGGGGCAGGGCGACCAGGCCGAGGCCGAGCAGGCCCGGAAGGAGTCCGCCGAGGCCCAGAAGAAGGCGATGCTCCGCCAGCATCTCACCGACGGGGCGCGCAAGCGCCTCAACACGGTGAAGATGTCCAAGCCGGAGTTCGGCGAGCAAGTCGAACAGCAGGTGCTGGCACTCGCACGGAGCGGCCGCGTCCAGGGCCGCATCGACGAGGACCAGATGAAGGAGCTGCTCTCGGAGCTCAAGCCCGACTCGAAGAGCTTCAACGTCAAGCGCCGGTGACGCACGCCCCACGGCGAACTGCGGGTCCCATCGGCCCCAGCGCCGAAGTAGTCGCTACCCGAATCGACGTCTACTGACGATGACGGCAGGTTCGCTCGCACTGTGTTACAGCGGCGGTAAGGACTCCACGCTCGCCGCACTCTTGCTGGAGGACTTCTACGACGTCACCCTCGTGACCGCCCACTTCGGCGTGACCGACGACTGGGAGCACGCGGCGGCCGCCGCCGAACGGATCGGCCACGAGTTCGAACGCGTCGAGATGGAACGCTCCGTCGCCGACGACGCCGTCGATCAACTCCGCGAGGACGGCTTCCCGCGGAACGCGATCCAGTCCGTCCACGAGCACGCACTCGAGACCGTCGCGGAACTCGACTTCGACGCGGTCGCGGACGGAACTCGGCGAGACGATCGCGTTCCCTCGGTCTCGCGAGCCCACGCCCAGAGCCTCGAGGACCGCCACGACGTCGATTACGTGGCCCCGCTCTCCGGATTCGGACGCGGCGCGGTCGATCGGATGGTCGACGCGACGCTCGAGGTCACCGTGGGGCCGAGCGAGGAGATCAGGCGCGCGGACTACGAGGGAGAACTGCGGGCCCTGCTCGCCGAGGCCGAGGGAGAAGCGGCGATCGCCGAGGTGTTCCCCGACCACGACCAGACTATCGTGACCGACGTGCGGCGGGAGTAGCGAAGCGGCAGGAACGACGGCGGGAGCACGTGAGGAGGAGCAACGGGAACGCCGCAGCGAGCGGTTGCCGTCGGTGCGCGTCGGCACCGGAGCGACGTAGGGGTGTCAGAGCAGTTCCGGTGCTAGCGGATACTCCCAGGCGGTCCCGAAGATCGCCTTCGCCGTCGCCACGATCCCGAAAATCCAGGAGAGCGTGCCGCCCACCAGGAAGACGAGAGCGGCCGGGATGACGAAGACGTCCCACACGTAGAAGGCAAGCGGGAAGAAAACGAGGATCAGCCCGAGGATCGTCAGGTGCCAGTTCAGCGCATTCCTGGCGTTCTCGACGGTGTACGGGTGATCTGAAAGCACGTACACGGCGGCGACGATGGGAAGAGCGATCGGGATCAGTGCGAACAGGTGGACGAAGATTCCGAGGAGCGACCGCTCTTCGAGCAGTTCCGGTCCGGGCGTCTCGGTATGTGTCGTGGTTGCCATAGGTGTGTCTGGAGTGGATCGGTGAGTTGGCTGTACGAACTGCGGGCGATCAGCGGGCCGTGTGACGGTCGCCGGACGAGATCGTACCGTCGCGACCACGAGCCCAGCGCGCGAGTCGCTCGGCACCCAGCAGCGCGATCGACACAAGTAGCAACGAGACCGACGTCGTCCAGAACGACTGCGTGCTGCTGACCAGTTCGTGGATCCCGAGCGCGGAGAAGACGACGCCCAGACAGAACGTCAGGAAGCTGAGCTGGAGGCCCGCGAGCACGAGCGTCCGGATTCCAGCGGGGTCGCTCAGCGTCAGGAAGTCCCGCAGGGAGAGCCGATCGAGCGGGTTGGTCCGCGTCAGCGCCTCGTGGCCCTCAGGCGAGAGCGGCCAGTTCGACTGGGGATGGTTGACGTAGTAGAGCGTGATCGTGTCGGGGTAGGTCTCGGCCGCCAGGACGTCGATCTCGCGGAGTTCGTCGAGGCGATTGCGGACCGTCTCCCCGCTCACGTCCGGCTTGAGCCGTACCTGGAGCTGCGTAACCGAGAAGAACGGCCGCTCGGCTTCGAGCATCGTCTCGACGACGTGTCGCTGTGTGAGTTTGTGGTCGAGGTTCGGATCGAGCCGATCCTCGATCCACGTCGGGAGGGTCGTCATCGTGGACGGTCGTACTGCAGCGGGGCTCCTAAACCCCCAGTCGACTTTTGCGGACGCCAACCGCGAAAACGGCGTTCCAGGATCGCGTTTGGCGCGCGCCAAACGACCGCCGACGGGCGATTTGATCGATCGGCCCGGTCGACCGGTTGGTCGCCGCACACTGGACACACCGTCGACGGGGACCGACCGATACTTGGGCGCGGGTCGTCTACGACGTTTCGATGGAGTCGCCGCTGTGGACGGAGCGCCACGCCCCCGCGATAGAGGACCTGCGACAGGACCTCGCTCGCGACCAGTTCGAGCGCGCGGTCGACGATCCCGTGAACCTGCTCGTCCACGGGCCGCCCGGCGTCGGCAAGACCGCCGCGACCCGTGCGATGGCCCGAGAGGCCCACGAGCAGCCGGACTCGGACCTGATCGAGATCAACGTCGCGGACTTCTTCGCCCGCACCAAGACCGAGGTCAAGAACGACGACCGTTTCGCCTCGTTCCTCCAGGGCAAGTCGGACTACTCGAAGCGGGACATGATCAACCACGTCCTGAAGGAGTCCGCGAGCTACGCGCCCGTCACCGGCGAGTACAAGACCGTCCTGCTGGACAACGCCGAGGGCATTCGCGAGGACTTCCAGCAAGCGCTGCGACGGGTGATGGAGCAGTACCACCGCAACACGCAGTTCGTCATCGCGACCCGGCAGCCCTCGAAGCTCATTCCGCCGCTTCGCTCACGGTGCTTCGCGGTGCCGATGCCCGCCCCCGATACCGACGAGGTCGCGGACGTCCTCGAGGAGGTCGCCGTCGCCGAGGACGTCGAGTACGAACGCGACGGGCTGGAGTTCGTCGCCGGAAGCGCGAACGGCGACCTCCGCGAGGCGATCCTCTCCGCCCAGACGACCGCGGAATCCGAGGGCGAGATCACGATGAACGCCGCCTTCGAGGCGCTGGAAGACGTCGGCCTCGACGACCGGATCACCGAGATGCTCGACGCCGCCGAAGCGGGCGAGTTCACCGACGCCCGGAGCGAACTCGACGACCTCCTCGTCGACGAGGGGCTCTCCGGTCGGGAGATCCTCGAAGAAGTGCTCTCCGTTGGCCGGAGCCGCTACGACGGCGATCGACTGGCCGAACTCCACGAACTGGCGGGCGACGTGGACCTCGACCTCACAGAGGGCAGCAACGACCGGATCCAACTCGGTCACTTCCTCGCCGAACTCGGGCGGCCCGACGAGGCCCAGACCGCCGCGGATTGATCGTCGCCGGAGCGGTCACTCGGCTCGTTCGTAGGTCACGAACGCGAAGCCGTCGCGCTCGTCGCGGTCGATTTCCACCCAGTCGTCCGCGAGCGGCCAGCCCGGAAACGTCGGCTCGCCCTCGAATTCCTCGTCGATTTCGGTGAGCACCATCCCGTCCGCGCGATCGAGGAGCGCGTCGTACACCGCGGCGCCGCCCATCACGTACGCGCGATCGACGCCCCGCTCCGCTGCGGCGCTGGCGGCAGCCGCGAGCGCGTCGTCGATCGATTCCGCGACGACGATCGAACCGTCGTCCGGCAGGTCGGGATTCGATCGGCTCAGGACGACGTTCGTCCGGCCGGGGAGCGGCCCGCCGAGCCCTGCGAGGACGTTCTCGAACGTCCTCCGCCCGACGATCACCGGGTGGCCCGTCGTCGTCTCCTTGAAGTGGGCCATGTCCTCGGGGATCTCCCAGGGCAGTTCGCCGTCCTTGCCGATCACGCCGTTGGCTGCGACCGCGGCGATGAGGTAGACGTCGAGATCCGACGGTGCCTCGACCATCTCACTCGGCGACGGCGAAGCTGAGGCCCGGATGGGCGCCGTAGTTCCGGAGTTCGATGTCCTCGAAGGTCAGTTCGTCGAGGGGCACGTCGGCGATCTCGATCTCCGGGCGCTCCCGCGGTTCGCGCGTGAGCTGCGTGAGGAGTTCGGGGACGTGGTCGGACCCCTCGTCGCCCTCGGCCTCGTCCGGCGCGTTCCGGAGGATCCACTCGCGGACCTCGCGGTAGCCCTCGCTGACCTGCCGATCGGCGCCACGGGGTTCCTCGGGGTCGCCGCGAGCCTCGACCGCGGCGAGACGCTCCTGGAGTTCCTCGAGGTTCTCCTGGTACCACGCGCCGCGGTCGCCGCTGCCGCAGTAAACGTGCGCGTCGACGATCGTGTGGGAGAAGGTGCCCGGTTCGAACCCGGTGCGCTGGGCGATCGCCTCCGTGAGCAGGGAGTACGCCGCGACGTTGAACGGGATCCCGAGCGCGACGTCGCCGGAACGCTGCGTGAGGTGGCAGTTGAGTCGGTCGCCCTGGACGTTGAACACGAATGTGTAGTGACACGGCGGCAGCGTCGAGACCGCGGCGTTGGCCGGGTGCCAGGCGTTGACGACGAGTCGGCGGGTGTTTGGATTCTCCTCCAGCGAGTCGAGGACGTACTGGATCTGGTCGAAGACGCGGCGCTCGGTGGTGGAGCCCTCGCCAGCGTCGGTGCCGTCGTCGGTCTCGACCTCCTCGACGGAGACCCAGCGGTGTGCGTCGTCGGGCCAGGACTCTCCCGGGAGTTGCTGGCCGGCTTCGGGAATCGGGTATCGTCTCCAGAAGCGGCCGTACGCGGTGTCGAGGTGGCCGTCCTCGTCGGCCCAGTCGTTCCAGATGCCCGTCTCCTCGCGCAGTTCGCGGATGTGCTCCTGGCCGGAGAGGTACCAGAGCACCTCGTGGAGCATCGAGTTCCAGCGGAAGCCGTCCATCTGCTTCGTCGTGAGGAGCGGGTAGCCCTCCTGGAGGTCGACCTCGTAGTGACGGGAGAACCCGGCGATAGTGTCCACGCCCGTCCGGTTGGGCTTGTAGGTGCCCTCCCCGAGGACGCCCGCGACGAGATCGAGATACTGCTGCATGTTCTGCACAACAGACCGGGGCATCAAAGACCTTGCTGACCCGGTGGATCCTCGGCGTCGTACCGTTGCCGTGAGATCGCGAAGCGATTCGCCCGACGCTCAGGCTGGCGCTGGCTCCGGGTCCTTGGAAGCGGTCCACTCGCCGCACCCGTATCGCCACCAGACGAGCAACGCGCTCGGCAGCACGAGCATGCTCGTCGCGAGCGCTGCGAGCAGTGCGAGGATCACGAGCGTCGCGAAACTCTCGAACTGTGGGTTGGGGTGCAAGACGAGCGCGGCGAAGGCCGCGACCGTGGTGAGCGTGCTGCCCAACAACGCACCGCCCGTCCCGATCACGGCCCGGTGTAGCGCCTGGACCGGTCCGTTCCCGCGATCGAGTTCCTGCGCGAACCGGTCGCCGACGTGGATATTGTGGTCGACGCCGATCCCGATCAGGAGGCTCACGAGCAGCGCCGTGAGGAACGTCAGCGGGACGTCGAGCAGCGCCATCCCGCCGACGACGAATCCGAGAACGAGAACGATCGGGCCGGCGGTGACGGCACCGAGGGTCCCACTGCCGTGCACGAGGCGGAAGGTAGCGACCAGAACGCCGAACACCGCCACGAGAGCGAGCACCATCGTCCGCAGGATGCCGTCCGTGATCGTCTCGAGTGTGGCGCGCTGGGCCGTGGCGTCGCTCACGACCGTCGCGGTAAGGCCATCCTGCTCGGTCTCGATGCGATCCTCGACCGCACGGAGGTCGGTGGCGCGGTCGTCCGGGACGGCGGTACCAGCCGCGGCTTCGGGCGGGCCGACGACCCGGAGCGACTCGTAGCGACCGTCCGAGCGTTCGATCACCTGGCTGGCCGACTCGGGTTCGATCCGGTAGAGGTGGTCGTAGACGGCGTCGAGGTTCCGGTCGGGAACGCCGTCGCCGTCCGCGTCCGCAGCGGCGACGGTGGCCCCGAACGCCTCGCTTCGCTCGGCCACGGACCGGATGACCGTGAGGGGCGACCGAACGTTCGCGGCCCGCTGGGACGGGATCGCACCGCGCCGCTCGGCAGTTCGCAACCCTGCGTCGATCGCGTCGAGGGTCCCGTCGTCGGTCACGTCGCCCTCGATCAGCATCTGCATTCGATCGCCCTCCTCGGTCGTCCGAAACTGATCCGCGACGTATGCCTGGCGGCTGATCAGGTCGTTCTCCTCCCAGCCCATCGGTCCGGGAAGGTCCTGCTTCCACTCGGCAGCCGGTTCGCTCTGTTGCTGGACGCTGGCCTGGTCCAGCGTCGCCCACGCGAGGCCGCCGGCGGTCGCGAGTACGATGGCGACGACGAGGACGACCGGCGCCCCACGACGTGCGAGCGTCACGGCACCGGCGAGCGTCGAGCGGACGTAGCGCCCCTGCCCGAGCGGCCGGCGGTGACGGTCGAATCCCGCGCCCTCGACGAGCGCGTCGACCTCGACGGTCAGTGCAGGAATCAGGGTGAGGAAGACGCCGAAGGCAGCCACGACGCCGACGGTGATGCCGATTCCGAGGTCGCGGAGCATGCCGACGGGAGTGGCGACCGTGGCGAGAAAGCCGATGGCTGCCGTGATCGTCACCAGCGCGAGGGCAGGGGCGACGGAACGGAGGCCGCGGCCCATCGCGGGCCGGACCGACTCGTCAGCGTTCCGCTCCTCGCGATAGCGCATGAACACGTGGAACCCGTAGTCGATGGAGAGACCGGCGACGAGCACCGGACCGATGACGGCGGCGGGGCCGGCGGCGACACCCGCCCAGCCGAGCAGCCCGAACATCCAGAGGATCGAGACGACGACGCCGACGATTCCGAGGAGCACGTCGACGGGATCGCGGTAGGTGAACGCCGCGACGCCGAGAATCAGCGCGAGGACGACCGGCACGATGAGCGTCATCGTGTTCTCGACGAAGACGCCCTGGGACGCGGCGAGTGCGTGTTCCCCCACGGTGAAGACCGTCGGATCGGTGCGGCCGGACGCTGCGTCGTGGAGCGCCGCGGTCGCGTCGCTCGGCGGTCTACCGTCCGCCGCCTCGTCGAAGCCGAAGACGACCTGGTGGCTCTCAGCGGTCGCAGTCCCAGACTCGTAGCTGTCGGGGAGGAGTCGCCGAGCGCGCTCGTTCTCGGCGATCGTCTCGTCGACGATCGTCGTCACCGTCGTCGCGTCGGTGGCTTCGAGGGCGGCGATCTGTTCTTCGATCGTCGGATCGGACTCGTCCGCCGCCCTCGTTCCGACCATGCTCGCGATGCTGGAGGCGCCGTCGCGAGGACCCGCCGATCCGGCGGGGCGCTCGCGAAGCGCAGCGTCGACGGCGTCGGCTTCGAGGACCGTCCGCTGGAATCGCAGGGTAGCGAGCAGGTGCTCCTTCGAGAGCGCGTTCCCGTCGGCACTGCGGACGTAGACCGCCGTCCTCGCGACGCCGTCGTCGCCGCTATCGCTCGCACCGTACTCCTCCTCGATGTACTGTGCGCGGTCGTCGACGTGCGTGTCGACGGCGGCACCGATGCCGCCTCCTTCACCACCCATCGACAGGTGCGTGGTCCCGGCGGCCATCCCGGCCGTCAGGAGGAGCGTCAGTAGCAGGACGATTCGGGAGTGGGTCGTGACGAAATCGGTCGTCGCTGCTGCGTATCGACGTATCATTGCAGGTGGAAGACGGGACAGCCGGTAGCACTATAAGAATTATCGAATAATAGACACATAACACGACTGTTTCAAAACTGTCGTTGAGTCCCAACGTCCGATACGCCGTTCGCTGGACCGATAGCCGGAGCAATTCGGTCGGGACAGGCCGGCCCGCTCAATCCCAGTTAAGAAAGATACCTGTCAGGTTCGTTCCTCGTCGACCGTTCGCCCGCGGACGCGCTCGGTTCGTGACACCGCGAGGTCCTCGTCGAGGTCGAGTCGAAGCGCGTCTCGGTCGTGCCGGAGCACCACCTCGTATCCTGACTCGGCGACATCCGCAGTCCACTCGCCAGCGTAGACGCGGCGGAACAGCTCCCAGGGCGGAATCGACGTCACGTCTACGCCACGTTCCCAGTGGAACGAGACCGATGCGGGGTGATAGCCCAGTGCGAGCTGAAGCGGCGCGTTGTAGGCGCGGAGGCACTCCTCGCAACGATCCATGACGATCAACAGATCCCGGTCGCCCGTGTCGGCGTCCTCCATCTCCGCGGTGGGATGGACCGATCCTTCGAGGGGACCCGCACAGGAGGGACAGAGTCCGTCGCGTACCTGTCTATAGTGTGAGACGAATCGATCACGGAAGCTCTCCAGTAGCTCCTCGGACGACCGAGAGCGTACCTGCGCCGGGGTGGCCTCGTACGCAATGGCCATTCGATCGCAGGTCGGACAGTCGATCCCCAGGAACTGGTTGTGTTTGCTCGCGCGGAGCGGTTCGGCCCCGCAAAAGGCGCACGGCGACTCGATCTCGATGGGGTCGAAATCCGGTGTGTTCGCGTAGTTCTCCGAGAGGAGAAGCCGGACGATCTGCTCGCCCCCGTGGGTCAGCGAGTAGCCCTCGGGGGAGTTCCTGAGGTAGACGCCTTCGAGTTCCCCGAGGTGGTAGGACAGTTTCGACGTTCCCTCGACGTCGACGCGGTCGTAGATTTCGGAGAAGGAGAGCGTCGCGGTGCCACCCGGCGGCCCCCGCTCGCCGGGAGTGCGAGCGATCGTGGAGAGTATCTCCACCCGAGTCGCGTCGGAGAGCAGGCCGAAGACGGCGTGGGCGGGCGGGTCCGGCGCCATATCGCCGCCATCGGCATCGCTCGATTTGGATGTTTCCCTGCCGCTACCTCGACGAGCCTACTCGGAACGCTCGAGCAGGTGGACCGACCGCACGAGCGAGCGATGGACGCGCCGTCTGTGCACGCACTCGACCGTCCACCCGACAGAGGTCGCCGCGTCGACCCACTCCCGATCGGCCACGACGACGGCGCGAGGCGCGACGTCGTGGGCAGCAGCGAGCGCCCCTTCGACCAGATCGTCGAGGTCGTCCGCCGCGACGGCGGACTGGCGCTCGTACGGCACGTCGACCACCAGGCCGTCCGCGGCGTCAGCTGCGAGCGGAAGCCGCCGGGCGTCCCCGCGAGCGACCTCCCAGTCGGCGTCTCTGGGCGCCAACTCGCCAAGATTCTCCCGACTCCCCCGAACCATCTTCTGCTGGGCGTCGACGCCAACCATCCGCGCGCCGAGCAGCGTGCCTTCCAGCAGGAGCCCGCCGGTGCCACACATCGGATCGACGATCGTCGCGCCGGGTCGCGCGCCGGCGAGGTTGCCGAGCGCTCGCGCGAGCGCCGGGTCCATACTTCCGGGCTGGAAGAACGGCCGGTCGGTCGGGGCACGGTCGCCGAAGGCAGCCGCCCGCTCGACGTCGACCCACCCGAGCAGGCAGACGTCCGCGTCGTCGGCGTCGGCTGCGACCTCGACCAGCCCGCTGGCTTCGACGCCCAGCGGGGACCCCTCCGCAGCGGCGCCGTCCCGCGCCAGTTCGCCGCGGGCGAACAGCGCGCGAAGCGTGTGGTCGGGGTCGTCGAGGTCGACCGAGAAGCCGCGGTCCGTGAGCACGCCACCGAGTTCGCGCTCCGCGCGCTGGGTGTCGACGTCCGCGCTCGATCGAACGTCTCGGGCCCGGACCGCGACGGTGCCCTCGCGCTCGATCCCGGCCGTTTCGAGCAGCGCTCGCGCGCTCTCGACGCTGGCGTCGGTGTGGCCCACGACCTCCCCGGCAGCAGTCGTGAGCGCGAGCCCCGCCATCCGATCGGGTGCGAGTGCCGTCGCGGTGCCGATTCCCGGCGCGAGCATCCGAACGTCGCTGGCGGCCGCCGTCGCCTCCAGCGCGGCGAAGGGATCGTCCTCGCCCCCGAACTCCAGCCAGTACACGCCTGGACCTCGACTGGCGCGGAAATGAGCGTGGCGGTGTCGCCCGAATCCTCGACGTCGCCCGCCGCGCGACCGTCACGTACTTCCTCCGCTGCGTCGTGGTCGTGCACAATGTGGCCGCTGGGACACGCCGCCGGTGCGTACCTCCTCGCGAGCGTCGGTGCCGAGCGTGACTGGCTGCCCGAACCGAACGCAGTGCTCGTCGTGACGGTGCTGTTCGCCTCGCAGACGCCAGACCTGATCGACAAGCCGTTCGCGTGGTACATTCCGATCCTGCCGGCAGGGCGATCGTTCGGCCACTCGCTGTTTTTCGTCCTTCCGCTCTGTCTGCTCGCGGTCCTCGCCGCGCGGCGGGTCGGGTGGGCGGGGCTGGGACTGGCGATCAGCGCCGCTCTCCTCTCACATCTCGCGCTCGACGTGATTCCAGCGCTGTGGGGTGGTGGCGGCTGGCGATACCTGCTCTGGCCGGTCCTGTCGGTCGAGGGGTTCAACTCGGCGCCGTCGATCGGTGCGATGTTAGAGGATTCCCTCGATATGCCCTACTTCTGGGCGGAGTTCGTGCTCGCCGGCCTGGCGTTCGTCCGCTGGCGCGCCGACGACTGGCCTGGCGTGACGTGGCTGTTCGAGCGTGGAGGAACGGCCCCGACCGTCGTTCGATCCCGCCAGGACGACGACTGACCGGGACGATCCGGGGGTCGAGCGGGTCGACGAGGCTGGCTGACGATGCCGTGGCACCAACCTTTATAAACCTTAAATACGCTCTTTAAAGCGTGGCAATGTCCGACCCGAAGGAAACCATCAATATCGAGAACGTCGTCGCCTCCACGGGGATCGGCCAGGAGCTCGACCTCCAGAGCGTCGCCATGGACCTGGAGGGAGCCGACTACGATCCCGAGCAGTTCCCCGGCCTCGTCTACCGGACCCAGGAGCCCAAGTCCGCCGCCCTGATCTTCCGATCCGGGAAGATCGTCTGCACCGGCGCGAAGAGCACGGACGACGTCCACGAGAGCCTCCGGATCGTCTTCGACAAGCTCCGCGATCTCAAGATCGACGTCAACGACGACCCGGAGATCGTCGTCCAGAACATCGTCACCAGCGCCGACCTCGGTCGCAACCTCAATCTCAACGCGATCGCGATCGGACTCGGCCTGGAGAACATCGAGTACGAGCCCGAGCAGTTCCCCGGCCTCGTCTACCGTCTCGACGAGCCCGAAGTCGTCGCGCTGCTGTTTGGCTCCGGAAAGCTCGTGATCACCGGTGGGAAGCAGCCCGAGGACGCCGAGCACGCCGTCGACGAGATCGTCACCCGCCTCGAGGACCTCGGCCTGCTCGAGTAGCGCTCCCCGACCCGCGCCGACCCCGGCCGGAGCACAGCCACCGGCACGTCGATCGGTTCCGACCGCCCGGCCCCGCTTTTCGCGGTGTACGTCGCTACCACCGGTTCGCCCGGCGGTGGCTCGATGCGTCGTTGCGCCCGTACGAACGATACGAGAGGACGCGACGCTCCACAGTCCAGTCGCTCCGCTTCCCTCCGCTCCCCGCTCCCGATCGCCAGCGCCAAGACGATGGTCCGACCAGCACGAGTATGACACTCGCGGAGGTCGCGATCCGGGCGGTCGGTACGTTCGTGGTCGCGACCGTCTTCTACACGCTGACGGTTCACCTCGCCGCAACCTACGTCCTCGAGGAGGCGTCGATCTTCGAGGCGCTGCTCGTCGGTCCGGTTCCGGCCGCGATCAGCGTCGGACTCGGACTCGCGGCCCAGTCCACCGTTCCAGCGGCGTCGGCAGTGGCCGTGCCACTCGTCGCGATCCCCGCGGACTTCCTCGCCATCGCGTGGAGCTACGAGCTCGATCGACGGATGGCGGCGCTCGTCACGCTGGGACACTTCGTCGTGAGCATCCTGCTGGCGGCGAGCCTGATCGGGCTGTTCGGTGGGCTCTAAACGGCAGCGATAGTGAGAATTAGTCGAATTGCACGACGACGCAGTCGGCTACTCCACGAGCCGCTCGATCTCGGTCACCAGAATCCCGCTCGCGCCCGCTGCCTTCAGGTTCGTGATCGTCTCGAAGACGTCCCGCTCGTCGACGACGACGTGGACGGCGAGCATGTCCTCCTCGTCCGACGCTGGTTCCTCGCGGTCGGCCACGTCCATGACCGTCGGCCCGCCGAGTCCGGGAATCTGCTCGCGGACGGCCTCGAGTTGCCCGCGCGGAACGTTCATCATCAGGTAGCGCTTCCCCTCGGCGTCGAGGACGGACTCCATCGCGGTGCGGATCTGCTCGACCTTGTTCTGGTCGATCACGTCCTCGCGGGCGAACAGCCGGACCGAACTCTGGAGCACTTCGTCGATAACGGCGAGGCGGTTGACCTGCAGCGTCGTGCCGGTCGAGGTGATGTCGACGATCGCGTCGGCCATGCCGGCGTGCGGGGTGAGTTCGGTCGCCCCCGTCACTTCGACGACCTTCGCGTCGATCCCGGCCTCCTCGAGGTAGTTCCGCGTGATCGTCGGGAACTCCGTCGCGACCTTACCGCCGGCGACGTCCCCGGGCTCGGTGATTTCGCCGTCCTCGGGCGCGGCGAGGACCAGCCGGCACTCGCCGAATTCGAGGTCGAGGAGGTCCGTCACGTTGCCCGGGTCGGCCTCCGCGATCTGGTCCCTGCCAGTGATGCCGACCTCCGCAGCGCCGTCGGCGACGTACTCGGGGATGTCCGCCGCCCGAGCGAAGAGGACGGTCACGTCGGGATCGACGGTGTCGGCGTAGAGCTTCCGGTCGGCGCCGTCGCGGAGATGCAGGCCAGCGCGCTCGAGCAGCTCGATCGTCGGCTCGTGGAGGCGCCCCTTGTTCGGCACGGCGATTCGCATGAGCAGTCATTCCGGCGCGAGGGTCAACTGTCTTTCCGTCCGTCGGCGTCGACTACCTGGGATCTGCCGTTCGGTGCCCGGTCCGATTCCGGGGCCGGTGCAGCGTCCGTAGCCCCAACTGACCAGCCCCGGGTCGGATCCCACGAACCCGGGAGTTCGACGCCGCGATCGGCGAACCATCGGCGGAGCGGTGGGCCAGCGGGTCGGGGCTCGAGCGCTCGGGCCGGGATCGAGGCCGCGTCACCGCCGCGCCGCCGGACCAGCCCGCAGGCCAGCAGCATGATCGCGAGCCCGAGCAACTGCGTCGACGTCGTCGCCGCGATCGGATCGAGAAGCACCTGGACGACCGCCGGCGCGTCGTCGAGGCGGTCCAGCACGCCCGCGGGCCAGACGGCGTAGGCGAGGACGATCCCGCCCACGACGAAGAGCGGCTGGAACGGGTGTCCGTCGAGAAGGTACGCCAGCACGACGATCGGGAGGAAGCTGAGGGCGACGTAGTACTGGAGCGACGGCATAACGAGGATCGCGACGGACGCCACGGCGAAGGCGGCGACGAGGCGATCGAAGCGGGTGTCGAGCCGGCGGAGTGCAGCGATCGCGACCGCGAGACCGATCGCGAAGGAGCCAGCGACGAGCACGGGCGCGAGCCACGCCGGCGTGCCGGGCACGATGCCGTAGAGCACGTGCGACAGCGGGCGCTGGATCGTGACGTAGAAAAAGGCGTCCGGTGGCAGGCCGCCGACGAACAGGTGCGTATCGCCCCGGGGGAGAATCGCCTCCTGGAGCCACCGAACGGTCATGCCGAAGCCCAGCGGCCCGTCGCCGGTCTCCCAGCCGAACAGCCCACCGACCGCGAACAGCAGTTCCCCCGCGAGCAGGCCGCCGATGCCGACCGCGATCGCTGCCGCCGTCGCCCACCACGCCCGGATCCTGAGGAGGTAGAGCCCGAGGAGTGCGGGGAACAGTTTGAACAGGGCGACGACGGCGAAGCACGCGCCGGCGATCGACTCGCGACGCGGTGTGCGATCGCCCACTTCCAGGAGGTAGAGCCCTGCAGCCACGCCCGTCCCGAGCAGGAGATTGACGTTGCCGAAGTAGGCGTTCGTCACCATCTGACTGCAGCCATAGCAGAAGGCGAAGACGAGGGCCACGTCGAGCCAGCCCAGCGGACGGCCGAGGTCCTCCACGTAGCGCACCGCGAAGACGGTGAGGGCGGCGGCAGCGAGGCCGTTGAGCCCCAGAAAGAGCCAGTAGCCGCTGGTCGGCGAGACGAGCAGCGTCGGGAGGAAGACCAGGATCGTGATCGGCGGGTAGAGGTACTCGTAGAACTCGCCCTCCCCCGGTGGCGAGACGTCGTACACGTGCTGTCCCTCGAGGAGGGCGTCCGCCGCGTAGTAGTACACCTCGTAGTTGACGCCGACCTGCTCGGCCGGAGCGACACCGGGAGGAACCAGCGTCGGTGCGAACTTCGCCTGGAGTTCGTAGATTCCGAACGCGATCGGGGCGAGCAAGACGAGCCACGCGCCCGGGTAGAAGTCAGCGAGGAGCGGGCGGTCGGACCCCGGGAGCTTCATCGATCGCGGATATTCGGGAGCGCTACAAGGGCGTTGTGCAAGCGCGACGGAGCGCGGACCGGCGCGTTGCCGGGAACTCCGGCTTACTCGGTGTCGTCGCCTGTATCGGCGACCACGCGCGCCTCGACGTCGCCGACGAGCGCCGTGAGCGCCTCGGCCCGGAGTCGCTCGGCGTCGTCGGAGCCGCGCTCGCTCGTTACCTGCTCGACGAGGGCGTCCCGGGGCTCGCTGTCGGCGAGGTCGAGGACCCGATTGCAGACCGGATCGGTCAGTTGCGGTACGACCGTACCGACGGTGTCCCAGACGGCGTCGGCACGCGAGCGGTCCGGGAGTTCCGTCGTTGCCTGGGCAGCGAGGTCGGCGACGAGGTCGTCGTACTGCTCGGCGTCGAGGTCACCAGCGAGGTCGGCGTCCATCGACTGCGTCGATGCCCGCCACCGCCAAGTTGGTTTCGCCGATCGGGAGTGGAGAACCAGCCAGTGCACCGATGGCCGGATCTGGCACCTCGGGGGCACGGACGGCGACGTAGCTTTTTGCCGCAGCGCGGTCTCCTTCCGATCATGCTGGACTACCTGGATCTCGAGGCGGACCTGACGAGCGAGGAGCGGCTGATTCGCGACACGGCCCGGGAGTTCGTCGAGGATCGCGTCCGACCCGACGTCGGCGACTGGTACGAGGCCGGGGAGTTCCCCGAGCACCTGATCGGCACGATGGGCGACCTGGACTTCTTCGCGCCCAACCTCGAGTGGGGCGACCTCCCGGGAATCGGCGCCCGTGCGTACGGCCTGCTCATGCAGGAACTGGAGGCGGGCGACTCTGGCATCCGCTCGATGGCGAGCGTCCAGGGCGCGCTCGTGATGTACCCGATCGCGACCTACGGCAGCGACGACCAGAAGGAGCGCTGGCTGCCCGACCTCGCGAGCGGCGACGCCGTGGGCTGTTTCGGCCTGACGGAGCCAGAGCACGGCTCGAATCCTTCCGCAATGGAGACGACTGCAGCGCCTGTCGACGACGGCGAGGGATACGTCCTTTCGGGGACGAAGATCTGGATCACGAACGCCCCGATCGCCGACGTGGCAGTCGTGTGGGCGAAGCTCTCGGCGGACACCGAGCACGGCGACGCCGGGACGGTCCGTGGGTTCGTCGTCGACACCGCCCGCGACGGGTGCACCGCCAGCGAGCAGGAGGGGAAGCTCTCGATGCGCGCCTCGGCGACCGGGGAGCTATCACTCTCGGGCGTCGAGGTGCCCGCGGATGCGGTGCTGCCAGGCGTCTCTGGGATGAAGGGGCCGCTCTCCTGTCTCACGCAGGCACGCTACGGCATCGCCTGGGGCGCGGTGGGTGCGACCCGGGACTGCTTCGAAACCGCACGGGAGTACGCGACCGATCGCGAGCAGTTCGGCGGCCCCATCGCCCGGTTCCAGCTCCAACAGTCGAAGCTCGCGGAGATGGCGACTCAGCACACGACGGCCAGGCAGATGGCGTTCCGACTCGCCGAGCTGAAAGAGCGCGGCGAGCTCCGACCGCAGCAGGTCTCGATGGCGAAGCGCCACAACGTCCGGGTCGCCCGGGACCAGGCCAGGATTGCTCGGGAGATGCTCGGCGCGAACGGGATCACGACCGACTACCCACCGATGCGCCACGCCGCGAACATGGAGACGGTCTACACTTACGAGGGGACCGACGACATCCACACGCTGATTCTCGGAGAGGATCTGACCGGTATTGCGGCGTTCGAGTGACGGAGTCGATTCGAACGGGCCGAAGCCATCCCCCTCGAACGGAACGCCTTTCCGCGACCACGGAAACCCAAAATCATGGAGCCCAAGCGGGAACTCGCCAGCGTCGACCTCCGCGCGCTCGTCGGCGAACTCGGCGGCTACGAGGGCGCGATCGTCGACAAGGCGTACCTCTACGGGGACGACCTCCTCCGCTTGCGGCTACGCGATCACGACCGCGGCCGCCTCGAGTTACTGATCGAGGTCGGGGAGCAGAAGCGGATTCACATGGCCGACCCGGACCTGGTGCCCGACGCGCCGGGACGTCCGCCGAACTTCGCGAAGATGCTCCGGAACCGGATGTCCGGCGCGACGTTCGAAGGGATCGAGCAGCACGGCTTCGACCGGATCCTCAAACTCGACTTCGAGCGCACGGACTCGGACACCTCGATCGTCGCGGAACTGTTCGGCGACGGGAACATTGCGGTCCTCGACGAGAACGGGAGCGTCGTGGACTCGCTCGAAACCGTCCGCCTGCACTCGCGAACCGTCGCCCCCGGCTCGAAGTACGAGTACCCGGAGGCCCGGGTCGACCCCCTGTCGCTGTCCTACGAGGCGTTCGTCGAGCACATGGACGCCTCGGACACGGACGTCGTCCGGACGCTCGCGACGCAACTCGACCTCGGCGGCGAGTACGCCGAGGAGCTGTGCGCCCGCGCCGGCGTCGAGAAGGAACTACCGATCGCCGAGGCCGACGATTCCGTCTACGAACCCGTCTACGACGCCCTCCAGTGGCTCGCCGACGCGCTCGAAACGGCGGCCCTCGATCCCCGGGTCTACTACGCCGATCCGGAGGACGGCGGCGGTGCGGACGCCGCCGGCGAGGGGGACGGACGCCAGCGCGGTCAGCCAGTCGACGTGACGCCGGTCCCGCTCGCGGATCACGAGAATCTCGCGAGCGAGCCCCACGACAGCTTCAACGCCGCCGTCGACGCGTACTTCCACGAACTCGAGAGCTACGAGGCCGACGCGGGAGGGGCTGCGGGAGAACCGGACCGCCCGGACTTCGAGGGCGAAATCGAGAAGCAAGAGCGGATCATCGCCCAGCAGCAGGAGGCCATCGCGGGGTTCGAGCAGGAGGCCCAGTCGTTGCGGGCCGCCGCAGAGGCGCTCTATGCCCAGTACGACCTCGTCGACGAACTCCTCAGCACGGTCCGGGCCGCTCGCGAGGAGGGCCACGACTGGGACGCCGTCGAGGAGCGCCTCGACGAAGGCGCCGAGCGGGGGATCGAGGCCGCCGAAATCGTCGCTTCCGTCGATCCGCAGAACGCCCGCATCCGCGTCGAACTCGAAACCGGCGAGGGGGACGACGCCGAGACCCACACTGCCTGGATCGAGGCCGAGGAGGGCGTCGAGCACAACGCCGACCGGCTCTACACCGAGGCGAAAGCCGTCGAGGAGAAGAAGGAAGGTGCCGAATCAGCGATCGAGGACACCCGCGAACGGCTCGCGGAGATCGAACAGCGACGCGAGGAGTGGGAGGCCCGCGACGAGCAGGAGGACGGCGCTGAAGCCGGCGACGGGAGCGGGGGAGCCGAGGACGGCGACGAGGACGGGGGGCGCTCCGACCAGGAGTGGCTCGACCTGCCCTCGATCCCGATCCGGAGCCGCGACTGGTGGTACGACCGGTTCCGGTGGTTCCGGACCTCCCAGGGCTTCCTCGTCATCGGGGGCCGCGACGCCGACCAGAACGAGGAACTTGTCCAGAAGTACCTCGAACCCGGCGACCGGTTCCTCCACGCGCAGGCCCACGGCGGCCCAGTGACGATCCTGAAGGCCGCCGACCCGAGCGAGTCCGGTCGCGACGTGGAGATTCCGGAGGCCGCCGAGCGCGAGGCCGCCCGCTTCGCCGTGACCTACTCCTCGGTCTGGAAGGAGGGGAAGTTCTCCGGCGACGTCTACGCCGTCGATCACGACCAGGTCTCGAAGACCCCCGAGAGCGGCGAGTACCTCGAGAAGGGCGGGTTCGCGATCCGTGGCGACCGCACCTACTACGACGACGTCGAGGTCGCCTGCACGGTCGGGATCCAGTGCGAACCCGAGACCCGCGTGATCGGCGGACCGCCCGAAGCGATCGAGGACCAGGCCGTGACGACCGTCGCCGTCGAACCGGGGAAGTTCGCCCAGGGCGACGTCGGCAAGCGGATCTACCGGCAGTTCCGCGAGCGATTTTCCGACACGAGTTTCGTACGGAAGGTCGCGAGTCCGGACCTGATCCAGCACTTCCTGCCGCCGGGGACGAGTCGGATCGCCGAGGAGTGAGTCGCTACTTCGCCGGATCACTCAATGGCGTCGAGCACGTCGCCGATCCACTCCAGATTGCGCTCGGGAAGCACGCCGTAGCCGTAAAACGAGAGTCGATCGGCGCCGGCGTCGACTGCCGTCTCGATCTGCGAGCGGAGCCGCGCCTTCGAGTCGAGGATCGGGTGCCCGGCGAGGATCCCCGCCGTGACTGGCACGTCGAGCATCGTCCGCGTCGCCCGCACGTCGTCCCGGACGACCGTGGGGTCCTCGTGGTAGGCGAGCACGGTCACGCCGTCGACGATCCCGGATAGGGCGTCGAGGTCGAGCCCGTGCTTCCAGGAGTGCTCGATCCCCATCCGGTCGTCGCCGAGCCCGCCCATCTTCAGGTAGTAGGTGAAGTCCGCGGGCGCGATTTCGTCGGCGAAGTCTTCGAGTAGCTCCGACAGCGTCTCCCGGCGAACGTGGGCGTAGTCACGAACTGCCGGGTGCTCGGCGAGCCAGCCGCCGACGTCGGTGTCCGCGGCGAGGTCGCCGTCGAAGCGGGCATCGAGCGCGTCCTGGGCGCTCTCCCGCGCTGCGTCGACGTCGACACCGGCGTCCGTGGCGTTCGCTCGGCAGTGCTCGCAGAAACACAGGCCGAACAGGAACTCGCCGAGGGGCCCGAGTTCCGTGAAGAACTCCTGGTGGTGCCAGCCGTAGCCCGTGCCGTACTGGTAGTCGGCGAGTTCCATCTCGACGGCCTCGAAGTCCCGAGCGTCTGCGACGTCCGCGGCGAGCGCTCGACCATACTCCTGGACGTCCGGGTTCGACGGGCAGAGCCCCCAGACGAGCGAGTCGCCGAAGGGCGAGCGCATCGTGGCGTCGGGGTGGTTCCGGCCCTGCTTCGAGCTGTGGAAGGGCACGGTCCAGGATCGCAGCGCGACTGGTGAGCCCGCGAACGCGTCCGTAATCTCGCCGACCCAGTCCGCCTCGCCCATCGTCTCGTTCACGTCCGGCGTGAGCTCCCCGTACCGAGATTCGTCCGGTTGGAAGTAGGCGCTCGCGTCAGCGAAGAACGTCTTCCGCTCGGGGTTGTGCGGGTTCAGCGTCTGCACGGAGTGCATCGTCGTCGCGAGGTTCACCGTGTCGATGCCGAGGTCGTCGAGTCGCTCGGCGACCGCTTCGGGCCCCTCGTCCACGAGGTCCCAAGGATGGGCCCAGATGCTCGCGTTCACGCCGACCACCCAGTCTCCTCGTCGATCGGTGCGATCGGACGCGGGACGCGCTCGTAGGGCAGTTCGGAGAGCACTTGATCGGTGTTCCCACGCGTGAGGGCAAAGAGCCGTCGGCCTGCGAGCGCCTTCCAGGCCGGACTGAGGTAGCCGCTCTTGAGGACGACGAGGTCCCTGGCGGTCGGCTCGATGCCGACGTCTCGCAGGTTCGCGGGGTCGCGGTGGACGTTGGTCCGCTCCTCGGTGACCAGCACCGTCGTCCCGTCGACGACGACCCGGGCAGTTCCGACGCCGTCGACGGTCGCGACCTCCCGGACGTCGGCTGCTGTGTCGTACGGCTCCCCGCTACCGGCTGCCTGGCCGAGCGCGAGGTCCACTGTCTCGCCGTCGCCCGCTGACGCACAGGTATCGTACGCGTCCGGGTCGGCGATCACCGCCACCAGGGGATCGTCGAACGCCGACCGCTCGGTGACGGTCTGCAGGAAATCGACGACGTCCTCGGAGCCGCCCGCACCGGGAATGTCGCCGGTGTCGGCTACGACGACCGGTCCGTCCGTCGTCGCGGCCGCCTCGTCCAGTGCAGTTTCGGGATCGTACGCCTCCGTCGTAAACGCGAACTCGTCGCGACGATCCCAGAATGCCTCTGCGAGTTCGGTGGCAGTCGACTCCACAGAGGCTTCGTCGCTGGCGTCGCCGGTGACGAGTGCGTGACAGCCGGCGTGGGGCGAGTCGGCCCACGGGAACCCGAGGAAGTAGTTCGCGTCGAGGATCCCCGACTCCTCGTCGGCCGACCGACACCGCTCGATCAGCGAGGCCATCGGCGCTGCCTCCGTCTCCGATCGCTCACCGGCGAGGAGCATCGGCAGTCGCTCCCACCCGAGCGTCAACTCGCGATCGTCCCGGACCGATTCGAGCAGGAGCGACGCTGCCCGCTCGCCAGTCTCGACGACGTCGGTGTGGGGAGCGGTGCGATACCCCGCAACGCCGTCGAGTTGCTCGACGAGTCGTTCGGTGATCGTGGCGTGCATGTCGAGGGCGGCCGTGATCGGCACGTCTGGGCCGATCGTCTCCCGGATCGCAGCGACCAACGCTCCCTCGGGATCCGGGTAGTGCTCGGCGTGCATCGAGCCGTGGAGGTCGAGACAGACGCCGTCGAGGTGCTCGCCCTCGATTCGGTCGAGCAGTTCGTCGCGGAACCGCTCGAACGCAGCGTCGGTCACCGTCGGGCCCGGAATCGCGTCGGTACCGATCGTCGGTAGCAGGTCCGCGTCGGCGGCCAGGAGGGCGTCGCGGATCCCCGCGATCGAGCGTCCGGTTGCGAACGATCCGAGGAGCGCGTCGTCGGTCGCGACCTCGAAATCCTCGAACTCCGTCGATCCATCGGCGAACGTATTCGTCTCGTGTTTGACCGTCGCGACGGCGATTCGCATCGAGTGAACGAGGTCCGGGGCGGGCAGTAAACCACCCGATGGGTTTCACCGTGGCGGGTGTAGAACCAATACGACTCGCCCACAACAGCAAAGACTCCCCTTTGCGTCACCCCGTTCAGGACCGATCCAGCGTGCCCCCGAGGTACTGCAACCTCACGGGGTATCCCTCTCCGTGAGCGACGCCAACGACGGTCTCGTCTGCCCAGAATGCGGCGGACCGATCGGGCAGACGTCCACGTACAGCATGCACTGCTCGGCGGACCTCACCGCGGAGCGGGAAGCCGCCGACGCGGACGACGACGGCGTCTGGGACAGCGCCGAGATTCCGGCCTCGGGCTGGGGCGAGGAGGCGGCAGACGCCGACCAGTCCCTGGAGGCGGGTGCCGGCGGGGCCGCCGAATCGGGCGCCCGCGGGGCTGCCGAATCGGGCACCGGCGACGCTGCCGGATCGGGCACCGACGGAACGGCGACGTCCGTCGACCAGCACGACGGCCTGCTCGATCCCCAGGGTATCGTCGACGACGCGCTCACGGTCGTGGTCGGCATACTCGGCGGCATCGTCGTCGGCCTCGTCGCGACGGTCGTCCTGTTGATCCTGACCGGCTCAGGCTGGGCGCTGCTGTTCGGCTTCGTCGGTTGGCTCGGCGCGACTGCCTACCTCGTGCGCCGGCGGACCGTCCAGGGCGCGATCTCCAAGAGCGCGTACGCCGTCGCGGCCGTGTTCCTGCTAATTCCGCTCGTCGTCGCGAGCCCGGTGATACACGTCGAGGGTGGGGTCGAGGACCGCGTCGAAGGCTTCCTCGTCCTGCTGGTGCTGGTCGCGTTCCCGGCGGGGGTTGCTGCCGTGGTCGGGTTCGTCGCGGCACGCTTCGTCCCCGAGGAGGCCGACGGAAGCATCGACTGAGGCCCGGGAGTCTGGGATTGGGATCCGGCGTGGGCCGACAGACCGTTCGATCCAGGTCCACAACAGTGATAAGAACGACGCGAGTCGGAGCGACCACCCCTAGCCGTGTCCCCACCGATCAGACGATCACGTTCGCCTTCCAGGAGGTGTCGCTCGCGTGGCTGAGAACGGCCCCGTCTGTCCGGAGTGTGGCGGCCCGGTCGCACAGACGTCGACGTTCTGCATGCACTGCTCGGCCGATCTCGAGGACGCCGATCGCGTGGACGCTGAACCCACCGGCGCCGATGCCGCAGACGCAGCCGACGTCGCCTGGGACGATTCACCGGACGTGGCGGACTGGCGTGACGGGACTCCAGAGCGCGAGTCGGAATGGGAGGGAGGCACCGGCGGTGGCGCCCCGGAGGAGCCGGGCGACGGCGACGACGTCGCCGCACAGGGCGACCTGCCATCCGAGTATCGATCGAGCGGCGGCACCACGTCCAGACGGTTGCTGCCCGACCGGTTCGTGACCAAGGCGGTCACCTTCGTTCTCTCGATCGTCGGTGGGCTCACCGTCGGCGCCGTCAGTGCGATCGTGCTCGGTCCCCTGATCCCGACCGGCTGGGCGTTCCTGCTCGTCGTTGTGCTGTGGCTGGGATCGACGACCGTGTTCCTCCGAATAGCGCCCGGATAGCAGCGCGCTCCGAGAGCGAACCGAATTCGCTCGGTCCCGTTCAGGCAGTCGGCCCCGGGCGGACGGCTGATCACTCCAGCGGTCGCTTCGTCTTCTCGACGACGCCGACGCCCTCGATCTGCGCCGTGGGGTAGCCACCGTCAGCGTCTTTTTCCGCCGACTTCACCATGTCCCAGACGACGTTGAGCCCGGTCGTCACGCCCTCGAGTGCCTCCATCTCGCAGCCGGTCTTGCCGGTCGTCTCGACGGCGACGGTCAGTTCGACCGCTGGCGAACTCCCCACGTCGTCCACGTCACCGACGGCGGATTCGGAATCGCCGTCGCCATCGGCATGGACGGGACCGTCGTGGAGATCGAACGTCGTCTCGACGTTCGTGATCGGAATCTGGTGACACAGCGGGATCGTCTCCCAGGTGTGCTTGACCGCCTGGATCGCACCGACCCGGGCCGTCGCGAGGACGTCGCCCTTCTCGATCTCGCTGGCTGTGATCGCCTCGATCGTCGACGGCTGGAGACGAAGTCGTCCGCGAGCGACGGCCCGCCGAGCGGTGTCTGGCTTGTCGCCGACGTCGACCATGTCGACGGCGCCCTCGGCGTCCGTGTGCGTGAGATCGTCCGGATCCTCGCCGGACGCTCCCTCCTCACCCATCGGTCTTCCCCCACATCGCCAGCGGAATCTCGGCGAGGAGGTCCGAGGCGAGCATGCCGTACCCTCGCTCGTCGACGACGGCGTCGCCCGCGGTTCCGTTGACGTACGCGGCGATCGCGCCGGCGTCGACCGGCCGCTGCGTCGAAACGAGTGCGCCCGTGATCCCGGCGAGGACGTCGCCGGTGCCGCCCGCCGTCATCCCCGGATTCCCGGTCCGGTTCACGCGGGTCGTCTCGCCGCCACTGATCACGTCGTAGGGACCCTTGACCAGCAGCGTCGCGCCGAGATCGCTGGCGAACGCCTCCACTGCGTCCGCGCGATCCCGCCAATCGTCGGCCTCCGGCCCGCCCATCGCCACGAGTTCGCCGCGGTGGGGCGTACAGAGCAGCGTCGCGTCGGTCTCCGCGACCACGTCCGGGACGACGCGGAGCGGGTCCGCGTCGACGACGACGGTCCCGCTCGCGGCGGCGAGGAACTCCCGTGCCGCGTCGAGCGTGTCCTCCGCTCGGCCGAGGCCCGGGCCGATCACCGTCGTGGTGCGATCGGCTGCGAGGTCGAGCAGTCGGTCGACGTGTCCAGGCAGGAGTCGATCGCCCGGAAGCGGCTTCGTGATGATGCTCTCGGAGTACCCCTGGACCTCGTCAGCGACGGACTCCGGACACGCGACGGTCGCCAGATCCGCGCCAGCCCGAAGCGCCGCCTGGGCCGTGAGGGCCGGTGCGCCGGTGTAGGGACCGCCGCCGACCACGAGGACGTGGCCGAAGTCGCCCTTGTGGCTGTCCTCGGGGCGGGAGAGCGCCTGCAGGTCGCCGGGACCGACGAACAGTTCGGCGGCGTCGGGAATGCCGATGTCCGCGACCTCGACGGTCGCGGCGACGTCGGCGAGGCCGGGCTTCTCGTCGTGGAAGGTCACGACGTGATCGGCTTCGACTGCGGCGTGTGGGCCATCGCCCGCGGCGTCGCCGGTGTCCGCGTCGACGCCAGAGGGCACGTCGACGGCGACGACGGTCGCGCCGGCGTCGCTCGCGTCGTTGATCCGCTCCGTGGCCGTAGCAGCCGGTTCCCGCAACGCCCCGGTGACGCCGGTTCCGAGCATCGCGTCCACGACCAGGTCGGCCTCGTCGATCGCTGCGGCCGCGTCCGCGTCGCTCCCTGCCAACGCCGCGGTATCCCGGACCTCGATCGTCTGCTGTTCGGCCTGCTGGAGCGCGTCCCAGTTCTCGCGGGCGATGTCGGTCGTGATCGTCTCGGCACGGCCAAGGAGCAGCGTCGTCAGGTCGCGATCCTCGAGAAATCGCGCCGCGACGAACGCGTCGCCACCGTTGTTGCCCCGGCCGGCGACGATCGCGAGGGCGTCGCCCGGCTCCGTTCGCTCGCGAACCGCTCGCGCGACGGCGTTCCCACTGGACTCCATGAGCTGCTTCCGGGGGACGCCGAGCGCCGCAGCGTTAGCGTCGACGGCGGCCATCCGGTCGCTGGTGATCATGGACCGGCCTTCGACGCCGGAGGACAAAGGTCCCGGGGACGGCGATCGTGACGGAAGAATGGACATTGGTGGATTCGACGGAGAACGAGTCGTCGGGAATCGATTCGACGAGCGGTCAATGTGACGCGAGGTCGATTCGACAGGAGAGCGATCCGACGGAGATCGATTCGACGGGAGATCGAATCGAGGAGACATTGACTCGACGAGGAGCGAATCGGCGGCGGATGCTCTCGGCGACGATCGACCCGGCAAGCCCAGGATACCGCCACTCACAGACCGGCGCTCCGAGGGACGCACGATCGGGGCGCCGTCCGACGCACGACACACGTGCTCGCTGGCGACCGCCGTATCCCTGGTGGATCCCCAGGACAGCCTCCCCCGTCGCCGCACGTATCTTCAAACGAAACTGGTACGGATCCAATTACTCATCGTAGGTTCGAGGTAATCCCAAGACCTTAAGCCCCAGCGAGACGGATTGCGGCAGTATATGGAGCTCTCGGTAGTGGTCCCTACACTGAACGGCCGGGACCAGCTCGGTGGGTGCCTCGACGCGCTCGCCGAACACGTTCCCGAGGCGGAGGTCGTCGTCGTCAATGGCCCCTCCGCCGACGGAACGACCGGGATGGTTTCCGAGCGGGGGGACGTCGAAACGCTCGTCGAGATCGCGGATCGTAACGTCAACGCGGCACGCAACGCCGGCTTCGAGGCCGCGACCGGCGACACCATCGCACTCCTCCGGTTCGATCGCGTCGTCGACGAGAGCTGGCTCGACGCGCTCGAAGCGGGCCTGGAATCGGGCGCCGACGTCGTTACGGGGCCGACGCGAACGACGCTCGAGGGGATCGAAGAACCGGCGCAGTCGATCGCCGGTCGGTCCGTCACCTTCTGCAACGGTGAGAACGTCGTCTTCTCCCGCGAGGCAATCGAGGCCCTCGACGGGTTCGACGAGTACCTGGAGGTCGGGGGTTCCCGCGACGCCTCGCACCGTCTCGCGGGCCTCGACTACGAGGTCGAGTGGCTGCCGGAGCTGTCCGTCCACAGCCAGTATGGCGCCGACGGCGGCGAACCCGAAACCGATCGCCGCGCTCGATATCGATCGCTCGCCTACCAGCTCGTGAAGAACTACGGCCTCCGGCCCTCCATCGTGATCCGATCGCTCCGCGACGCGACTGCAGACGCCGTCGGTGCCGCCCGCTCCGTCCTCGACGGCGATGGACGCTTTACGAGCTGGTTCGGGCACGGCCGCGCCGCGATCGCCGGCCTGTCCGTCGGCGCGAAGGACGGCTGGCGCGCCCGACGACGCGACCGGAGCCGCCGCCGGAACCCCAACGGCATCTCCGCACGCGCCGATCGCGTCGTCCAGCGCTACGACTGGCGATAACCGGCGTTCGAACCTCGCCGCTGCTCATTCCTCGTACCGATAGGTCATGCGCACCAGCTCCTCCGTCCCACCCTCCGGTACGTCGATCTCCGGATCGAACAGCTCGAAGCCGACGGACTCGTAGTACGGAACGAGGCCTCGGCGACAGAGCAGGGCGAGCCGGGGGAGCTCCTGGAGGTCGGCGTGTTCGACGATGGCCTCCAGTAGCCGGTCGCCGTGCCCTTCGCCGCGACGGTCGGCAGCGACGATCACGTCGTAGACCATCGCGTAGTACGTGAAGTCCGTCACGACGCGAGCCGCGGCGGCGAGACGGCCGTCCACCGTCACGCCGATCGCGACGTCGGTGTCTTCGAGGGCCGACCGGACGCCCTCGACCTCGCGATCTGCCCACCACTCGTAGTCCTCGTAGAGGCAGGTCAGTGCTACAGCGTCGTCGGGCCTGAGATCACGAACCGTCGGCATGGCAGTACGAGGGAGGACCAGCCACTATACGCTTCTCCCTGTGTGCGAGGCGTCCACGAATGGCTGCGTGGCGACGAAGCCAACCGGTATCGAAAAATCGCCGACCGAATTGATCGGCGACTCAGCCGATCGGCGCTCCTTCCTCCTCGGGTGCGAGTGCGTCGACGACGCGGCTCGGGTTCCGGTCGAACGCTCGGCGGAGCTTGTCCTCGGAGACGTCGAGCGTGAGCAGTTCCATCACGCCGACGTTCGGGTGACTCGCGGGCGCGCCGCTGCCGAACAGCACCCGATCGGGATGTTCGAGGAGCGCTCGCTCCAGGGGTTCGCGATAGCGAACGAGACTCGTGTCGAGGTAGTAGCCGTCGTACTCCCCAAGCAGGTCGATCGCCCGGCCCATCAGGTCGCGCTGGAGCGGGTGACCGCCGAAGTGGCCGACGATCGTCGGGAAGGACCGATCGAGGAGCGTCTCGGCGATCCGTTCCGGCGGGAACGCCTCGCCGCCAGGGACGAGCACGGGGAGGTCGACCTCCTCGAGCTCGTCGAGGGTCTGCTCGTCGGGGAGACCGTCCCTCGCCGGGTCCATCACGAACCCGTGGAACCGATCGTCGTAGGCGTACTGCTCGATCTCGTCGGGATCGGTGTGGTGGTCGTCGCGGCCGGAGACGGCTGAGCGGAGCCGGTTCGTCGCCGATTCGGAGAGGGACCGGGGACCGCTGAGCCGGGCGAACGCGACGAACGGGCGCTCGACGCTCAGGCGCGCGACGGCGTTGTTGAACTGCAGGTAGCGGCTCTCGGGGTTCGTCTCGGGAACGACGACGGCGCGAACGACGCCGGCCTGGCGCATCTCCCGCTCGAGTCGGTCCGGGGAGATCATCCGCCCCCGGGCTGCCACGTCCTCGTCGACGGAGAGGCGCGCGTGGACGTCGACGACCCGGAAGCCGTGTTCCAGCTCCAGCATTGCTCCGGCGTACCATCCCCGTCTACATAACAGCCCTGCCCGTTCGGCGGCGTAGCCCGGTGCTTCGAGAGCGGAACTGGCCACCACCTGGCCAAACCGACGGCCGTCCAGTCGGTTCGCGTCTCGGTTCGCGGAACCGGCAATCGCCTGCTACCGGCTGGTCGAACGGTTCGTGAACGGGGACGCAACCGAAGAAAACGTAGCTGGTAACGAAGCCGCGAGCCTCAGGCCAGCGCTTCGATCGCGGACACGATCTCGTCGGCGTACTCGTCCGTACCGAGCTTCTCTGCCCCCTCGAGCTGGCGTTCGAGGTCGTAGGTGACCGTGCCGCTGGAAATCGTCTGCTCGACGGCGTCGCGGATGAGGTCCGCTGCGTCCTGCCAGCCGATGTACTCGAACATCAGGCGACCGGAGAGGATGAGCGCGGTCGGGTTGGCCATGTTCTGGCCGGCGCGCTTGGGCGCGGAGCCGTGGACCGGCTCTGCGAGCATCCGCTGCTCGCCGAAGTTCCCGCCGGGCGCGATGCCGAGACCGCCGATCTGGGCGCCCGCGGCGTCGGAGAGGTAGTCACCGTTGAGGTTCGGCATCGCGAGGACGTCGAACTCGTCGGTGCGAAGCTGCATCCACTGGAGCATCGCGTCGGCGAGGCGCTCCTCGACCATGACGGCGTCCTCGGGGATGTCGACCTCGTCCTGCTCCTCCCAGAGGGAGTCGGGTGCGGCGAAGACCTCGTCGTCGGGGTACTCCTCGTCGGCGACCTCCATCCCCCAGGTGCCGAACTGCCCCTCGGTGAACTTCATGATGTTCCCCTTGTGGACGAGGGTGACCTTGTCGCGGTCGTTCTCGAGGGCGTAGTCGATCGCCTCGCGAACGAGGCGCTTGGAGCCCTTCTCGGAGATCGGCTTGAGACCGAGGCCGATCGGGCCCTCGTGCATGATGTCGTCCATGCCCATCTCGTCTTCGACGAAGTCGCGGACGGCCTCCACGTCGTCGGTGCCCTGCTCCCACTCGATGCCGGCGTAGACGTCCTCGGTGTTTTCCCGGAACGTCACCATGTCCATCTCCTCGGGCGCCTTCATCGGTGACGGAACGCCGTCGAGGTAGTAGGTCGGCCGGACGTTCGCGAAGAGGTCGAGCGTCTGGCGCAGCGCGACGTTGAGCGATCGGAAACCGGCACCGACGGGCGTCGTCAGCGGGCCCTTGATGGCGACGCGGTGCTCGCGGATGGCGTCGACGGTCTCGTCGGGGAGGTTGACGTCGTCGCCGTACTTGTCTCGGGCGCTCTGTCCAGCGTAGACGCGCATCCAGCTAACGTCCCTGCCTGTCGCGTTCGCAGCGGCCTCGAGGACCTTCTGTGCTGCCGGCCCCACGTCCTGCCCGATACCGTCGCCGTGGATGATCGGGATGATGGGGTTGTCCGGAACCTCCAGTCCGTCGTCGCCGGCCTGAATCTGCTCGCCCTCGGCCGGGACCTCGATCTTGTCGTAGCTCATGACGGGTGAGGCTTGCCTGCGGGGGGTAAAAGGGCTCCCGTTTCGGAGGAGCGCTACCCGGGAGTAACCGTCCGGGCAGCGACCACCCGTTCACGTGCCGTGGAGGAATCGCTCGCCTCTGTGCCGTCACGCGGCGGAACCTCGTGGCGGATTTCACGCGCCGAATTCATCGTGCCGGAAGCCGCTCGCAACGGAACCGTCTTGCCCCGTCGTTGCCTACGCCGCAGCGTGCGCGGTTCCGTCACACTCGGCGACGGCGTGCGGATCGAGACCGCTATCGGTGACGTGGTCGCCGACGGCAAGCGCCCGAGCGGCGACCTCGCGGTCACGTCCCACGCCCACTCCGATCACCTCCCCAGCGTCGCCAGCGCCAGCGACACGCCCGCGATCTGCTCGCCGCTCACCGCCAACCTCGCCGGCGTCCGGCGGAGCGAGGCACTCACCGTCGCCGAACACCCCGACGTCACGCTCCTCCCGGCCGGCCACGTCGCCGGTTCGCGGGCGGTGCTGATCGACGACGGGGAGACGCGCTACTGTTACACCGGCGACGTGTGCACCCGCGATCGCTGCCATCTCGACGGGTTCGAACCGCCCGACGCGGACGTGTTGATCGTCGAGGCGACGTACGGCAGGCCCGGCTACGTGTTCCCGGACCACGACGAGATCGAACGCGAGATCTTCGCGTGGCTCACCGAGACGATGGATCGGCCGGTCGTCCTCGTCGGCTACGCGCTCGGCAGAGCACAGAAGCTCCAGGAGATCGTCTCGCGGTCGGATCGCACTCGCTGTCTCGTCTCAGAGGGCGTCGCGGCGGTAACCGACCCCATCGAGGCTGCGCTGGGCGTCGATTTCGGCGCGGAGCCGTTCGATCCCGAGACGTCGGCGGACGGCCGAGACGCGGGCAGCCCTGGAACCGAACCCACGCTCGAACCTGGCGACGCACTCGTCGTTCCGTCGAACGTGCGACGGAGCGAACGCGTCCAACAGCTCGTCGAGGAGACCGGAGCGCTCACCGCCGGCTTCTCCGGCTGGGCGGCCGGCTCCTCGTTCCGCTACCGTGGCGACTACGACGCGACGTTTCCGCTCTCGGATCACTGCGACTTCGAGGAACTGCTGGAACTCGTCGAGACCGCCGATCCGGACGCGGTCTACACCCAGCACGGATTCACCGACGACCTCGCGGAGGCGCTCGTCGATCGAGGCTACCGGGCGCGCTCGCTGAAGCGGAATCAGACCACCCTCGCGGACTTCTGATCGGACGATCGCGGCCGGACTGCGTGCGGAGATCGAGAGGCCCCGTGGACCTCACTGTCCGCAGTCGCGGCGTATTTCACGGTCGCACTCGATTCCCCAGGACATGTACTGCAGACGATCACAGGAGGCACCGCGATGGACCTGATCGTCCACGGCGGGGCTGGCAGCGCGCCGGAGGAGCCCGAACCCCGACAGCGCGCGCTCGACGCGGCCGCGACGGCCGGAACGGCCGAGAACAGCCCGCTGGACGCCGTCGAGGTCGCCGTTCGCGCGCTCGAGCACGACCCGCGCTTCAACGCTGGCGTCGGATCGAGCGTCCAGGCCGACGGCATCCCGCGGACGGACGCCGGCGTGATGACGTCCGATCGATCGATCGGTGCGGCGGCCTCCATGCCTGGCGTCGAGCACGCGGTGACGGTCGCCCGCGTCGTGATGGAAGAGACGCCACACGTCCAGATCGCCGGCGTCCACGCCGTCGACCTCGCCGAGCAGTTCGGGGTCCCCGTGGAGGTCGACCTCTGGTGTGACCGGACGCGGGAGCACTGGGACGACCTCGGCGGGCCGCCGCGACACCTCGGCGTCCAGGTCGACTGGGTGAACGAGCAGTACGGCGAGGCGGATTCCGGCGGCGGCGAGGAGGGTCCGACCGGCACCGTGGGCGCCGTCGCTCGCGAGGACGAGCAGATCGCCGCGGCGACGTCGACCGGGGGCCGCTGGGCGGCGCTCGCCGGCCGCGTCGGCGACGTGCCCCAGGTCGGTTCGGGCTTTTTCGCGACGGAGGCGGCCGGTGCGAGCGCGACGGGTGCCGGCGAGGACATCGTACGGACGACCGTCGCGAAGGAGGCGGTCGGTGCGGTCGAGGACGGAATGGACGCAGACGCGGCAGCCACTGCAGCGATCGACGCGTTCGGGGACCACGCGACGGGCACTGCGGGCGTCATCGTGGCCGACGCTGACGGCAGACTCGGGAGTGCCTTCGACAGTGAAGCGATGCAGACCGCCACCGCACGGCGCTGATAGGGACCGCGGACCGATCGCCGGGGCTCCGGCGACGTGACGACGGCTGTCGACGGCACCGGTGAGCGGCACTGACACCAAGTAATTAGGGTCTGGTATCATTGTTGGAGCAGTCCTTGGTCAACCCGTGCCTCCGCGGGCACACACTGCCCCGGACAATCACCATCCCCCGCCGTCCGGGCGTGGCGACCGCGTGGGCACCACGCGAGTTGGAATCGTCGGATCGCTGCTGGTCCCAGCGATCCGTTCCACCACTGTCGAAGGCTGTCGTGTCGACGCCGGCGATCCCCGTGCCACAGTCGCCGGCCATCGACGCGGCACCGTCGCCGATATCTACGTGCCATCGTCGGTGCGATGACGTGCCACTGTCGCTGCGTTTAGCGTGCCGTTCGTCGCTTCTATGAGGAGTGTGCGTGTGCTCGATCGTCGTCCGGTGGAAGCGGCGATCGAGGGAGGGAGCGGGGTGGGTGGTCACGGCGCCCGCGTCGTGATTCGAGACCGATGCAGTGAGGACGTGTCGGTGACGCTGGGAACGGTGTACGGTCCCGCCGTCCGTGAGCGAACGGACGGATCCGCTGCCCGCGGTTGTGGACCGAGCGATCGCCCAGGGCGCGTGGTGAGAGCTACGGAGCACTACTCCTCAGGAGATGGCTCGTTCGATCGCGTCCGTTCCGACCCGCGCTCTTCGGGAGCCATTGCTAGCGCGTCGGCGTGACACGCACGACCTTCGACGATCGACGAGACGTAGTTTTATTATCGTCGTACCTGTCTTCGGACCCACGAATGGCTCACCTTCGCCACGCGAACCAGTCCGACTGTCCACAGTGTGGGGCGACCACGCTCAACGTCCAGGGGCTCGCGGACTGCCCGCAGTGTTCGTGGCTGGATCCTGCGGACGGGAACTGACTGATCGCCGAGCCCGGAGCGGATGGTCAGTCCGGGAGACGGCTCGGCCGTCCGCGGCTGTTCGCCCGAGTAGTACCCGAAGGAAATCCCTTTCCCCCGTACCTGCGAAGACAGTCCCATGACAGACGTGGACTTCGACGCCGAGCAGTACGAGAAGCACCGCGAGGCCGGCGAGATCCTCGCGCAGGCCCGCGAGGAGACCGTCGAGCAGATCGAGGTCGGCGCGACCCACACCGAGATCGCGGAGTTCGCCGAGGAACGGATCCGCGAACTCGGTGGCGAGCCCGCCTTCCCGCTCAACATCTCGATCGACCACGAGGCCGCCCACGCGACGGCGACCGTCGACGACGACCGCACGATCGGCGAGGAACTCGTCAACATCGACATCGGGGTCCACGTCGACGGCTGGCTCGCCGACTCCGCCGTCACCGTCGACCTCACCGGCGAGTGGGACGACCTCGTGGCAGCCAGTGCAGAAGCGCTCGACGCAGCGATCGACGAAATCGAGGCCGGCGTCCAGACTGGCGAGGTCGGCGCCGCAATCGAGGCCGCGATCGACGAGCACGGCTACAACCCCGTCGTGAACCTCACCGGCCACGGCCTCGGGCACTGGGAGCAACACGCCTCGCCGAACATCCCGAACCGGGCGGTCTCGCAGGGCACCACCCTCGAAGCGGGCGACGTCGTCGCCATCGAACCCTTCGCCACCGACGGCCGGGGCAAGGTTAGCGAAGGCAGCCACGAGGAGATCTTCGCACTCGAACGCGAGGGCTCCGTACGGAACCGCGAGGCGCGGCAGGCCCTCGCCCAGATCACCGAGGAGTGGAAGACCCTGCCGTTCGCGACGCGGTGGCTCGACGTCAACCGGCCGGAGATGGCGCTCCGTCGACTCAAGCAGCACGACATCGTCCACGGCTACCCAGTCTTGCAGGAGGAGGAAGGGACGATGGTCAGCCAGAAGGAACACACCGTCATCGTGACCGAGGACGGCTGTGAAGTGACGACCAGGGCGGAGTAGCGCAGGTCGTTCTATCACCTGAGTGGAGGAGCCGCAGAATACGTCGAGAGACCGATAGTACTGCCGCTAGTCGTACGAGCCGACCCGAAAATCCGCACGCTATCGAGGACCGATTACAGGCGACCGGTTTCCTGCACTTCGACGGACTCGACGTCGTCGACGCTCGCGAACGCCTCCTCGACGGGCTCGGTGCCACCTGCGCCGTCGGCGACGATGACGGTCGGCAGCAGGGCGACGAGGCCGAAGGCGACGTCGTCGCGGCCGATACCGTTGATCTCGGCGCCCTCGGGGAGGGAGTCGGCGAGGCGCTCCTCGAGATCGTCGAGGTCGACCTCGGGGCTCTCCGGCATGACCTTGATCTGCGCGGCTACCTTTCCCATGGTTATGGCCCCGTGAACCCGCAGGACGGGCACTGGTAGAGGTTGCTCTGCTTGCGGCACTTCGCACACCGGTGAATCCGGGTGCCACAGTCGGGGCAATCGAACGACGCGGCGTTCGTGCCGGCGACGTTGATCCCACACGAGACGCACTTCTGCGCTCGCTTCTGTCGGGACTCACTCATGGATCCGATTTCCACAGCACCGGGGTTAAGGGTTGTCTTTCCGCCCGCAGGCGGACCCACCGATTCAGGCTGCGAGCAACAGCGGCCCGATCAACACCCCCATGCAGTGTACGCGGTAGGCACCTGCGCGGACGGGAATCAGTCCGACGAGCGACGCGGCGACGAACAGCCCCACGCCGAGGAACCCGGCGAAGAGGAACGAGATCCCGACGAGCAGCGTGAGCACGCCGATCGCCACGAGTCTGTGATCGAGACCGCCGACGACTCGGAGGTACGGGTCACCGAGGACCATCGTGATACCAGCAGCGAGACCCCCGGCGAGCAGGACGCCGGCGGTCAGCACCGGCAGGTTCACCGGCGCGCCGAGGTCCGCAACCCCGACGAGCACGCCGGTCCGTGGGCTGCCGATCGCCCAGAGCGCGAACAGGGCGAAGATCGAGTTGGCGGTGTCGACGCCGCTCGTCGCGACGACGTAGTCCCGCTCCGAGAGATCGCCGGGCATCGCGACGAGGACGCCCACCGCCGCGATCGCCGAGGAGATCCCCGGCAGATAGCCGACGATCGCACCGCCGAGCGTGCCCGCACCGGCTGCCGCCCCGACCGATCCGGGCGACTCGCAGATCGCGGCGTCGCCCTGCGGCGGGACCCCGCCACCACGCAACGCTTCGAGCAATACGGGCGCGCCGAACAAGCCAGCAAACAGTGGTGCGAGCACGCCGCCCGCAGAAAGTGGTGCAGCAGGATCGGCGTCGAGGAATCGCCATCCCAGCCCGGCCGCCAAGAGGAACGTCACCGCGCCCGCGAAGCGCGAGCGCCGGGAGCGCTCCATCGCGAGCATCCCGACCACGACGACGGCGAGCACGACGCGGAGGTTCGCGGCGATCGCCGGATAGACGTCGAGCATCGCGAGCGTGACCGGGATCGCGAGCGGCACCGCCAGCACGACCGCCAGCGAACTCCCGAGCACCGAGAGTCGGATCGCCTCGCGGCCCCGGCCCTCGCGCACGAGACGGTGGCCCGGCAGCGCGGAGACGGCCATTTCGGCGTCGGGCACCCCGATTGCCAGCGCCGGAATCGCGTTGAGGAAGGTGTGCGCGACGCCCGCTGCGAGCATGGCGGCTGCGACCGCGATTCGGGGGCCCGGAAGGCCGACGGCGACGCTCGCCAGCACGAGCGCGACGTTGTTGGCGTGGAGGCCCGGCACCAGCCCGGTCGCCGTACCGAGCAACGTGCCGCCGGCGACCGCCGTGAGCAGGGTCAGCGATAGCTGGAGGTCGAGGACTGGCGTGACGCCGGGCAGGCCCATCGCCAATCGCTCGCCGCGGGATCGCACTTGAGGGTTTGGAGCGTGGAAACGCGGGGAGTGTGGAGAACGTGGGGAGCGTGGCAAACTTGCGGAGCGTATAGAGCGTGGGAGGCGAGCAGGCCGACGTGGAAGCGATACTGGCCCGTCAGCGATCCACGTCGCCCATGATCGGATCAAGGCTGCCGAGCGTCGCGACGAGGTCGGCCACGTACCCGCCCTCGGCCATCTCCGGGAGCGCCTGGAGGTTCGAGAAGGATGGGCCGCGGATCTTGAATCTGGCGGGCGTGTCGGTGCCGTCGGCGCGGATGTAGATCCCGAGTTCGCCCTTGGCGCCCTCGACGGCGCGGTAGATCTCGGCGTCGCGCTCGGGCTTGAGCGTGCGCGGGACGTTCGACTGGATCTCCCGCTCGTCGTCTGGCCAGGCCTCCAGCAGGTCGATGCACTGCTCGACGATCCTCGCGGACTGTTCGAGTTCGCGAAGGCGGACCAGCACGCGGGCGTAGTTGTCGCAGCCGTCCTCGACGCACACCTCCCAGTCGAGTTCGTCGTAGTAGCCATAGGGATCGTCGCGGCGCACGTCGTAGTCGATGCCCGAGCCGCGTGCGACGGGGCCGGTGCAGCCGTAGGACTTCGCGACCTCCGGCTCCAGCACGCCGGTGTCGATCGTCCTGAGCTGCATGACCTCGTTGTTCGTCAGGAGCGCGTGGTACTCGTCCATCGCCTTCGGGATGCCCTCGACGACGTCCCGCGTGAGGTCGAAGAACTCCTCCCGGGGCTCGGGGAGGTCCCAGGCGACCCCGCCGAGTCGGTAGTAGTTGAACATCAGGCGCTGGCCGGTTAGCTCCTCGAGGACCGCCTGGACCTTCTCGCGTTCGCGCATCGACCACATGAACAGCGCCGTGAAGTCGCCGACGATGTCGAGGGCGTAGGTGCCTGCCGCGAGGAGGTGGCCGAGCATCCGCGAGAGCTCCGCGGACATCGTCCGGATGACCTGGGCGTACTCCGGCACCTCGATTTCAGCGAGGTCTTCCGCGGCGCGGGCGTAGGCCCACTCGTTGCAGAGCCCCGCGCCGGACCAGTCCCAGCGATCCGGGTAGGGCATGATCTGGTGGCGGTAAGTGCCTTGCTGGCACATCTGCTCCTCGCAGCGGTGGATGTAGCCGATGTCCGGTTCGACGTCGAGGACCTGCTCGCCGTCGAGGACGGCCTTCAGGTGGAGCACGCCGTGCGTGGCTGGATGGTGCGGGCCGATGTTGAGGAACATCGTGTCCGTGTCGGCGGCGTGGGCGGCTCCGGTGGTGCGCTCGTCCGTAGCCTCCGTCGCCGGTTGGCCGGCGACCCGTTCGTCTACCGCGAGCGGGTTGGCGTGCTCGGAGAGCGTGACGATCTGCGGTCGATCCTGGTCGTAGTCGTCGCGAAGCGGGTGGCCCTGCCAGGTGTCGGGGAGGAGGATCCGTTCGAGGTTCGGGTGGCCGTCGTACTCGATGCCGACGAGGTCGTAGGCCTCTCGCTCGTGCCATCGGGCGGTGTCGTAGACTGCCGCCGCGCTCTCGCTCGTCGGATCCTCGGGCGTCGTCGGCACGACGACGCCCAGTTCGTCGGTCGGGTCGGCGTACGTCCGGAGGTGGTAGATCGACTCGTAGCGATCGGCGTACTGCTGGGCGGTGACGCAGGCGCAGTGATCGTAGCCTGCCTCGCGTTTCAGAGCCGCGAGGACCCGCTCGACGTCGTCGGGCCGAATCACGATCGCTGGCGCATTCAGGTGGTCGTCGGTGTCGAGTACCGCGTCGGCAATCGAGGCGGGAACCGCCGACGGCAGATCGACGAGTGGACCCGCGGCGTCGCACGCTTCGGGTTCCGGTCGCTCCAGACGCTGCTGTTCGGGCTGTCTGCTCACGCTCAGCAGTTGGGACGCTCGCCCGCTGGATCTGCTGCCCCTGCAGAGGGGCTGATTTAAGTGAGAGGGCGAACAGCCTCCGCGCGATGCGATCGATCCGGCTCGCCGTCGCAATGCCACCCGACGATCGGCACCCGATGCACCAGTACGCGATGGATCACGGCGGATACACCGCCTACTGGCAGCTCCACTGGCAAGGCCGTCCGGACGACGGCATGACGCTCCTCTTCTATATCGAGGGACCCCAGGAGCCCTACCTCGAGGCGCTGGAGGAGCGCGTGCCCGACGCGACGCACTCGGTGACCGACGCCGAGGGTAACGGCTTCTACCTCTACGTCCACGCGGACCTCGACGGGCTGGATCGCGGCCTCGCCGACGCGATCGATCGGCCCGGCGTGCTGCTCGTTCCCCCGCTGGAGTATCGGATGGACGGCACGCTCGTTGCCTCGCTCGTCGGCCCGGCCGAAGCGCTGTCGGTAACCGTCGACGAGATTCCCGACGCACTCGACCCCGAGGTCCTGCAGGTCCGGCCCTACGGCGAGCGATCGTTCCGGACGGCGGGCGCGCTCACCGACCGCCAGCGGGAGATCGTCGACGCGGCGCTGGAGGAAGGGTACTACGAGGAACCGCGCGAGGCCAGCGTCGAGGACGTCGCCACGGCGACGGGGTGTGCCCCGAGCACGGCTGCAGAACACCTCCGGAAAGCGGAAGCAGTGGTGATGGAACGGGCGGCGACCGGACCGGTGACGGAGCCGGCGGTGGGCAGGCCAGCGGCGAGCGAGTGACCGAGACCGCCGACCGTTCGATACCGCCGAGCGCGACGCTCTCGGTCGAATCGACCGGCGAAGAATCGAGTGCGCATCCGAGAATCGGGCGGGGCGATTCCCGATCGAATCGGCGGCGCTATTCCTCGATCGCGAGGGTGTAGAGGCGCTTCCTGGCGTCCGAGAAGGAGAAGCGCGAGTCGACGGCGCCCTCCTCTTCGAGCCGGTTCAGCGCGTACCGGACGGTCCGGGGCGGCAGCAGCGTCTCGTCTGCGAGCTGGCTCTGAGTCAGCGTCTCGTTGTACTCGAGCACCTTCGCGACGAGTTTGGCGCTCGGGGGCAGGTCGCGGACGTCGTCCCACGAGGCGGTCGATTCGTCGGATTCGGGCAGGGTGGACTCGGATGCGCTCATCGTGGAGCAGGGTACTGGATGCCGACTAATAATATTTCCTCTTTGTATTTATTACTTCAGAGAATAATTACTGGGCGGAGCCGTCGCGCGATCGGATGCCGTGATGGCGCATCGGAGTCGGTCGATTTTGCTTCACAACGGCGGTGTCACCACCCGAAGTCTCTTATGAACCACACCCCTAACTCATCAGCAATGAGCGACACTGCGGAGGAGGTCGACTTTCCCTACGACGAGCAGGAGGCCTCCCTGTCCGACAAGATCGAGGCACTGCAGGAACGTCTGGAGGTCCTCGAATCACAGAACGAGGAGATGCGAGACAAACTCCTGGACGCGAACGCGGAGAACAACAAGTACCAGCAGAAACTCGAGCGGCTGACCCACGAGAACAAGAAGCTCAAGCAGTCACCGCTGTTCGTCGCGACGGTCCAGGAGGTCACCGAGGAGGGCGTCATCGTCAAACAGCACGGCAACAACCAGGAGATGCTCACGGAGGTCACCGAAGAACTTCGCGAGCGCCTCGACCCCGACAGCCGGGTCGCGCTGAACAACTCCCGCTCGATCGTCAAGGCCCTCGACGACGAGACCGACGTCCGCGCCCGCGTGATGCAGGTCGAGGAGTCTCCCGGCGTCACGTACGGCGACATCGGTGGCCTGGAAGAACAGCTCCTCGAGGTCCGCGAGACCGTCGAGATGCCCCTGACGAAGCCCGGCGACTTCGAGACCGTCGGCATCGAGCCCCCGAGCGGCGTCCTGCTCCACGGCCCGCCGGGCACCGGGAAGACCCTCCTCGCGAAAGCAGTCGCCGAGGAGACCGACGCGACCTTCATCAAGATGGCCGGCTCCGAACTCGTTCACAAGTTCATCGGCGAGGGCGCGAAGCTGGTGCGGGACCTGTTTCAGGTCGCCCGCGACCACGAGCCCGCCGTCATCTTCATCGACGAGATCGACGCCATCGCCGCGAAGCGGACCGACTCCAAGACCTCCGGCGACGCCGAGGTCCAGCGCACGATGATGCAGCTCCTCTCGGAGATGGACGGGTTCGAGGACCGCGGCGAGATCCGAATCATCGCCGCGACGAACCGCTTCGACATGCTCGATCGCGCCATCCTCCGTCCCGGCCGCTTCGACCGCCTCATCGAAGTGCCAAAGCCCAACGAAGAGGGTCGCCGCAAGATCTTCGAAATCCACACCCGCGACATGAACGTCGCTGACGACGTCGACTTCGACGTGCTCGCCACGATGGCCGAGGACGCCTCCGGTGCCGACGTCAAGGCCGTCTGCACGGAGGCCGGGATGTTCGCCATCCGCGACGACCGCACCGAGGTCCGCGAGACCGACTTCCGCGAGGCGTGGCGCAAGGTGCAGGCCGACGAGTCCGACGAGGGCGTCTCGAAGACGTTCGCCTGATCGCCGGGGCAGCGCGATAGCTTTCTTCATCCCGGACTCGCCCGGGAATGCGCTATCGGCCGACTAGAGCGCGCTCAGCACGAGCCACGGCACAAGGAACAGGACAGTGAAGACGGCGATCAGGAAGAGCGCGTAGCCCGTAATCGTCGCGAGTCCAGTCGTCCACGCCGGATGATCGAAGTCGTCGAGCCGAGCAGCGACGTCCATACACCGACTTCGAACGTCGCTCGCATAGTGATTGGGGTGGGACGCCGGCTGGGGATCGCCACTGCCCGGCGTATCGGACGCCTTTTTGCCCCGCTCCGAGTACCCGCTGGAAATGACGCGGATCGACGTGGTCGACAACCACGGGCAGTTCACGCATCTGGAGCAGCGCGCGCTCCGCGATCTCGGCATCGACTGCGAGATCATCGACAACGACACGCCACCCGAGGAGATCGAGGCCGACGGGCTCGTGCTCTCCGGTGGACCGGACATGGACGATCGCGGTCGTTGCGGCGACTACCTCGATCTCGATATTCCAGTCCTCGGCATCTGTCTCGGTATGCAGGCGATGGCGCTGGAACTCGGCGGCGAGGTCGGCGGCGGGGACTACGGCGGCTACGCCGACGTCACCGTCGAACTCCTCGACGAAGACGACCCGCTGACCGGCTCGCTCTATCCAGAGACGCGTGTCTGGGCGAGCCACGCCGACGAGGTCACGGAGCTTCCGGAGGGATTCACCCTCACCGGCCGGAGCGACGTCTGCGACGTCGAGTCGATGAGCGACGCTGACCGCGATCTCTACGGCGTCCAGTGGCACCCCGAGGTCGCTCACACCGCCGAAGGCGAGGAGGTCTTCGAGAACTTCGTCGCGCTCTGCGAGTAAGGACGGCGATCGACGAACGGCAAACTCCGGGGAACGAGTTAGCGCGGAACGACGGACGCGAAGGCTCCGTTTTCGAGCGAGTCAGGGCTCGTCGAAGAGGTCGTCGACCGCGCCCTGGGCCGCCAGCGCTGCGTCGTCCGCGACCTGCTCGGGATCGGCGTCGCCGTCGGCCTCGATGTAGACGTCGACCTCGAGGATGCCGTCCTCGAAGTTCACCGAGATGTCGACGTCGCTCACGTCGCTTCGACCGAACCGCGAGAAAACGACCTGCTCTGCGGCCTCGGCCGCCGTCTGGACGACCTCGTCGTCGGAGGGCCCGTCGCCGTCCGCATTCGGGTCGTCGTCCCCGGGGTCCGAGGCTCCCATCGTTCAGTCGCCGCCAGCGCCGGGCCCGCCGCCCATGCCGCCCATCGGGCCACCGCCGCCCTGGAGCATCTCCTGGAGTTCCTGCTGGAGTTCCTCGAACTGCTCCTGGACGCGATCCTCCTGCTTCTGGAGCGTCTCGACGCGGATCTCGAGACTCTCGACGTTCTCCTCGAGGTCGTCCTTCGCGGTCTCGTAGTCCGTCTCGAGGAGGAGTTCGCCGACCTCCCGGTACATGACGGTGTCCTCGTCGACGTCCTCGAGCTCCTCGAGGGCGGACTGGGACTCGGTCAGTTCCGTCTCGGCCTCGTTCTTCTGGACGGCGACCTCCTGGGCCGTCTCCTGGAGATCCTGCAGTTCCTCGACTTTCTCCTGTGCTTCCGGCGGCAGACTACCCTGCATAGCTTCGAGGTCGGTCCGGGTACTGAAAAACCCCTGCTTTTGTGGCCAGTGGCTGGCGTGGGAGCAGGGCAGGCGATTCGACCGCCCTGACGACCGAGGCGACCGAGACGAAGGCTACGGTGCCTCAGCGCGCCGCGATCGCCGTCTCCTCGGCGGCCGCCACGTGGGAGCACCACGTTCGCTTCGCGGCACGGAGCGCCTTCGGATCGGCGGCGTCGATTTCGACGATCACGGTATCGTCGTCCCGCGTCACCGCCGTCGCCGACCGATCGCCCTCGATCGCTCCGGCATCTAGCGAGATGGCGCGCTCGATCGACTGGGCGAGGGCGGAATCCGCGTAGGAAAACTCGAGCGTGGCGCGGATCGCCACGGCGCTACTGGACGTCGATCTCCTTGACGTCGGGGCTGCGCTCCTTCAGCAGGACGCGGTGCCCGCAGTACGGACAGCGGACCCCGCCGTACTCGTCCAGCGAGACGTCACGCTTGCAGCGCGAGCACTTGTACGCGCTCATTCGTCGTCTTCGTCCTCGGCGAGGGCAGCGCGGATCGACCGTCGGACCGTGGTCCCGGCCGGGGTCTGGGGACGGTAGGCGCCGCCAGTGAACGTGTAGTTGCAGGTCTCGCACTCCCAGATGCCGGTGTCGGTCCGGACGACGCGCTCGCGACCACACTCGGGGCACTCGTGGTCGTCGCGCGTGTCGGCCTCGATCTCGGCGACGCGCTTGCGGGCGACGCGCCCGTAGCGTGCACCGAATCGGCCGGCACTGCCGGTCCGACTCGAATTGCTGCTCATAGTGGCTCAGGGTATCCGTGGCGCGCTGATAAAGGCTGCGAACCCGAGATGGAACGACGTGGACGCAGGAATGCGAATCCGCACGGTGAACGCATTGGAAGCCCCCTCCCGCTCGACTCGGGCGACTCGCTACGCGCTTCCTTCGCTCACTTCGTTCGCTCAGTCCAGTGCTTGCTTCGTCGGCCGTCGCCGAGCGGTCGGCCCCTTCCAGTCCCACCCGCTGTGATCGGTCGACACTCGGGAAATCCGGTGGAACGGCGAATCGGGCGTGAGCGGTAGGCGGCCACCTCGCGCGCTCGTCAGTAGAGGTCGGCCTCGTCGAGGGCGGCGTTGAGGTCCTCACGGATCAACTCCCCGGCGTCGGCCTCTCTCGCGGTGGTGACAACCCGGTTCTCCTGGACGGAAGAGCCGTCGCGCAAGAGCAGGCGCACGTTCCCGCCGGCGTCGGCGCGGGTGGCCTTCGCGCGGAGCCCCGACTGGGAGCCCGTCCCACCGGCGTCGATCGGGCCCGGAATCACCTTCTTCACGTGCGGGTGGCCGGCGACGGTCCGGATCGCGCGCATCCCCTCGCGGCCCCCGATCAGCGTGGAGTGCGAGCCGCCGATCTTCTCTGCGGGAGCGGCGTCGACCACGTCGAGGGAGCGTTCGCCCCGGCGGTCGATCGCGGTTTCGACGGGGTCGTCACCGGTCACGCGGAGGAGTTCGTACTGGCTCTCGCCCTGGATCTCCCTGAGGACCTGCCGGTCGCCGGCAGCGTAGACGGTTTCCGGCCGTTTGCGGTGGAGTTCGTCCGCGATCTGGCCGGCGAACGCCCGGAGTTCCTTAATCGCGTTCTCGCCGTCCTCCTCGGTGGTCCGCACCACGCTCGATCCGACCACGGCGTCCTCGTCGAGCATCGTCAGCGTGGCCCGCTCGCGGTCGGCGTCGATCACCACTGCGTCGGCGTTGGCAGTGTTACAGACCAGACAGTAATCGCCCGGTCGGTCGAGTGGCTCCGCACAACGCCGGCAGTCCATCGACCGTGTTTGTTCACCGCCGGGAAAAAGCAGCGCGGATCCGCGACGACCGTTTGCGCACTCCAAAAGAACGAAGTGGATCACCCCGCGACCTCCTGTCGTCCTTCTCGCCGGCCGGAGCGGCTGCGCTGCGGCCGACGGCCGCACGAACGCGGCACAGTCATGACCAGATCAGTTCACGACGCGCTCGCATCGCACCCGGTCGAAACGACGGTCCACCGGCGGCTGCACGACGTCCGCCCGCACGAGGTCTTCGAGGTGACCTACGACGGACAGCGCGTTGTTTGCAAGGTCGCCCAGCATCCGCTCGGCGATCCCGAACTCGAGGCACGAATCCTCCAGTTCGTCGCCGCGGAGACGCCCGTTCCCGTCCCGCCGATCATGGCGGTCGGATCAGACCACTTCGTCGCCGGCTGGTGCCGGGACCTGCCGGCGGATCCGACCGTCGACGAGACGAGAAGTCGGGCGATGGGTGCCGGCCTCGCTCGGCTCCACGAGTCAGCGAGCGAACGGTTCGACGCCCCGGGGCACCTGGAGGCCGAGAACGGCTCGCTCGCCCTCGACGCCGACGACCGCTGGAGCGACACGCTCGTAGCGTTCCTCGATGAGCGACGTCGCTTCCTCGAACCACGCGGGTACGGCGACGTGGCGACCGAGGTGCTCGGCCTGGTCGAAGCGTTCCCCGAGGCCTTCGACGACGTCGGCGACCCTACCCTGCTCCACGGCAACGCCCTCCCGGACCACGTCGGGATCGACCGATCCGCGGATCCCGCCCGTGTCACCCGCGTCATCGACTTCGAGCACGCACTCGTGGGACCACCTGCGTTCGATCTCCTGCGATCGATCGGACCGACCTACGGGCCGCCGGGCGCGACCCACGATCCCGACGGTCGAGCGGCGTTCCTCGAGGGCTACGCCACGGTTCGCCCGCTCCCAGCGGACCTGGAGGAAACGTTCCGGCCGCTCGGCGTCGTCAACGGCGTCGCGTACCTCAGGGCGCTGCACCTCCAGCGCGGTGACCGCGACGCACCGCAGTCTGTCGCTCGCCGGGCGCGGGGGCTGGCGGAGCACGTGCTCGAAGCAGCATCCGAGGTCAGGTCGGCCCTCAGGTCGGAGTAAGCAACCGAGATCGAGGCGCGTTACCGCTCGTCGACGGGCGTCCAGGTCCGACCGGAATCGCCGACGTAGTTCGAACTCGGGCGGATCAGCCGGTTGTCTTCGAGCTGTTCGAGACAGTGGGCCATCCAGCCGCCGGAGCGCGAGATGCCGAACGTCGCAGTGAACAGCTGTCGGGGGATGCCGACGCCGTGGAGGAGTGCTGCGGTGTAGAACTCGACGTTCGTCTCGAGGCGGCGATCCGGTTTGTGCTCTTCGAGTGCGGCGACGGCGACCTCCTCGTACTCCTCTGCTGCCTCGAAGAACGCAGCGTCGCCGCCGTCCTGGTAGAACTGCTCGGCTGCCGAGGAGAGCACCGCGGCGCGGGGATCACGCACCCGGTAGACGCGGTGACCGAAGCCCATGATGCGCTCGCCGTTTTCGAGCTTCTGCTGGACGTAGCCCTCGGGATCGCCGGACTCGTAGACGGCCTGGAGGTCCTCGAGGACCGGACCGGGCGCACCGCCGTGGAGCGGACCCTTCAGCGTGCCGACTGCGGCCGTGGCCGCGGAGACGACGTCGGACTCCGTCGAGACCACGACCCGCGCGGAGAACGTCGACGCGTTGAGCCCGTGATCGACGACCGTGTTGAGGTACGTCTCGAGGCCGCGGGCCTCTGCCTCGTCGGGCACCTCGCCGTCGAGCATGTAGAGGTAGTTCGCGGCGTGGCGGAGATCCTCGCGCGGCTCGACGGGCTCCTCACCCTGACGGTACCGCCAGTACGTCGCGACGATCGTCGGGAAGATGGCGATGACGCGCTTCGCGTCGGCCTCAGGATCCTCCTCGCCCTGGTCGAGGTTCGCTGCCGCGGCGCCCATCCGTAGCGCGTCCATCGCGGGCTTGTCCTGCTCGGCGGCCTGCCGGAGCACGGCCCGGACCTCGTCGCTGATCTCGCGGCGGCCCGCGAGATCCGCTCGGAAATCCTCGAGTTCCTCTGCGTCCGGCAATCGATCCTCGAAGAGCAGGAAGAGGGTCTCCTCGTAGGTCGCGTTGCCAGCCAGTTCGCCGAGCGGGAAGCCACCGATGACGAGTTCCCCCTGCTCGCCGTCGATGTCGCTCAGACGCGTCTCGGCGACGGTGATTCCCTCGAGTCCCCTCGCGACGTCGGAATCGGCCATGTCGAGTATTGCCGGATGGCCCTGTAATGTCTTACCATCGCGGCACGCGGGATCTGCCTCGTCGGCACCTCGCATCCGTACGAACGTCCAGTTTCTCCCAGTCTACCCGAGTGCGATTGGGTCGACTTTCAGGTACTCCCGCAGCAGCACCGTCGCGTAGGATCCCTTCGGCAGCGCGAAGGAGAGCGTCGGCTCGTCGTGGTCGTCGATCGAGAGCTCGGTCCCGACGAGCACCGCCCGACGCGTCCCGGTCGAGCCGAACGGATCGGGCAGGTCGAAATCGCCGGGCGACAGGTCGAGGTCGTCGAGTATCCGCCGCTCGATCTCCCCCGGATCGCCGTCGCCGAGGTCGGTGTCCGTCCCGACGAGCGGCGCGGTGACGAACGCCCGGCCTCGCTCGCAGTGACGAGCGATCGTGTCGACGCGATCCGCAGTGACCGCCTGCAACCGATCGGTGTCCGGGAGCGCGACCTCTTCGGGCGCTCCCGCGTCTGCAAAGCAGACCACGTCGCCGGCGACGGGTTCGTGGAACGGCAGGCCGGCGTCCAGTCGCGCCGAGAGTATCCGGTTGAACGCGTAGGACTGCGCGGCGTGGACGAACATTCGCTGGAGGTTCTCCGGCAGGTCGGCCAGTGCTTCTCGGAAGACGGCAGCGTCGTCCCCGGGGTCCGCGTCCGCCCGTTCCAGCGCGTGGAGCAGCGTCCGCTCGTAGCCCAGCCGGTTCGGCATCGCGTCCAGCGCGCCGGTCCAGTCGCCGTCGTCGAAACAGTCGCCGGCGGCAGCGCGAGCGTCCTGGGTCGAATCGGGTTCGGAGTCGTAGGCGTCGGCGACGTAGATGCGGACCGCCTCGCGCCACTCGCCGCGGACGATCGCCAGGCCGACGGCGTGCGTGATCGGTCGACGGCTTCCGAAGCGCTGCTGTCCGAAGAAGTTGGGCACGGCGACCGGGGTCGGATTCCCCGGTTCGTCGCGGTCCGGCGCGTCGCCGCCGGTTCGGAACGTGGCGAGCGCGTCGGTGATCGGGCCCACGTGCTCCGGCCGCTCGGCGTCGGTGATCCTCACCTCGAATTCGTTGCCGACGAGGTCGCCGAGTTCGATCGAGCGACCGAGCCTGCCGAGCACCTCGACGTCGGCCTCGTCGATGGCGGGAGTGGCTTTCTGGCCGGTCGCGTCGGCAGCCCCGTCGACGCTGCTCGCCGCTCCAGCCCCCGGGATCACCGCCGGATCGACGCCGTCGATCGAGAACAGCTGCGTCGTCACCGCGCGCTTGTCCTTCGTGCCGGCCCAGTGCACGCGGTGACGGCTAATTCCGAGCCGATCAGAGAGGGTTCCGGCGAAGTCGTTGGTGTCCCAGCTCCGGAGCGTCGCACGCACGACCACGTGTCCATAGGCTCCCGGATCGGCGTCGATCGGCTCCGGATCGATCCGCTCGATCTCGCGGACGCGGAAGTCGTCGGGCGAGCGTCGGAGGCGCCCGCCGGTCCCGTCGACGTCGGTGACGTAGTGCTCGATGCCGACGGCCTGCTCCGTCGGGTGTGCGGGCCGGAGATCGAACCGTCGCGTAGCTCCGTCGTCGGACGAGTCGGCCATCAGTACAGCGAGAGGTCGCCGGTGATCTCGTCGACGGCACGCTCGCTGGCGGGACCGATCGCGAGCGCGGTGACGGTTCCCGGTTCGAGTTGCGTGTGGCCGGCGTCCCGGACGATGGCGTGGGGGAGGCCGGCGCGCTCGGCGCGGTCGGCGAGTTCGAAGAGCTGGTCCTCGCCGTTCGCCTGCAGGACGATCTTCTTCTGGCCGCTCCCCTGCCATTCTCGCTTGGCAGTGCCGTCGGCGTCCTCGACGGCGGAGAGAGAGGCGTGCGCGACCTGGGCGGCGAGTTTGCCCTCGCCCATGTTCAGATCCGCGCGGGCGACGATGGCCTGTTTCATGGACGCTGCTGGGCGCCCGCAGCCTATACCTCTGGCTACTCGGTTCCGGCAACGAAGCGATGCGACCCCGTCGAACCAAGCTTTATCGCCCGAATAGCCCAACGTTCACCCACGACCGACATGCTCGAACGGATCTGCATCGGCGTCGACGGGTCGGACTGCGCGCGACGAGCCACGGCGGTCGGCGTCGCCATCGCGGAAGCTGCTGACGCCCACGTAGACCTCGTCTACGTGAGGAAAGAAACGGACGAGACAGCCGAACAGGACGCCAATGCGGTCCTCGAAGACGCGCTCGAGTCCTGCGAGGACGCGTCAGTCCAGGTCGACGGCCACTCGCTCACCGGCAAACCGGCAACGCGCCTCGTTTCCTTCGCCGACGAGCACGACGCCGACCTGCTCGTCCTCGGTAGAATCGGGCGCACGGGCCTGGGCAAGCGGCTCCTCGGGAGCGTCGTTCACTCGGCGTTCCGACAGTCCGACCGTCCGATCCTCACAGTCCCCGAGGGCGACGGCCAGGTCGAGATATCCGACCTGCTCGTCCCCACGGACGGGAGCGAAGCCGCCGAACGAGCCGCACCGATGGCAGGGACGATCGCGACCGATCACGACGCGACCGTGCACGCGCTCTACGCACTCGACCTGGCGACCGCGGTCGGACCGTTCAGCGCCGGTGGCCTCACCGGCCCCGAGATCGAGCGCCTCGAAGCCGACCGCAAAGCGCACGTCGACCGCCTCGCCGATCGACTCCGAAGTGACGACGCAGAGCGCTCGATCCAGACGGTTGTCGTTCGGAACTCGCCACACAGGGCGATCCGTGACTACGTCGACGAGGCTGGCGTCGACCTGGTCGTCATGAGTTCCCGGGGCCAGACGAGCGCGCTGGGGCAGGTTCTCGGCAGCGTCACCGACCGGGTGCTTCGTACGGTCGACGTCCCCGTGCTCGTCGTAACGGACGATCGATGACGGTCGCGGGGCTGCCCCGACCCGGCGTCACGTCGCCGAACCGTCCGGCTCCGTCCGCTCGATCGCTCCGACAGAGCACGTCCGCGGATCGCCGGAGCGCGTCAGGAAGCCCACCAGGAGTACGATACCGCCGACGCGCAACAGCGTACCGTCGTAGGGCAGTGCAGCCATCGCACCGACGAACCCGAGCGCACCGAGCACGCCCGCGCCACAGCTCGCACACCCGGCTGCGAGCACGCCGGGCAGGATGCCCGCGACGCCCGTCGCGCCCGAGCGCCGTCGGCGCCGGAGGAGCGCGGCGGCATTCGTCACTGCGACGCCGGTGAGCAGTGCGTACAGGACGACGAGGGAGAGGCCGAGCCAGCCACTCGTGAGGTACACCTCTCGGGTGAGCACCGAAACGCCGTAGGTGACATCCGTGAGGTCCCGCTCTAAGAACTGGCGGGTGAACTGCGGGTAGGTGCTCAGCACGAGGAGCACGTACGTCCCGATCGTCACGACCCCCGCACCGAGGAGGCGGGCGTCGGAGGTGAGCGGATAGACGAGCGCGTCGCGAAGGGCGACCGCTACACCGTGGATCCGGCGTCGATCGACCCTGGTCACGTCGCCAACACCTGGTCGATCGCCGACGCGAAGTTCTCGTAGGGGTGGGCGCCGACGAGGCGCCCAGCCCGGTCGTTCTCACGGTTGTAGACGACGAACGCGGGCGTGCCGCGGATCCCGGCCGACTGGGCCGCGGATACGTCTGCGTCGAGGCGGTCGCGAATCGCGTCGCTGCGGGTCTCCCTGCAGGACTCGACCGCCGATCGAGAGACGCCCTCGACCCGTTCGGTTACCTCGGCGAACGTCGCGTCGTCGGCCCAGTCCTCCCCGGACGATCGCTGGACGTCGAACACCTCGCCGTGCCAGTTCCAGTACGCCATCGGATCGTCGGCGCCGACCTGCTCCCAGACGCAGCGGTCCCAGATCGCGGCGGGCATCGAGTACTCGCCGATGTTCGGAAACAGGAGGAAGGGGATGCGCACCTGGCCGGCGTCGACGTAGTTTCGCCCGATCTTCGCGAGCGTGTTGGCTTCGAAGCGCGCACAGAACGGACAGAGGTAGTCGGTCCAGTAGTAGAGGTCGACCGGCGCAGCGGCGTCGCCAACGACCGGACGCCCCGACAGTTCGATGCCCAGACCACTGGTACCGGAGCCCTCGTGAATCGTCGCAGGTTCGTAGGCCGAGTCCGTCGAGGCCGAGCGCGTCGCGAGGTACGCGACGCCGGCGCCGAACCCGATCGTCGCACCGCCCGCGAGGAGCGCCCGACGCCGGGTGATCGTGTCTTCGTCGTCCATCGACGTACAAGACTATCGGCATCCGTGCCAAGGGCCTTTCGTCCGTCGGGGACGGCGGACCGGACGCGAGCAGCGAGACTCCGAGACGCGTCGCTCCGAACCGTGGCGGACGGTGCCCCAGACCGGGGCACCGAGGCGCTTCCGACGGCGACCGCCGGGAAGCGAGAGGGCGCAGCAGGAATCACACTGCAGGCGCCGACGATCGGCGACCTCAGTTCGCGTAGCGGTCGATCAGCGACGCGAGGCGATCCTTGGACTGGACGCCGACGATCTCCTCGACCTGTTCGCCGCCGGCGAACAGCACCAGCGTCGGGACGCCACGGACGCCGTAGGCAGCAGCGAGTGGCTGGTTCGCGTCGACGTCGACCTTGGCGACCGTGGCCTCGGTCTCTGCAGCCAGTTCCTCGACGACGGGCGCGATCATCTGGCAGGGGCCACACCAGTCGGCGTAGAAGTCCGCCAGCACGACGCCTCCGTCGCCGACCAGTTCTTCGAGGTCGCTCTGGCCGTTCACGGGCACCGGCGTGTCGTTCGTCTCCGCGCTCTGATTCGTAGCAGTATCGGTCGTCATCACCACCAGGTACGAGCGGGTCGGTACTTAGGAGTTTTGGATGGATGTCACAATACTACGAAACACCAGCAGCGATACCTGGTGCCGACGAGCAGATTCGATCGCTGGCCGAGACCGATCAGATCGTCGTGGAGATATCGACCGACGGAGCTCGTTCGAAAGTGCCCTTGGACGGTAGGCGACGTGAGAATCGAGAGATGGAAGAGCGGAGCGGTAGATCCGGTAGAATCCTGTTAGCTCTGGATGGACGCGGTCGCCTCTGTCTCGTCGTACTTCGACTCGAACTCCTGGATGAGCTGGCCCATCTTGGCGTACCAGTCGTTGAGCATCCGCTGCATGTCGTCGGCGATCTTCTGTGGATCCGTCGGCGAGTAGACGTGATAGTAGCCGCCCTGTTCGTAGTTGACCTGTTCCTTCTGGATGAATCCGGTCTGCAGAAGACGCTGGACGGCGCGGTAGGCGGTCGATCGCTCGCGGTCCACGCCCTCGGCGATCTCGTCGACCGTGAGGGGGTCGTCGGCCGCGACGAGCGCCTGGAAACAGTCCTTGTCGAGCTGCTTCAGCCCGTGGAAACACTCCAGGAGCCCCTCACACTCCATGTCCTGCTGGAGTTGTTCGGACATCGAATCTGGCATCTGTATCGAACGAACGTACCCACTGTGGCGGCAAAAGACTTGTGTATGGTTCCTACAATTCTGGAGCAGCGAACCCGGGCGGAGAACGCGACTGGTTCTCGTCGCCTCCCGGTTCGTCGAGCAGGAGACGTCGGCCGCTGAGTAGCCACTATTGCCTATCGAGTTTGCACGTCGCGAATCGGCGCCCGGAGACCGCCTCCGAGCGCCCGGCAAAAACGAGGTCGAAACGACAGCGGGGGCGTCGCCGGCAGCGAGGGGTTCGACGGCGGTGAGCCCCCCGGTGGGCGCGAGCCCTTCGACGCCGGCGCTCGTCCGTGCTCAGTCCGCGATGGTCGAGCCGGAGCGGTTGGATTCCCGCAGCGCACTCAGGCTGCTCTGCACGACTGCACCGCTGACCAGCAGCGCGGAGCCGAGGATCAGCACCATGCTGACGATGCTCAGCTCCTCGATCCCGGTCGCGTTGCCGATCTGTCGGACTGCGACCGCGACCGCGCCGCCCAGCAGCATCACGCCGAAGTACACCTTGATCTCGTCCTCGTCGACGATGCTGGTGGCCGCGGAACCGACGCGGGCACCCAGGGCGCTCCCAGCCAGCAGCGGAACGACGATGCCGAGGTTGACGCCGCCGTCCATCGCGTAGAGGAAGCTCCCGATCCCGCCCGAGAAGACGATCTCGAACAGGTCCGTCCCGACGGCGATCGGGACCGGCACGCCGATCAGGTAGAACAGCGCGGGCATGCGGATGAATCCGCCGCCGACGCCGAGCAGCCCGGACAGCAGGCCGGTCGCGAATGCGACGGCGAGGATCATCCACAGCGAGACGCTGACGCCGCCTCGCAGGTCGATCATCGGCGGGAGGTGATACGACTGAATTTTCTTGGCGATGTCGGGGATGTCGTCGGAGAGGTCCTCGTCGGGGTCGACGTCCTCCACGTCGTGGTCGACGCCACCGCCGCCGTCACCCTTGATCGCCTCATAGGTGACGAACGCACCGATGCCACCCAGCAGGACGACGTAAGTGACGCTGATGACGCTCCCGGCCAGGCCGAGTTCCTGGAGGTGGAGCACGATTTCCTTGCCGACCTCGATGCCGGCAGTCGTCCCAGCGATCATCAACACCCCGAGCTTGTAGTCGACCTGCCCGAGGTCGCGGTGTTTCAACGTCGCGATAACCGAGGTCCCGAAGACGAACGCGAGACCGCTCCCGACGGCGACGCTGGACTCGTAGCCCATGACCAGCAGTGCCGGCGTCACCAGGAAGGAACCGCCCATCCCGAAGAAGCCGAAGAGGATGCCGATCAGGAGGCCGAAGCCGACGAACAGGGCCAGCATCGCCACGCTCATTCCAAACAATGCCATCGTATTAGCTCGTAAGTCGGTCGATCAGTTTCTGGCCGATCGCCTGTTCCAGCGCGCCGTAGCCGACGTAGAGGACCATCGCCTCTACGAGGACGACGCCGATCAGCGCTGCCGCCTGCGTCCACCCTGGCAGCCCTGACACGTCGATCATCGATACTCACCCGCTCGGTTGCACAGTTGTGTGCGAATCATGCTTTTCTACTCGAATCATCGTACCCGGAGCAACCTAATAACGGTTGTGGAAGTACAGTACAAGATTACTGCAGTGGTTCGTATGGCTATCCCATCGAAATATCCGAATAACTTATGCGGATACTGGGAGTTCAGCGCCCGGACGATTTCCGCGGTATTTCGCCTCTTCGAGCGCTCGCGCGCGCTCACCGGACGAGCAGCCCCCAGGCCCCAGACCGGGCCGAAACCCCCCGCGAGCGCCCGTGGACCGGCGCAATCGAATATTGTGAGAACAAAACAATATTATAGGGCGGTCCCGTACGCGTGTACATGCGAGCAATATACGCGACCGACCTGTCGGCTGCGAGCGAGGCTGCTATCGAGAACGAGACCTGCCTGGAGTGTCTCGAGCGCATCGGCGTCGACACCTTCCACCTCGTCACGGTCATCCCTTCCAACGTGCACGCGGGGATGCCGGGCATGCGCTTCGAGGAGCGCCGGGAGCAGGCGCTCGACCGCTACAGTCGCGTGATGGAGGACGCGGGCTTCGACGTCGAGACCCACGTCGTCCGCGGAACGCCTCACCGTCGGATCAACGGCGTCGCCGAGTCCGTCCGGGCGGACCTCACCATCGTCGGGTCGCGCGGGAAGAGCCCGCTCGAGAACCGCGTGATCGGCTCGACCGCACGGAACCTCGCGCGAACGACCGTCGTCCCGCTCGTGGTCAATCGGATCGAACGCGAGGCCGAACAGCCGGACGTCCTCCGGGAGCACCTCTTCCAGCGCGTGCTCTTCGCCACGGACTTCTCGGAGAACGCCGAGCGCGCGTTCGACTCCTTCTCCTACCTCCGCCACGCGACCCAGGAGGCCACGCTGGTCCACGTCGAGTCCCCGAAGGATCCGATCCCGGAGGAGGCCGAGCCGTCGCCCGAGGAGCGCCTCGACGAACTCGCCGAGACGCTGGAACAGTGGGACATAGAGACGGAGATCGACGTCCGGCGCGGCGATCCGTCCGACGAGATCCTCGCCGCCGAGGAGGAGTTCGTCCCCACGACCACGCTCGTCGGGTCCCGTGGCCGAAGCCGGATGCGACGGCTGCTCCTCGGGAGCACCTCCGAAGACATCGTCGCGCGTGCGAACGGGAACGTGTTCCTCGTCCCGCCGCCACGGACGGCCTGATCGCACGCGGGTCGCAGTACACAGTTCGATCACTTCGAGGAACGACCGACAGGCCGATAGCTGGCGCGACCGGTCGATAACGGTTCCGGATCGGCGGAGAAAGGTGGGCCTACCGCGCCGGGCGACGTTCTTCGGCGTTCGACGCAAGGTCAGACGTGTCGGTGAGCCGCTCGACCGACTCGGCGACGTCGCCGAGTGCAGCGGTCTGTTCCTCCGCAGATGCAGCGAGTGATTCGGTCTCGCTGGCGACGCGGTCGGCCGCGTCGGCGAGGCCGTCCATCTCCGCCGCGATCGCCTCGGCGCTTCGGGCCTGTTGCTCGGTCGCCTGCTCGATTTCCGCCATGCCGTCGGCGGTCTCGTCGGCCGCACCGTGGACGGTGTCGAGCCGCTCGCCGAGGGATTCGACCTGCTCGGAACTGTCCTCGAGCTGGGCGGCGGCGGCGTCGATCGCGTCCGAGACCTCCCGGGCGATCCCTCGGAGCTCCTCGACCGTCTCCGGAAGCGCCTGGAGTTGCTCGCTGGTTTCCTCGGCGAACGACCGCACCTCCTCGCCGAGGACGTCGAGCGCCTCGCTCGAGGCGTCGCTTCGGCTCGCCTCGACCCGGGCGTTCGCGGCGAGGATCTTCGTCTGGTTCGTGACCTCCTCGATCGTCTCGACGACGTCGTCGATGCGATCGGCCTGCTGTTCGAGGCGCTCGGTCGCCGCCACGGCGGCCTGCGTCTCTTCCCGGAGGTCGTCCATCGCGGCGACGGTCTCCTCGGCCTCAGCAACGCCCTCGCTGGCGACCTCCTCGGTGCGCTCGCCGAGCGTCCGAACGTTCCCCGCGGTGCCGGCGATCTCCTCGACGGTCGCGCTCAGGTCCTCGGCCTCCTCGGCGGCGGTCCGCACGCCCTGTGACTGGTCGGTCGTCAGTTCGTGGATCGTCTCCGCGCCCTCCGCCACGGTTCCTGCCGCGTCGTGGAGGTCGCCGATCGGTTCCTGGACGTCGGTCTCGACCTCGCTGGCGAGCCGCTGTCGTCGCTGGATCTCCGCTTCGAGCCGGTTGCTGTAGGAGTCGACGTAGGTGTCACAGGCCACCTGCACGTCGAGGTTGATGATCCGGAGCAGCGCCAGCAGGTCCGCGACGCCGTCGTGGATCGCGTCTCTGACCGTCGACTCGAAGTCCTCGTCCAGGTCGCCCGGATCGTCCGCGTCGTCGCCGAGCGCCCCCAGAACGCTCCCGAAGAGCCCGTCCGAGCGCTCTGCCTCGGCCCGCTCGACCGCCCAGTCTTCGATGGCCGCGACCACCTGATTCTGGATCCGATCGTCGAGTCGCTCGAACAGCAGGTCGTAGTAGACGCCGTACTGTCCGATGTAGTGTTTGAGCGGCATGTCCAGCAGCTCGTGGAGCTTCCCGATCCGCGCCCGATTCCGGAAGTAGGCCTCGTCGTACTCGCCGGTCGCGAGCGTCACCATGTAGGCCTGCTGGGTCTGCTTGAGTTGCTCGACGGATTTCTCGGAGCGGCCGATCACGTCGGTCGTCTGCTCGTACTGCGTGAGATTCTCGTAGAACCGCTCCGCGATCTCCTCGCGATGCTCGCGGAGCAAGGGTTCCATCGACGCGAGGCGGCGCTCGTCCTCGGCATCGAAGCCGATGAACTCCTTTCGCCACGCGATCTCGTCGCGATCCAGCCCGATGTCGTCGGTCAACTGGTCGGCGTCGACGTTCGCGTTCAATCCCCCGCGGCCGAAGACCTCCTCCGGGTTCATACCTCCCGGTCGGACGTCCTGTTTCAAAACCAGTCAGCCGGGTTCCTCCAGCGCGAGAACGGGGCAGTCGTTTAAAACGGGTCCCGAAGATGTGCGGACGTGTGCCCGGTGGCCGACCGGGAGCGATCGGCAGTTAGACCAGCGAGAGCACCACGATCGCGACGTACCCGACGACGAACGCCAGCACGAACGAGCCAGCCCACGCGGCGAGCGTCATCCCGATCTTCCGCGGATCGACCGCGGCGCCGCCGCCGACCGCGGCGCCGCTCCCGATGATCGCGCTGACGACGATCTCGTTGAACGAGACCGGCACGCCGAGCACGACGGCGAGTTGGGCGATCAGGAATGAGGGGACCAGCGCGGCGATCGATCGTCTGGGACCGAGCGAGGAGTAGTCCTGCGCGAGCGACTTGATCATCCGCGGCGCACCGGTCCAGGAGCCCACGAGCATCCCGAGGCCGCCGCCGAACAGGACGACGATCGGCGATATCGCGCCGACCTCGTCGAGCAACGGGAGCAAGGGTCCGACCGCGAGGCCGACCTGGCTACCACCCGCGGAAAACGCGACGAGCGAGCCCAGCGAGAGCAGCACTCGTCGGAGCCCGCCGGCCTCATCGCGGGCGACGTCCCAGCGAACGAGTGCTGCGACGGCCAGCGCGGCCGCTAGCGTCGCGGCCAGCAACGGGGCGGCCCCGTCGACCCCGACGGTGCGCTGGATCGCACCGACGATCGAGCCGGCGGACGTGCCCGGACCGACGAACGCGAACTGCAGGTTGACCACGACCGCGGCGACGAGACCGGCGAGGAACGGAATGCTCAGTCGCTCGGGGACGTCCGATCGTGGCAGCACACTCGCGATGGTGAACGCGATGCCACCGCCCACGAACGGCGTGAGCAACCAGACCGCTCCGATCTGCCGGTAGGTCGCCCATTCGGGCGTACCGCCGAGTGCGAGGCCGACGCCCACGACGGCGCCGGTGACCGTGAACGCCGTCGCGATCGGATAGCCGGTCTTGATCCCGACAGCCATCAGGCCTGCACCGATGCCCAGCGCGACGATCACGCCCGTCGCGGGCAGCGAAACGCCGCCGACCAGCCCGCTCCCGAGCGTCTCGGAGACGTTCGCGCCCTGCGTGATCGCGCCAACGAAGCCGAAGATGCCGACGACGAACGCGGCACGCATCGTGGAGATGGCGTTGGCGCCGACGGCTGGCGCGAACGGCGTGGCGCCGCTGGATCCCGCGCCGATGACCCACGCCATGAACGTGCTGGCGAGGGCCGCGATCAGGAACAGGGCGACGATCGTGGGATCCATCTATGACTGGTGGAAGTGCGGTGACCTGCTGGAGAAACTGGGAAACAGCGTTGGTGGGGTAATCGTCAGTCGGCGCTGGCCGGTGTGGCCTCGTCGCTGGGCGATCGGCTGCGGAACACGCCCTGGGCGTAGGCGCCGATGAACATCCCGGCGATCGCCCAGAGGATCGTGAAGTTACCGATGCCGACGCTGGCGTAGGCGGCGCCCGGGCAGATGCCGGAGAGCCCCCAGCCGACGCCGAAGATGGCGCCGCCGACGAGCACGTTCCGGTCGAAGGGCTTGAGCCGGCGCTCGAAGTCGTCGCCGGACAGGACCGCCTGGCCGAGCAGTCGCGGCGCCAGGAAGTACGTGACGCCGGTGACGGCCGCGCCACCGAACATCACGAACACCAGCCCGAAGTCCTCGAACTGGAGGAAGTCGAGCACGACCTCCGGTCGCGCCATGTGGCTGTAGGCGAGCCCGAAGCCGAAGATCAGGCCGCCGAGGATCACCAGCGGCGCGAACAGCGGGTGCCGCTGCGAGGCGCTCCCCGCCATCACGGCGTCACCCCCGCTGCTGCGACTAGCTGTGCGGTCACGATCGCGACCAAGAGGAAGGTCACGACCCCGGCGATCGACGTCTTCGACGCGGAGCCGACCCCGCAGACGCCGTGCCCGGAGGTACAGCCCTTGCCGACGCGGGTGCCCACGCCGACGAAGATGCCGCCGACCAGGAGCCGCCACGGGTGGACGTCGGTCGTCCACGCGCCGCCCTGGATCGTCACGGCGTATACGGCCGCGCCCAGGACGATGCTGCCCGTGAACAGGAGCCGCCAGTCACGCGAGGCGACGTACCGCTGGAAGCGGGACTGCCCCGAGACGTAGGACAGCGTCGACTCGAGGAACGTGCTCGCGCCGGCGCTGATGCCGGTCCCGAGGTAGATCACCGCGGTCCCGAGGCCGACCAGCAGCCCGCCGACGGCGTACCGACTGATCCCGTTGGGGAACGGGTCGGACGCGATCGAGGCGGGCGCGATGTCGACCGCACTGGTGGCGGCGACCAGGTCGGCCGCGAGCGCTACGGTGATGAGGTCGGACAGCATTGGCTACGCGCTTAGTCCCCCGCGAGCGACTCCTGGCTCGCCGCGCAGTTGTTCGGGCCGAGTTCGAGGGTGAACGCTTCCTCGTCGTCGACCGCGTTCTGGCCGAGGTTCGTCGCGATGATGTCCTCGTAGTTCGCCGGGCGGGGCGGCATGTCCGAGAGGATCAGCTCGACGAAGTCCGCTTCCTCCATCGAGAGCGCGTCCATGCGCTCCTTCAGGTCGCCGATCGGCGCCGTGTAGGTGTCGTCGTCGGCCGGAACTGCCGCGTCGCTGAAGTGCGCGCCGCCGACGAGCGTCTCGTCGGGCAGCGTGAGGACGCGCTCCTGGAGCGACTCGTAGAGCATCCGGGCCGCGTCGGGTGCGCCGTCGTCGCCCTCTTCGAGGTCGGGGCGCGCGACGCTCTCGATGAACAGGCCGTCGCCGGTAGCAAGCAGACTGTCGTCGACGAGGTACGAGGTCATCCCGGTCGTGTGGCCGGGAGTGTAGACCGTCTCGATCGTGGCGTCGCCGACGGTGAACTCGTCGCCGTCGTCGGCGAGCGTCAGATCGTCGGCGTAGGTGACCCCGCGGTCGACCGCTGCGGCGGGAATGACGCCCTCGACGCCCGCTGCGTCGAGGTCGCGAACGCCGGAAATGTGGTCGGCGTGGATGTGGGTGTCGATCGCATACTGGAGCTCAGCACTGTAGTTCTCGGCGTCGTCGAGGTACCGATCGGTGAACGCCCGCAGGGGGTCGATCACCGCGGCCTCGTCGCCCTCGACGAGGAGATAACCGAGACAGCCCGAGGAGGGCCGCTGGTACTGGTAGAGCGTGCCGGCGCCGTCGTAGTCGCTGACCTCGACGGACTCGTAGATGCGCGCCCAGCCGTTCATCCCGTCCTCCAGGTGAACGACGTCGTAGCCTTCCTCGATGAGTCGGCCCGCGACGTACTCGCTGGCGCCGCCCTTCGCACACAGGGCGACGATCTCCTCGTCCTCGGGGAGCTGCTCGAAGACGTCCTCGTCGATCTCGTCCTCGAGGAACTCGAAGTACGGAACGTTGATCGATTCGACGTTCTCGCCGTCGATGCGCCACTCCTCGTAGTCGGAGGTCATCCGAGCGTCGAGGATGGTGAGGTCCTCACCGGCGTCGACGCGTTCCTTGAGCTGTGCTGGTTCGACCGATTCCACCGCCACGTCGGGCGTGGGGAAGTCGTCAGCGTTCATGTGTCGTGTACCCCCAGTTTCCAGAGCCGGGCACATAAGGGTTTGCATAGTAGTTCGTCAATCGCACAATACAGTGTTCGGAACCCACCGTGCAGAGGTGCCGCCAACCGCGAGAGTACCGAGCAACACGCCCATACGTATGAATTATAGAAACAAGCGACATCTCAGTAATTCACCGACCGCACAAGAACCGATATCCTTTAGTGATCGGCCTTGGTATTGTGCGTTAACTCCAATACAAACCAACGGAGTGATACACCGATGACAGACGCAATCGACGTTACGGAGACGCTCGACGTGAAGGGAGCATCGTGTCCAATGCCGGTCGTCAAGACGAAGTCCGCGATCGACGACCTCGCCGAAGGTGAGGTCCTCGAGGTACTCGCGACGGACTCCGGCAGCATGAGCGACATCGACGGGTGGGCGAGCGGGACGGACGGCGTCTCGCTCCTCGACCAGATCGAGGACGGCGACCTCTACAAACACTACGTGGAGAAGACCGCATAGATGAGCACCGACGCAGCCGAAACGGAGGAGGCGCCCGACGAGGAGGCCGCAGCGACTGCGGACGTCCCAGAGACCGAGGCGGAGCTACAGGCCCGCATCGAGGAACTGGAGGATACGGTCGCGACGCTCGAGAGCGAGGTCGACGACGGTCCGAAGAAGATGACGATCATCGCGACGAAGGGCACGCTCGACATGGCCTACCCGCCGCTGATCCTCGCGAGCACCGCGGCCGCCTTCGGCTGGGACGTCGTGGTCTTCCACACGTTCTGGGGCCTGGACATCCTCCACGAGGAGAAGTCCTCGAACCTCCAGCTGTCCTCCGTCGGCAACCCGAATATGCCCGTTCCGAACGCGCTCGCCGCGCTCCCGGGCATGGACAAGGTCACGACGAAGATGATGGAGAAGAAGATCGACGACAACAACACCGCGACGATCGAGGAACTCATCGAAGTCTCCCTCGAGCAGGGCGTCGAGATGCAGGCCTGCCAGATGACCATCGAGCTGATGGACTACGACGAGGACGCGTTCTACGACGACGTCACCGTCGGCGTCGGCGCGGCGACCGCACTCGAGCACATGGCCGAGTCGGACGTGCAGCTCCTCGTCTGAATCGCGCTGTAAATCCGGCCTGACCAGCCCCACCGTTCACTTCTCAGGAACAGTTGACCGCTGAGCCGTGGCGCGTATTCTGCTCAAAAACAGCGGCGTGCGATCGCTGTAGCCCATTGATGGACAGCCATTCATCACCCTCTATAACTTAGAAAATAAGAAAGATGTGGTGCCAATAATCGATGATTGATTTAGCATATCGGACGCCATTATTCCATACTATTCTGATTGGGTCATCTGCCAGTTGAATCTGCAAGGCATGAATGGAGGGACAGGAATAAAGCCCGTGCCGGAGAAACTGCCTATACTCAATGGTCCGGCTCACAAATATTGATGTCAAGGGGTTCAAAGGGATTCAGTCAACCTCGATAGAGCCGGGTCAACTAAATATTATTACGGGCCGGAATAACGCAGGGAAAACATCGCTTCTTGAAGCTATCGCAGTGCTTTCTGATCCTACTACGCTTGAAGACTTCGGAGACCGAGCTACATCAGTCATCAACAAACAAAGAGAGGAGACATCTCTACATGGCAAATATTGGCGGGAACAACTATCACTTAAACAATATGATGCAGAAGGAAACCCAAGCGATCCGCTTACCAAGTCAGTCAAGATTCGACAGGCTACCGATAAAGAAGTATATGAAATTGCAATACAGAAATTCAATCAAAATATTCCAAAAGAAACGGCCCAAGTAAGCCTATTCCCATTACACCGCGGAGATTTGCATCTACGCCAAGATAAACGTAGTAATAACCAATCAGATGAGGCAGCTCTCGCAAAGATTCTGAACGAGACACTTTCAGATTCACTACTATCGATACCTGAGGAAGATATTATTGAGGTTCTATCGGATGACGTTCTGGCTGTCAAGGTTCAAGACCAACAGCTGTATCTTTTTTCTTCTACTGAAGGTTATCGGGAAATCATTCTCCAGATTGTTGATAGTGCCACAGAGACGCTAGTTGACGATAATCGAATTATCAGTGAAGCATCTAAGAGGGAGTCCAAATCGCAAGCCATTCACCGTCTAATCAGGTCTGTACTTTCTCCAAAACGTCGAAAAAGAGCACAGCTTTTTGGCGGATCTCCAACCACGGTGAGTGGTATTCATTATCTCGATGAAATTCCCACAAAGGCAGGGGAAATCGATTTCGAAGACAATCCAATCAGAGTAAATAAGGTCGAAAATTACCTGCAAAAACACGATATTGCAGGCCCATTAGAAGATTTCTCCTTCACAGACCTTGTGTTTCAAAAGGATGAGGAGCCACCATATGATGTCCCCTTTGAATTCATGGGAGATGGGTTCAAAACTATAGTTGGCATACTTTGGGAGCTGTTTGATGAGTCCAACGACGGTGATGTTCTCTTAATCGAAGAGCCGGAGCAGCATATGCATCCCGGATACATAGAACAATTAACACGTGTTCTAATACAAATATCGAAAGAAGAGAAATTGCAATTATTCATCACAACACATAATACAGACTTCCTGGAATCATTTATTTCCAAAGAAGTTGAGAATCAGCACGGAGAGTATCTGCAAAAGGAGTTCCAACTATTCCAACTAACAGAACCCATCAACCGGTCATTATCCTACGAGGATGCAAAAGAGGATATGAATAACCTCAACTTGGACTTGAGAGGTCCATAATGCAGGGGGACACCATTGTCCTCACTGAAGGAATCAATGACTTGGCCTTTCTTGAGCAGCTTCACTCTCGATCTGGTGTGGGAGAATATTGTGACCGGTTCAATAATCAAGAAAGTGATGAAACACAAACACAGCGAATACGTCAGCATCGAATAGGGACTTCGATTACATATTTATACAAGTGTGAGGGAGGACGGTCAGAAGTTGAGAAAATTTATGCTCGTGAAGGACCCTCAATTGGCGAAAAAGGCTTACGAACGGTACTAATGTTCGACATGGACGATGATAGTAGTTTTAGCGATGTATTAGATAGCCTGAACAGTTCTTTGTGGAAAGAATGGAGGAACCGAATTTCGTTATCCGCAAATAGACATATAGACATTACCTCTGATTTTATAATTAAAGAATGTACTTTGGGGGGCAATGGGGAAATTTTTGATGAGCCCATTGTCATCACATTTTTCAACGATATGGAAACGGCTACGGGCATGTCTTATGGAGCGCCGTTCAGTAAGAAAAAACAGGAAGCCGAACAATATTTCAGAGATCGACCAAATGAAACTGAGTCGCTTATTGACGCATTGTATTCGTAGAAATGTCTAGTAATACAGCCATTAACTCCCAGCCCAGTAGTCAATGATTGAGAACCCGAGTAATTCGGTTGGTGTTGATGGGATGCGCACTCCATTCAGCAGGGGCGAATAGAGTAGTCAAAAACTGTAAATCCAACAGAACGATTCGGACGGAACTAGACTGTCTCAGATCTCGCCTTCCAGCCCCTCCAGCAACCGATCCACCTCCTCCGCCGTATTAACAGCGTGAACCGACGCCCGGATCGCATCCGGGAAGGGCAGCGGCCGGACGACGATCCCGTCCTCTCGCAGCCGCTCGACCGTCGCCTCGGGATCGGGCACGTCGATCGTCACGAGCCCGGACTCCGGTTCGCTGGGACTCAGCAGCCGCTCCTCCGGCACCCCACCCGCGAGCCGGCCTGCCAGATCGAGCGTGCGCTCCTCCATCCGATCGACGCCGACCTCGAAGCGCTTTGCGCCGGGATGCAGGTCGACGCGCTACGAACTGACGACGAGTTCGTCCGCGATGGTATGATCCGGATGGGCGGGCAAGCGTCTAAATTGTTGCCCGGGGACTGGCGAGCACCAGTCCTACCGTGTCCGGCTGTGCGATGACGGCCAGAAGGAGGCAACGGCCTGGGGTGATCCAGTGGTCGTCCAGCGTGATCCAACGAGGTCGACCGACCCGGTAGGCCCAGCTATGCGCCGCAACCACCCGTCCAGAGATAATACGTGTCATTACGGTAGGAAACCGTATAGAACTGCACCTCGTCGCTGTATTCGAACTCTGGCGGGTCGTCACTTGCATCGTAGAATTGATAGTCTCCGTCCTCTCGCGCACGATCGAAGATTGACTGGGCGTCGGAACTCATGTTCGCGTAGTCGTAGTGAGTGGAGTGGCCGCTTGAGAAGGAGATACCTTCGACCTCGTCCGGATCCTCGTAGACATGTGTTGTGCGCCGGCAGTCCGCGTCGTCGTCGAATATAGGTGCGATAAACATCATGACCAGTCCCAGACATAAGAGAACAGCGACAAGCCCTCCGAATAGTGCCTTCGAATTCATCGGTTGGTGGTACTCCTAATGTTGCCCCGCATCATGGGCTGCAGAGGCTTCCAGCGCCTCGACTGTGCATGACGAGCACTCAGTAATTTTATCGGTGGTCCAAGCCCAGTCACTGCAATTTCCGGCTGTAGCCTCGCATTGACCGTACCACCCCAGCATCGGTGTCGCTTCGTCACCCCAATAACTCGTATGAGCCGTTCCAAGATTGTGATCCTCCGAACTTGAACAACCAGTGTCACCATCTAATATCTGGTTGATCACAACGGAACACTCGTCAGTGTGTAGGTAATTATGGAGTCCTTCATGTATGGCTTGTACACCTAAGCCGTGTGGTTGGCGAGCGTGCTCAGCAACGAAAGCTACAGTTGGTTCTTTCCATGAAGATCCACCCCAGGCGAACATGTCTGAATCGCCATATGTACAGACGTCATTTAGAAATACGTAGCTTCCTGGCGCATTCAAATTTTCATCGTCCAGCCAATTTAACGCATCTTCTCCCATTAATTCCCGTGTCGCACAGCCAGGGTCGTAAGTAGTATCATACTTTCTAGCAATATATCCATCGATTGATGAATTATTATATATGCGCTCCAACTCAATACTCACATAATCAAACATTATGTCCCAGGCGCCGGAACCCGTGTTAGGCGTACGCATGATATTGATGACAAGTAATTCGCCGCTGGACATATCGCCCCCAAGCCGGACATCTTCGAGAGTAGCCCCCATATCAGATCACCTCACTTGGGTTCTCGACGATTTGATACGGTAGCTCACCGCGATTCTGAACAGCTATTATAGGTGTAGCTATCACTTCCTCAGATTCATACCCAACTCTCATCGCTTCCTGACCCTCTCGAGGGCCATTCGTTTCTCGGCCCAATGGAACGACCTTTCTCCGCTTCACCGTCACTGACCGAGGTTCCAGTTCCACACTCATTTCGGATTCGGGTGACAGACGACGAACGTTTCCGGAAGTGATGATTTTGATGTCGCGACCAGCTGTAACAACTCGGGCCGTCGGTTGCGAGTGATCGCCCTGGACAGTGACGCCTTTGGAGGGCCTGAGATCACTCCCAAGATTAGTCGGCAGATATGGCTTGTTCGCAAGTCTCAGCTCTCGAACAGGTAGCGAGTGGAACCGGTCAGTAGCAACCACATTCTCTCGCTCACGAACTCTCGATCGTTCTGCCTCACTGAGGTTATTTTGAAACAGGAAGACTTCATCACGTCGTTGCATCCAGCTTCTGGCTGAACAGTCAGTCACAGTTTCGATTTCGACATCGTCCTCAATCCGATACACGAGTCCAACGGTTGAGAATCGGACTGTATCGTCAGGGGACGATCCAGCTACCTGTTGGCCCAGCGTACTCAGACCTGCGCCGACGCCGGCTGATTTCAACAGATGACGTCGATTGAGTCCATCAACGACATCTGACCTGTCTACGTTCCCTTTCCCTTTCCTTTCGGATGATGATTCCTTAGTTGCGTCTTAAGGCATACGAACACAGTAGAAAGTAATGGTAATAATTGTTGGCTAGTGTCAATGGTAATACACCAATATTATATTATCAATATACATCACTCGGGCACGTATAGATGTCAAAACCGGACTGCTTAACGACTCAGGAATATGTATCGCCTTCCCAGTAGCTGTCGCTAAATATCAAAATTACTAGAAAGTGAAGCGGGCGGGTACGGTTGGTACAGACGAAACTAGCCCGCTTAACCAGTCGGTCCATTTCGCTCGCTCAATAAGACGTCGACGGAAACTCGAGACCTGCGTTTCGGCGCGACGAACGCGGCTATGCCCACTGAGTCTATATCTCGATTGACGGCCTCAAAACGTATCTCGATCTTCTGTACCGGCGGCTACTGGACGGGCAGTACGAGATGCCGAGAGTCAGTCGAATTCTAGACATAGAACGGATCAATCATCCCGAATTAACCACCGTCTGATGGCGGATACAGGGACTGAAAAATGTCGATCTGGCGGCAGCTGTCGCAGCTCTCTGCAGACCTCCACGAGACTGGCGAGGTCCAGGCCATCGAGGCAACCGGGTGAGATAGGCGTGGAGCGAGTCGTCGCTACGCCAGACGGACGAATACTACAATTCACTGCGAGAAGCGGGCGTAAGAGTAGGGATCAAACGGGGTTTCTACGCGAGACGCCGCTCATAACGCCAGACTCGACGACCCAATCAAATTCTTCATCGCTCACAACGGACTCCTTCGAGTGGTGACTATGCGCCTTCTCTGCAGCACGACTTCTTAGAACCGCCAGCAACCAATAATTTCGATATAGTCGCTCAAAACGACGCGTAAAACTCAGAACTCGTCTTCGAGCCCAGCCAACAACCGATCCACCTCTTCCGCCGTGTTCACCGCGTGCACAGACGCCCGAATCGCATCCGGGAACGGCAGCGGCCGAACGACGATCCCGTCCTCGCGCAGCCGCTCGACCGTCGCTTCGGGATCGGGCACGTCGATCGTGACGAGCCCGGACTCCGGCTCTGCGGGGCTCAGCAGCCGCTCCTCCGGCACCCCACCCGCGAGCCGGCCTGCCAGGTCGAGCGTGCGCTCCTCCATCCGATCGACGCCGACCTCGTCAATCGCCTCGATCGCCTCGGCGAGCGCGACGTGGGACGCCGGGTTCGCGGAGCCGACCTCGAAGCGCTTCGCGCCGGGTTCGAATTCGAACACGTCGGCCGTCGGTTTCTCGACGCTCCGATACCCGACGGTGCGCGGTTCGAGTTCCTCTGCAGCCTCGCGATCCACGTGGAGGAAGCCGCCGCCCCAGAGCCCGAGGAGCCACTTGTGGCCCGCGGCTGCGACGGCGTCGGCGCCCCACTCGGAGACGTCCAGTTCTGCCTGGCCGGGGATCTGCACCGCGTCGACCAGCGTGAACGCGCCGGCGTCGTTGGCGATGTCGACGAGGTCGGCGACCGGCAGGCGGGTCCCGTGGGTCCAGGTGAGCGCGCTGAAGCAGGCGAGGTCGGCGCCGTCGACGGCCTCGGCGAACTCCTCTGGATCGACGCGGCCGTCGGTGGTCTCGACGACCCGTACCTCCACGCCCTCGCGTTCGAGGCGCTGCCAGGCGAGGATGCCGGCGGGATGTTCGAGGTCGGTGCGGACGACCACGTCCCATGGCTCCCAGTCGATCGCCCCGGCGATCGCGTTGATACCGGCGGTGGTGCTCTCCGTGAGCGCGATCTCCTCGGCCTCGGCACCGACGAAGTCCGCGACCGCCTCGCGGACCATCTCGAACGTGTCGAAGGCCGTTTCGTACGGGTCGTCGAGGATCGGCGACTCGTACTCGTGACTCTCGAGGAACGCCTCGGCGGCCTCGACGACGAACCGCGGACTGGGGCCGTGCGCGCCGAAGTTGAAGTACGCGCCCTCCTGCAGGGCGGGCACGTCGGCGCGAAGTTCCAGCGGCGTCATCGCGTCGTCGGCGTGTCTGGTGTCCGAAGGCGTCATTGCGACGATGCGTCCTCGGCTCGTGCTCGACCGATCGCTCGTGCCATAGCTAGCACGTAGCCCAGCCCGTACTTCACTTCGGGGTCGCGGATGGCCCTCGCCATCCCGATCGCGCCGACGGGCTCGGGTTCGGCGCGCTGGGCTTCGCCGATCCCCTCGAGCATGGTCTCGATGCCGTCCCGCGTCTCGGGCGCCGCCGCCGTGTCGGCGACCTCGCCGAGCGAACCGCCCATCGCCGCGAGCGAGCGGACCATCTCGTCGTCGAGGGCGGCCGTGGCCAGCGAGCCGACCGACGCCAGCTCCGCGAGGTCGTCGAGCGTTCCGGTGCGCTGGAGTTCGAGCATCGTCTCGAGGGCCGCCTGGAGCTCCTCGCCGTTGTCACCGACGGTCTCCGCGAGCGCCACCGTCTCGTCGGTCGCGAGACCGTCGGCGGACTCCGCGAGGGTGGCCCCCGTCCCGGCGAGTTCCGTGACCATCTCGTCGGTCATCGCGCTCTCGCCGAGCGCGACGACGTCCAGCAGTTCGTTGACGGCGTCCAGTCGGCGGACGAACTCGGCGACCGCCTCGGGGTTCTCCTCGATGGCGGCCTCGAGGGGATCGGCCTCGGCGCTCTCGGCGACCCCGCCGTCCGCCGCCTGCTCCTCCACAGCGTCTCGGTCGTCGGCCGCTCTAGGTTCGTCGGTCATGCTTAGAGCAGCCCCCGTGCGGTGAGCCAGTAGGACTCGTTGTACGACAGCTTCGACCAGTGCAGCGCCTGGGACGGCGGCGCGGGCGACGGCGGGTTCTCGTAGTCGAACTCGACGAAGCTGGCCTCGTCCATCCCGGTCTCGATGAAGCACAGCGTCTTGCCGTCGTAGGTCGCCGTCGCCGGTCGCCCGCGCACCTCGCTGGCGATCCGCTGGGCGACGACGCCGGCCTGGTAGTGCGCGACGCTGCCGGCCTTCGGGACGCCGGTGTCTGCGGTGTCGCCGAGCGCGTAGACGTCCTCGGCCTCGGTCGCCTCGAGCGTATTGCTATCGACGTCGACCCACCCCTCGTCACCGAGGCCGGCCTCGGTGATCAGGTCAACGCCCTCGTGGGGCGGAATCGTGACGAGGAGGTCGTAGTCGATGGAGTCGCCCTCCATCGTCTCGATCGTCTCCGCGTCGGGATCGACGGACTCGGCGTTGACGAACGTCTGCACCTCGATGTCGCGTTCGTGCATGAGCGGCTCCGCCCACTCCGCGATGTGGGGGTTACCGTGAACGCGCTGGATCGGGTAGGTGTAGACGACCTCGACGTCGTCGCGCATCCCGCGCTCGCGGAACCAGTCGTCGACCATGAACGCGAACTCCAGGGGCGCCGCGGGGCACATGTGGGGCGTTCCGACGACGCTGAGGACGACCCGCCCCTCCTCGAAGGAGAGGAGGTCCTCGCGGAGCGCCTCGGCCCCGTCCTGGCTGTAGAAGTTGTGGCCCGCCTCCGCGAGGCCGGGGACGACCTCGGGCGCGAGCGTGGAACCGGTCGCCAGCACGAGGTGGTCGTACGACACAGTGCCGGCGGCGTCGCGGGTCCGCAGTTCCTTTGCGTCGGTGTCGATATCGGTGATCCGATCGATCCGGAGGTCGACCCGGTCGTCGACGAGGTCCGAGAGGGGCCGGCGGCCGTCCTCGGGTTCCCGGAGTCCGAAGGGAACGTACAGCCAGACCGGTTTGTAGACGTGGTCTGGATCGTCGTTGTAGAGGGTGACCTCGATGTCACCCGCGTCGATCTCCCGTTCCAGTCGGTCCGCGAGGTCGTTGGCGAGGACGGTCCCACCGGTCCCCGCGCCGACGATGACGACGTGCTCGGTCATGCCTTCTGGACGTAGATCGCGTAGTGGTCCTCGGTCTCCTCGACCTCGAGCACCTCGTTGCCCGACTCCTCGGCCCACTCGGGCACGTCGGTCAGCGACTGCTCGTTGTCGCTCAGGAGCCGCACGACGGCGCCGGAGTCGAGACCACGGATCGCCCCGATGAGGTCCATGAGCGGTCCCGGGCAGCTAGCGCCTCGCGAGTCGACAGTTTTCGCCGGATCGATATCGGTACTTGGCATTGTCACAGGTGGATCTACGCAGCCCCCACATTAGTATTGTCCCATCGTTCCAAGATTGTGGAAATCCGATTTGTGGGGGTCGTGTCCACGTTCACCCTGTACGCCCGGCGGTCCGCCGGCCGGTGGAGGTTTTACCCTGGGGAGCGCGACTCCCGAGCGTGCTCGATCGTAGATCGGTCCTGCGCCGCGCCGGCGGAGCCCTCACGACGGCGACGCTCGCGAGTTCGGCGGGGTGTTTCTTCACTGTCGGCTCTTCCAGTAGCTCTGCGTCCAGTACCTTCCTGACGCCGCTCCCGAATCCGCTACCGGGGGTCGCCCCGAACTTCCACTGCGCGTACGGGTACGACCCGGCAGCGATCCAGCGAACCCTCGGCGGGACGGACGCAATGCCCAGCCTCGCCGGGCAGTTCGTGACCGTGGTCGATCAGCTACGGGGCACGGCGGTGGAGGACGTCGATCGGCTCTCCGGCCAGACCGTGCGGCAGGTCGGCCACCCGGGGAGCGACCTGGGCGTGGTTGCGTCGGACGGAACGGATCTCGTTGCCGAGGGGTCGATCGACGTCGACGGCGCCGTCGACTGGCTCGCCACGCGCGAGCAACTCGAGAACCTCGGTCGGTCGCGGGGCTATCGGCGCTTCGGCAACGGTGGAGCGACCGTCGAGGGGTTCGCCGTCGACGAAGACGCCATGACGTTCGGGAATCGGCGGGCGACCTCGCTCTCCGCAGCCGACGTGACCGCTGCTGCGATCGAGGGGCTACAGAGCGACGCGGCCGCCGCTGCTGAGACCACGCCCACCCTCGCGGCGACGGTCGACGAACTCCCCAGTGGCAGTGCAACGATCGCGACCGCCTTCGACCTCGTCGCCGAGCGTCCCGATACGGGAAGCGAGGCCTACGACGGCACTGCGTCCTCGTTGCTGGCCGCGGGCCTGTCCGCGAACGTCGGCGACGAGACGACCGCCATCACGCGAGTACTGCGATACCGCCGCGGACGGGTCGCGTCCGTCGACTCGGTCCGCGCTGCGGTCGACGAAGCCGTCGCTGCCGGATACCTCACTGACGTCGAGTGGACCGTCAGCGCCAGCGGTCGCTCCGTTCGAATCGAGGGGTCGGTCTCGACCGCCACGCTGGCCGACGCGCCGGAGCTGCTCCGTCGCGGCGTCCCTGTCCCCGCGTACGACGGTTTGCCGACGCCGGTGGATCCCCGGGAACTCGGCAGGGACGCACCACCGAGAGTCGCGTGGGAGCTCTCCATGCTCGACGACGGCCGGGTCGCGGTCGTCCACGGGGGCGGTCCCGACGTCGAGGGCATCACCGTCGCCTACACCGTCGATGGCGAGCGGGTGCGCGAGGATTGGCAGGGACCCGTCTCGTCGGAGGACCGGTTCGAGACGAGCGAAGCGCCCGACGCCGGCAGCGTCGTGGACGTCGTCTGGGCGCGCGGAACGGCGAACGAGACGATCCTGATCCGCGCCGAGCTGTCCTGACTGTCGAGAGACGCGGCGGGCGCTGTCGGTCGCTGGCAACGGTCCCCCACTCGATCCCCCTGCCACGACCACACACGGTTAAGGGCCTCTCTGCCGAATTTCCTCGTGGCTATGGAGCTCACCTGGCACGGTCACTCGACCTGGCACGTCACCGTCGGCGACACGTCGATCCTGATCGACCCGTTCTTCGACAACCCCCACACAGACCTGTCGCCGGACGACCTCGACGCGCCGGACTACCTCCTGCTCACGCACGGCCACGCCGACCACATCGCTCACGCCGCCGAGTTCGCTGACTCGGCCGTCGTCTGTGGCACCCCCGAGATCACCGGGTATCTCGACGACGAGCACGAGACCCAGGAGACGATCGGGATGAACATCGGCGGGACGGTCGAGGCCGGCGACGCGTTCGTGACGATGGTTCAGGCGATGCACACCAACGGCATCGAGACTGGCTACGGCATGGACGCCGGGATTCCCGCCGGATACGTGATCAGCGACACCAAGCCGACCCAGCTCGCGGACGAGGAGAGCGAGACGTTCTACCACGCCGGCGACACCGCGCTCATGACCGAGATGCGCGACGTCTTCGGCCCCTACCTCCAGCCCGACGCCGCGGCAGTCCCCTGCGGCGATCACTTCACGATGGGGCCACAGCAGGCCGCCATCGCGATCGACTGGCTCGACGTCGATCACGCGTTCCCGATGCACTACGACACCTTCCCGCCGATCGAGATCGAGGTGCAGGACTTCGTCAACGAGGTCCGGGGCACCGGCAGCGACGCCGAGGTCCACGTCCTCGACGGCGACGAGACGTTCACGCTCGAGGGCTGATCACCCCTCCCGAGCGCACCCGGGAATCGCCCTCGCCCGGATTCCGGAAGGCGTACAGGGTTTATCAGGCGGGAGCCGCTACGAGGCACCGATGCCCTCCGAGGACCCCGGTCGGGGAGTCGGTCCGCGTGACCGCGACGGCCGGGACGGCACCGAACGCGATCGAGAGCCCTCGGACCGTCGGGATCGGTCGGAGCGTCAGTCGCGATGGGGAGCGGCGTCGGCCAACGGCGGTACGGCGGACCTCGGGCCCGGCTCCCTCGACGCCGAGCAGCCTGGTGGTCCGGGGACCGACGCCAATCGACCGCCACCACCGTCTGCGATCGATCACGCCTTCCACGTGACGGAGGTGCGGACCGAGGGCGACCGCGTCTACTACTTCGGCCACGCGCTCGTCGGCGACGATCTCGAAGCAGCGATCACGCCGGCCTTCCGGAACGCCGGGTACGCCATCTCCCACGTCGAACGGGCTGGCGAGGACGTCGTCGTCGCGCGACCGGCTGCCTCGGGCGTCGACGGCGTCCCCTGGACGCACCTGCTGTTGTTCGTGCTCACGATCGGGTCGACGCTGATCGCGGGGTCGATGTGGTTCTTCGTCAATCCGATCCAGGAGCCCACCCAGATCTGGAAGGGATGGCCCTTCTCCGTCGGGATCATGACCGTCCTCGGGGTGCACGAGATGGGCCACTACGTGATGACGCGCCGCCACGACGTCGACGCGACCCTGCCCTACTTCATCCCCGTCCCGACGCTCATCGGCACGATGGGTGCGGTGATCCGGATGAAAGGGTCCATGCCCGATCGGAAGGCCCTGTTCGACATCGGCGTCGCTGGGCCGATCGCTGGCCTGATCGCCACGGTCGCGGTGACAGTCGTCGGGCTCTACCTCGATCCGGTCACCGCGCCCGCGGAACTCGCGACCTCCGAGAACGCCCAGGAGATCGCGATCGGGTTCCCGCCGCTGTTGCACTTCCTCTCCTGGCTCACCGGGCAGCCACTGTACTACGACGATCCGCTGACCACGGTCCACCCGGTCGTCGTCGCCGGCTGGGTCGGGATGTTCGTCACGTTCCTGAACCTCATTCCCGTCGGCCAACTCGACGGGGGCCACGTCGTCCGCGCGATCGCACCCGAGTACCAGGCGACGATCGCAGCGGTGGTGCCGGGGGTGCTCTACGCGCTGGCGGGGTACCTCCTGCTCGTGCGCGACCTCGCGCCGCGGAACGTCACGCTCTGGATCGTCTGGGGCACGATCGCACTCGCACTGGCGTTCGTCGGCCCAGCGACGCCGACGGACGACAGCACCGACATCGGCTGGAAACGGACGGTCGTCGGTATCGCGACGTTCGTCGTCGGGATGACCTGTTTCGCGCCGGTGCCGATCGCGATCGTGAGTTGAGGAAGCAGCCGCCGACGACCCCGACGCGGCAGTCGCTCGTCGAGCGCTCAGTCCCCACCGTGGGTGTAGCCACGGTCCGGAAGCGCCGCACCGTCCATCGTCAGCGCCGGTTGCTCCGTCGCGTCGGCGGGTCCCGGCTCCGTGACGTCGCCGACCTTCGTGAGCGGGATCGGACAGGCAGCCTGCGCCGCGTCCAGATCCGCCGCCGGAACGGTCAGGACGAGTTCGAAGTCCTCGCCGAAGAAGGTGGTCAGTTCCAGGCGGTCCTCGGCGTCCATCGCGACGGCTTCGATACCGTCGTGGACCGGGAGTCGGTCGGAATCGATCGCCACGCCGCAGTCGCTCGCTTCTGCGATCTGGTGGAGCGACCGGGCGAGGCCGTCGCTGGAATCCATCATCGAGGAGGCGTACTCGGCGAGCGCCCCACCGGCGGCGACGCGTGGCGGGAACTGGAACAGGTCGTTCGCTCGCTCGAGCGCCGCCTCGTCGCCGTCGTCCTGCCAGCGCTGGAAGTACCGGAAGCCCGCACCAGAGCGCCCGAGAGCACCGGTGACGCAGACGGCGTCGCCCGGTTCCGCACCGCTCCGGAGGACCGGATCCTCGGTCTCGCCGAGCGCAGTGGTCGCGACGGTGAACTCGACGTGCTGGTCGAGGTCGCCGCCGACGTAGGCGGCGTCGACGGACTCGCAGACGTCGCTCGCGCCCGCCACGAAGTCCAGCAGTTCGGACTCGTCGAACTCTGGGGCGGCGTAGACCGCGACGGCTGAGGTGGCCTCCGCGCCCATCGCCGCGACGTCGGAGAGCGAAGCCCCGACGGATCGCCAGCCGGCGGTGTAGCGCGTGGTGCCGTCCGGAAAGTCCGTCGCGTCGTGGAGCATGTCGGTCGTCACGACCTGCCCGTCCACGACCGCCGCGTCGTCGCCGGCGCTGGGCAGCGCCGTATCGAGCATCCGGAGGGCTGCGCGCTCGTCCATGTGTCTCGGTTCGTGGTGGGGACGGCGGCTGGTAAAAGGGTGCGGTCGCGGGCTCCGTCCGATCCCCGTCCAATGCGACGGTACACTGAAGCCACTCTCCGTGGGATACACCCGATAGCAATGGCCTGTCCGGTCTGTGATAGCACGGAGACCTCGACGATCAACGTCCGCGTATCGAAGGAGAGCGACGTCAGCAAGCTGGTTGGGAGCACGTGGGGCGGTCGAAACGTCGCCCGCTGCGACGGCTGCGGCGTGCTCTACGACCACCAGGTCGCAGCGAACGGGGCGGACGCCGACGAGAGTCAAGCGACGGACCGTTCCATCAACTGTCCGGACTGTGGATCGCCAAACCCGTCGAATCGGGCGAACTGCACGTACTGCGATTCGGCGCTGGAGCCCGCCCGAGAGTGATTGATCCGAGAACCGCCGAGACGGACGGTTCGGCCCGGGTAGGAGCGGGATCGTGTCGATCCATCGTCGTCACCCGGTCCGCGCCTCGACCCCGGTCAGAATCCCGAAGAGCGCCGTCCAGTGCGATTCCACCGTCAGCGGCGAGTCCTCCACGATTTCCAGTGGCTCCTGCGTCCAGCGGCAGGCGTGCTTCTCGAAGTGCGCCTCGGCACGCCAGTCCTGGAACTTCGCGATCGGCCAGACGCTGCTCCGGCCGTGTTCGAGCAGAAGCACCTGGCCGTCGGGCCGACAGACGCGGTGCATCTCCGAGAGCGCGGCGTGGGGGTCGGGGAAGGTGCACGTCGAGAGCGAGGAGATCACCGTGTCGAAGCTGTCGTCGGGGAAATCGAGGTCCTGGGCGTCCATCTCGTACAGGTCCTCGCCGCGTTCGAGGTCGTCGTGGCGCTTCGCGGCCTGCTCGATCATCTCGGGGCTGACGTCGATGCCGGTGTACTCCGTAGCGTTCGGGACGAAGCCGCGATTCGTCCCGAGACCGCAGGCGACGTCGAGGACTGCACCCTCGGCGGATTCGAACGCCCGCCGGCGATACCGGCCGCTGAGGAGACGGTTCAGGAACGCGAACCGGGCGAACGTCGACGCCTGGTCGGCGTAGACGTCACGGACGTGCCCGAGGGTGCTCGACCGGGAGTAGGCAGAGTCCTGGGACATGGCTCGATACGCGAATCGACGGCTGGAACGTCCAAAACGGTGTCCCCAGTCTGTGAGGGAGTTTTTAAGCCGCGGTCGACGTGAGTGGTATCTCACGCGGACTGCTCCCCACCCCGAATCCGATGCCCTTTAATGCCGCGCCGGGGAAGCAGACGCCATGACGACGCTCTACGACGTCCCCGCCGAGGACCTCAACGAGGCGGTCGCCGAGGAACTCGCGGACCGACTCGAGGCACCGGAGTGGGCCCAGTTCGCCAAGACGGGCGCCGACAACGAACTGCCGCCGGAACAGGAGGAGTTCTGGAGCCACCGCGCCGCCAGCGTCCTGCGCAAGGTCGCCACCGACGGCCCGGTCGGCGTCGAGCGCCTCTCCACGGCCTACGGCGGCACCAAGCGCGGCTCCAACCGCTACGTCGTCTCGCCGCCGAGCCGCGAGGACGGCTCCAAGAACGTCATCCGGACGATCCTGCAGGACCTCGAGGAGGAGGGCCTCGTCGAGCAGGCCGGCTCCGAGGGTCGGATCGTCTCCGACGAGGGCAGCGCGCTGCTGGACGAGACTGCCGACGCGGTCATGGAGGAGCTCGACCGCCCCGACCTCGAGCGCTACGCCTGAATTCTCGGCTGAATATTTTTGCTTCCGCCTTTGATAGATACTTAGCAGCTGCTGCGACTTCCGATAGCCCCACCCGGTAGCCACGTCCTCCCCAACCGATTGCGCTGCTCGGGTTCGCTCCGCTCACCACTTCGCTGCTCATCCCTCGCACGCTGGCTGGCGACGGCGGCTCGCCCGCTTCGGGGCTCGCCGCCACGCCAGCGCGCGCCGACGTGGACCACCGGGGTTTCGCGGATCTCGGGAACCAACCGGGCGGGGCTTCGGAAGGGGCCGACCGGTCGATCCGGCCCCGGCGAAGTAAGCACTGCAGTGAGCGAGCGTAGCGAGCGAACGAAGCGCGCAGCGTCCTCGCGAGACGAAGTCGAGCGAGTGGCTCGAGAGTCGCAGCCCGGGAACGAGCGATGCGAGTGACCCGGAACGTCTCTCGGCGAGTCGCGGCCGGTCGAGCGGGAGGGGGCTTCCGTGAGGGGCTGCTGCGGCTGCTACAGGAACAAAAACTCTCGAATTCAACTTCCACATTCACTCCGCACGGTGCAGGGACGGAAACGCCTATGAGCGACCCCGTCCCCGAAAGGGGTAGATGGAAGTCGCCGAAGTGCTGCCGTCCTTTGCCGACGCGTTCGCCTTCGACGAGTTCAACGCGATGCAGCGCGCCGCGATCCCGGGGATTCTCGAGTCCGACGAGAACGTGGTCGCGAGCGCGCCGACGGCGAGCGGCAAGACTGCGATCGCCGAACTGGCGATCTGCAAGACCCTCGATCGCAGCGGGACCGCCCTGTTCGTCGCGCCGATGCGCGCGCTGACGAACGAGAAGGAAGCGGAGTGGGACCGCTTCGAGGAACTCGGCTACTCGGTGTACGTCGTCACGGGCGAGCGGGACCTGAATCCCCGGCGCGCACGCAGGGCGGACATCCTCGTGATGACGCCGGAGAAGCTCGACTCGGCGACGCGGAAGCACGACACCCACCGCTACGACTTCGTGACCGACGTCGACACCGTCGTCGTCGACGAGGTCCACCTGCTCGATTCCGAGCGCCGGGGCTCCGCGCTGGAGGTCACGATCTCACGGCTCCGCCGGCTCTGTGACCCCCGGATCGTCGCGCTCTCGGCGACGATGCCCAACGTGGAGGAGGTCGCCGCATGGCTCGACGCGCCCGACGCGACCACGTTCGACTTCGACGACGATCACCGCCCAGTCGAACTCAACGCCGACGTCAAGACCTACAGCCACGGCGAGAACTCCTTCGCCGACAAGTACCGCCGGCTCTACCGCGCGCTCGACCTCGCCCAGCCCCACCTCGAGGAGGACGGCCAGGCGCTCGTCTTCGTCGCATCGCGACAGGACACTCAGCGCGCCGCGGCGAAGACGAGGGACGAACTCGCCGAACGGGACATCCGGATCGGCGCCCGCGGCGACTACGACTTCCACACCGAGACCGAGCGCCTGGAGAACGACGAACTCAGACAGGGCGTCCTCGACGGCGTCGCCTTCCACCACGCCGGCCTCTCGAAGAACGATCGCGACCTGATCGAGGAGTGGTTCAAGCAGGGGAAGATCGAACTGCTCTTCTCGACCTCGACGCTCGCCTGGGGCGTCAACCTCCCCGCGCGCTGCGTGATCATCCGCGACACGAAGTACCACGATCCGCTGGAGGGCGAGGTCGAGATGAGTCCCCTCGACGTGCTCCAGATGCTCGGCCGCGCAGGCAGGCCGGGCTACGACGACGTGGGCTACGGCTGGGTGATCACCGACCGCGCCGACGCCGATCGCTACCGCCGACTCCTTCGCGAGGGGACCGAGATCGACTCGAATCTCGCGGACGACCTGCCCGAGCACTGTCTCGCGGAGTGTTGCGTGGGCACGATCGAGTCCCGCGACGACGCGATCGCCTGGCTCCAGACGACGTTCTACGCGGTGCGCGCGGCGGGCGACGACGACGAGCAACTCGAGGCCCGCGTCGACGACACCCTCGCGTCCCTCGCCGGCGACGGCTTCCTGGATCTCGACGGGCCGGGCGGGACCGACGGCGTCGCACCCACCGCACTGGGCCGCCTCGCCTCCAGGTTCTACCTCAGACTCGACACCGCCCGGGGCTTCCACGACCTCGCGACCCGCGAGCAGATCGACGATGCAGGGATCCTCCGCGCGGTCGCGACCGCCGTCGAGTTCGACGACGTGGCCGCCCGGAGCGACGAGGCCGACGCCGTCGACGCAGTCCTCGGCGAGCGAGCGACGGACCTGCCCGACGGCCAGCGGAAGGTGCTCGCGATCCTCCAGGCCGCCGTGGCTGGAACGACGCCCAACTCGCTCCGGTCGGACGCCTGGATCATCCGCCAGAACGCACTCCGGATGCTCGCCGCGCTCGGCGCCGTGCTGGGGGAGTTCGCCGGCCCAGCCGCAGCCAACGAGTGTCGACGGCTCGAAGCCAGAATCGAGCACGGCGTCGGCCCCGACGCCGCCGCGCTCACCGCGATCGAGGGCGTCGGCGAAGGGCGCGCCCGGTCCCTGGCCCAAGCCGGCTTCGAATCGCCGGCAGAAATCGCCGCAGCGACGCCGGCGACGGTGGCCGCGGCGGGGGTCGGCGACGGCGTCGCCGAGCGCATCGTCGATGCCGCGGCCGACCTCCCGCGGATCGAAATCGAGTGGGGCGACCTCCCCGACTCGATTCCGGCCGGCGACCGCGACTTTTCGGAGGCGACGATCCACAATCGCGGCGATGGCGCCCAGGCCGGCGTTCGAGTGACCGTCAACGGCGTCGAGATGACCGCCGACGAGACGTACCTCTCGGACGCGACGACGGTGCCACTCGCGCTCTTTGGCGCCGACGCCGACGAACTCGAACTCGCCGTCGAAGTCGTCTTCCCGGAGCTTCCGCTGCAGCCGATCGAGGACCGCCGGACCGTCGCCGTCGAGTGAGGTCGCTACGCCGGGCGGAAATCCTGGCTTCCCCGATCGAAACCCGCCCGCGATCCTGACCCGTCCGTGATCGAATCCTCCCGCGATTGTAACCCGCCCTCGACCGAAGCCCGCTCACCTCGCCGCCACCCGACGCCATTTTACTCCGGGGACCGTCGATCCGGGTATGAGCGATCCCCACGGCGAAGCGACCGTCGTCACTGCCGGCGCCGCCCTCGAGGACGCCAGTGCAGCCGTCGTCGCGATGCACGGCCGTGGCGCGACCGCCCGGAGCGTCGTGGATCTCGTCGAGCAAGCCGCCGCACGACGTGACGTGTCGGACCTCGCGATCCGGGCGCCCCAGGCACACCGGAACACCTGGTATCCCAACTCCTTCCTCGCGCCGATCGACGCCAACGAACCCCACCTCTCGAGTGCGTTGGGGCTGGTCGAGCGAACGGTCGCGGAGGCAGCCGAGGCCGTCGGGCGCGAGCAGGTCGTCCTCCTGGGCTTCTCCCAGGGCGGCTGCCTCGCCAGCGAATTCGTCGCGAGAAATCCGGCTCGCTACGGCGGCCTGGTCGCCCTCTCCGGGGGGCGCATCGGGCCCGAGGGCATCGAGTGGGACGAGGAGGCGACGCTCGCGACAGCAGAGCGTGACCTCGAGGGGACGCCGGCGTTCCTGGGCTGCAGCGACGTCGATCCCCACATCCCAGCGGAGCGCGTCCACGAGACCGCCGAGTCGCTGGAAGCCCTCGGTGGAGACGTGACGGTGGAGCTCTACCCCGGCATGGGCCACACCGTGAACGAGGACGAACTCGAAGGCGTGGCGGGGATGCTCGCGAGCGCGACGCCAGGGTAGCCCGCATTCTCGCTGTCGAACCGACGACCGCGCTGCCCGTTCGATCCCGTATCGACCGGTTCCAACCCAGCGATGCTTACCACCATCACAGCGTTTAGGGCGAGTGCGTCGCAGACTCGGTCTAGACGTCGCCTCATGTCGGACCCCGTCGAACGCGCGGTCGGAAGCGCGCTCCCCAGTTGCACCGTCGCGACCATCGAGCCACAGACGGTTCGCCCCGGCAACCACACAGCACGCGTCGACTTCGAGAACGCCGACCCCGTCTACGTCAAGACGGCGACCGACACGAGTCGGCGACTCGAACGGGAGATCGCCGCGACGCGCTACGCCGCAGCCCACTCCGGCGTCGAGACGCCACCGATCGTCGCGGCCGACGCCGGGGGCGAGCCACCGTACCTCGCCACCGAACCACTCCCGGGAACGATCTTCAACGACGCCTGGCGCGACGACGGTGACCGAGGGCGACTGCTCCGGCTGGTCGGCCGAGCCATCGCTGGCGTCCACGAAGCCAGGTTCGATCGATCGGGCGTCGTCGAGGGCGGCGACCGGACCGGCCTCGACCTGGTGGGCGAGGACTGGGCCGACGTCCTCTGTCGAACGGTCGAGTGGCGGGCCGACGACTGGTTCCCGGATCGCTTCGACGACCTGCCGGAGCGCCTCGTCTCGGTGATCCGGGAGTTCGACCCAGCAGTCGCGGGGACGCCGACGCTGCTGCACTGCGATCCGAGCCGGATCAACGTCCACTTCGAGCCACTGGGGATGCTCGACTGGGAGCGTGCGATGGTCGGCGATCCCGCCTTCGGACTCGTCGAGGCCGCCTTCCATCACCTGGAACAACCGGACGTGAGCGAGGAGGAACGGCGGGAACTGGAGGCCGCCTTGCACGAGGGGTATCGCGAGCGGGCCGGGGACCTTCCGACAGGGCTGGAACGCAACCGCCCGCTCTACCGGGCGATCTCGCACATGCTCGTCCCACAGGCCTTCGAAGACTGGTCTTCCGACGTGGATCGGCCGAACGACGAACTCGCCGCGAACGTCCGCGAAGCGTTCACGGACCGTCTGGAACGGGCACGGGCAGCAGCCTGACCCGAGACGATCCCGGCGGAGCGTCGTTCCTGCGGTGACCGAACGAGTTGCTCGGTCGGTGGTAGCCCGGACTGCTCCCTTTGCCGTCGATAAAATCCGGGAAACGCGCGAAGCGCTACTGGTCCCCGCCGAACTCCCGGTCGCTGCCGATCCGCGAGGCCTGCGGGCCAGTCTGCCCCTGGTACTTCGAGCCGCGCTCCTCTCCGTAGGGGCGCTCGGCCGCAGAGGAGAGTTTCGTGAAGGTGAGCTGGGAGATTCGCATATCGGGTTTCAGCGCGACCGGTGCAGTGCCGAGATTCGAGAGTTCGAGCGTGATCTGACCCTCGTAGCCGGGGTCGACGATGCCCGCGGTCGCGTGGACGACGATCGCGAGTCGGCCTAGCGACGAGCGTCCCTCGACGTGAGCGATGAGGTCGTCGGGGATGGCGACGCGCTCCTTCGTCGTCGCGAGCACGAAGTCGCCGGGGTGGAGGATGAACTCCTCGTCGATCGTGTCGGTCTCCTCGTCGGCGTCGTCGGCGACGTCCTGGAGGGTCCGCTGGCCGCCGCTCTGGCTCGAATCGGGGATCGTCGTCCGCGTCGTGTACTCGGAGGCGTCGGCCGCCCGATCCGGGCGGATACAGGGGATGTTCGACTGCTCGAAGGTGAGAAACTCCCGGCCGAGGCGCATGTCGACGCTCGCCGGCTGAATCTGCATCTCGGGGTCGTCGAGGGGCTCGATCGAGAGGTCGCCGTCGTTGAGCCGACGGCGGATGTCCCGGTCCGAGAGGATCATACCTTCCTCACTCACAGCCTAGGCCTTCAGTGATTCGGACAGGCACTGATCCTCCGCGCGATGACGACGGGCGTCGACGATCAGCGATCGCCAACCGTCCACCACCAACCGCCCACCGCCGACCGGCCACAGCCGGCCGCTCACTGCCCCGCAATCGCTCGTTGGCCATCGCCAACCGCCAATCGCCAACCGTCCATCGTCGACCGCCAATCGCCAACCGTCCATCGTCGACCGCCAATCGCCAACCGTCCATCGTCGACCGCCGGGGTGCGACAGCGTTTAGGCCGAAGCCGCTCCGAGATTCGACCGTGCTTCGCGGCAGGGTCCTCGAGATCGGCGACGTCCGGGAGGTCACCACCCAGCGCGGGACGAGCGAACTCGTCGAGGTGACGCTCCGCAGCGACGAGTACGGTCCCGTTACCGTGACCCTCTGGAACCGCTGGACGGAGACCGCCGCCTACCTCGAACCCGGAATGGAACTCGGCGTGACCGATCCCGACTGGGGCGAGCCACCCGAGCCGATCGCAGACGAATCCGACGCCGCGGCGGAATCGGCCGGCAGCGACGGAGAAAACGTGCCGAGTGGACCGGGCGCGAGCGGCGACGGATCCGGGCCGACGCCCGACGGCGGGACCACCGCAGAACCGGGGACCGACACCGTCCAATCGGCCTCGACGACGCCGGACTCCCTGGTCGTCGTCGAGCCCGATTTCCTCGTCGACGTGACCGACGTCCGCGAGTGGGTCCAGTGCCCCCGGCAGTACTACCTCTCGAAGATCGACGACGCGGAACTCGCCGAACCGCTCGTCCTCGGGACCATCGTCCACGAGGTGTTCGGCGACCTTCTCCGGGGCGTCGACGTCGAGGCGGCCGTCGACGATCGGATCGAGGGCGCCGGGCTCAACCTCGGCCTGCTCGGGCTCGACCCCGACGCCGTCACCGATACCGTGACCAAACACGCCGAGGCGATCCAGGGCTGGCTGAACCAGGGCACCCTCACCGACGGCGACGACTGGCGCTCCGAACAGTTGCTGATCTCCGAACGACTGGGCCTCAAGGGACGCGCCGACGCCGTCCGGCGGGGCATGCCAGTCGAACTCAAGACCGGGAAGAACACCCGCTCGGATCCACGATTCCACGACAAGATCCAGGCCGCTCTCTACGCGCTGATGCTCCGCGAACGCGGCGTGCCGGTCGACACCGGAATCCTCCTCTACACCAAGAACGCCACGCTGGACCGCGCGGAGACGGGTGGGGACCTCTCGCCGGCCAAGGAGTTCGCGCTCAACGACGGCCTGCTCGACTTCGCGCTCCGGTCGCGCAACGAACTCGCCGCGATGGAGGCCGACGTCTCGGTTCCCACCGGCCACGAGGCCGACGCCAACTGCGACCGCTGCTTCGTCCAGGACACCTGCATGGTCGTCGCGGGCCGCCTCGGCCAGGAGTCCAAAGCCGGCGCGATCGGGCGGCAGGTCCCCGACGCCGAGCGCGATTACTTCGACGCGTTCTACCGCGCGATCGAACTCGAACGTCGCGCCATCCACGACGAGTACCGGAAGCTCTGGGAGCAAACTCCCGCCGAGCGAGCGGCCGACGATCGGGCGCTCGTGGACCTCCAGTTCGAGGGGAAGGAGCCGCTCCCCGGCGGGCGCTGGCGCCTCACTGCTCGACGGCCCAGCGCCGCCGTCTCGAAGCTCCGGGAGGGTGACTTCGCGCTCGCCAGCGACGGCGACCCGATCGAAGGGCACGCCGAGTTCTGCCGGATCCAGCGGCTCGATCCCGAACTGGTCGTCGTGACTGCAGACGAGCCGGTCGAACTCACCCGGCTCGACCAGTACCCCTCCGAAATCACGGCCGATCGGATGCTCTCCGCGCTGATGGACGGGATCCTCAAAGGGGACCAGCGCCGGAAGGACGTGCTCTTCGAGCGCGCCGATCCGGAGTTCGACGACGCACTGCTTGGTGAGGACGGGCCGCAATTCGTGCCCAACAACGACGCCCAGAACGGGGCCGTCCAGCGGGCCGTCGCCGCGGAGGACTTCTCCCTGATCCACGGGCCGCCGGGGACCGGCAAGACCTACACCATCGCCCGGCTGGTCCGCGCGCTCGTCGACCGAGGCGATCGGGTGCTCCTCTCGGCGTTCACGAACCGCGCGGTGGACAACGCCCTGGAAGCCCTCCACGACCAGGGCTTCGACGACGCGATCCGAGTCGGCTCCGCAAACGGCGTGCGCGAGGACATGCAGGACGTCAGGCTCGAGCGGCGCGGCGACCCAGACGAACTCGTCGACGCACTCGAATCAGCACCGGTCGTCGCCGCGACGGCCGCCTCCTGTGGTTCGACGGTGATGAGCGAGCAGGCGTTCGACGTCGCCGTCGTGGACGAGGCCTCCCAGTTGACGGAGCCGGGCACCCTCGCCGCCATCGAACGTGCCGACCGGTTCGTCCTCGTCGGCGATCACGAGCAGCTGCCCCCCGTCGTCCAGGCCGAGTCCGGCCCGCAGGAGGCACCGAGCACGCCCTTCGAGGTCGATCTCTCGCGGTCGCTGTTCCAGCGCCTCCTCGAGACCTCCCCCGAGGCCGGCGTGTCGCTGGAGGAACAGTACCGGATGGCGCAGGCGATCCAGGCGTTCTCCTCCCGGGAGTTCTACGACGGCGCACTCCGTCCCGCGACGGGAGAGGTCGCCGCACACGCGCTGGCGGACCTCGACGGCGTCGCTGCCGACGCCCTTCCCGCCGAACTCGGCGACCGCGTGAGTTTCCTCGACGTCGGCGGCGACGACGCGGGGCGGACCGACGCCGTCGAGGCCGAGCGCATCGCCGACCTGATCGACACCTACCTCGACGCCGGCCTCGATCCGCGCGACGTCGGCGTCATCGCACCGTATCGCGCCCAGGTCGCGACGATCGGCGACCGGCTCGAGGACCTGCTCGCCGACCGGGCCGACCGCGACGCTGACGACCCCGGCGACGACGTCGCAGACGAGAGTCCGATCGCCGTCGACACGGTCGACCGGTTCCAGGGTTCGAGCAAGGAGGTCATCGTCGTCTCCTTCGTCGCGACGGACGACCTCGACAGCCCCATCTTCGAGGACTACCGCCGGGTGAACGTCGCGTTGACCCGGGCGAAACGCCAACTCGTCCTCGTCGGCGACGCCGACGCGCTCCGGTCGGATCCGGTGTACGCGCGGATGGTCGAGTGGGCACAGGGCTGATCGACCCCAGTAGCAGTCGGTGGAATCGCCACGGGTCGCACACCTTTTGGCGCAGCCGAGCAGAGGCACCGGCATGGAACTCCCGCTGGGCGAGGGAACGATCGACGTCGACCTGCCCGACTGCGACGTGACGGTTGCCGAACCGCCGGGCGGCGAGCCCGTCGACGTTCCCGCGGCCGCCGAACGAGCGCTGGATCGGCCGCTCGGCCCGTCGATCGCGAACCGCGCGTTCCCGGGGGACGACGTCGCGATCGTCGTGACCGACGTGACGCGAGCGACGCCGGACGACGTCCTGCTCGACGCGTTGATCGGACGGCTGACGAACGCGGGCGTCGAGAGATCGGACGTGACGATCGTCGTGGGCCTCGGCCTGCACCGGCCGCTCACCGACGACGAGATCGCGGAGGCCTACGGCGAGTACGCCGACCTCGTGGTGAACCACGATCCAGACGAAGCGACTGCCGTCGGGCACATCGACCCGGCCGTCGCGGGCGAGGCCGAGCGAGGATCGGCAGGCGCGCTGGGAGCGCAGGGCGTCCCAATCGAGGTGAACCCCGCCGTGGCTTCGGCCGACCTCGTGCTCGCGACGGGGATGGTCGAG